>DAOQWL010000033.1:0-60076 GCA_035342095.1 Sedimentisphaerales bacterium | reverse complement strand
CTGAAAGGAATCATCGGCAAATGACGCTCAATCCGCCCACCAAATTAAGATGGACAGCGTACTACAAGAGCCTCCTCGCCCTGTGACCTCTGTGGCGAAGCTTTTTCTTTCTGTGTTTGTTAGATTGCTGTTGACATCCGCTGGGTCGCTATGGTATACTCGCCATATGTGTGGCCCCGTTGGGGGCCACGCGTCGTGAAGCGTGAATTGTGAAGCGTGAAGCGTAGAACCATCAATTCGGAGGGCTCAGTATGGCGACTACTGCACAGATCCAGGCGAATCGTTTGAATGCTCGCAAGTCCACGGGACCTCGTACGGCACAAGGCAAGGAGAGGGCTTCGCGGAATGCGATCAAGCATGGCCTGCTGGCGCGGGAGGCGGTCATCCAGGGGGAAGACCCGGCGGAATTCGAGGTCTACCGGGAGGGGATGCTCCAGGAGCTGGCGCCGGCCGGAGCGGTGGAAGCGATGCTCGCGGAGCGGATCGTCGGGCTCTCCTGGCGACTGCAAAGGGCCGAGCGGCTCCAGAACATTGCCTTCGCGGCACTGGACGATGGCGAGCCGACGGATCTGCTGGAGGCCCGACTCGAAGAGTGGAAGCAGATCAAAGGAAGCGACTGGGATCGGGGCATTGCCGGCGTGGTCGATGAGAACGCTTCCTTGGGCAAGCTCGTCGTCGCGGACTTCGCGGAGGCGCGGGTCCTGGACCGGCTGCTGATGTATGAACGACGGATCGAGAGCAGCCTGTACCGGACGATGGCCGAGCTGCGTAGGGAGCGGGAGGTGCGCACAGCGGCCCGGCCGGGGGAAGCTCACCATTTGGAAAGCACCCCTCCGGCGGGTCAGGAGGCCGTCGCAGGGGCGGAATTGGGTTCGTTTGGCGCGAAACCATCGTCGGAGGGAACGGCAAGTGCGAGCTGTCAGGCCTTGGGCGGTGGCCCGTCTGACTTCACACTTCAAACATCGCACTTCAAACTCGCAGAAGAGAAGATAACGCCTTACGGCGTCACTACGAACGTGCCGGACGGGAATCATGGGCGGGACGCCCATGCTACTCACGGGCAGGATGCCCGTGCTACGAAGACGCCTGCCGGTCCCGGACCAAGTCCGGCGCAGGCTCCTCCTGGCAACGCTGGGGTCGCCACGAACGAGGAGGGACGAGCGGCGCGGTCTCCGGGCGAAACGCTTCACACTTCGCCATCGATCGTGCGAAACGAACCCGATTTCGGTACGAGGGCCGGCCCGCGGTAGGCCCCGCCTTCGCGGGTGTGCCTGCTGCGGGGCTCCAAATTGCCCATCCTCCGGCGAAGCGTCCGGGAAAATTCATCAAAGAGAAAGACCGGGAGTTGCCGATAAGAAACTGGGTACTATGGCAAAGAACGGGGTTTTTATGCTTTTTTCACCTTGACATGCTGTGGGTGACAGGTTAAGGTGGGACAGTAAGGCAAACTGAGTGGGCCTTCTGTCAAATGGATTTGGCGAAAAAGGAAGGGCAAGGATGAAGGATCTATTTACCACCGGCGAGGCCGCAGACATTTGTCGGGTCAGTCAGCAAACGATCATCCGTTGTTTCGACTCGGGCCGGCTCCGGGGCTTCCGGGTGCCGGGCTCGAAGTTCCGACGCATCCCCCGTGCGAATCTGATCAAGTTCATGCGGGACAACAGCATCCCGCTGGACAACCTGGACTCGGGGCGCAAGAAGGTGCTGGTCGTGGACGATGATGCGGAAATCGTGGAGCTGATCACGGACATTCTGACGCGCGACGGGCGTTACGAGATCCGCACGGCGTCGAGCGGATACGAGGCCGGGATGGTGACGCAACTGTTCCGTCCGGACCTGATCCTGCTCGACTACATGCTGCCGGATGTCAACGGGAACGTCGTGTGCCAGACGATCCGGAACAACCCGGAATTCGAGAACACCCGGATCATCATCGTCAGCGGCGTCATCAAGCAGGAAGAGATCGACCAGCTCTTCAAGTCGGGCGCCGAGTCGTTCATTCGCAAGCCGTTCGACATCTCGGAACTGACCGAGAAGGTCAACGCGGCCTTGCAGTTGGTCGCCTGAGAGCGCCGCAGGGCGACAACAGGACAGGAGTCGGAGTGAGGGTGAAGCACGCCATCGGTGGCGAGTGGAGACCCCCAGACGGAGAGAACGCAGGGTAGCCGCATGGCGAAAAGGTACATCGATGCGACGGCGTCCCGCAAGGTGGAGCTGGCTATCAACGAGCTGGACTCGCTGTCGGTCCCGCCGTGCGTCGCTGTGCAGTATCTCACGAAGCTGGCGCAGAGCCGCTTCTCGCCGGCATCGGTCGTGGAGACGCTCGAATGCGAGCCCGCCTGTGCGGCGGCCATTCTCTCGCTCGCGCAGCGCCGCGCCGCGGGCCCGGTTCCGCAGCGTCACTCGGTCCGCCTCGTTCTCGACCGGTTGGACGCGGACGACGTTCGAGACGCCCTCCTGCAAACCAAGGTCACCGCGGGCTTCGAGATCGACTTCGCCGATCAGCAGCTTGGCTCGCCGGACCGCAAGGACCTAATCCTGCACAGTGTAGCGGTCGCCCATTGCGCCCGTCGGCTCGCGGAGGCGGCCCCCGACGTCGATCCGCAGCTCGCCTGGTCCGCCGGCTTGCTGCACGACATCGGCAAGTTCGCCTTGCAGGACGTCATGCCCAAGAGCCTGGCCGCCATGGCCCGCGAGGCGGAGGCGACAAACCTCGCTCTGTACCGAGTCGAGCACGAGCACCTCGGGACCAACCACACGCTGCTCGGCAGGCAGCTCGCCCAACGCTGGCGACTGCCCGAGCCGATCATGCTGGCGATCTGGCTGCACCATCGGGACGCCTCCGCGCTCGAGCCGGTGGCGGAGGCGAGAATCGCCCTGTTGGTGAAGGCCGCCGACAATATGGCGCGTCGCGCGGGCATCGGCCAATCGGGGAGTTTCGACGCGCCCGATCCCCTCGTCGAGGTCGGCGAATCGGTCGGAATCGCCGTCAAGACGCTCCAGCAGATCATCGACGATCTGCCGGCGGAGGTCAAACGTCGGTCCGAGGCTCTCGGTCTGGAGATCCCTCGGGCCACCGCCAGGTACTGCGACCTGATCCAGGCAACAGCCGCGGATCTCGCGAGGAAACACACGAAGCTGTCTGCGGAAGGACGCGCGCTCGCGGCGGCCTCCGGGTACCTGGGCTTCGCCCAGGAGTTCCTGAACGAGGTCAGTTCGAGCGTCGCAGCCATCGACTTGGCCGAGGAATTCGCCAGGCGGTGGCAGCGGTTCTTCCAGACCGGCACGGTTTGCATCTGCCTGACCGCTTGCCCGCGAGAGGGAGCCATCGACGCCGCGGTCGTCGAGGCCCTCGGCCATAGTCACAAGACCGTCCTGGAGGCCCCGGCGGAGGACTCGCCTGTCCCCAAGTCTCTGGTGAACCAGTTCGCCGTGCTCGACGCGCAGGATCGCGTGGAGTGGCTCCTGGAGCAGCTCGAAGTCGATTTCAGCCGCGGCCAGACGAAGGTCCTTCCCCTGCTCTCGGACGGCCAGGCGATCGGCCTGGTGGTTTTCGAGTTGAGCTACCCTGCCGACGCGGGTCTGTTCGCGGAGCGATTCGAGACAGCGGCCTCGCTGGCGGGCACGATCCTTGGCCTGGCGCTCGCCAACGAGCGGCGAGAACGCCTCGCGGAGCGCCTGTCCCACGAGAACGGCCGACCCAGGTCAACAGCATCTCGGGCGACCCCGATGGGAAACGCGGTCGAGGCTTTGGCGGAAATGGCCGCGGGCGTCGCCCACGAGCTGAACAATCCGCTGTCGGTCATTACGGGCCGGGCGCAACTGATCGCCCAGGCGGAATCCGACGGCCAGAAGCGCAATGCCCTCGAGAAGATCGTCGAGAACGCCCGCGAGGCATCGAGCCTGGTGGACGACCTGATGGCCTACGCCCAGCCGCCGGCGCCTCGCGTGGGTCCGTCGGATATCCGACAGATCATCGACGAAGCGATCGAGCTGGCCCGACAGAAGACCGGCGCCGAGCACATCAACGCGCAAGTTCAGGTCGCACAGGGTTTTATGACCGCCATGGTGGACTCGGCTCAGATCGCCTCGGCCTTGGCCAATATCATCGCCAACGCGGTCGAGTCCTACGCAGACACGACGGGACCGGTTAAGATCGCGGTCGAAGCGGCCGATACGGGCCTGATCCTCAAGGTCAGCGATCTCGGCAGCGGCATGGACGAGGCCACCATCAAGAAGGCGGCCAGCCCGTTCTTCTCGGCGAAACCCGCCGGACGCAAACGCGGCATGGGTCTGGCGTTCGCCAGCCGGCTCGTTCAGCTCAACGGCGGCACGATCGAGCTCGAAAGCCAGCCGGACCATGGCACCACGGTGACGGTGACTCTGCCCACCGCGTGACGAGCCGGCAGATCATCCACCCGGCGGGGCGCCCTTGGCCCACCGGGCGAAAACCCAGGCATATCGCCTGGTTTCTTGGCGAAATTCCCCGAAAAATACGTAGTTGTAACAATTGATTTCGCGTTCCGACAATCCGTATACTGGCATGTGAACCTGTCCCGGGAGGGAAGGTGGCGGACAGCCCCAGGCAGAGTTCTGGTGTCAAACTGAAGCTCTGTGGCAGGCAGGGTGTGGGGGCGCAGGGAAACTCCTGCACCTCACACCTTGCTTGTGCCGACCTCGGGACTCGTGGTCACCAGTGCAGCACCCAGCGACCGAGCGATCCTGTCCCTGCGATCTCACGACACATCTTTGGCTCGGAGGGAAGGCTATCGGGAGTTCAGAAGGCGATTGCCGCCACGGCGTGCGGTGGGCGACAACGCCGGGTCTGCAGTTGCCTCGCGCCTGGACGCCTGGGCGATCCGCCTCAGCGGGTCCGAGAACATCGCCCGTGAGGCTTCGCGACCCGGATTCTCGCATCTTGTGGCGAGGCGTCCGCTCAGCGTCGGGCGGACCCCACCGATGATACATCGCTGTTTATGGGGCGACCGGCCCGACGGACAATCTGTGCCCGACGGCACTAAAGCATTTCCTGTGCGGGGCCGAACTTATGCATGGGTTTCGGCCCCAAGAGAAGAGCCGTGCGCCATATTCCCATACGGAGGAGGCCCAGTAGGCATCCTTAGACGTGGAGACCTATGAGTCAGACCGAACGACATAGACGGCTGCGCCTGCTGCTGAACCGGGTCAACAGGCAACGCAAACAGCAGGCCAGCAAGATCGATATCCTGTGCAACGACTTGATTTCCGCCCAGCGAGCCTTCATTCAGAGACTCTACACGATCAGTTTCGCAGCCCAGTTCTACAAGTCTCTGTTGGGCAGTCTGGACCTCAACCAACTGCTGGCCCGGGCCGACCGACAAATCCGCCAGGAACTGCCCGGAACCGGCGTGGCCTTCTACCTCCGGCAGGCGGACGGCTGCGAACTCTATTCCTTCGCGGGCGATGACATGTTCGCGTGCCAGCAACAAGGACCTCAGGAACACCTCACCTCGGAACTCGTCGACGGAATCTGCAAGTCGAACAAGACCTGCACGCTCGCCGAGCTGTCCAGCCTGGATCTGGGTGAGGACCTCAAGCAGTTGGCCAGGTTCTCGATCGTGACGCTCCCGCTGAGCGATTTGGGCCGATCCCTGGGATTCGCGCTCCTGTGGCGTCCGGCGCCGCTGACCGTCACGGCAGAGGAGACCCACAAGATCGAGTCGGTGATGTGCGGCCTGTCGCAGGCGATTCGTGCCGTCCGGGTGCCCCTGGCCTCGGGCGGATGAGCAGCCTGGGACGCCGCGAAGAATTCCCTTGTGTCGGTTGTCCCAATTGCGGATAATCGTGAAAGCGTCCTTTTTTATGCAGATCATGGAACCTTGTCGGTCCGCGTCGGTCCGGTCCTGTGGCGGACACCGTTTCGGGCGGGATCAGATCCTGGCTCGGCAAAGTCGAGAGAAAACGGGGAGTACGATCTATGAGTGACATGCCGGTCAATCCGAACAACATGATCGAGACGAGCGACAGCCTCGAAGCCGTCGCCGTCTTCCGCACCTGGAAGAGCATCTTCTTCGCCATCGTGCTGATCTGCCTGGTCCTCGTCCAGGCGGCCTTCTGGGCGGTCGATCTGCGCCTCATCAAGGCCGCCGGAACGCCTGCCGCAACGACTCCGGAAGCAACGACGACGTCTGTCGAGAGCGCGACCGCGGACGAGGCATCCGCCGGGGGCCTGCTCGGCAAACTCGATTACGAACGCGTCGCCCGCATCACCGGCGTCGCCAACGGCATTCTCATCGTCTCCGCCATCCTGTTCGCCATGACGGTCTTCTTCTGTCTGATGGTCTCCCTCGTGGGCAGGCTCGGCGGCATCAATCATATCTCCCGCGCGTTCATCCTGTCGCTGATCATGGTGGCCTTGATCATCCCCTGGCAGGAGCTTTTCGAGTCCTACGTAGTCGGGGTCGTCTACGGACCCGGCGCGATCGAGGACGGGCTCGTGTACAAGGCCGAGGGCGTGCCGAATCTGGTCTTCTACTACCTCCGCTTCTGCGGCCTGTGGTTCGTCGCCCTGCTGCTGCTGATCATGACCCAGATCCGCAGCAGTCGATGGTCCAAGTCGATCATCCGCAGACTCGAAATCATCTGAGCCCCGTCTCATGACCATGCCAAGGATCGGCTTCATCGGGATCGGCATCATGGGTGAGCCGATGACGCGGAATCTGCTCCGCGCAGGCTACCCGCTCACCATCCACACGCGGACCCGGTCCAAGGCCGAGACGCTCCTGAACGAAGGCGCCCGATGGGCCGACACCCCGAGGGACGCGGCGCACGCCAGCGACATCGTGATCACGTGCGTGACGGATACACCCGACGTGCGGGCGGTTCTGCTCGGTCCCGGCGGCGTGATCGAGGCCGCGAGGGAGGGCCTGACCTGCATTGACATGAGCACGATTTCGCCCGCGGAAACCCGCACGATGGGAGAGGTCCTCGCGAGACGCGGCGTCACCCTCATCGACGCCCCCGTCAGCGGCGGCCAGATCGGCGCCATCGAGGCCAAGCTGTCCATCATGGCGGGCGGCTCCGCCGAGGCGGTCGAGAGGGTCCGGCCGATCCTGGAGACGCTCGGCCGCACTGTCACGCATTGCGGCCCGCTCGGCTTCGGGCAGACCACCAAGCTCGCAAACCAGGTCATGGTGATCCACACGATCATGAGCGTCGCGGAGGGACTCGCCTTCGCAGAGAGGGCCGGACTCGATCTCGAGACCACGCTGAAAGTCACGACCGCGGGCGCCGCCGGCAGTCACTCGCTGAAGGTCCTCGGACCCAAGGTCGCAGCCGGCGACCTGAAACCCGCCTTCATGGTGGATCTCCAGCAGAAGGACCTGCGCCTGGTCCTCGAATACGCCGAGCAGATCGGCCAGCCCCTGCCGGGCACGGCCCTGGTCAAGCAGCTCTTCGCAGTCCTCCAGGCCGAGGGCCGAGGCCGCGACGGCACCCACGCCCTCATCGACGTCCTCCGTCAGCTCGCCGGCCGAAAGACGTGACGACTCGGAGGGTTCCGCCGCCCGACGCGGCCCGTCGGACCCGCTCGCCACGCTTAAACGAGGGGCTGACCCCAAGACGTCCCAAGACGTCCGTGGTAATCGCGGACCGGCTGGGCCTGCGCATCGCGGATGGCGCCTGTTACGATGCTTCGTATCTGTCCTTCGATTCTCATGCGAGTTCCTCCTGGAGTTCACGTCTGTTCGAGGCGACCATCTCGTTGTTCTCGGACAGGCCGTCGAGCGACAGGCCCGTCATCCTGCAGATGTGAAAGACCCGATGTGTCAGAACCCACAACTGGCGCGGCGAAAGTCCACGTGCCAGGACCTGCCCCGCGATCGTGAAGAAGACGGGATGGGACTTCGTCGTGTGGCGAGACGGAAGACACTGGATCTCACCTTGCCAGTAACACACGTGGTAGCGCCGGAGCGGATCGGGTTGTGCAGCGTCGATGGCGCTCATCAGCATGTCTCGGACCTGTCTTTCCATCATCATATCGTCTCCTTTAGACTCTCACGCGTGTTGTGCGTGCCGTTCGAGGACTTGCCAAGGTTGATCGATCCCATGCTCTGCCTGCTCAGAGGTGAAAATCCCCTGCGGCTTCCGGCTGATACAGCATCTGGTCGACGTGGATGCGCCCTTCGATGGTGTCGCCGACTCGTCGCCCGAGAATCGACAGACCCATCGGCGAAAGGACCGAGACGTTCTTCTTGCCGAGGTCCTCGCCCTTCACGGCGTCCAGCGGGAAGACGAGAGAACAGGTTATCTCGTCCTTTCCCTTCCGGTCCTTCAGGCGCACCTGTGAGTTCATCGTGACGACGTTGGCCTCAACCTCTCTGGGAGCGACGGTGCGGGCCGATTCCAGCACCCGCTCAAGCCTGTCCAGGAAGGGACTCACAGGCGCGCCGGGCGCCTTGATGTCCGCAATCAGGGTGTTCAGACGCAGAGAATCGAACTCCGTGATCTGACGTCTCTCCCGACCGGCGCCTGCCGTCTGTCGCAGTCGCGGCCGCCATCCGCCGCGCAACGAGATCCCGCGGCTGCGGCAGAATTCCTCCACCCGGCTCGTCAGGAGTCTCCACTGGCACTCGTTCAGTCCGTCCGCGAATACCGATCCATTGGCGGCGAAGAACGACGCGTGATGCTCTTTCGTGTGGTGGACGTGGCAGCACTGGATCTTCCCTTCCCACCAGCACACGTGGTAGCACTTCCAGGACTCCATCGGCGTTTGGGCGATGGCTCTGGTGATGATCTGCTGTATCCTCTTGTGGGTCATTGACTCATCTCCTTTCACTTTTCGTCTGGGCACAGACGCGACGCAGTGACTGCGCCTCGCCGCGATCCACTCCAGGACCGACCTACCGCTCCACGTCTGGTTCCCGATTCAGGTTCTCGTATCCGCGGACCTGGAATCGCGCCTATCCGGCACGATGTCGGACCTGCGAATCCGGTCTCTCCTCTTCGTCCGGCGTTGGCCCTGACCGTATCTGCGATTCCGTCAGGGTCCGTCGTGCGTAGTTGGATCCACGATGGCGTCATGTTCGCGCACTCCTGTTCTGTGATTGCGTGACGGGGTCGAAATCCCGCATAGGGCTCGCCGTACATCGTCCCGAGGACCGGGCCGCCGGGATATGCACGAAGGAAGATCTCCGATGCGCGTGCTTACGCAACAGGCGGGCGCCAGCAGCACATGCGAGACGAACGCGGGACCTACACGGAACCTGTCGGCGGGGAGACGCTTACCGGTGGATCATCGCTCCTGGCGAGATGGGGATGCTTGCTCTCGTGGGCCAGGCCGGAGAGCGCGCACGGAAAGCTCCGGCAGGGACTCTCGCCGTGCGGCGATCCCAGCGTCGACAAGATGCGATGGATCTTGGCGGTGGCCATGTCCGTGCTCCAATAACAGTGTCCAGACAGACAACAATAGACCAAACCACTTCAGACAAGTGATTGTTGAAGGCCTGCCGGCACATCCGACAAAAGCCCTATGGTTCGCTGGCGTGGGCTCTCATTCGTTCACGTCTCAACCCACACTCTTCTACTATACCGCCTTATTTGGATCTGTCAACCATAATTGTGGCAGAACCCCCTCAAGCCAGACCGGCGCCACACGGTGGATACACCTTCAGCGGTCGATCTATATCAATACGATCCGTTGGCCCCGATGGTTCGACCGCCAATCCGCGAGACACCGCGCAAGCCAAACTGGCGATCAGAGATGAATACGCGTTCGACTTCCTGGAATTGGGCGAAGAGCACGCGGAACGGGAGTGGCGCATTAACATGCGAAGCGCAACACGCCAGAAACGCTGGTTTCGGGGCTGTAGGCCCGCATAACTCCATCGTGATAACCTGGGGACGCTGTCCCCAGACCCCTGGGATTTACCGCTTTGGGCCAGGAACATGGTCCAGGGGAAGGATCACGCTGATTTGTCGCACATCCGCTTGTTGCGCTTACCATGTTAATTCGCCAGTTGGAACGGGTATATTAGGGACAGCTACCGTTTTTTGGTATATTAGGGACAGCTACCGTTTTTTGGTATATTAGGGACAGCTACCGTTTTTTGGTGACGTGGTAGCTCTCTGGCAGGCACGTCTGGGGCCGTTGCGCGAAGAGCGCGTTTCGCGTTATGGCCTGGGTCCGATGAGTTCGATGATGTTGCCGTCCGGGTCCTTGACGAGAATCAGGTGGCTGTCGCCGCCGAGGGGGTAGGCCGGCTTGACGGGCGAGATGCCGTTCTGCTGGAGCCGGTCCAGGGCCTTGTTCAGGTCCGCGACGAAGACCGTCAGGTAGCGGAATCCGAGGCTCGATCCGATGTACTGATTGGCCACCGGCTTGGAGCCCGCGATGGACATGATCTTGAGCTTTGTGGCCGAGGGATCGTCGCCCAGGGCGAAGACCTGAACCTGGAACGGCTGTCTGTCGGTCAGGCCGGTATCGCCCGCCAGTTGCTCGGAGACGTCGAACTCGCCCACTTTCGTGAAGCCCAGCGCTTCGGTGTAGAACTTCACGGCCTTGTCCACGTCGCTGACCACGACGCCCAGATCGATGGTCGTCCGGGAGAACTGTGCCTTTTCCGGCTGCTTCTGGGCCGCCGAGACCGCGAGAACGCCCGCCAAAGCCACTGCTGCAATCAACAGAACCATTCGATTCTTCATCGTTGCTCTCCTTCTGAGTTGTCCGACGTTTCCCGAGTGACGATGACCGACTCGGCGGCCACCCTTCTCGAACGCCAGTATGACGCCCGGTCCGCAGATGTGCAAGGCCGACGATCTCCGTTCTGCAACCGCCGACAAGACAACCACGGTGGGCACAGCCCGCCCCACCGCTGACGCCAATTCCCAAGCGTCCCTTTTCCCTCCGCCGTCCTGGGCGTTTCGGCGAGAGAAGAACGCGAGGAATACCCATTGCCTTCGCCTTGCCCTGCGTGCGCGGACTCCTATAATACGGCCAGACCGACGAAGTATCAGACGAGTTGAACACCAACGGATATCGGTAAGGGACGATTGGGCATGAAAGCATTGAACGCGGTTCTTCTGATGATGGCCATCCTTGCTCCCGCCCGCGCGGGGAATCCACTCTTCGAGGGCTGGTATGCGGACCCGGAAGGCACGATCCTCGGGGATGAGTACTGGATCTTCCCGACGTATTCCGCTCCCTACGACCGGCAACTCCACTTCGACGCCTTCTCTTCGAAGGACCTCGTGACCTGGACCCGGCACGAGCGGATCATCAGCAACCAGGACATTCCCTGGCTGCGTCGGGCCCTGTGGGCGCCGGCGATCGTGCAGAAGGACGGCAGGTTCTACCTGTTCTTCGGCGCCAACGACGTGCACGAAGGCGAGATCGGCGGCATCGGCGTCGCGGTTGCGGATCGGCCGGACGGCCCGTACAAGGACCTGCTGGGCAAGCCCCTGATCGGCCAGATTCACAACGGCGCTCAGCCGATCGATCAATTCGTATTCCTGGACAAGGACGGCCGGTACTACATGATCTACGGCGGCTGGTCCCACTGCAATATCGCCAGGCTCAAGGGCGACTTCACCGGGTTCGTCCCGTTCGACGACGGCGCCGTCTTCAAGGAGATCACGCCCCAAGGCTACGTGGAAGGGCCGGTCATGTTTCTGCGGGATGGCAAGTACTATTTCATGTGGTCGGAAGGCGGCTGGGGAGGACCCCATTACAGCGTCGCCTACGCCATGGCGGACTCGGTGCTCGGGCCGTTCCAGAGGATCGGCAAGGTCTTGCAGCAGGACCCGGCCGTCGCCACCGGCGCGGGGCATCACTCGGTCATTCACGATCCCCAGGCGGATCTCTGGTACGCGGTGTACCATCGCCGTCCGCTGGGCGAAACCGATGCCAACCATCGCGTGACCTGCATGGACAGAATGTACTTCGATGAAAAGGGGTTCATTCAGCCCATCAAGATCACTCACGACGGCGTCGAGAAGAGGACGCTGCAACCCGTCCAGAACCGCGGCCAATAGGCGACAACGGTGGGCGGATTCGTCTTCCGTGAGACGCGAGGTGCCGTGTGTCGGAGGCATGGATTCCCGCCCCGCGGGAATGACAGAGTCAAATTCGCGTCCGTCGCGGTTCCTTCCGTGCCCCCCTGTGGTAGAGAATCGGCAGGAATGGTGCGTGGTACGCACCCTACTACGCCGTCCATCTTAATTTGGTGGGTGGCCACGCTTGTGTCGAGGGCGTCCCGCCCTCGAATCGCGGGCAGGATGCCCGCGACACACTGCCGCGGTCGTATCCACCATTTTAGGGTGGACGACGTACTACGAGCGAGTTGCGGCATTCCCGAGGTGTTGCAGGAAATCGAGGGCCTTCTGGCTGTCGTTCGAGGGATCGACCGCAGTATCCTTCGAGAGGACCCTGCCGTCCTTGCCGATGACGAAGGTCCAGCGGGCGAAGGTGTAGGGCCGCTTGAGGACGACGTCCTTGCCGTCGATGGTGGTCTTGAAGGAACCCCCCTGGCTGATCGGAACGCCGAACTGACGGGCGATGTAGCCGTTCACATCGGACAGCAGCGTGAAGTTCAGGTTCTGGGCCTCGCGGAAGAGCTTGAGGCTGTTCACCGAGTCCGCGCTGACGCCGACGACTTCGACATCCAGGCCCCCCAGGTCCGCTGCCTGATCGCGATAGCTGCACGCCTGCTTCGTGCATCCGCCTGTCATCGCGGCGGGATAGAAATAGACCACGAGGTACTTGCCGCGACCGACGTGGTCCTGCGTCTGCCACAGGTCGCCGGCATGCGTATTGGCGTTGAACTGCGGGGCCTTGTCTCCGACGGCCATCCCAGGCTCGGGCGGCTGCTCCCGCGCGCCGCCTGATACGACCCAGAGACCCACGAACAAACACGGTAAGCCAACGACAATGAAGGGCGATGTCCGACGCATGGCGCAGGCCTTTCCTATACGTAGAAGTTGCGGACCGACGTAGTGGCCGGCCCTTTCCGGCAGGTGTACGCACAGGAACGGCATTCGGTTCAGAAGCACCGCGGCAGGCGGATACGGGCGTTTAGTCCTTTGGGTGGTCCCGACTGCTGCTCTTGGGACGGGCCAGCAGGCGGATCGGGACTTCCGGGATCGGCAACAGGTCCCGCAGCCGGCCCGCGATGAAGCGACGGTGCGCCTCGTCAAACAGGCCGGGATCGTTCACGAACATCATGAACGTGACCGGGTTCGTCGCCACCTGCGTGACGTAGTAGATCTTCGGCGTCTTCGCGGACGACCGGCGCGCCCCCGACCGCTCGGTCTTGATGATCTCGAACGCCTTGTTCAGACGGCCCGTGCCGACGTGCGTGGTCGCCTGCTTGAACAGCTCCGCGGACAGGTCCAGCGTGCTCTGGACGTTCTTGCCCAGGGTCGCGGTCGTGAACGAGATGGGAGCGTACTTCAGGCCGGGCAGCACCTTCGTCAGGTACTCCTCGTAGTCGCCGGTGGCGGCCACGTCCTTGGCCAGGTCCCACTTGTTCACCACGAGGATGCAGGTCTTGTGCTCGTCGGCGATCAGTTGCGCCAGCGTCTTGTCCGGCTGCGAGACCGGCTCCGTCGCGTCGATCAGCAGCCAGACGACGTCCGCCCGCTTGACCGAGCGGGTCGCGCGGACGCTGCTGTAGAACTCGATGTCGTTGGCCATCTTGCCCTTCTTGCGGACGCCGGCGGTGTCGATGACGACGAGGGTCTTGCCGTCCTTCTCGATTCGCACGTCCACCGCGTCGCGCGTGGTGCCCGGGACCTCGCTGACAATCACCCGCTCGCTACCCGCGATGGCGTTGACCATGCTGCTCTTGCCGGCGTTGCGTTTGCCCACGATGGCGATCTTCATCACCGGCTCGGGCGGCGCCCCCTCTTCGATCAGGGGCGCCAGCCGCTCGAAGACCGCATCGAGCAGGACAGCCTTGTTCAGATTGTTCTGCGCCGAGACAGGGAGGAACTCGCCGAAACCGAACTTGATGAACTCTCCCGCGGCGGGGAACATCCTGCCGCTGTCGGCCTTGTTCGCCACGCCGAGGACGGGGAGGTCGTGCTTGCGAAGCAGCTCCGCGATCCTCGCATCCAGCGGCGTCACCCCCTCGCGGAGATCGACCACGAACAGGACAAGGTCCGCGGAGGCGATCGCCTGGAGGATCTGGCCCTCGATGTGGTCGCTGAGCTGGTCGGAATCGACGATGCCGTAGCCGCCGGTGTCGATCAGCTCGAAGAATTTGTCGCCCCGCCCGATGAACGTGCTGACGCGGTCCCGCGTGACGCCCGCCGTCGGGTCAACGATGCTGATCATCTCCCCGGCCAGAGCGTTGAGCAGACTGCTCTTGCCCACGTTCGGCCGACCGATTATCGCTGCTACCGGTAATCCCATGGATTCTGCGTCCCGATCAAGTATGGATGCCCAGTTCACCAGGCAGGATTGTACTGGAAAAGGACCCCGTCGGCTAGTCGTACCGCTGGACGTGCTGCGAAATGGCCCGGCGATTGGCAAAAAGTGGGCATTATTTGTTTGACGCGCGGTCCCGAGATCGGTAGAATGAATTGCTCAATTGCCGCATGGAGGCGGGCAATACCCGTTGAGCATCACAAGCGGTCTTTACCAGACCCTTTGCGATTCGGCCGCGGACAACCCTCCACGGCCCTTTTTATTGCGCCCGACCCCGGCCGAAGGGGCCGCCGCCCGCCGGGCCGAATGCGGCAAAGTCTTGCTTGACAAGGGGTTCGGCACCGTCTATACTCATCCTTGCTTATCCGTCGTCGCCTCGTGTTGTGGGCGAGTTGTATTCGCGTGCGCCGGCCTCGGCGCGCGGGAAGACCGATTCCGACGGAATCAATGGGTCTGGTTTGTTCTGAGGTGCAGGCAGTGAAAGCAAGCGAAATGAGGCCGGGGATGGCCTTCATGATGGAAAATCATTTGTGCATCTGCACGGTCTCGACGCACGTGACGCCGGGCAACCTGCGGGCTTTCGTGCAGGCGAAGCTCCGACGGCTCTCCGACGGCACCATGATCGAGAAGCGTCTGCGCTCCACGGAGGAAGTGGAACAGGCCTTTCTCGACCGCCGGGAGATGGAGTACCTCTACTCCGACAAGAATTCGCACATCTTCATGGACAACAAGACCTACGACCAGTTGACGGTCTCCGACGAGCTGCTCGGCGATTCGATCAAGTACTTCAAGCCGAACACGCCGGTGGTGGCATTGACGCACGAGGGCAATATCGTGTCGCTCGAACTGCCCAAGGTCGTGGAGCTGGCGGTGGCGGAGACGACGCCGGTGCCGAAGGGTGCAACCGCCACGAACCAGATGAAGGATGCAACCCTCGAGGGCGGCCTGAGGATTCGGGTGCCTCCGTTCATCGAGGTCGGCGAGGTCGTCCGCGTGAACACGGAAGACGGCTCCTACGGCGGTCGGGCCAAGGGCTGAGAGGGCCGCGACCCACCCCATCCGGCGCCGGGTTGTTCACTGCGCATCCAGACCGCGAACAGGCCAAAGGCCCCGGCGTGGCGACCCTCAAGAGGCTTCCTGGCGGAACTTGTCGTAGCAGGCCAGGATTCGTTCCAGAGTGGTTCCGCCGGGGAAGGGACCCTCGGACTCCTTTGCGATGCCGTTGAAGGTCGAGAGGATGTACTCCATGTCCTGGCGCTCGATCCCATAGAGCAGGAAGAAGGCCGCATCGAGCTCCGCCATCAGGTCGGCTCGTTCCATCGGGTCCCATTTGTGGACCAGCGGTTTGAATCCTGCTGCCTCCGCAAGCGGCTTCATGTCCTCGCTCACGCACGTCAGCTTGAGAACCCGCTCGCTGATCCACTTCTCCAGCGTGCCTTTCTTCTGCCAAGGGCAGCGTTGCTCGTAGAAACCCGGGCCAAACGCCGGGAGTTGCTCGACGATGAAAAGATTCAAATGGATGTGCCCGACCTTCTGACGTGCCACATAGTCGAGTACAACAGCGTTGAGATTCGCCAGCAGACAACACTCCAATCTCGCAGGGGTGTCTCTCTGCGGTATTATGAGCGGCGAGGTATTGATGGCGCCTGCATAGGGAATGAAGGACGCTAATACGGTTCTGGAATCCGTTGCTCGTGTGATGTCGCGGAACGCAAGGAACCACCTGCAATTCCGATTCGGCATGCGGGTCAGGACTTCCTGTTCATCCGCCCACCATCGTGGAGCAACCGAGAACTTAGGATTCTGATGTTCGACCAGGCTCGTCTCATGTGTTTGCCCCTGGTTCATCCAATTCTTCGTCTCAACATAGACACTTCCGAATCGGTGATCGTACGGGCGAAACATCTTGGCTTCGTAGAGCGGCAGGAACACCTGCTTTCGCTTCTTCCAGCAGGGACCCTCGCGTTTGAAGCCGCCTTCTTCAAGCTGCCGGGCGGTGTGGAACAACTCCGCATCGTTCGTCTGGTGGAACATGGTGGAGAACGTGATCCCCCAGGGATTGCCGCCTTCCTTGCGGTTCCTGTCGATGAGAACAGGGACGCGACGGTAGATCGCTTTGGTGATTTCCGCATCGCGTCGCGACCGGAAGATCGGGCAGGTCAGCGTGTTCGGATTCAGCGACCGCAGGTCCTTCTTCGAGAGCGAGATGTGCCTGTCCCGGTCGTCCAGGTCCTCCATCTGATGGGCAAAAAATACAAGGTCGGCTGTCTGCGATTTGCGATCGCCACCGCCGAACAGCAACACACAGAACTTGTACGAGCGATGAACGTCCGGGAAGACGGGGGCCTTGTTCTCGAAGTCATAAAGGCCGGCGAGCAGGTCATTGTCTATGATGTCCGCGAAGAAGGTCTTCGTCGTATGGTCCGTCGCGATTCCAGACGGGACGAGCAGTCCGACCCGCCCGCTCGGTGCAACCAGCCCCTTGGCCAGTTCTGCAAAGACGGCGTAGGTGTTGATATCACCCTTGCCACACAGGGGATATCGCCCGCTGGCTCGGATGTACTCGAGCATCTTCTCTGCACTGGCCTTGGCCTGGAGGTACCGTTCGTAGATTTCGGGACGGGTCTCCTTGATCTCGGCGATCAATCGGCGCCGCGTCGCCGCATCGACCGCAGAAGCGATCTCCGGGACCACCGCGTCGAAGAACTCCCTTTCCTGGAGCTTCATGCGTTCCCAGGGGGGGATTGCCGATGACGCAGTCGAAGCCGTTTCGCTCCGGCGTGAAGACCTGGGGAAACGCGGCTTGCCAGTGCAGTGCCAGCGGGTCCACCTGGGAGTCCACCACCAGGCTGTTGCCGCAGACGATGTTCCTGGAGAGGTCGGCCAGCGTCCTGCCGGGCTGGGCGGACCGAAGCCACAGGGATAGTTGCGTGATCTCGACCGCTTCGGGGGATAGATCGACGCCGAACAGGTTGTCGTGGAGGATGTAGTCGGCGATGCGATCGCGAAGGCGGTCCGCTCCCTGGGGATCGACATGCTCCAGGGCATGCACCAGATCCATGTAGCGGTCTTCGAGGAGTTCGTAGGCCTGAAGGAGGAAGGCCCCGCTCCCGCAGGCGGGATCGACGACGCGAATCTCGCGGAGCGCCTGGACTGCGTCTTCGACACAGCGTTTGAGCTTGCCGTCCTTCTTGTGGGGCTCGGGATCGCTCACGTCGATCCCATGTTTCTCTTGGACGGCCTGGATTCTCTCGTGTGCAGTCAGCCCGACCGTGCGCTCGGTGATGAACCCGGTGAATTCGGGCGGGGTGTAGTAGACCCCTCCTCGCTTTCGTTCCGCGGACTTCGCCATCCTGGGGGTGACAGGTTCCTCGCCTTGGGACTCGAAGAGGCCGCCGGCAGTGCGGATTCGCTCGATGTCGTTGATGGACTTCTCGAACAGGTGTCCGAGCACATCGACGGTGACTTCGGTCCCGAAATCGTACTCTCCGATGCTCTTGAAGAAATTCGTCCAATCGTCGTCGAGCTGGAGGTCGTCGACGCCGTCGTCCTTGCGGAACAGACCGCCATTGTAGGCGGGCACGTCGCCGGACGGGCTTCCCTCGTCGATGCTGCGGAACAGCGACAGGAAGTTCTGCCACTTCGGATTCGTGACACGGTAGAAGGGCGGGATTTCTTTCCACGCGCGGAACAGGGATCGCGCCGGGAGCAGTTCGCGGTCCTCGCAGAACGCCACGAAGATGATCCGGTCCACGAGTTTCTGCGCCATTCGGATGGCGGTATCCAGGGGCTTGTTGTGGGCCGGACTCGTGAGGTACTGAATCAGGCGGACGCGGTTGTCGTGATAATCGCTATAGAGTTCATCGCCGACCTCGCGTTGCCGCTTCTCGGATTTCTCGAGCAGCACGTCCGCGCGGGCCACCTGCCCGATGCCGAGCGGCAGCAGGCCGCCACGCTCGAACAGCCAGTAGAACTCCAGGAATGTCTCTCGCTTGCGCAGCTCCTGGAGGGTGAAGAGCTGGTACACTCGCGGCGTCTGGCCCCTGTGGTAGAGACGAAAGCTCACGATGTTCGAGACGATCCCCCAGGGGCACTCGGGGACCTCAGCAAGGTAATCCCAGCATTGTCGGACGGGCGTGCGCCCATTGAACCGGTCGCGGTCCACGTTGACCGTGGGCCCTTTGAGTTCGATGACGGCGCGCGGCGATGTCTGTCCGTGCGCCTCGAAGAACCCGATGGCCGCGTCGGCCGTCTGGTCGTTGAGACGGAACTTCGGCTTGAGGTTCCATTGCGTCTGGCCTTCCGAGAACAGGGTGTAACCCAGTGCCTCGCCAAATACCTGCGTGAGGAACTCCGCTTCGATATTGCTCTCGGTCTGCGTCCGGAGCTTGCCGCCGGACTCCAGCTCCGCCCATCTCTGGAGGATCTTGTATGCCCGCTCGCACCGATCGTCCTGGAGGCGATGGTCCGAGGACTCCTTTCGCAGGTAAGCCTGAACGAAAAGCGGCCTCTTCTGGCGGTGCTCGCCATATCGGGCCGGGTCCATTCTGCGGAACAGGTATTCTTGTTTGGCACTCATCGTTTGATAGACAGCAGAGCTTTTCGTCGCGTCGCTTTGAATCCCTCGCGGGCCAGTCAAATCAGAGTTGATTATGGGCGGTCGGGGGGAGGGTGTCAAGACCGCGTCGGGGCCCCGCCTGTCTGCGTGCATCCGTGTTCATCCGCGGTTCCTGACTCGTCGCTCCCAGGCCGCGGTCGGCGGTCAGGGCGGTTCGATGCGCGGGTTTCGAGCGACCTGCGTTCGCTGTGGATAGTTGGCTGGCGGAAATGCACAGGATGGCAGGCCGAGCGCCCAGCTTGCCCGGTTATCCGCATTCCCAGTACTGATACGCAGGGGATTAGAGGCGCGAAAGGCCTTGCGCCTGTACACCAGTTATCCACAAGTGCCACTTGCGAGGTGGATAACGTGTGAACAAGAAAAAAAAAACGTGCGCAAAGCCAGTGTCCTGCTGTCCCTCGCTCCGGTGGAAAAGAAAACCGCCGGATGCGTATTGATTCGTCGCTCGTTCGCTGAATAATAGCACGCAGAATATGAGTGTTTCGTGAGGACGGATTGGGTCCTCCAGCAAGCACGGTTTTCGCTGGTGGACTTCCTGGCAGTTCTCCAGTGCAACCATAATCGAGAAGCAGGTATCGACAGGGATTCGGCGCAGGCTCTCTTGCGTCGGCTCGCCCTTGTCGGCAGGGAGACCTGATGCACGGCATAGTCACGGATGAGAAAGCCCGCAGCGGTGCGGGCTGCGACACGACGGCGATCACGGACGAGCTGGCCAAGCGGATCGGCGCGCAGAAGTATCGAATCTGGTTTCAGAACAGCGCCCGGTTCACGCTGGCGGACGGGTACCTGCGAATCGGCGTCGCGAACCCCTTCCTGGCCACGTGGCTCGAAGGTCATTTCATCAAGGAGATCCGGGCGGCCGCGGAGTCGGCGATGGGGCACCTGCCCGAGATCGCGTTCACGATCGACACGGAGCTGTCGGGCGAGCGTCGGCGGTCGGGCGCCGCCGGGCCTCGTCGCACGCCGGCGGCTGCGAGCCTGGAGAGCCGGAGCACCGCGAAGGCCGGCGGATCGTCCGAGAGCGTCGACGGCCTGCGCCTGACGCTGGACACGTTCGTCGTGGGACCCTCGAACGAACTGGCGTTCAATGCCGCCAAGGCCTTGATCCGCGAGCAGCAGAGCCCGTTCAATCCGCTGTTCATTCACGGCGGCTGCGGCGTCGGCAAGACCCACCTGCTCCAGGGCATCTGCAACGGCGTGACCCAGGCCCGCCCGCAGACCCGCTGGCTGTACCTGTCCGCGGAGGAGTTCGCCAACCAGTTCGTGCTGGCCCTCAAGACCAAGAAGCTGGAGGTCTTCCGACGCAGGATGAGGCAGATGGACCTGCTGGCCATCGACGACGTACACTTCCTCGCCAACAAGCCCTCGACACAAGAGGAGTTCCTGCACACCTTCAATACGATCAGCCTGGCGGGCAAACAGGTCGTCCTGGTCTCCGACGCCCATCCGAAGATGATCGCCCAGTTGTCGGAGAAGCTGGTGAACCGGTTCGTGTCGGGGATGGTGGTCAAGATCGAGGCGCCGGACTTCCACATGCGCTGCGAGATCTGCCGGCAGTTCGCCCGGCGGATGATGCGGATCTCGCCCGGCGGCGAGCCCAGGTCCAGGAGCGACCTGCCCGAGAACGTCATTCGTTACGTCGCCGAGCGGGTCCGCACGAACGTCCGCGAGATCGAGGGCGCGCTGCTGAAGCTCATCGCCTACGCGACGCTCCAGGACGAGAAGCTTTCGCTGGCCATGGCCGAGACCGTGCTGGCGGAGCACATCGAGCGGTGCGACCCGATCGTCCACGTCTCGGACATCGAGGCCGCGGCGGGCGCCTATTTCGGCGTCACCCCCGCCGGCCTGCACTCCGCCAAGAAGGGCCGGACCGTCTCCCTCGCCAGGCACTTCAGCATGTACCTGACTCGCAAGCACACGAACATGTCGTCCTCTGAGGTTGGTCGGTATATGGGCAACAAAAATCATGCAACTGTTTTGGTTGCATGCAAGAAGGTCGAGGAGATGCTCGAGCGAGACGCGGAAGTCCACTGGGACGGCCCCCACGGGAACAAGGTGGCCAAGGCCCGCGAGATCGTCGCCCGGCTCGAAGAGAGCATCACCCGCTGAGCCGAGGGCCCCCGTCCCCGGCGTCGTGCCCTCCGATCGCATATGTCACGAGCACAGGAAAAGGCCAGAGAGTTCCTCGAATGCCAGAAGGCGTTTCGCCTGGGCGAACTGCTGACGGAGTCGTCGCACCCGAAGACGCAGCGGCTCTCGCAGACCCTCGCGACCGACCTGCCGGCGGGGATTCGCCTGCTGCAATCGGTGGATGACGACATCCCGGCGGCCCTGGAGCGAATCTTCGCACAGGAGAGTTTCGCAGGGCTCGTCGAGGCCCTGGCGGAGGCGATCCGCACCAGGCATCGGATCTTCTTCACCGGCTGCGGCGCCACCGGCCGGCTGAGCATCCTCATCGAGGCCGCCTGGCGACGGTTCTGGCGAGAGGCGGCGCCCGAGCGCCCCGGCGCGGCGCTGATGCGAGAGCTGTGCGTCAGCGTCATGGCCGGCGGCGACTTTGCACTCATCAAGTCCGTGGAGGGGTTCGAGGATTTCGCCGATTTCGGCCGGCATCAGATCTGCGAGGCCGGCGTCCAGCGCGACGATGTCGTCGTCGCCATCACCGAGGGCGGCGAGACCTCGTTCGTCATCGGCACCGCCTGGCAGGGACTCGACGTCGGCGCCCACGTGTTCTTCGTCTACAACAACCCGACCGATCTGCTGTGCCGGCACGTGCAGCGGTCGCGCGAGGTGATCGAAGAGCCCCGCATCGGCAAGCTCGACCTGACGACCGGGCCCATGGCCATCACCGGCTCGACCCGCATGCAGGCGACCACGACGGAGCTTCTCGTCGTCGGCGCCGCCCTGGAAATGGCTCTGGCGGCGGAGAACGAACGGTGGGCACAGCCCACCCTACAAGATTCCGCGACCGAGAGGGCCCCGGCGAAGCATGTAGGGTGTGCAGTGCACACCACTTCCGCTTACCGCCAACTCTTCGAGACTCTGCTCAAGCAGTTGTCGAGTCCACAGGCGGTCGCGTCGATCGCGCGGGCCGTCGAACTGGAGGAACAAGTCTATCGCAGTCACGGCCTGGTGACCTACCTCGCCGATTCCCTGATGCTCGACGTCCTGACCGACACAACCGAGCGTTCGCCCACGTTCATGACGCCCCCCTTCCGCAGGGCCGGCGACACGAATTCGCCTGTCTCCTGGGCGTTCGTCAAGGACCCGCGACAGCCGACCGAGCAGGCATGGCACGAGATGCTCCAGCGGGAGCCTCGCGGCCTGACCTGGGGTCCCGAGGTCTTCAGACAATTGAAGGCCCCCGCACACATCCAGGCCAATCCACCGAAACTGGACAATGCGGAGATCCACAAGTTCCGCATCGGCAACGAGCCCGACCCGTCGCGCACGAATGCCCCCGACTCGCTGCTCGTACAGGTTGGCAGCGTGCCCAATCATCCATCATCCATCATCCATAATCAATTCAAGAGGACTGCCGCGATCACCTTCGGCCCCCCCGCCGGCATTTGTCATGCTGAGCCAAGCGAAGCATCCGGGCCACGAATGCAACGAACACCCGTCATCGTGGGCGAGCACATCCACATTCCCTGCGACGTGCCCGACTCGCCGCTGCGGCTGTGGGAGCACCTGGCGGTCAAGCTCATCCTGAACACGCTCTCGACCGCGACGATGGTCCGGATGGGCCGGGTGATCGGCAACGCGATGGTCTGGGTCTCGCCCAGCAACAAGAAACTCATCGACCGCGGCTGCCGGCTCATCGTGCTCCAAACCGGCTGCCCCTACGAGCACGCCTGCGAGGTCCTCCACGAGGCCATCGAGGAGCTGGCCGAGCGGGCCCAACGAGGCGAGGAAGTCCCCTCGCCCGTGGCGATGGCCATCGAGCGGATACAATCCCGCGAGGAGAAGTCTCTATGAGCACAAGCACGAAATCCGAAATCCGAAATACGACCCCGCCAGAGCGGGAACGTCAACAAGCACGAATGCTCAAAACCCAAAGCTCCAAACGGATCGTCCGGCGTGCAACAGCGTTTCGGTCATTTGGGTTTGGGTCCTTTGAATTTGTTTCGGATTTCGGATTTCGAAATTCGAGTTTCGCAGTCGTGGCATTGCTGTGTCTGTGCTCCTCCTGTCGTCTGGACCATGTCCCGCGTCTGGACTGGGCACGGATCGACAGCGTCGTGCAGGAGGAGATTCAGGCCGGGCATTTCCCCGGCGCGGTGGTCCTCGTCGGCCGGGGCAACAAGACGCTCTATCACAAGGCGTTCGGACTGGCGATTTCGGAGCCGAACCAGGCGCCGATGCAGAAGGACACGATCTTCGACCTGGCGTCGATGACCAAGCCGATAGCGACCGCGGCGTCGATCCTGGTCCTCGTCGATCGCGGCAAGCTCGACCCCAACGACTACATCCGCAACTACCTGCCCGCCTTCGCCTGCGGCGGCAAGGAGGACGCGAGAATCCGCCACCTCCTGACCCACACTTCCGGCCTGCCCGCATACTCCGACGCGAACTCCCTGAAGCAGAACAACGGCAGCCCGTGCCCCGACAAGGTTGTCGAGAAGATTTGCAGTCTCGACGCAAAGTCGGTGCCCGGCGAGGAGTTCCGATACAGTTGCCTGGGCTACATCACGCTCGCGGAAATCGTGAGGGTCGTCTCCACTCAGAGCATTGCCGATTTCACCCGCGAGAACCTCTATGCCCCTCTCGGGATGAAGGACACGACCTACAATCCGCCCGCCTCCTGGAAGGAACGAATCGCGGCCACGGAGATCGTGGATGGCGAGCCGCTCCGCGGGACGGTGCACGATCCGCTCGCTCGACTCATGGCGGGCACGAGCGGCAACGCAGGCCTGTTCTCCACCGCCTCCGACCTCGCGATCTTCTGCAGGATGTTGCTCAACGACGGTTCCTGGAAGGGCAAGCGAATCCTCAGTCCCGCCGCAGTCAGAATGCTCACGACGGAACAGTCTCATGGCCGGGCCTATGGCTTCGACCTCAGTTCCAGCTACGCCTGGGTGAAGGGTCCGAACGCCTCGCCGGTGGCTTTCTGTCACACAGGCTACACCGGCACCAGTTTCGTCTGCGACCCCGAGACCGGCGTCTACCTGATCCTGCTGACCAATCGCGCCCACCCCCACGACGCCGGCGCCACGAAACCCGTCCGCGAGAAGCTCGCCCAGATCGTCTTCCCGCCGCGAGATAGCCGCTGAACGAACTGAAGCACCCTGGCATCGGAGCAATTGGCCACCCGCCCTCCGGTTGGAGATCCGAGCCCCTTGCAGCGGTTCGTCGCGTGGATTGACTTGCTCCGCGCGGGCTGCTATGATGCCGATGGTACAGAAGGACAGTGGAGAGTTGTGCTGGGTAGTTCGTCGTGCTGTCCATTTCACGAGAAGGTCGACCGCAACAGAGGCGAACTGCGTGAGTGTTGTCCGGCTTCAACAGTCGCAAGGGAATGGGATGTTTTCGAAGCTTCAACGGTCCGTGAACCGGGTTCTCAGGAAATACGGGAATGCGAAGGTCTCCGTGCGGTGGGTCAAGCGGGCCGAGGACTCGTGGCTCGTGCAACAGTTTCCCGGCAGGACCCTCCGCCCGGCCAAGAGCGCCTATAGCGGCACGGTGGAGAAGCTCGCCCGGCAGACCAACGAGCTCGGTCCGCAACCGCTCTGGGAGGGCTACAACAACGCGGGCGGCCCGACCCGAATGCCGAACCAGGTCCGGACGAAAGCGTCCATGGGCGACCTGTACACCTTCCTCGTCCAGAGACGCAGGCCGAACATCGTTGTCGAGTTCGGCACCGCGTTCGGCGTCTCCGGGATGTACTTCCTGGCCGGCATCGAGTCCAACGGCCGGGGCCGGCTCCTGACGTTCGAGGTCAACGACGTGTGGGCCAGAGTGGCCAGGGCCAATCTCTCGCAGATCGGCAACCGATTCGATCTCGTCGTCGGGACCTTTGAGGACAACGTGGACAAGGCCCTGCCGCAGGGCCAGCATATCGACCTGGCGTTCATCGACGCGATCCACACGAAGGAGTTCGTCCTACCCCAGTTGGAAATCGTCATCGCCCGCAGCAGCAGCGGAGCGATCATCCTGCTCGACGACATCAACTTCTCAGACAGCATGCAGGCCTGCTGGAAAGACGTGTCCGCCGACGGCCGGTTCAAGGCCAGCGGCGTGCTCGACGAGCGAGTGGGCATCGTGGAACTCGGGGACTTCGAGCGTCAGCCGGTGGAAAAGGACGCTGCGAGGATCGAGTGTACGCTCTGAGCTCGACTTCCACCATTTTCTGAGGCGACCTGCGGCCGCGTGGAAACATCGCGCTGATTCGTCGCACATCCGCGTGTTGCGCTTGCCAAGTGAATTCGCCATCCCAGCGGGGGGCGGCTGGGCTGCATTCCGGTCCCCTCAAGGAACTCCGAACCAGGCGCACGAAGCCCGCCAAAGCGGTGGCACACGCTACCGAACTCGTCTGTCGAAATTCATCAGGCAAGCCGGCGGATGACACCGACGACATCTGCTGGATCGACGAAGGCAAGGACTGTCCTCGCCTGTGGTGGGAAGCCGTTGCCATCGATGATTGATGATTGACGATTTGACGTGGAAGCCGGACCCCAGGGCGCGTTGAATGCCGTCCTTCTTCGCTCAGTTCGTCAGACCCGCGATGGCGGCGCCGATCAGCGTGGCGTTGTCGATGCTCACAATCTCGTAGTAGACGTGCTTGCGCTCGACCAGGTATTGTGTCAAGTACCGTTCGATCTTCTGGCGGAGGGACTTGAGACGGTAGAAGGTCGTTCCCTCGGCGACGATGCAGACGGGCCGGCAGGGGTTGCGGCCCTTTCCCGACTTGAGCGCCGCCGACGACAGGTTCGCGGCGGTCAGCTTGGCCGCCCGCTCGACCAGGGCGTCCACGAGGTGGTACACCGTGACGATCTCGTCGTCCGCGGCATTGACCAGGGCAGCCGAGATCGGGTTGTCCCCGCCTTCCGGGCGGCTCAGGAAGTTGCTGATGTCCTTGGTCGTGGCGGCTTCGATGCCCGCCACCGATGCGGCAGTCGTTTTCGAGAACAGACCCTTGGTCGCGGCGGCCTGAACCGTCGCCAGGCACAGCGGCCCAATATACGCGCCGGAGATCATCTTCTCGAACGTGTTGACGCCCGGACAGACCGATGCGGCGTCGAACTTCTTGTCGATCCGCCCGCGCGGGGCCTTGCCGAACCCGCCCGATTCCACGTTGATGATCTGGCTGCCGTCGAGCTCCAGGTCCTTCGCTTTGCCGATGTTGCTGTTGAGCTCGATGTAAGCGGTGTTGGTGCCGGTCCCGAGGATGAAGCCGATGTAGCTGTCGAACCGCCGGCCGCTGGTCTCCGCGCGGCCCGCCAGCAGCGTGGCGACCGTGTCGTTGAGCAGGACGAAGTGCTTGTCCTGCGAGACGCCCAGCTTGACCAGGGCCTTGACCATGTTCTCGCCGATCATCTGGCCTGCGGCTTCGGGGGCCTTGATCTCCTTCGAGAAGTACAGCGCCCGCCCGTCCTTGCTGGGGAACATCTCGATGGGGTACGAGAAGCAGAAGCCCACGCTGGGACTCTTGGTCGCAATGCCTTTGACGTATCCCGCCATAGTCCCGAAGAACTCGTCCTTGCCGACCTGGGCGGTGATGCCGGGCATGGGGAAGACCTTGAAGTCCGCGATCTCCGGCTCGCCCACCTCGCGGAACGTGACGGTCGCGATGCGGAAGTTCGTCCCGCCCGCGTCCATGACAATCACCGGCTCGTTGCGGGACAAGGCTCGCTCGGTCCCGATGTAGGTGGGCAGCATGGCCAGCGAGCCTTTCTTGCCCGCGAGGCCCTTGTCCATCTCGCTCAGGAAGGCGTCGCACGTCTCCTGGATCTGGATGTCCCCATGGTACATGCCCTGTTCGCTGAGAAACGCCTTGGCCCGGCCCCGTGCATCTTTCACTGCCCAACCCTCGTCATTTGCCATTTACGGTTTACTATGTACGATTTTGCGCCGCGCCTGATGAATCGGACGCGCGCCGCGGCACTCAAATAGTAGATCGTCAATCGTAAATCGTCAATCCTCATACCCGTCGGGATGTTCGGTGTGCCATTTCCAGGCGGTTTCGACCATGTCTTCGAGGGCGGGCTTCTGCGGCTGCCAGCCGAGTTCCACCCTGGCCTTGGTCGCATCGGAGGTTAGAACCGCGGGATCGCCCGGCCGGCGGGTGGTCTCGACGACCTTGAAGTCCCGGCCGGAGACCCGCCGGACCGTCTCGATCACCTGGCGGACCGAATAGCCCTGGCCGTTGCCCAGGTTGTAGGCCATCTCCATGCACGTTTCGAGCCGGTCGAGGGCCAGCAGGTGCGCCCGGCACAGGTCGTCGATGTGGATGTAGTCGCGGATGCAGGTGCCGTCGGGGGTGGGGTAGTCCGTGCCATAGACCTTGATGTCGGCCCGTTTGCCCATTGCGGCCTGGATAATCAGCGGGATCAGGTGAGACTCCGGGCGGTGGTCCTCGCCTCGTCGGCCGTCGTCGCCCGCGCCGCAGGCGTTGAAGTAGCGGAGGGCGGCGAACCGCAGCCGACCGGTCTGGACTTGGTAGTGACACATCCGCTCGACCGCCAGCTTCGTCTCCCCGTAGGGGTTGATCGGCTGTTTCGGTGCGTCCTCGGTGATCGGGACCTTCTCGGGCATCCCGTAGACCGCAGCGGTGCTGCTGAAGACGAACTTCCCGACGCCTGCGGCCTCCATGGCCGAGAGCAGGTTCTGCGTGTTCGAGAGGTTGTTGCGGTAGTACCGCAGCGGCTCCTGCACCGACTCGCCCACCTCGATGGAGGCAGCGAAGTGCATCACCGCCTCGATCTGGCGATCCCGGAGGACTCGGATGAGACCCTGGTAGTCGCCCAGGTCGCCCGTGACGACTTGAGCCCCCTGGACCGCGGAACGGTGACCTTTGCTGAAGTTGTCGAAGACGACAGGCTCATGGCCGTGCGCCATGAGCAGGGCCGTCATGTTGCTCCCGATATACCCGGCGCCGCCGCAGACAAGAACCCGCATGGATTTTCCACTCACAATTTACGATTTACTATTTACGATTTGAAGCTGCGCCGCGCACGATGCAAGGCGCATGGCGTCAAATGGTAAATCGTAAATGGCAAATCGTCAATGCTGGAGCTTGCGTTCGATGCGTTTGACGATCTCGGCCGCGAGGTCGGGATCGGTCCCCAGATCGATCCAAGCCATGCCCTGCCGCTGTTGCGGGCTGACCTCGAAACCCAGGAGAGTGGCCTGGCTGCGGGTGTGCATCAGGTAGGCCTGCGACACACCGGCGACCTCGTTGCCCGGCAGCGCCAGACGCTGGACCCGCGCTTCGCACTCGATCTGCGGGCCGTCGGCCTGGGCGGTCGCTCGCAGCTCGACTGTCCTGCGGATCGACTGGACGTTGGCCTCGGCGGCACTGTAGCCGCCGACGTTGTCGCACTGCCAGACCTCGAAGAACTGGCCCGCCCGCAGGGGTCGGGTCCGAACCACGCCGTGTTCGGGGTCCAGCTTCTCGATGGCAAAATGCATGTCCGCCAGGACCTTGTGGGCCGCTTCCATGACTTGGGCGGTAGTAACGCCTTGCGGACAGGCCAGACGAGCCGGCCCGGAGGCCTTGTCGGGCGCGGCGCATCCCAGCGACAACACCGCCCCCGCCAGAGCTGCACACCACAGAATCTCGATCCTTCGATTCATCCTGTTCGACCTTCGTAGTACGCCGTCCACATTGATTCGGTGGGCAGCCTATCGCCGTATGGCCTGTTCGGAGTTCCGCGTTTACGCGGTCTTCACCCGCCTGAAGGCGGAACTCCAAACGGTGCCCGCGACTTTTGCCCAGCACAATCCGCACGAGATTGTACCGAACACCACGTTCCCAGGCAACCTCGGGCCGCGAACAAACAGGGCGCATCTTCAAGGGCCCGGAAGACAACGCCTTCCGGCGTCACTCCGAACCAGCGCAGGCCGTTCCAATTCCGGTTGAGACCTTGGGCGGACCAACGTATAATCACTGGTCGTCCGAAAGATCGCGGTGGAAGCGGTGTGCCCGGCACACCCGACAAGAAAGAGAACGGTGCCAATGAAGTCGTCACTTCGCCAGATGATCTCCCTGTGCTTGCTTGGATTGTGCATCCTCTGGGCCGGCTGCCGACGGGATACGGAACCCGCGTCGCCCATGGTCATCACCACGCAGAGCGGGATCGAGATGGTGCTCATCCCGGCCGGATCGTTCCAGATGGGCAGCAACGCCGGCGGCGAGGACGAGCGTCCCGCGCACACGGTGCGGCTCGGGTCCTTCTGGATGGACCGCTACGAGGTCGTGCAAGAGGAGTTCAAGAAGTATCAGATTTCCGACCCGTCGCACTTCAAGGGGGCCCGCCAGCCGCTCGAGCAGATCAACTGGACCGACGCGGCCCTCTACTGCAACGACCGGTCGATGGCGGAGGGCCTGACGCCCTGCTACGACGAGGAGACCTGGTCCTGCAACTTCGACGCCAACGGCTACCGCCTGCCCACGGAGGCCGAGTGGGAGTACGCGTGCCGCGCGGGGACGGGCACCGAGTACAGCTTCGGCAACGACGCGGGCCGGCTGAACGACCACGCCTGGCACGCGGGCAACTCCGGCGCGACAACGCACCCGGTCGGCCAGAAGAAACCCAACGCCTGGGGCCTCTACGACATGCACGGCAACGTCGCCGAGTGGTGCAACGACCGCTACGCCAAGGACTACTACAGTAGCATGGGCGTCCCGCCCATGAACACGGGCAAGATACCCGTGCTACGTGAAATCGAGAATCCGCGCGGACCCGCGGAGGGACAGGAGCGGGTCCTTCGCGGCGGCGCGTGGAATTCGAGTCCCGAGAGCTGCCGGTCGTCGTACCGGGCCAGTGACCCCGCCATCGACGACACGTGCCTGGCCAACGACGCCATCGGATTCCGCTGCGTGAGGAACGGCCCAGCGCCCAGTAGCATGGGCGTCCCGCCCATGAATATGGGCAGAGCACACGCGAACATGGCGCGGATGGGACATACAGGGTTTGCGGGCTACGGACAAGGTGCCCGTGCTACGGAAGGAGGTACAGTCATGTCCTCTCGACCGAAGTCCAAGACGGGGTTCGTCTACGACGGGATCTACCTGGAGCACAAGACGACGCCGGGGCATCCCGAATCGCCGCAGCGATTGACCGCGATCACCGAACACCTCAAAGCCACCGGGCTCGACGCCCAACTGGATCACTTGACACCCCGGCCGGCAGAGGAGAAATGGCTTCGGATGGTCCACGCCGCGAGCTACATCGAGCGGGCCCGTCTGGCCTGCGCCGCGGGCGACGACTATCTCGACTCGGGCGATGTCCCCATCTCGACGAAATCGTACGAAGCCGCGGTCCTGGCGGCCGGCGGCGTGCTCACCGCGGTCGATGCCGTCATGGCGGGCAAAGTCGCCAACGCCTTCTGTGCCGTCCGCCCGCCGGGACATCACGCGGTGGAAGACCGGGCGATGGGCTTCTGCATCTTCAACAACGTCGCCATCGGCGCGAAATACGCCCAGCAACAATACGATCTCGCCAAGATCCTGATCGTGGATTGGGACGTCCACCACGGCAACGGCACGCAGGCGACCTTCTACGAGGACCCGAGCGTGCTCTATTTCAGCGTCCACCAGTACCCGTTCTATCCGGGCACCGGCGCCGAGCGGGAGATCGGGCGAGGCAAGGGCCTGAACTCGACGATCAACGTCCCGCTACCGGCGGGCTCAGACGACAGCGATTTCCTTGAGGCGTTCGAGCAGAAGCTGCGACCGGCCGCGGTGGCGTTCGCGCCGGACTTCGTCTTCGTCTCCGCGGGCTTCGACGCCCACGAGAACGACACGCTCGGCGGGATGCGAGTCACCACCGAGTGCTTCGGCAAGCTCACTCGCATCGTCAAGGAGATCGCCGGGCAATGCTGCAAGGGCCGCCTGGTCTGCGTACTGGAGGGCGGCTACGGCCTGGACGGGCTGGCCGCGTCGGTCGAAACCCATATCCGCGTGCTCATGGATTGACAATCGAATGCTCTTCCAAACCCTGCCTTTCTTCATATTCTTCACACTCGTCTACGGCGGATACCTGCTCGTCAAAGGGACCCGGCTCCGCCTGCCCTGGCTGCTCGCCAGTTCCTACGTCTTCTACGCCTGGCTCAGTCCGCTGTACCTGATCCCGCTGGCCTACGCGACGGTCGTGGACTACTTCGTCGCCGGGCGAATCGAGAAGGGCTCTCGCAAGCGCGCGTGGCTGACCCTGAGCATCGTGAACGACGTGGCCGTGCTGGGGTTCTTCAAGTACGCGGGCTTCGTCGCAGAGAACGTCAACCTCCTGCTCTCGTCGCTGCACGTATCGTACGCGATCCCGGCGCCGAGCTTCCTGTTGCCGGCGGGTCTGTCGTTCTTTCTCCTGCAATCCATCGGCTACTCCATCGACGTCTATCGCGGCACGACGCAGCGGGAGAAGAGCTTCCTCGCGTACGCGGCCTTCGTCTCATTCTTCCCGCGACTGCTGGCGGGTCCCATCGAGCGGGCCAACCACCTGCTGCCGCAACTGCACGGCGAGGGCCGGGTCACCCTGCGGGATTTCACCGACGGCCTGTCCATCTTCGTCGTCGGATACTTCAAGAAGGTCGCGTTGGCCGACTACCTGGCGATCTACGTCGCCAAGGTCTACGCGGCGCCGGGGGAATTCCAGTCGCCCGCCCTGCTGCTGGCGACGTTCCTGTACGCCTGGCAGATCTACTTCGACTTCAGCGGCTACACGGACATGGCGCGCGGCATCGCACGGATGATGGGCATCCGACTCATGCTCAACTTCAACAATCCGTATCTCGCGATCAGCATGGGCGACTTCTGGAGGCGGTGGCACATCAGCTTGTCCTCGTGGTTCCGCGACTACGTCTACATCCCGCTGGGCGGCAATCGCAAGGGCAAGTTCGCGACCTACCGGAATCTCTTCATCACGATGGTCCTGTCGGGCCTCTGGCACGGCGCCGCCTGGACCTTCGTGCTCTGGGGGGCGATGCACGCCCTCGGCAACTTCGCGACCCGCGAGCTGGAGCGGACGCCATTTTATGTCCGCAGGCTGCCGACCCTCGTCAAGCAGCTCTTCGTCTTCGTGCTGGTGACGTTCGCGTGGATCTTCTTCCGAGCCGGCAGTATCGGCGACGCCTGGACGATTGTCGCGAGGATCTTCACCTCCGGCTGGGCGAACCCGAATTGCCCGCTGCTGATGCTCCTGTTGATCGCCGGCGTGTGGTGTTACGAATTCCTGTTCGAATCCCGGCTTCGCGCGATCCTGGAGATTCGGCTCGTGCGGATCATCCTGATGATCCTGTTGCTCGCGTACATGGTGCTGAACGTGCCGGCCCAGGGCCAGCCGTTCATTTATATGCAATTCTGATGTCGAGGAAACCCCGGCGGAATCGAGGTTCGTAGTGTGCCCGTGAGGGCATATCTTCAGGAACATGGAGGATAACGCCTTACGGCGTCACTACGAGCGGGACCATCTGGGTTTGGTGGTGTGAACGATGGCAACGATGAATCGAGAAGGTGCAGTGGAAGAGAATGAAGTCACACCGTTCGATTGCTCGCACGCCTTGCGGCTCTCGAGCGCGGACTGGCTCATCGTGGCTGCGGTCCTGCTGACGCTGATTGGCTTTGGCCCAACCGCCTGGCAGCAATTCGAGAAACTCGAGCCCGGCGCCGATTACCGCATGCCCTATGAACTGGGCAGCGATTACTGGCTCTACAGCCGGTACTGCCGTGACGTGTGCGGCAAGTCACAATCGCTCGTGATCGGCGATTCCGTCGTCTGGGGCCACTACGTCCCGCCGGACAAGACCCTTTCGCACTACCTCAACGAGTTCTCCGGCCAGGCGCGCTTCGCCAACCTCGGCCTCGACGGCACGCACCCCGCGGCGTTGGAGGGTCTGCTGCGATACTATGCGCCGCGCCTGCGCGACAAGACCATCCTGTTGCACTTCAACCCGCTCTGGATGACTTCCGTCAAACACGACCTCCAGACCGATAAGGAATTCCGCTTCAACCACTCGGACCTGGTCTCGCAGTTCACGGTCAAGATTCCCTGCTACAAGGCGCCGTTCTCCCAGCGTGCGCGAATCGCGCTGCGGCGGACGATCCCCTTCGCCAACTGGATCACCCATCTGCGGACCACGTATTACGAGAGCCTGGACGTACAGAACTGGACGCTCCAGCATCCGTACCAATGCCCGCTGGCGGCGCTGACTCGCGGCCTGCCTGCGCTGGGCGGCGTTCCCGAACCCACCGGGGGCACGTGGGTCGAGAAGGGCGCCAAGAAACAGGACCTCGCCTGGGTCGAGCTGGACACGTCGCTGCAATGGCAGTTCTTCCGCCGGGCACTGGACCTCCTCCACAGCCAGGGCAATCGGGTCTTCGTCCTCGTCGGGCCGTTCAACGAGCACATGCTCAACGATGCGGACGCCGCGACCTACAACACGATCAAGACCCAGGTTGCCGACTGGCTCGAAAAGAACGAGGTCCCGCACTTCGTCCCGCAGGCGCTGCCGGCCGAGCAGTACGTGGACGCCAGTCACCCCATCGGCGCAGGGTACGCGCTCCTGGCCCGACAGATCCTCGACCAGCCGGCCTTCGCTCAGATCGCAGACAAGGGCCCATGACCCTCCGCAGGACACATGGATTCCCGCCCCCGATCAGGTCGGGGGCAGGCTCCGCGCGGGAATGACAACCGAAGAAACGTTTCGGGTCGGCGGCATGAGCGATCTGGCCATCACCCCCCGGAAACCGTATCGAGCACACCGGTGAACGACTCGGGGACAGGGGCTTCGAACGTCAACTCGCCGCCGGAAGGCGGGCGGATCGTCAGTGTCTTCGCGTGGAGCATCATGCGCGGATACCCCTGCTGGAGGGTCCACTCGCCGTAGAGCCGGTCGCCGACGATCGGGTGGCCGATGCTGTAGAGGTGAACGCGGATCTGGTGCCGCCGGCCGGTCCGGGGGTAGGCTTCGACGAGGGTGTGGGCGGGGGATCGACGCACGACCTGGTACTCGGTGAGAGAGGTTTTTCCTCGCTGGGCGTTGACGCCGACCCGGCCGGAGCCGAAGCGGGCCAGCGGCTTGTCGATCTTGCCCCAGTCGTCCGCGATGACCCCATGCACGAGGGCCAGGTACACCTTGCGGGCCCTGCGGGTCTCGAATTCCATGTTCAGGCGCCGGTGAGCGTCTGCGTTGCGTGCGAAGAGGATCACGCCGCTGGTGTCCTTGTCAATCCGGTGCACGATGAAGAGGGTCTCGCCCCGCTCGGCGCAGAGCCTCTCGAAGAGCGACGGCTCCTGGGGGTTCTGCTCGGGAATGGCCGCCAGCCCTTCCGGCTTGTTCACGACGACCAGGTCCGCGTTTTCGTAGAGGATGTCGAACATCAGTCAGCACACCTCACGAAGATGAAATCCGAATGTCGAAACTCGAAATCCGAAACAAGCACGAATGACCGAAATCCAAAATTCGAAACGGTTCCGCCGATCCGGCGATAGCGTTTCGAGCATTTGGATTCCCCTATTCGGATTTGTTTCGGATTTCGGATTTCGATATTCGGATTTACTCTGATCCACCGTGCAAGACACCATCACAGGTCACATCCCTTGACCCGGCTCAGACGGACCATAGTAGGTGCAGTACGTTCGGTCGGACTCCCAGACTGTGACGCAGTGGAGCCGGCCGGGATGGAACTGGTCGGACAGCCGCTCCCAGGCGAAGACCGCCAGGTTCTCCACGGTCGCGATCCGATCCCGGAACTCGGGCACGTCGAGATTCAGGTTCTTGTGGTCCACGAGCTGCATCAGGCGAGAGTCCACAGTCTGCTCGAATTCGCCGATCCGAAGCGTCGGGCCGTCGGCGGGCGTGCAGACCGTGACCTCGACGATGTAGTTGTGGCCATGCCCGGTCGGATTGGCACACTTGCCGAAGACCGCGAAGTTCTCCTGCTCGGAGAATGCGTCGTTCCACAGCTTGTGCGTCGCGGCGAACTCGAACTTCTCGCTGAAGTACATCATGCCGGGGGCCTTGGTATCCATCGTGACTTTCCTGTAAGGATTCAGGTTGAGCGAGAGCCGATCGACCCGCGCGTCCTCGAATTTGTCGGCCAGGTGCTCGTGGGCCAGGCGCAGCACGCGCAGGACCGCGCGAAGCGGCATGTGTTCGCCGCGACCGAGGTGCTCGCGAATCCGACCGGCGAAGACCGGCACCACGAACCGGCGGGCGATCTGGTCGATCTCGCTGACATTGACCACCAGGCCGGTATCCGCCTGGACGGGTCCGACCAGCTCGACCGCCAGCTCCAGGAAGATGGTCAGCCCTTCGCCGGCGGGTCTGGACGCATACGAATTGCATCCCGGGCTGTCCTCCGCGAGGAACGGATTGATCGAGAACCGAACCAGCCTGCCCAAGCGAACCATACAAACCCTGGGTATTTGCGATTTACGATTTATGATTTACTATTTGTGCAGATCCGGGTGTGAACTGTCGCCCCGTGTGCCGACCCAATCGTAAATAGTAAATCACAAATCATCCATTCCTAGTGTCCCTTGTCGTTGTGCATCAGGCTGAGCACTTCGCTGCGACTGCGGGCGTCGCGCTTGAAGATGCCGCGAAGCGCGGAGGTGACCATCATGGATCCCGGCTTGCGAATCCCGCGGATCGTCATGCACCCATGCGAGGCCTGGAGCACGACCGCGACGCCTTGCGGCTTGAGGTTCTCCATGAGGAAATCGGCGATCTGGCCGGTCAGGCGCTCCTGGGCCTGGAGCCGATGCGAGAAGTTGTCCACGATCCGCGCCAGCTTGCTGACGCCCAGGACCTGGCCCGTCGGCAGATACGCGACGTGGGCCTTGCCGATAAACGGCAGCAGGTGGTGCTCGCAGATGCTGTAGAACGGGATGTCGCGAAGCAGAACGATCTCGTCGTACTTCTCCGTGAAGACGCTCTGCAGATGGATGTGCGGATCCTCGAACGTGCCGCCCAGCAACTCGGCGTACATGCGTGCGACGCGCTCCGGCGTCTTTCTCAGTCCCTCGCGATCCGGGTCTTCCCCGACCGCCAGCAGGATCTCTTCCACCGCCTTGCGGATACGCTCGCTATCGATTGCTTTCTTCTCTTGAGCCATTATCGCTTCTTACTCACCAGATTTATCAGATAGGTTGTCAGCAGGCGGACGCCGAAACCCGTGCTGCCCAACGTGGCGCACTCGGTCGCCTTGGCAAACAGGTCCATGCCTGCGATGTCCAGATGCGCCCACTTCGCATCGCCGACGAACTGGCGAAGGAACGCCGCGGCGCTGCAGGCGCCGCCCCAGCGGCTGCCGGTGTTCTTGAGATCGGCGATCTTGCTCTTCATCTCGTCGGCGTATTCGTCGTCGCTGGGCAGGTGCCAGACCTTCTCCCCGCTGTCGTCGGCAGCCTTCTCGATTCGCGAGATCAGATCGTCGTCGTTGCCCATCAGGCCGGCTTTGTACGTTCCCAGGGCGACCATGCACGCGCCGGTGAGCGTCGCGATATCGACGATCACGCCGCACTTGTGCCTGGCGGCATACGCGATCGCATCGCACAGGATCATCCGCCCTTCCGCATCCGTGTTCAGGATCTCGACCGTCTTGCCGCTGTAGGTCGTGACGATGTCCCCTGGGCGGAAGCTCGTCCCGCTCGGCAGGTTCTCCGCGGACGGGATCACGCCCAGCACCGAGACCGGCAGCTCCATCTCGGAAATCGCACGGATCGTCGCGAGCACCGCAATGGCTCCGCTCTTGTCGAGCTTCATCTGGTCCATGTCCTGGGCGGGCTTGATGCTGATGCCGCCGGAATCGAACGTGATGCCCTTGCCGACCAGCGCGATCGTGGGCAGGTCCCTGGCGGGTTTCTTCCCGGGCGTGTACTTCAGCACAATCAATCTCGGCGCGCTGCGACTGCCGGCGCCGACGGCCAGGATGCCGCCCATCTTGTTTCGCCGGAGCTGCTTCTCGTCGAAGACGGTACAACGCACTCCCTTGAGCCCGCGAGCCAGGTCCTGCGCCGCTTTCGCCAGCGAGGGCGGATCGATCACATTGCCCGGGCGATTGGCGAGGGTCCGCGCGTAGCACTGGGCTCGCCCGACGACCGCGCCGGCCGACAAACCGGACGCAAGAGCCTGGAGCGTCGCGGCATCGGAATCCACGATCTCGACCGAGAGCGAGGAGGGTCTGCCGTTGCCGCTGGCCGTGATGTACTCGTCGTAGCGATAGGCGCCGAAATGAACGCCCTCGGCCGTCGCACGCCCGATGGCCCCGGCGTCGAAGCTGCCCGCAAACGAGCGGTGCATCGCCAGCGCGACGTGCTTGACTTTCATCTCGACCGCGCGGTTGGCCGCAGTGGCCGCGGCTCTGCGGAGCGTGTCGAGCGTCGCCTTCCTGCGCTCGCCCAATCCGAGGAGCAGGACACGTTCGGCGGCGATCCGCCCATGGCCATAGACTACCGCCTGGGTCTTGGCCTTGCCGGTGAAATCGCCGATCCTGGCCAGTCGAGCGATAGCGCCGTCGAGGTTCTTATCGAGCGCCGCGATCAGCTCGCCGGGATCGCCGTCGGAGAACCGACCGATGACGAGCATGCCCGTCCTGCACTTGGCAAGGTCGGTCCTGGTTGTCTTCACGTCCACGTTGATGATCTGCTTCATGATGCAAATCCATTGATGACGGATAATGGATGATGGATGATTGACGAGAAGACCCGGACGCCATGCCCAATCATCAACTGTCGATCATCCTTCATCCATCCTCATCCCTTGCCCTTGGTCTTTTCCTTGGCGCGGTAGTGCAGATAGCTCTCGATGAAGGGCTCGATCTCACCGTCGAGAACGGCTTCGACATTGCCGGTCTGGAAATCGGTGCGGTGGTCCTTGACCAACTGGTACGGCTGGAGCACGTAACTGCGGATCTGGTTGCCCCAGGCGATTTCGCCCTTTTCGCCGTAGAGCTTGTCCATCTCCTTGTCGCGTTTCTCCTGCTCGATCCGTTCGAGCTTGGATTGCAGAATGATCAGGGCCATTCTCTTGTTCTGCGCCTGGCTGCGCTCGTTGACGCACTCGACGACGAGGCCCGTCGGGATGTGACGGATGCGAACCGCAGTGGACACCTTGTTGACATTCTGCCCCCCTGCCCCCGCCGAGCGGCGGAAGTAGACGATGTCCACGTCGGCGTCCCTGATCGTCACGTCGGTCTCGGGCAGCTCGGGCAGGACGTCGACGGCCACGAAGCTCGTGTGCCGTCGGGCGTTGGCGTCGAACGGGCTGATCCGGACGAGCCGGTGCACGCCGCACTCGCACGAGAGCTTGCCGAACGCGAACGGCCCGATCACGCGCAACTGGATCGAGCGAATGCCCGCCTCTTCGCCCGGCGTGATCTCCAGCTCCTCATATTTGAACTTGTTCGCGTCGAAGTACCGCGTGTACATGCGCAGCAACATGCTGGCCCAGTCGCAGCTTTCGGTGCCTCCGGCGCCCGCGTGGATGCCGAAGAAGCAGTTGCGCATATCCTGCGGCCGCGACAGCAGACCCTGCAATTCCACCTGCCGATAGCGACGCTCCAGCGCTCGCACGTCATTTTCGAGCTGGGCCAGTTCGTCCGCGTCGTTTTCGTCCGCCGCCAGCTCGAACAGCTCCACGACGTCTTTCACTTCTTTCTGCAGCTCCTCGACCGGCTCGACCGCAGCCTTCAGCGCGCTGAGCTGCCCCACCACCGCCTGCGCCCTCTCCTGGTTGTCCCAGAACCCGGGCGTGGACATCTTGTTGCCCAACTCCTCCAATTGCTTCTTCTTGCCCGCCAAGTCAAAGCCAGTCCCGGATTTTTTCCACCCGGGCCTCCAGATCGGTGATCACAGACTTGAGTTCCGCGACTTCCATAAAACCCCTTCAGGAATTTGCGATTAACCATTTACTATTTGCGAATTGCGCCGCGGCGGTGCATCGAACGCGCAACCAGTAAACCATGAATCATGGGTAACATTCGAAGGGGGTTATATCACATCGCTGCGGGACATGCAACCCGGCGGCTCGGTCCTCCTCGGCAAATCACACTTGCGTTCCGTCCGCGAGCCGTTATAACATGCCGGCTCAGAGACCTTGAAGGATGCAAATATGGCAAAGAACAAACGCGTCGCATTCTACATTCCGGAAGAGTGGTGGAAGGGATTGTCCGCTCTGGCGGGCACGTACGGCGTCCGCGCCGAGGATGTAATCCGTCAATCGCTGCCGGACGACGCGGTGGTCGGTCTGTTCTTCCAGTGCAGGGTGTACAAGCCCGACTTGCGATGGGAGGAGATGGCGGACGTGGGTCGGGCGGCGATTCGCGAGCACCTGCGGACCGCCTACATGCAGGGCATCCAGGAGCACCTGGGCCGACTGGGCCTGGGCCTGGAATCCTCCGCGGAGGAGGTCGAGGCCGCCAGGCAGCGAGCGCTGGACGATCTCGGGTCCGACGCCGCCAGGCCGCTCCAGGAACAGATCGCGCGGGCCCGCGAGGATTCGGTCTACCTCGGTTGTCTCCACGAAGCGTGGAAGCGGGCGCGGGCCGGCGAATCGGGCTATGCCATCGCCCAAGTTGAGGTCCCCTCCAACAACGGCGCGGGTCCGCGCACGATCTGGGCGGTCCAGAAGGACGGGCAGATCGTATAGCGCGCGTCGTCTCCCACGCTCGACATCCGACATCCTCTTCGCCCGAAATTCTCTTGCATTGGCATGAACCATCGTTCACAATATGAACGCACGATCAGCGTGCGAGTGTCGATTCGAGCACAATAGGGGTCCGACCGGGAGGTTGGAACAGCGTTGGCACAGAAGCCATCAAGAAAAGAACGGGAACGCCAGCGTCACCGGCAGGAGATTCTGTCTGCGGCGCTGCGTCTGTTCGCCGAGAAGGGGTTCCATGACGTCTCGATGCAGGAGATCGCGGCGGCCGCGGAGTTCGCCACGGGCACCCTGTACAACTTCTTCGCGAGCAAAGAGGAGCTTTTTTTCGAGTTGCTCGTCGCGACGGCCGAGGAGAGCCTGGACATCGTCCTGCCGGCCCTCGAAGGCGACGGCGACGAACGGCGCCGACTGAGCCGCTTCATCCGCCTCCACGCACGGATTGCCCGCGAGCAGGCAATCGCCCTTCGACTGTACCTGCTGGAGAGTCGAGGGCAGTGCCTGTCCGGATCGCGGGTCGAAACCAAGAAGAAAGAGATCGACGAGCAAGTCATCAGGCCACTCTCGAACGTGATCGCCGCCGGCGTTCGCAAAGGGCAATTCAACAGCATCGACCCGGTGGTGGCCGCCCAATGCCTGGCCGCGGCACTGCAAGCGCTGACCCTCGCGGCGGTGGAAGACCCCGAGGCAAGCGACTTCGACGCCGACCTCGGGAAGGTCGAGGCGGTGTTCTTCCAGGGGCTCGTGAAGGCCCGGGGGCAACAGCGTGACGCATAACAACCGACGGCCTCTGCCGTCGTTATCACGGACATCCCTGCTTCTTCAGCATGATTGGAGATTCCCAATGCAACTGCAAACAAGGCTCGTGGTCAGGGTGATTCTATCTGCGGCGGTTCTGTCGGGCAGCCTTCTGCCCGGGGGCTGCGACCGTCGTCAGCAGCAGTCCTCGGCGCCGCCCGCGATTCCCGAAGTGGTCGCCGTAACGGCGCAGCCGCAGAAGGTCGTACTGACCACGGAGTTGCCCGGACGTACATCTCCCTATCTGGTCGCGGAAATCCGACCCCAGGTCAACGGCCTGGTGCAGAAACGCCTCTTCACGGAAGGCTCCGACGTTCAGGCCGGCCAGGTGCTCTACCAGATCGATCCCGCTCCGTTTCAAGCGGCGCTCGACAGCGCCCGGGCCGCCCTCGCCCGATCCGAGGCCAGTCTGCCTTCGATCCGCTCGCGTGTCGAACGCTACAAGGACCTCCTCGACGACAAGGCGGTCAGTCAGCAGGACTACGACGATGCCGTCAGCGCCCTGAACCAGGCGGAAGCGGACATTCAGTATTGGAGGGCGACCGCGGAGACCGCCAGGATCAACCTGGATTACACCCGTGTCACAGCCCCGATTTCCGGACGTATCGGCCGGTCGAGCATCACCGACGGCGCCCTGGTGACGGCCTATCAGCCCGTGGCCCTGGCGACCATCCAGCAACTCGACCCCATCTACGTGGACGTGCGCCAGTCCACAGCGACCCTGTTGCGACTGAAGCAACGCCTGGAGGATGGGCGTCTCAACCAGGACCAGGCGAACCAGAACAAGGTCGAGCTCATTCTGGACGGCACGAAATACTCGTCCGAGGGGACGCTCCAGTTCCGCGACGTGACGGTGGATCCGACGACCGGGTCCGTGATCGTGCGGGCGGTCTTCCCCAATCCGCAGGGAGTCCTGCTGCCGGGCATGTTCGTCCGAGCGGTCGTGAAGGAAGGGGTCAACGACCAGGCCATCCTGATCCCCCAACAGGCGGTCTCGCGCGACCCCAAGGGCAGACCCGTGACGATGCTCGTGGATGGCGAGGGGAAAGTTCAGCAGCGGACGCTGGTCCTGGATCGGGCCATCGGCAGCGACTGGCTGGTCCTGTCGGGCCTTGCGGCGGGCGATCGCGTGATCACTGAGGGGGTACAGAAGGTGCGGCCCGGCGCCGCCGTGAAGGTGGCCTCTTCGGATACCGGTCCCCAAGCCCGTGCGAAACCCGCCGCGAAGAGCCAGACCGACGGAGGTGCATGATGTTGTCGAGATTCTTCCTGGAGCGCCCGGTCTTCGCTTGGGTGGTCGCCATCATCCTCATGGTGGCCGGCGGCTTGGCCATCTACAGTCTGCCCATATCGCAGTACCCGCCCATCGCACCGCCGTCCATCGCCATCGCAGCCTTCTACCCGGGGGCCTCCGCCGAGACGGTGGAGAACAGCGTGACCCAGATCATCGAGCAGAAGATGACGGGGTTCGACAAGATGCTGTATCTGTCCGCGACGAGCGACTCGTCGGGCTCCTCTCGCGTAGAGCTGACCTTCACGCCGGGAACCGATCCGGATCTCGCGTGGGCCCAGGTGCAGAACAAGCTGCAGCTCGCCATGGCCAGCCTGCCGGAGGTGGTGCAGCGCTCCGGCGTCAAGGTCTCCAAATCCACGCGAAACTACCTCCTGATGGTCGGCCTGATCTCCGAAGACGGCAGCCAGGATGGGGAGGACCTGCGTGACTACGCCCAATCCAACATCGAGAAGGTGCTTTCCCGAGTGCCCGGCGTCGGAGAGGTCGAGGTCTTCGGAAGCCAGTACGCCATGCGGATCTGGCTGGACCCCGACAAGCTGACCGAGTACCAGATGACGATGCAGGACGTCATCACGGCCCTGGACGCCTACAACGTCGAGGTGTCGGCAGGCCAGTTCGGCGGGGCGCCCGCGACGCCAGGCCAGCGTCTGAACGCGGCCATCATCGTCCAGAGCCTGCTCAAGACGCCCGAGGAGTTCGCTTCGATCCCCCTTCGCAGCAACCCGGACGGTTCCATCGTGCGGATCAGCGACGTAGGACGGACCGAACTCGGGACCGAGGTATACGATATCCAGGCGAGGTACAACGGCAAACCCTCGGCCATGCTCGCGGTCCGACAGGCGGCCGGCGCGAACGCCCTGGACACCGCCAACGCCATCCGCGCCAAGATGGAGGAGATGAGCGAATTCTTTCCCGCCGGGATGAAGGTCGTCTACCCCTACGATACGACGCCCTTCGTCACAGTGGCCATCGAAGAGGTGGTCAAGACCCTGTTCGAGGCCATTCTGCTGGTCTTCCTGGTGATGTACCTGTTCCTGGGGAACATCCGCGCGACCTTGATCCCGACGATTGCGGTGCCCGTGGTGCTCCTGGGGACGTTCGCGACTCTGGGCCTTCTCGGTTACTCCATCAACATGCTGACCATGTTCGCCATGGTCCTGGCCATCGGCCTGCTGGTCGACGACGCGATCGTGGTCGTGGAGAACGTCGAGCGAATCATGAGCGAGGAGGGACTATCGCCCAAGGAGGCCACCTCCAAGAGCATGGGCCAGATCACCAGCGCCCTGATCGGCATCGGCCTGGTGCTTTCGGCGGTGTTCGGTCCGATGGCGTTCTTCGGCGGCTCCACCGGCGTGATCTATCGACAGTTCTCCGTGACGATCATCGCGTCGATGCTCCTTTCGGTGGTGGTCGCGTTGATCCTGACGCCGGTGCTGTGCGCCTCGCTGCTCAAGCCGGTCCCGAAGGGGCACGAGCCCGCCGAGGGCGGCTTTTGGCTGCTGCGCCCGTTCTTCCGGGGATTCGACTGGGTCTTCTTCTGGGTTCGCGAGCGGTATCTGCATCTGGTGGGTCGCTCCTTCTCCAGGAAGATCCGATACGTTGTGATCTTCCTTCTGATCGTGTCTGGAACGGGATATCTCCTCTATAGGATGCCCACGGCCTATCTGCCCGACGAGGACCAGGGCATCCTGATGGTGCAGGCCCTGCTGCCGGCCAACTCGACCCTGGAGCAAACCCAAGAGGTCGTGGAACAGGTGGAAGAGTACTTCCTGACGCATGAGACCGACGCGGTGGAATGCTGCATGGCGGTCGCGGGAGTGAATTTCGCCGGACGCGGGCAGAACTCCGGCATGGCCTTCGTCAAACTCAGAGATTGGAAACTCCGCGATCGGCCGGAGCTGAAAGTCACCGCCGTGGCGGGAAGGGCCATGAGGGTGTTCTCCGGTATCCGCAACGCCCAGGTGTTCGCCTTCGCGCCGCCGGCGGTGGTTGAGCTGGGCCAGGCGAAGGGATTCGATTTCCAACTGCTCGACCGCGGCGGGCTCGGCCACGCCGGCCTGATGGCCGCCCGCAACCAGCTCCTCGGCATGGCGGCAGCCAACGCAGACTCGAACGATCCCGTGTTGACCAAGGTCCGACCCAACGGGCTGGAAGACGTGCCGCAGTATCGGATCGACGTGGACTGGGAAAAGGCCGGCGCCCTGGGCCTGCCCATCGCTTCGATCCACAGGACTATCTCCGCCGCCTTCGGCAGCTCGTACGTCAACGACTTCATTCAAGGCGGACGAGTGAAACGGGTCTACGTCCAGGCGGACGCCCCCTACCGCATGTTGCCCGGCGACCTGGACAGGCTCTACGTCCGCAATACCACGGGCGCCATGGTCCCCTACTCCTCGTTCGCGACCGGGCACTGGACCAGCGGCTCTCCGAAACTCGAACGATTCAACGGCTTCCCCTCGATGAACATCCTGGGCGAATCGGCGCCGGGACGCAGTTCCGGCGAGGCCATGGTCGCCATGGAAGGGTTCGTCAGGAAGCTGCCTCAGGGGATCGGCTACGACTGGACCGGCCTTTCCTATCAGGAACGCCAAGCGGGCGCGCAGACCGCTCCGCTATACGCCTTCTCCATCCTGATCATCTTCCTGTGCGTCGCGGCGCTCTACGAGAGCTGGACCATCCCCTTCGTCAATATGCTCATGTTGCCGCTGGGCGTCTTCGGCGCGACGCTGGCGACCTGGTCGCGCGGGCTGTCCAACGACGTCTATTTCCAGATCGGATTCCTGACGACCCTGGGACTCTCGACCAAGAACGCCATCCTCATCATCCAGTTCGCGCAGGACCGCCTGAGCCAGGGAGAGGGGCTGGTCGAGGCGACCCTGGGCGCGGTGAAGACCCGATTCCGACCGGTTCTGATGACCTCGCTGGCCTTCTTCTGCGGCGTCCTGCCTCTGGCAATCTCCAGCGGCGCCGGCGCGGGCGCCCAGAACGCCATCGGAACCGCGGTCGCCGGCGGGATGCTCTCCGCCACCTTCATCGACCTCATTTTCATCCCGCTGTTCTTCGTGCTGGTGTCCCGCATCTTCAAAGGGAGCCGCGTCAAAGGGGGTACGACATGAGACCGTGGAACCTGGTTATCCTGTGCCTTGCGGCCTGTCTGGCCGGCTGTAACCCGGCGCCGAAGTACGACCGGCCGGACGCTCCGGTCCCTGCCCAATGGCCCGGTGCCGAGGTGGATGCGTCGGAAAAAGGCGAATCGGGCCTGAAAGAACAGAAGGTGAGAAGGTCAGAAGGTGAGAAGGTGAGCGTGGAAGAAGGCAAGACCGTCCGACCTTCTGACCTTCTCAACTTCTCACCTTCTCGCTCCGATTCGCCTTCCTCCAACGCGACAAACGCTCCGCAAGCCACCGATCTGACCTGGCGGGAGTTCTTCGCCGATGAGAAACTCCGGAGGCTCGTCGAGATCGCCCTCCGGAACAACCGCGATCTGCGCCTGGCCGCCTTGAACGTGGAACGAGCCTGTGCGATGTACAACATCCAGCGAGCCGAGTTGTGGCCCACGGTCGATGCCACCGCCAGCGGGCTCAAGAAGCGCGTGCCTGCCGATCTGTCCAGCACGGGAAAACGCCACACCGCGGAACAGTACAGCGTCGATCTGGGCACCGCCTCCTGGGAACTCGACTTCTTCGGGCGGATTCGCAGCCTCAAGCAGAGCGCCCTGCAGGAGTACCTGGCCACGGAACAGGCCCGGCGCGGCGCCCAGATCCTGCTGGTCTCCGCGGTCGCCAACGCATATCTCGTTCTGGCCGCGGATCGCGAGAGCCTGGCCCTGGCTCAGACCACCCTGACCACTCAACAGGATTCCTACAATCTGATCAAACGAAGCCACGACCGCGACCTCGCATCCGACCTGGACCTCTATCGCGCACAGACGCAGGTGGACGCCGCGAGGGGAGACATCGCCTACTTCACCCAAGCAGTGGCGCAGGATGAGAACGCGTTGAACTTCCTGCTGGGCGGTCCGGCGCCGGACGACCTGTTGTCGCCTGTGTTGAGCGACGTCGTCGGGCCGAAGGAAATCGCCGCCGGGTTGTCGTCGAATGTGCTGCTGCGCCGGCCCGACGTTCTCCAGGCCGAGAGTCTGTTGAGAGCAGCCTGCGCCAACATCGGCGCCGCGCGGGCGGCCTTGTTCCCCCGCGTTTCTCTGACCGCCTCCGTCGGCACCGCCAGCAGCGAGCTGTCCGGACTCTTCGAATCCGGCTCGGGCGCCTGGGCTTTCGCGCCCCAGGCGAGGATGCCCATCTTCGACACCCGCGCCTGGCAGGCAATCAAGGTCACCAAGGTGCAGCGCCAGATCGCGTTGACCCAGTACGGGCAGGCGATTCAGAACGCCTTCCGGGAAGTGGCCGACGCACTGGCCGTGCGCGGCGCCGTGGACGAGCGGGTGTCGGCGCAGCAATCGCTGGTCGATGCGGTCGCACAGACGTACCGTCTGTCCTATGCCCGTTACGACAAGGGGATCGACAGCTACCTGGGCGTCCTGGATGCCCAACGGTCGCTTTACGCCGCCCGGCAGGGTCTGGTTTCCCTCCGCTTGGCGAAACTCGCCAGCCAGGTGAGGCTCTACGCCGTTCTGGGCGGGGGCGGCGACGACCCGGCGGACGGCACGGAGCACTGATTTCGTCTGCGGGAATTCCCACGGACAAGCTGTCCAATCCGGCCCAACGCAGGGTCTTTTGCACTTTTTTCCCCGTCGCCGTCGGAATTCTCTTGCATTGAAATGAATGATCGTTCATAATATGAACATCTGGTCAATGTTCGAGCAATGATTCATGCGTCGTATCGTTGGACCGGGAGGTTGGAATCGCACCGGCAGAGAAATCATCACGGAAGGAACGTGAGCGACAACAGCATCGACAGGCGATCCTGTCCACGGCGCTGCGGTTGTTCGCAGAGAAGGGGTTCCTCAGTGTCTCGATGCAGGAGATCGCGGCGGCCGCGGAGTTCGCCACGGGCACCCTGTACAACTTCTTCTCCAGCAAGGAAGATCTGTTCTTCGAGCTGCTCGCCGCCACGACCGAGGAGAGCCTGGGCACGGTCCTGTCCGCGCTCGATGGCCCCGGCGACGAGCGGCGGCGACTGAGCCTCTTCATCCACCTCCACACGCGGGTAATCCGGGAGCACGGCGCCGCCTTTCGACTCTACCTGAGGGAGAGCCGGGGGCGGTGCCTGCCCGGCCCGCGGGTCGAAGCCCACAAGAAGGAAATCGACAGGCGAATCACCGAGCGGCTCTCCGACGTGATCGCCGCCGGCATCGACAAGGGGTTGTTCCACAGCATCGATCCGGTGATCGCCGCCCGGTGCCTGTTCGCCTCGCTGGAACCGTTCATCCTGAGCGCCATGGAGAACCCGCAGACGGTCGATCTGGACGCGGATCTCAAGAAGGTCGAGGCGGTGTTTTTCAGGGGGCTTCTGAAGCCCTCGGGAGAAAGACGTGACAAGTAACGACATGCGGCGCCGGCGTGTGGCACCCCCGCCCTCGGGGGTGATTCCCAGAACTACTCAACCGAGGGCTACTCTCAGGATTCCCCGGCCGGGGGCGGCTGGGCTGCAGGCGCTGGTTCTTCGCGCGGCATACGTCACTGTCTTCTGGCAATCCCTGATCCTGCTCCCGGCCGGCTGCCGCTCCTACGACGGCGACAAGGTCCGGCGCGAGCATGTCGAGGAGTACCCGCAGACCCTTCTGGCCCGGACGAAAGAGATCCTGGACCCCCATCAGACCCTGGGTCTGGAGGACTGCATTCGCGTCGCGATGGAGAACAACCTCGACGCGAGAACCGCCGCGATGGACAAACGGATCGCCAGGCTCCAACGCGACATCGCCTTCGCCAGCTTCCTGCCCACGGTGAGCGTGAGTTACTCCGACTACGAGTTCGACCCCCAGATCTCGCTGCCGCTGTCGGATACGCAGACCATGAACCTCGACAACGTCCGCTCGCTCGTATGGAACGGGAGCATCTCCGTGTTTCATCCCGCGACCTGGTTCCTGTACGGCGCGCACCGTCGTGGCGAGGAGATCGCCGACCTGCTCGGGCTGTACACCCGACAAATGGTCGCCATGGAGGTGACCGCACGGTACTTCGAGTGCCTGACGCTGGAGCAGACGGAGCGGTCGCTCGTCGCGGACGTGGAGGCGGCCGACGCCCTGCGAGACGATGTCATCGCTTTCCGGAAGGAAGGACTCGCCAGCGCCTGGCAGGCGGACCATGCCGCGGTCAACGCGCAGGCCCGACGCGCGGAGCTGGCGAGGACGCAGCGGATGCGCCGCCAGGCGAACTGCGCCCTGCTGGCTGCGATGGGACTGTCCCCGTTGGCGGAGATCTCCCTGGCCGGCCAGGCTCCGATCGTGCCGCCGCTGGGCTCGACCGAAGAGCTGATCCTCGAAGCCATGTTGAACCACCCGTCGTTGCAGATCGCCGACCGCCGGATCGCCATCGAGAAGGAGAAAGTCAAGATCGCGATATCGCGCTTCCTCCCCGTGCTCAGCGCGTTCGTCTACTACCCGGACTCGATCGAGACCTCCTTGATGCCCTCGAACCAGTGGATCTACGGCCTGGCCGGCACGATGACTCTGTTCGACGGATTCGCGAACATCAACGAGTACAAGGCGGCTCGCGAACGACGCAAACAGTCGTTCGTCGCCCGCGAGCAGACAACGCTGACCCTGATGCTGGAGGTGATCCGCGCCCGACAGAACCTCGACACGGCGCAGGACCAGTTGGACCTGGCCCGTCGGGCAAGGAGAGTCGCCGACGCACGGTACGCCGAGATGCGGGAGAAATGGAAGGAAGGACTGATCGGCTCGGCGGACATTCTCCACGAGGCCGCCCAGCGATCCAAATCGCAAATGCAGGCTTTGGCCGCGGAGTTCCAGTACCAGGTTGCGGCGGCCACGCTCCTGAACGTGATGGGCAAGACCGAAACGTACACCGAGGATGACGAACATGACGGCCAATCGAAATAGCGAGACTGCCGCCCGAGGGATGCCGGCGGCAGCAAAACTGCTCATCGGGGCGACGCTCGTCGCCTTCGCAACGACGGCGGGCTACTTCGTGTATCAGCAGCGAGCCAAGGCGCAAGACGCCACCGCACCGGCCCCGGCCGACGAGGCCAAGCGCGTCCCGGTCGTTGTGACGCCGGCGTCCGTTCGAGACTTCGAGCGGGCACTCGTGGTCCAGGGCAACGTCGAGGCCAAGGAGTTCGCCATGGTCTCCCCGCGAATCCCAGGGACCATCGAGACGATCTACGTCGATGAAGGCGACCGTGTCGTTGCCGGCCAGACGAAGCTCTTCCAGACTGACGCGGTCAGCCTGGAGCGGAACGTGCAGATCAAGGAGCAGGCCACGACCGTCGCACACTGCTCCAGTCGGGAGGCCGCAGCCAATCTCGACAAGGTGAAAGTGGACTTGAACAAGGCGGAGCTCGACTTCAATCGGTTCAAACGCCTGTACGACCAGAACGCGGTGACGGCCGACGCGTTCGAGCAGCAGCAGTCGCGGTATCAGCAGCTCCAGGCGGCGCAGAAGCTGGCCCAGGCACAGGTGGAACTGAGCATCGCGAAAGAGGACCAGAGCAAATCGGAACTGGAAATCGCTCGGAAGGAGCTTGCCGACGCGACGATCCGCGCGCCGATCAGCGGCACGATCAGCCAGCGGTTCCGCGAGCCGGGCGAGATGGGCAGCCCGGGCCAGCCGGTGGTGCAAATCGACGACACGTCCCTTGTGGAAATCGCGGCGTTCCTGCCGGCACAGTGCTACAACGACGTGGTGTTGGGACAGACCCCGATGAGAGTCGAGGTCGGCAACATCGACCTCGGCAAACAGGCCATCACGTACAAGAGCCCGACGATCCACCCCAAGCTGCGGACGTTCGAGGTCAAGTGCCTCCTGAAGGACCCGCCCGCAGGCGCCGCGCCGGGTGCCATGGCCCGGATCGCGGTCGTGCTCGAGACGCGCAAGGGACTGGGCGTCCCGTCGTCGAGCCTCCAGAGCCGCGCCGGGGGCGCCGTCGTCTTCGTCGTCCGCGACGGCCTGGCGCGGCAGGAGAGCGTTGCGACCGGCATTGAGTCCGATGGCTGGACCGAAATCCTCCAGAGCCAGGTAAAGGAGAACGAGCCGGTCGTGATCCTCGGGCAGAACATGCTCAACCAGGGCGCCGCGGTCCAGGTCCAGCAGGAGGAGAAGTAATGTTCCTCTCCGATTCATCCATCCGCCGGCCGGTGGCGATGACCAGCTTGATCATCGGACTGACTCTGCTCGGCTTGAACGCCTATCGCAAGCTCGGCCTGGAACTGATGCCCAAGATGGACGTGCCCTACATCACGGTCACCACGATCTATCCCGGCGCCAGTCCCGAGCAGATCGAGACCGACGTCGCCAAGCGGATCGAGGACCAGGTCGTGACCATCGACGGCCTCAAGCACGTCAGCTCCGCCTGCATGGAAAACGTCTGCCAGACTTTGCTGGAGTTCGAGCTCGACGTGGACGTGGACATCGCGGCAACCGACGTCCGCGAGAAGCTCGACCTGATCCGCGCCGACTTCCCCGAGGACGTGGAGGATCCGAAGATTCTCAAGTTCGACATCAACGCCCAGCCGATCGTCCACATGGCGTTGACCGGCGACGTCCCGCTCGACGAGCTGTTCGACTACGCGGACAACACGCTGCGCGACCGCATCACAGTGATCTCCGGCGTCGCGAACGTCGAGCTGGTCGGCGGCGCCAAGCGCGAGGTCCACGTCCTGCTGGACCGCGAGGAGCTGGCCGCCAAGGGCCTTTCGAGCCTGAACGTCGTCCAGGCGATCCAACAGGCGGTGCGGACGATTCCCAGCGGGCGCGTGACGGATCACGGGCGGGAACTGTCCGTGAAGTTCAACGCCGAGTACAAGGAGGTGCCGGAGATCGGCACGCTCGAGGTGGCGAACGAAGCGGGCCGGCGGTGCTATATTCGCGACGTCGGCCGGGTCGTAATGACCACGGAGGAACTCCGCCAGAAGGCGGCCGTCGACGGTCGGCCCTGCGTCTACATCAAGGTCGTCAAGAAGGCCGAGGCGAACGCGGTGAAGGTGGTCAACAGCGTCAAAGACGCCGCGGCGAAGCTGAACGAACAACTGCCCGGCGGGATGGAACTGGTCTGGGTCACCGACGACGGGCGGTTCATCGAGGCCTCCGTCCGAAGTGCCTGGAGCAACGTCGGGCAGGGAATCCTTCTGACCGCCGCGATCCTGTTCTTCTTCCTGTACAATGTCCGTGCCACGCTGGTCGTCGGAATCACGATGCCGCTGACGATTGTCATCGGCCTGTTCTTCATGCAACTGGCCGGCTACACGCTGAACACCTCGACGCTCATCTCCATCGGCCTGTCCGTCGGCATCCTCGTGACCAACTCCATCGTGGTGCTGGAGTCCATCGTCTCCCGGCTCAAGGCAACGGGCGATCCGAAGGAGGCGTCGCGTCTCGGCGCCAAGGAGGTAACCGTCGCAGTCCTGGCCAGCGCCGGGACGAACATCGTCGTGCTGTTTCCCATCGCCATGATGGGCAGCATCATCGGGCAGTTCATGAAGCCGCTGGCCTGGACCATGCTCATCATGACCGCGGTGTCCCTGTTCATCTCGTTCACCCTGACGCCGATCCTGTGCTCGATCCTGCTCAAGCCCGCGAACGGCCCGCAGAAGGGCATCCTGCATCGGATGGAGGCGGGATTCGACCGCATCCTCAACCGAGTCATCGCCGGCTATCGTGCCATCCTTTCATTCAACGAGAAGCACCGGATCGCGGCGATCGCCATCCTCCTGCTCACGGTCGCCCTGTTCGTCCATGCGATGTCCCTCGGCGGGCGGGTCGGGTTCGGCTTCGCTCCGACGACCGACCAGGCCAGGGTCTTCGTCAAGCTGGAATACCCGACGTCGTACAGCCTCGACCGATCCATCGAACGGGTGCGTTTGGTCGAGAAGCGTTTGCAGGATGTGCCCGAGCTCCGGCACGTCCTCAGCTCCATCGGCAAGGTCGAGGGCGTCATCGGACAATCCACGCAAGGCGTCTATCTGGCCCAGTTGCTGTTGACCTTCTCGGAGCGCGACGAACGAACTCTCACGATCGAGGATCTCCAGGCGGAAATCCGGAAGCGTCTCGAGGACTATCCCGAGTGCATCATCACGGTCACCCAGCCTGCGCTCATCGGCGGGCAGAACCAGGACATCGAGCTGCTGATCGCGGGCAACGAGCTGGCGACCTTGAACCGACTGGCCCTCGATACCCAGAATCGGGCCGGGCGCATCCCGGGAATCAAGGACATGGACACGACCGTTCGAGAGGGCAAACCCGAGATGGCTATCCTGCCCAAGCGGGCGGTTCTCGCGGACTTGAACATCCCTGCGACCAGTCTGGGGATGGTGCTGAGAGCCAATTTGGAGGGGATCGAGGCAGGCACCTTCAAACGAGGCGACCGCAATTACGACATCGTCGTCGAGCTGGCCGACGAGCCGGGACAGGATCAGGTCGGGCGATTCCTCTTCCCGGGGACCCCGGGCCAGCCGATCCTCCTGTCGAACCTGGCCGACATGGAGCACCGCGTGGCGCCGGTCCAGATCACCCGGCAGGACAAACAGCGCGTGACCAAGGTATTCGCCAACCTGAAGCCCGAGCTGGCGCTGGGAAACGCGGTCAAGAGGATCACGGAGACCATCGATTCCGAGGGGCATTTCCCGCCGGGATACGACTACTGGTTCTCCGGCATGTACGAGAGAATGGCTGAGGCGGTGGCCGCCTTCGGCGAGGCGGGCCTGACGGCTATCGTCCTGGTGATTCTGAGCCTGGCCGCGATCCTCGAGTCGTACAAGCAGCCCTGGCTGATCCTCGTGACGGTGCCGCTGGGCCTGATCGGCGTCATGTGGGCCCTGGCGATGACCGGGGAGAGCATGTCCTTGTTCGTCCTGATGGGCATGGTCATGATGGTCGGCATCGTCGTGAACAACGCGATTCTGATCGTGGACGCGATGAACGTGCACGTCCGCGAGGGCACTCCACGTCACAAGGCGATGATCGCCGCCGCCTGCGAGCAGTTTCGTCCGGTGGTCATGATCACGCTGGCCGCGGTGCTGGGAATGCTCCCCCTGGCAACCAGCCGGGGGATCGGCGCGGAGCTGCGAACGGGCGTCGGCATCGCTTCCGTCGGCGGCATCCTCGTCTCCGGCCTGCTCACCCTCATCTTGCTGCCGATCCTCTACGATCTGTTCACCCGAAAAGGCACAAAACACTGAGAGAATGACCATGTTCAGGAATACAGACCTTTCCATATTACAGCCCTTTCTCAGCCTGGAGCAGCTTGAATGGGCGGACCTCATCCACCTGGGCGATGATATCCTGGCTATGGCGGAAGCACCCAACGCGCTCGAGAGCTTTCGGTATCTCCTCGAAGACTTGCAGCACAGCCCGGGCAAGCCGCTGGCTCTGTGCTGCACGGCGCATTGCTTCTCGCCGGAGCGATGCAACGCATTGCTCAGGGGCCTGGCGGGCCCGGACAGCCCGCATGCCGGGCGCCATGTCGCGTCCAATCCGCTTTCCGGGTCCACCCTGACGCGCGAGGAGAACGTGTTTGGAGGACTAATTCGCTGGCTGCGATCGGCGAAGCGGCCAGTCATCATGGTCTTTCAGGGCGATGTCTCCTTGTCGTTCCTCGGGATTGGGCTGGCGTGCGACTACCGAATTGCCGCTTCCGACACCACCTTCTACAACCAGGGGCGCGACCACGACATGCCGCCCGGCTCGGGGCTGCTCTATCTGCTGCCCGCCTACGTCGGACTCGGCCGGGCCAACTCTCTGGTCACCCGGACGACGGAACTGTCGGCATACTCCGCCCTTAAGTGGGGCCTTCTCGACGAGGTCGTCATGCCTTCGGAACCGATCCAGACCATCCGGACGATGGCCAAGGAGGTGTCTTGCTTCTCACCGGACACGCTGGACACGATCAAGCAATTGCTCAACCAGCGATTGCCCGACTTCGAAACCTACTTTGCGATGGAGACTCAGGGACTCGGACGGGGATTGCGAGGAAAGCCCTGGGAGAAGCTCGCGCAGGGGGGAACGGGAACTGCTTCACTATAGAGACAGAAAGCCGAGAGTCCACATTCTGACGCTGGATCGCACCCTCGCGACTGACGTATATGAGAGACTGCACAGCCATCCCGGCATGGAATCCGTCGAGTTGATCCGTCCCGTGGAAGGCGAATCCGACATCACGGTCGAAGACCTTGCCCGTCAAGTCAGAGAAACGACTTCGTCGAGGGTGCTGGTCATAGACGTACGCCGGCAGACCAAGGGGAGACTGCAGGGCATCTACAGCGATATCGTTCGGTTCAATCGCCCCGACTTCAATCAATACTGCTATTCCATCCTGATCGGAGATGGACCGGTGGGCCTTCTCGACCCCGACAAGCTTGCCCTGGTCATTCCGCCCTTCCTTTCCGACCTCCGCGTGGATTACGGTCCGGCGGCATTCTTCACCAACGCATTCCTTCACTACAGCTATGACGAGACGCAGTACCAGGCCGTCTATGAGAACCATGCATTGCCGACGAGAGTGCCTCAGCGACTGGCAAGGTACTTCAAGAACCACGATGTCACGGTGGAACAGATGTGTCGCTACTGGCGCGCCGACGACGTGCCCGAGAACCTGAGGGCGGCAAAGAGAGCACACAGACAAAAACAACTCCGCGCGCTGTGTCTGCGGATCCTGAAGGACGAGTTCCCGCAGGACGCAGAGCAATTAGCTAAGGGCCTGACCCGGGAGGGCTATGCGTTGCTGGGGGAATCTCTGACAGTCCACCTCTACCCGTTCTTCTTCGCGGAATGGGTGCTGGATCTGTTGAGAAGAGCCGAATCAGCCGCGCGGGCGTGAGTGCCGCCACAATGGCCCTCGGCGGATGAGATCTCAAGGCAACGGGCGAGATTCCCACGTCACAACTCTCGGACGAGCACCTCGCGGACGACGATCTTCATCGGGCCGAAGTCGGCGCCCGGGTGGACCTGGAAGCCGAGCTTGCCCGAGTCGGAGGTCTGATCGAGAACGTCGGCCACCTGCTTGCCGTTGAGCCAGATCTGGAGATGATCGCGCTCCGCCCGGATCTTGACCGTATTCCACCCGTCGCGGTTCTCGATGGCCTTGTCCAGGTTGACCGCGAGGAACATCTTGCCGGGACAGTAGAGTGTCCCGGAGTAAGCTTCCGGATTCGTGTATTCGAGGATGTCGGCTTGGTAGGCCTTGCCCGGATTCTGGTAGCGGAACCATACGCCGCTGTTGCACGGCCACTCGGCGCGATAGATGACGACGGCCTCGAAGTCCGTGAAGCCAGCGGCGCTGAACAGGTCGCCCGGCGCGTTGTTCTCCCCCTGCGTGCCGATCAGCAGTCCCTTCTCGACGACCCACTTGGCCCCGCCGCTGGTCTCCCAGCCGGTGAGGTCCTTGCCGTTGAACAGCTTCGTATACCCGCGCTCGGCAACCACTGCCTTTGCCGGCTTCTCGCTCTTCTCCGCCGATTCCTGGCAACCCGCGATCATCATCATCGCCGCTGCTGCTGCTGCCAACATAAGTGTCCTGCTCAACATATCTGTTCCTTTCTTTTCATCTGCCTTGGTCATTCTGAGCGACAGCGAAGAGCCTGTCCTGAGTCCTTCGAAGGAATCTGGCCCGGATGCGTGAGCGGTCTCTCGTTCACAGGCCGGATGCTTCACTTCGTTCAGCATGACAGACGGGCCTCATCAGGGTACGTCCCGCTGTCATGGGGCCATGCTATTTCTGTTCCTGCCAGATCTCGGTCGTGCGGACCCGGACGTTCGGCATCGCCGGCAACGGGGCGCTCGGGGTCGGCTCGTACCAGAACGTGGCCGTGGACCAGTCGTCGTGCGTCTCGGCCAGGCCGTCCTTCCAGGCGATCTGCTGGATCGTGATGCGGGCCTCGGTCTTCCAGTAGATCGGGTCGGGCAGGTGCCAGCGGTACATCGAGACGAAGTTCTGCTGATCCAGGCTGCAACCGTTGTAGAGGTACGGCGTCTGCTGCATCCCGTAGGACAGGCCGACGTAGTCCTCGCTGCCGGTCCCGACAATCGTGGGGTACTCCGTGTCGCCGTCCATGAAGATCTTGATCTCGCCTTCGCCCCACCATTGGGCGGGGTGCATGTTGCGAATCCCGATCACCGAACCGATATAGCGGCCGGGGTTCGTCCGCTTGGGCAGCAGCTCGAAATCCTGCGTCTGGGTCGTGGGGTTCTCCCGCCGGAACAGCACGTGCAGCCGACCGATGCTCGGTCGATAGTCGTCGCCGTTGGTGAAATCGATCTGGTAGAAGAGCGGGACATCCTCCTTGCCCTCGTTCGTGAGCGTCATCCGGGCGCGGTGCGTGAAGGGCATCGGCAGCCAGATATTCATGCCCGCGTTGCGGCCCAGGGAGTGCACCGCCGAGAAGTACGGCGTCACTTTCCCGTGCGCGAAGCCCATGAAGTCGCCGATCGGGCACTCGATGCTCGGGTGCGTCTGGCCGTCCCACCAGGCCCGGATCACCAGGCTGCGGAGGTTCGCGGGATCGTTGGCCGTGGTCATCCAGATGTGACGGATCGTACCGGGCCCGACGATATCACAGAGCTGGACCTCTTTGCCCGCCATGAGATTGATCGCGGGCGCGCCCTTGCGCCCGGGTCCCAGCTTGCTGGCGGCCTTGCCCCCCTCGCCCGGCGCGCCGGTCGGGTTCTCGAAGCAGATCGACCGCGAAACCAGAGGCGTATCGAGCCGGTAGGGTTCGCCCACGACGTTCACGCTGTTCATGGATTGGCACGACGCGACGCCCAACACCATCGCCGCCGCCAGAGACCACGTCACACCCGCGGAAATCCGTTTCCTCATGATCTGTCCTTTCCACGCAGAGGGCCGATACTCCTAGTCGCCCAACCACCGGGCTGTCTTGTCAATCTACCGGAGGCAGGTGGACCCGTCAAGATCGCGATTGCGAAGAGCCGGCAGCCAGGTGTTCTTCCAGACGACGCAGACGCATCCCAATGCCCACTCCAGACAGAATGGCCACGAAGACGATCACGGTGACGGCGCACGCCGTCAGATAAAGGCCCGATCTCAGCCATCCCCCACGGGACCCGGCAATCCACGATAGCGACATGCATGCGGCTACGGAAACAACCGCGAAAGTCCCCACCCCCGCCTGGGCACGACGAACCCAGGTTGGGACCGCTCCTCGGTCCACATGGCAGCGATTGTCCAAGCGGTCGAGACGATCTCTCAAACCCATCGCGACGACGGCCGTCGTCCCGAAGAGGACGGCGAGAACCCTGCCAAATAGACAAAGGCTCATTCTCGTCCAGTCTTGTTGAAGACCCGCCACGACTCCGCAGATCAGATCGATCAACGCGTTTGCTGACAAGACAATCAACGCGATCGTCTCAAGGTGGTGACGACGTTCATCGATGCTCAGCGATCCTCCGACGAATGCAGTCTCATTGTCTGCGACGTCATGTCCCAACACTCCCCGCGAATCAGTGGTATTATAGACGTGGTCTTCGCGGCCGTCCACAGGCTACACTTGCGTGCTTCGGACGGCCTGTGGGATCGAATGGTACAGCGGTTCCTGGATCGTATTGGGGCAATGAAACGGATCATCTCAGTATCTCGACGGACGGATGTGCCGGCCTTTCATGGCGACTGGTTCATGGGCCGGGTCTGCGAGGGGTTCGCCGGCGTGGTGCACCCGTTCGGCGGAAAGCGGTACATCGCCTCGCTCCGGCCCGAGGACGTGACGTGCTTCGTCTTCTGGTCGAAGGACTTCACACCGTTCGTCGGGCACCTGGAGACGCTCGACCGGCTCGGCTATCGGTTCTATTTCAACTACACCCTCACGGGCGTGCCCTCAGTCTTCGAGAGCGGCGTGGACAGGACCGCCGCCCTGCGGACTCTCAAGCTCCTGAGCGGGCGATACTCGCCCAAACACATCAACTGGCGGTTCGATCCCATCGTCCTGTCGAGCATCTGCGATGGCCAGTTCTACCTGAATGAGTTCGCGGGACTGGCATCAGAGCTGGAGGGACTCGTGGAGCGGTGCTGCTTCAGCTTCGTGGTGCCCTATCGCAAGGTGGATCGCAACTTCCGGGAGCTGGAGCATGCGACGGGCATTCGCGTGATCCAGGAGAGCGAAGAGCACCGGATCGATCTGGCCGGCCGGCTCGCCGAGATCGCCGAATCGCACGGCATCCGGATGTACTCCTGTTGCGGCGAGTATCTCGTCGACGACAGAATCCACAAGGCCCACTGCATCGACGGCTCGCTCATCGAGCAGTTGTTCTATCCCGAGGGCCTCGCCTGGAGCGAGAAACCCACGCGAGAAGGCTGCGGCTGCACGGAGAGCCTTGATATCGGCACGTACGACACCTGCCCCCACGGCTGTACCTACTGCTACGCCAACGCAAACAAGGCCGTCGCCCAACGTGCCTTCGACAATCACGACCCGACGAGCGCCTTCCTCGGCTTCTCCAGATTCCAGTCCGACGAATGGCTTCGCGAACTGCGTGAGGAAACGCTGTGGTGAACTCGTGGGTCATGCTGTACATACGACGATTCTCTCTGTAGAATGGAGCTATGTCGGAAAGCACAATGAGCCCAGGGAATTTTGACGCTCAAGCCGTCGCCCAATATTGGTTTGCAGAGGCTGAGGAGACCCTGACGGTCGCGAGCCACCTCGTCGAGAAGGGCGACTACTCCTATGCTCTGTTCTTCGCGCATCTGGCCGTCGAGAAGGAACTCAAGGGTCTCCACGCAATCCGGCAGGGCAGACATGCGCCGCCCATCCACAACTTGCTGAGACTCACAAAGGCAGCCGGCATTGAACCCGATGGGGCGCAGACGGAAATCCTCATCAGAATCACAGCGTTCAACATTGAGGCGAGATATCCTGATCCACAACGTGGTTTTCGACAGAAATGCACCGCCCAATACGTGGCGGAGCAAATGACAGCGGTCAGAGAGGTGTTGGCATGGCTCAAATCGCATCTGATGTCGTAGTGGTTGTGGAGCGGTTCTTGGCTGTTGTCCGCCAGCGGCTGCGGGTCGAAGCTGCGTACCTATATGGCTCCCAGGCAACAGGTGCCGCCCATCCCTGGAGCGATATCGATGTGGCTGTCATATCGCCGGATTTCTCTGACGACCTTTTCCAGGACCGCATCGCGATGATGCAGTGGGCTGCCGAAATCGATGACCGCATCGAGCCCCAGCCGTTTACGCCGGACCGGTTCGGTCCGAACGATCCCCTGGCCAGCGAGATCTCGCGCAACGGCGTCCGACTCGTGTAGATACCGAGAGAGACAAGAGCCGCTCCCGAGCGGGAGTTTCACTTGACTCGTGCGACGGCGAAGTCACGGACACGAGGTTATTTCATGAAGATCACATATCGCGAAATCACCGAGCCTCAAGACATGTTCACGAAGTTCCTCACACTCCACGCAGGGAGCCTGGACCAGGAGCGGCGAAGGACATGGGTCTATCGCGGACAGAAGTGCCGTGAGAAAGACAAGGGCTGCTCCAAGCTGAAAACGAGCCTTGAGCGAACCCTGTCCGGGTGCAGGCACTCATTGGACAAAGCGCCCAAGATCGAGATGGGCCTATTCAGAAGATTCAAACGACAGAGTGCAGACTTTCTGAGGCATATCCCAGAACAGGGGAGCTACATGGAGTGGTTCTCGTTGATGCAGCATCACGGCACGCCGACGAGGTTGCTTGACTGGAGCTACTCCTTCTTCGTGGGTCTCTTCTTTGCGATTGCCGAGTTGGGGCCCGAGGAAGACGGCGAGCTGTGGGTGGTGGACGTCAAGCATTTCAACAAACGCATTCAGCGACTATTCCGCAGGAAATCAGACAGAAGATGCGCGGAAGATGACCCAAATGCTCAGGTGTATCGGAATCTCGAGCGCATGTTCATGCGCGCGATACCGAAGCAATTCGTCTGTTCAATGTACCCCTACAGGTTCAACACCAGACTAATCCCTACACAAGCGTGATTTTTCTTGCTTTTCTGAGGCCGGAATTCATAAAAAGG
>DAOQWL010000032.1:0-60726 GCA_035342095.1 Sedimentisphaerales bacterium | reverse complement strand
AAGCTACGCCATCTCTACCCACCAAATTAAGATGGACGGCGTAGTAGGGTGGGCTGTGCACACCGTCTTGGCTGACGCTCATGCATTGGAGCAAAACGGCAAAGTCGCTGGCCAGGCGGTTCGAACAAGCTCTTTGGGAACAAGAAGGTGTGCGAGTGTGCGGAGGAAGCGTACCCGACAATCCTGATCCACCCCCCGGACGATTCCGCCCGCCTCTGGCAATATGATCGTAGGAATTGACCATGGAAGAAGCCGCATGAGGGCGAAGACTTGGTATGCCCGTCGTCCTCTGTGGTGGTCACAGCCCACCCTGCCACGGCAAGGCAAGGAATGAGCGAATGCACCTTGTCGGCCAGTTCCGCGTGGATCGGTTGGGCGCTGAACTGGGGGCGACCGAGATTCTCCCGCGAACCTCCCAGCATTCTCTACACGCTGGCCAAACGTCCCGGAATCGTCTTCACACGCTACCAGATCGTGGATGCCCTCCACGGCAGCGACCACATCGTTACGGAACGGGCCGTGGATGTTCAGATCGCCTACCTCCGCAAGAAGCTCGGTTCCTGCAAAGACTACATCGAGACCATCCGGGGAGTCGGCTATCGCTTCAGAGACCACCCCATGGGCTGAAGTCTATGATTTGGGCTTGGACAAGGGGGAGGAGTTCATCCGGTCATACCCGCCAGAAGGGAAGACGAGGCGTCGCCATGAATGCCACTGTTCCCTGAGCGTGAGGAACTGTATTCCCGGCGGTCTCCGGGACAGGTCGGCATCTGCTCCAAGACACGTTCTATCAGACGAATATGGCGGTCTTCTGTGCCGATCAGATCATCGATCATCGCCAGGCTGTCCGGCGCGTTGGCAAACGCCTTCAGGCCGTGATAGAAGATGACGATCCCCTTGGATCTTCGGATGGCGTCGCGGAGGATCTGTACCGGACTTGCTTTTCGGATGGAGTGGCCGCGAGGCAAGGGGCTTGTGCCTGACCACGTGAGGCCCGCCATCACGCGCGGATTCGACAACAGGTGGTCGTCGGGGTCCGACGTATCGAATGTCCCGGTTCTTTCGGGATACTCCTGCTGCAAGCGGCTCAACGCGTTCTGATGCCGCCTTCGCCACGAAGCCAGTCTGTAGTGTACGTTGCGACGTTCTTCATCGCGGCATTGCCTGGCTGCCGACAGATAGTAGCCGGCCGCTTTGCGCTCGACCTCCTGTGCGATCTGCAGGATTGCGGAGATGCTGAAACAAACCCCCATGCTATGACCTCCTGTGACGTCCGTCTTCCCATCTCGGGGATCATCTTCCCAGGCGATGGCGGATCTCCAGGCATGGAACACGAATGAGTCAACTGCCCAGGTAGAGAGACTGGATATCCGCCTTGGGGATCGCGATGATCTTGGCGTTGTCGGAATTCGGGTAGCCCGCCTTGATCTTGAGCGTGTCATCGGACACGTCGTGGATCTGGGCCGTGTAGATGATGGTGGGACCCATCAGGCGAACCATGCCCATCGGGGGCGGCGGCGGGTCGCGCCGCTCGGGCGTCTTGGCCACGATTACGCAGGGACGACCGACGTGCTGGGATTTGGAGACCTTCGCCACTCCGATCGACCGCATTCCCCTGGTTAGCGCCGCGACCACCGGCGCCGTTTCCGGCGGATTGGAAACGTTTGGGTATGAACTGGTTTCGGCTTCCTTCCGGTTGCAGCCTGGCAGAACGGACAGGGATGCGACCATGAGGAAGACGATGAAGAAGCTCTTGGCATACATGATATAATTCCTTCTCTGTTCGGTTGATTGTTACAGTGCAGTGTGGACGCCGGTGTACCAGTAGGCCGGAACGTCCTCGCCCGTCGTTTCTTCGATGCCGCTGACGTGGCCGTCCAGCCAGCAGGTATTGGACACCCCCGCGTGCCGGAAGCACTCCCGCACCGCCTCGGGGAAATCCCCATTCGTCCCGCCGTTGCGCCACTGGGTCAGATTGATGCTGGCGCCGCGGCGGATGTAGAACATGTCCCCGTTGTCGTCGAGCTTCTGCTCGATGTGGTCCTGAAAGGCGATGACCTCGTCAGGTCTCTTGAAGTCCTGGTCCATCTTGATGTACTGCTGCTTCGTGCTGTTCCAGGTGATGTAGCCGTTGATGCCATACGAGCAGTACTTGAAATACTCCTGGTAGGCGATTCCCCATCCCCACTCGGGCCAGTCGTCCACCCGCTTCGTGCTGGGGCAGCGGAAGATCTTCTTGTTCGGCGAATAGGGGTGGTAGGCAATGCCCCAGTACGCGTTCTTGTCGTTGGGACCATACGGCTTGACGATGGGCTGACCTTCGTAGGCGTTGTCCCACAAGCCGACATTGGGGGAATTGTGCGTCTTGCCGTTGTTGTCGTCCGCGTACATTCGCAGCGAGACCCCGAGTCCCTTCATGTGTGCAGCACAGACGGTTTTCTTGGCCTGCTCTCTGGCCTTTCCCAGGGCGGGCATAAGAATCCCCATCAACAAGGCAATGACCGCGATGACGACCAGCAACTCGATCAGCGTGAAGGCATCCTGCTTTTTCATATTTGCAGCTCCTGAAGACTCGTCTCTCTTGTCTGTTTCGTATCGCCTGCCAGCATAGCCCGCAGTGTTGGATTCGTATGAAGGTCATGCTAATTCGCGGTTTTTGCTCGCATTTTGCGGGACCGGCAACAACGCCGGAGGGCCGCCCTTGTTGGACGGCCCTCCGGTTGCATGAACGTGCATGAGCTATGGGCTCATGGCGTGGTCGTAATGGCTCGCTGAATGCTGTCTGGGCGGCCACTCAATCTGAGAATGTGCCGATCACCTCGACGTTGTCGATGGCCCACCACCAGTTGTTGCCGGCCTCGGTCAGGCCGAACGCGAGGACCATGGTCGCGGCCCCTGCGGGATTGCCCAGATTGACGGTCACCGTCTCGTTGACCGCATCGGCCTTGAAGAAGGCGGGATCGCCCCCCTCCGAGGTCCAGAGCAGGACCACGATGGGTTCGCCGCCGTCGTACTGAACAATCACGCTGGCGGTTTGTGTGGCTTCTTGTCGCCAGCTCGAATCGAACGAGAGCTGAAGCGAACCCGCTTCGGCGCCGGCGATGTTGATCTGGGGCGTGATGAGGAAGGCATTGTAGAGACCCGCCGCATGGTCCTGGTCGTCCCATTCGTCGCAGTCGGCCACGGCTACGACGCCTTCACCCAGCGCGAACTGGGAGCGTTGCTGGTCCTCGGCGACCTCGACCCACCAGTCCTTGTTCACAAAGGACCAGCCGGCCCATTCGGTGACGCCGTCCGTGGCGGGGTCCCCTGCGCCGGGCACGCCGTCGTCGTCGACCTCCCAGCCGGTCGGCGGCGTATCGGTCCAGTAGTTGCCCGGCGAGGGGGCCGCTTCATCCACGGGCTCGCCCAGAGACACGCTCTCGAAGTCCTCGGTGAACAATGAAATCTCGCTGCCTCCGGAGACGCCGGTGACTTTGAGGTTGTCGATAGCCCACCACCAGTTGTTGCCCGCCTTGGTCAGGCCAAACGTGATGACGACGCTCTGTGCCCCGGCTGGCTTCTGCAGATCGACCGTGACCGTCTCATTCTCCGCATCGCCGTGGAAGCTGGAGCTGCCCTCCACGGATTCCCATCGCAGAACCTCGACCGCGTCTTGGCCGTCGTAGGAGACGGTGATCGTCGCGGCCATTGTGGCCTCGTAACGCCAGCTCGAGTCGAATGTCAGTTCCACCGACCCGGCGTCCACGTCGGAGACGTCAATCGCAGGTGTGCTCAGGAACGCGTTGTACTCGCCTTCGCTGTGGGCCAGATCATCCCACTCGTCGCAATCCGCAACGGCCACGACGCCCGCCGCGTTGGTGAACCAGGATCGGTTCTGGTCCCCGGCAACGGACGCCCACCAGTCCTTGTCCGCGAAGGACCAGCCGGCCCACTCGGTTACGCCGTCATGGTCGGGATCGCCCCCTCCGGGCACGCCGCTGTCGTCCACCACCCAGCCCTGCGGCGCCACGTCCGTCCACACGGCCACACCGTCCGCAACAGCCTCATCGAGGGCGGGTTCCAACTGGACGCCCTCGAAGTTCGCGAAGAACACGCGCCGCGTGTTCTGCTCGGGGATTCCCTGCACCACGAGGTTGTCGATGGCCCACCACCAGTTGTTGCTGGCGTCGAAGTAGCCGAAGGTCAGGACAACAGTCGCTGCGCCCGTCGGGTTTTGCAGGGGGACGATTACGTGTTCGCTGGTGCTGTGATCGTGGTAGTAGCCGCTGCTCGCATTCGACTCCCATCGCAGGACCTCGATGGGAATGCCGTCATCGTATGCAGCGGTGATCGTGGCTGTTTGCGAGTCTTCCGGCCGCCAGCTTGAGTCGAAGACCAATTCGAGCGACCCGGCCTCCATCCCTACAATGCCTATGACAGGCGTGGTCAGGAAGGCATTGTAGGTGCCCTGGGGATCGCCCTTGTCGTCGTACTCGTCGGAATCGGCGACGGCGATGGTCCCGACGGCCAGTGCGAATTCCGAACGTCTCTGATCGCCGGCGACCAGAGCCCACCAGTCGTGGTCGGCGAAGGTCCAGCCTTCCCACTCATCGACGCCGTTGGCCGGGTCGCCCGCGCTGGGCACGCCGCTGTTGTCGCGGGTCCAACCCTCCGGTGCGACGCTTGTCCAGACCGCATCGCCCGCCGCCGACTCGTCCACGTTCGCACCCAGGGACACCCCCTCGAAATCCTCCGTGAACACGGGGATCTTCTCTTTCTCGAGGCCCGTGACTTCGACGTTGTCGATGGCCCACCACCAGTCGTTGCCTGCATCGAAGAGGCCGAAGGTCAGTACGACCTTGCGGGCCCCCGCCGGATTGTCCAAGTTGATCGTGATGGTCTCATTCGTCGAGTTGTCATCCTTGTAGTTGGAACTCGTCGGATCAGACTCCCATCGCAACACCTCGATCGGCTCGCCGCCGTCAAAGGTAGCGGTGATGTTGGCCGTCTGATGGTAGTTGTCGTCATATTCCGGCCGCCAGCTCGAATCGAAGGTGAGTTTCACGCTGCCCGCTTCGAAGGCGGAGATATCGATTTCAGGCGTTGTCATGTAGGTATCGTAGGGGTCCTGGGCGATACGACCCTTGCTCGCATGTTGGGCATCGTCCCATTCGTCGCAATCGGCCACCGCGACATTGCCGCTGGCCAGAGTGAACTCCTCGCGTCTCTGGTGGTCCGATTCGATCCAGAATTCCTTCTCGGCGAAGGACCAGCCGGCCCATTCAACGACGCCGTCGTTGGCGGAGTCGCCGTAGCCGGGTATGCTGCTGCGGTCCACGGACCATCCCTCCGGTGGGGTGTGCGTGAACGCCTGGGAGACGCTGCCAGCGGTGCCCTCCTCGACGTTCGGACCGAGCGTCAGGCCGTCGAAGTCCTCCGACAAGGCCACGACCCGGTCTCGGGGTGCGCCCAAGACCTCCACGTTGTCGATGGCCCACCACCAGTTATTGCTGGCGTCGAAATACCCGAAGGTCAGGACCATCGTCTTGGCTCCGGCCGGTCTGTTGATCTCAATGGCAACCAGCTCGCTGGTCATGTGATCGTGATAGAAGACACTGCTTGCGACGGATTCCCAGCGAAGAACCTCGATCGGGTCGCCGTCGTCAAATGCCGCCCTGATCGTGCCGGTCTGCGAGTCTTCGGGTCGCCAGCTCGAATCGAACCGCAGCACAATCGTGCCGTCGCCCGCCTTGATGCCGGAAACGTCGATTTTGGGCGTGGTCAAGAGGGCGTTGTAGGTGCCCTGGGGATCTCCCTTGTCGTCGTACTCGTCGGAATCAGCGACAGCGATAGTCCCGATGGCCAGTGCGAACTCCGAACGCCGCTGGTCACCGGCGACGAGAGCCCACCAGTCGTGGTCGGCAAAGGTCCAGCCTTCCCATTCATTGACGCCATTGGCGGAGTCCCCGGCGCTGGGCACGCCGCTGTTGTCACGGGTCCAGCCCTCCGGTGCGACGCTCGTCCAGACGGCATCGCCCGCCACGGACTCGTCCACATTCGGACCCAGGGACAGCCCCTCGAAATCCTCGGCGAGCAGCACAACCATATCTGTGGCAGGCATACGCCGGATGGCTTCGATATCATCAAAGTACAGCACGCCTGCGCCCCCGGCCCGGAGATGGGTCCGGTCGCCGACGCCCAGAATCATCGCGCTGACCGCGGTCAGATCCACCCCGACATCTGCGAACTCGCCGGCCGCAATCGACCACTGCGTCCATTCCTCCGCCAGGACGGCTTGTTCGTCGTCCGGATGGTACACGATGCCCATGTTGCCCGAGGAATCCACGAGCCCGGCGTACAGCAGTTCGGGGTCGTTGCTGACCAGGCCGATCTCACTGGACTCGGTGAGAGTGGTGGACGCGACGGTCCCGGCAAGAGTCACCTTGGAAAACGTGGCGGTGCAGGTAACCCCGTCTTCCCGATGGGCCGTGACCGCCAGGCCGACGTACACGGAGTCACCCATCGAGTGGAATTGGAACTTCGAAGGATCGAGCGGGTCCGCACTGGCCACCGCGATCCAGATGACTCCGTCGTTGGAGTGCTCGGCTGTGATCCATGTGCCCTCTCGCGTCAGACGAACCCAGTGCGGCAGCGAGAAGTTGTTGCTCGCGGTGCTCGTCGTGCTCGTGTTCATCCCGGCCGCCGTGCGGAATGCGAAGACGGCGCTATCGGTGGGGGTGACCGCGATCGTGGCCTGGATGGCATCGGCCTCCAGACTGTCGCGGATCATGACACCCGCCAGGGCCGAGCCATTGCTGTTGTCCATGCTGTCGATGCGTGCGACGATGCGTCCGTTGCCCATGAGCTGCGTATAGGCGAACTGAAACTCATCGTGTGCTTCGCCGATCTCGGCTCCGGCGCCGGTCACCTTGTAGGTTCCAGCGGTCGCATCGTAGCTCGCCCCGCCCGCAGCGCCGCGCTGCCCCTGGTACCACATCGTCAGGACCGCAAGAGTTCCGCCGTCTGTAATATCGATCGGCTGATCGAACGTCCGCCGGGCCTCGGAGAGCATGGCCGTGCCGCTGTTGTCGTACCGGAAGATCATCGACTGGCTGCCGCCATGGACGATCTCCTGCTCGGCGAACGGACTGTCTGTATGGCCCACGACCGAACCATTTGTGTCGTCGCCCCAGCCGTCCACCCAGGCGTCGAAGATCCGCGACGACACGTCATCCGTATACTGCTCGAAACTGTCGAGCACCAGAGACGTCTGGGCAGCAACCGGCGCTCCGCTCGACAGAGCCAGACCGGCCACCATGAGATACAACCACAACAGTCGTTTGCACATCTTGTTCCTCCTTTTCGGACTTGCGCTATGGGATGCCTGTTCACCCACCACTCGCCTGACGATCCCAATGCAGCGAGCGGACTGTCCCTATCATGCCTGCGAGTGTTGTGGGGAGATTAGGGCGGAGTGAATTCCTCATTTCTTCCGTCTGCCGCACAATCCATTCACATGGCGGCGGTCTCAACGAGAATTTAATCATATCTCAATCGGCAGTTAACATAGTCCGCTTACGCTGGGCGTCCTATGCCGACAGCGTTGCAGACCATTGCGGACCCTCGCACGACCGGGCCGGCCTCGCGGGAACGAGCCATGAGCCTGAGGCCGATGCTCGCCTTCTTCAGCATGGCGGCGCTGTATCTGCTCTACTACTTTGGAAAGAAGAACATCGGGCCGGCCACGCGAGCGATCGAGGAGGCCTTCGGGCTCTCGCACTCGCAGTTCGGCTGGGCGCTGACCGCGTTCACCTTGACCTATGCACTGGGCCAGTTCATCAATGGCTTCCTGGGCGACCGGTACAGCCCGAAGGCGGTCATGCTGATCGGCGCCCTCGGCGGCGTCGTAGCCAATGTTCTTTTCGGCTTGGGCAACAGCCTGATCCTGTTCATCGTCTTCTGGGCGATCAACGGGTATTTCTCCTCGATGGGTTGGGCGCCGGGTTGTCGCATCCTGTGCAACTGGTTCCCGGAGAGTCGCTGGGGCTGGTGGATGGGCGTATACAACTTCTTTCCGTATCTGGGCGGCGCCCTGGTTCTTCCCGTTGCTGCCTGGTCTGTGACGCAATACGGCTGGCGGGCCGCGTTCTTCATTCCACCGGTGTTTCTCCTGGGCATGGCCCTTCTGTTTGTGTGGCTCGGCAGAAGTTCGCCGGAAGCGGTGGGCCTGTGCTTGCCAACGCGGACACGGGGCAGTTCGAATACAGGCGCCCGCATCGGGCGAACGGAGTACTGGCGGGCCTTCCGGCATCCGCAGATGATCCTGCCTTACGCCGTGGCCTTCGGCGCCAATGCGATTCGCTGGGGCCTGCTACACTGGAGCATCCTGGTCCTGGAGACCCCGGCGAACAAGGGCGGTTTCGGCCTGACGCTCACGAAGGCCGGTCTGATCGGCTCGCTCGTGGATTGGGGAGGCATGTTCTTTGCGATCGCCCTGGGTGTCCTTTCCGACCGGGTTTTCGCCGGCCGTCGGCGGCAGACCATCGTCCTGAGTCTGATCGTCACCGGCGGGGCATTGGGGTTCTTGTCGCTGGGCGCCCCGATTCTGGGTCTGCCGATGGGCCTGTTGTGGCTCGGCGCCGCCATGTTCCTCGCGGGCGGCCTGATCCAGGGGATGCACACACCCCTGTTCTGTCTGCCCGGCGACGTGCTGGGCCAGTCGCTCTCGGGAACGGGCGCAGGTATTATGGACGGCTGGATGTACATCGGTGCGGCCCTGGCGGGGTTTCCGCTCGGCTGGTGGCTCGACACCTATGGATTGACCTCGGGGCTCGCGCTGCTCGGCGCAGCGAGTCTGGCCTTCGGTCTGCTCGCCTTGGGGATACGACGATGAGGATTCTACATCTGCGAAATCTGTAAAGGAGATGCTGTGACCATGAGTACGAGTGCGCCTCTTCCAGGCTCCAAAGACCGGATACTCTTCACGCCGGGACCGTTGACGACCAGTCGGACGGTCAAACAGGCTATGTTGCGGGACCTCGGCTCGCGCGACCACGAGTTCATCGGGATCGTCCGGGACATGCGGCGTCGCCTTGTGGAGTTGGGGGGAGCAACTGAAGCCCAGTACACGGCGATCCCCGTGCAGGGCAGCGGAACGTTCGGTCTCGAAGCCGTTGTCTCGTCCACGATCCCTCAGGGCGGCAAGCTCCTGGTCGTCGTCAACGGCGCCTACGGAAAACGCATCGCGAAGATTGCCTCCATCCTTCGCATCGAGACCCACGTCGTCGAGTGTCCCGAGAATCACAAGCCCGACCTGAACCGGCTTCAGTCCGAGCTTGCCGCGGACCGGTCGGTCAGCATGATCGCGGTGGTGCATTGCGAGACCACGACGGGAATCGTCAATCCGATCCGCGAGATCGGGACGATTGCGCACGCGGCGGGAGTGAAGTACTTCGTGGATGCGATGAGCAGCTTCGGGGCGATCCCTGTGAGCCTGCCGGAATGTCACATCGATTACCTGGTCTCCTCGGCCAACAAATGCATCGAGGGCGTTCCCGGTTTCGCATTCGTGCTGGCCAGGCTCGATGCCCTGCAAAAGACCAAGGGCTATGCCCGCAGTCTGAGTCTCGACCTCTACGACCAGTGGGCGGGCCTGGAGGGCAACGGCCAGTTCCGGTTCACGCCGCCGACCCACGCGATCCTCGCCTTCCACCAGGCTTTGCTGGAGTTGGAAGCGGAAGGGGGCGTTGCGGGTCGGGCCGCACGGTATGAGTCGAACTACCGGGCGCTCGTCGCGGGCATGCGAGAACTCGGCTTCGAAGAGTACCTTGCAACCGAGGATCAAGGCTATATCATCACATCGTTCCGATATCCACACGACCAGCGTTTCGGTTTCGCCGACTTCTACGACCGCCTGAACGCCCGGGGGTATGTGATCTATCCCGGCAAGGTCAGCGACGCCGACTGTTTCCGGATTGGCAATATCGGCCGCATCTTCGAATCCGACGTCAGGGACCTGCTCGCTGCCATCGCCGAGGCACTCAGAGCGATGGGCATCGAGACGCGGTCAACAAGATAATACTGTCGGCTGCGCCGATAGGAATGAAAGGAATACACGATGCAATCGAAGGGACAAACTCGTGACATGCCGATCAAAGCTGTGATCTCAGATCTGGCGGGGACCACGGTGGATTTCGGCAGTTGCGCTCCGGCGGGCGCATTCGTGGAACTATTCGCCCGTCACAACATCCGAGCGACCGCGGCGGAAGCCCGCGGACCCATGGGAATCCACAAGCGCGACCACATCCGCGCGATGCTCGATATGCCGAGCATCTCGCGGCAATGGACCAGCATTCACGGCAGGACTTGGACCGAGCAGGACCTTGACGATTTGTACGAAGAGTTCATCCCGATGACGTTGGAGGCACTGCCCAAGTACAGCCGTGTGATTCCCGGCGTTGTGGAGACGGTCGAGAAGCTGCACGCACAGGGAATCAAGATCGGCGTCAGCACAGGATACAACAACGAGATGCTCCGCATCGTGCTGGAACAGGCGGCCCAGGGGGGCTTTGTTCCCGACGCCGCGATCTGTGCGGCCGATGTTCCCAAGGGCCGTCCCGCACCCTGGATGATCTTCCGGCTCATGGAAACCCTCGACGTCTATCCGCCGACATCTGTGGTCAAGATCGGCGACACGATCGCGGATATCGAAGACGGCCTGAACGCCGGCGTCTGGACGGTCGGCGTGACCCGGACCGGAAACCTCGTCGGGCTGACGGAAGCGGAACTGAGCGCCCTGCCTCCGGCCGAGCGAGAACGACGAATAGCGGAAGCCAGCAGGCAACTCCTGGCCGCCGGGGCGCACCACGTGGTGGATTCCTTCGCTGACCTGCCCGATATCATCGCGTGCTTGTCAAGCGGCAGGCAAGTGTTCGCCGGGTAGTGCCACACAGCAAGTCTGCGAAGACACTTGCGCTCGGATAGTATTCGCACCATACGCGGGTTCTCCGGGCCATTCTCAGAACTTGCCTTCCTTCAACCCTGCAAAGGTTCCGTGCCCTTTTCCTGGATTCCCCGATGGCTCTGCGCAATGCCGCGTCTGAGATTGCGTATCGATGGTCAGAGAAGACAAGGAACCCAATGTCAGAACGAGGTGGCAACATGGCAAGCATTGTGATTGCGTCGGGTCCGCGTCGGGGCGACCGATACCCTCTCGGGCGCAGGACGAACGTCATCGGCCGGGCCGAATCGCTCCCGATTCAGGTCCTCGACGACCGGGTCTCGCGAAAGCACCTGCAGATCCGTTTCGACTCCGCGACCGGCCGCTACCTGGCTGCGGATATGAACAGCAGGAACGGCGTGTTCGTCAATGGCGAGAGAATCACCGCCGCGACCCTCCTCCAGGATCGGGACCGAATTCGTCTGGGCGGAACCGTCCTCCTGTTCGCTCAGAGCGATTCCGACGAGGACACCATGGTATGGCACCGCTTCAAGAAGGCGGGAGAACGCCAACGGCCCACGCACTTCGACCTGAGCGTCGAGGGTCGGCCGGCAGAGCCGCCTGTCTTCGCGAGCCGAAGGCGTCCTCTGCGAGATCTCGCGCTCATCCGGGACGGATCCGGGCTCGTGTATTGTCTCTAACCGAAATCTCATATGGGAGCATAGGGTTTCCGTTGCGAAAACCCGCCGGCTCGCTTATACTGTGGGTGCCAGGCGCACGGAGGATCTTCTCAGTCTTGGCTGGATTCACACAGATCGTCTACGGAGGGAGAATTGTCCGGGGGGATACGCCCGGCCCCATGAGCGGCTTGGCGAGAAAGGAGCGAAACGATGACGCGGTATTGTGTGGTCGCGATTGTGTCGTGTCTCACTTGTCTGTCTGTTGCCCCTGCCCAGACGGTCAACATTCCGGACGCCAACCTCCGCCAGGCGATCCTCGAAGCCCTCGGAATGCCCGCCGGAGCAACGATCACCCAGAACGATATGCTGGACTTGGAACTGCTTGAGGCCGAGCAGGATGGCATAGTGAGTCTGGTTGGCCTGGAGTCCGCGACCAACATCCTTGACTTGCATTTGAGATGGAACGGGATCGCCGACTTGTCTCCCTTGGCTGAACTTGACAAGTTAAACAGTGTTTGGATGGGCAGCAATCGAATTAGCGACCTGACTCCGTTGGCCAATGCCACGTCCATCGTAAGCCTATGGCTTGATAACAACACCATCGGCGACATATCCGCGCTCTCCCAAATGGCCGATCTCTGGGATCTCGTTCTCACCAACAATCAGATTCGTGACATCTCCGCATTGGCCACTCTCTTAGAAATGGCGGCTCTTCACCTGGAAATCAACCAAATCAGCGACCTAACCCCTCTGGCAGCTATGGGCAAACTCAGATACCTGTTCCTTGGGCACAATCAGGTGACAGACATCTCCTCGCTGGCTGACTTGGCAACACTCGAGATGCTCGCCTTGAATGAGAATGATGTCCAGAACATTTCTGGTTTGTCGAATCTCACAGGACTGACGTATCTCGATCTCACGGGTAATGGGATCGGCGAATTGACTGCGCTATCCGAATTGACAAAGCTCACGGAACTCTACCTTGAAGGGAACGAGGTCTCGGATATCGCGCCGCTGGCAAAGCTCGACCTCCTGACCCGGTTGGTTCTCAAGCGAAACAAGATACGAGATGTAGACGCGTTGTCAGGACTGACGAATCTGGAGATGCTGTGGCTGGGGTACAACGATGGCATAAGTGACATCTCTGCTCTCTCGGATATGACCAGACTGAGCAGCTTTGCCGCTGAGGGCCAGCAAATCACAGATATTTCCGCGATGGTGGCTATGACGGAACTGGAGGGAATAGATCTCAATGGTAATCCTGTCGCTGACGTCGGTCCCATTGCCGGCAAGAAGAAGCTCACGACACTTATGCTTCACGGAAGCACGGCATCAGATCTTTCGCCATTGTCGAGCCTTACAAATCTCGAACTGCTTTGGATGGGCTACGGCGGCCGGATTAGCGATATCTCTCCACTCGCAGGTCTCGCGCGCCTTGGCGTGCTCCATTTGCAGGAAAACCTGATCAGAGATATTTCCGTGCTGTCCCAATTGAGCGATATCCACGAGCTTTGTCTGGCTCGTAACCGGATTGACGACATCTCCTCACTTGCCAACCACACTAATCTGTCACTCGTGGACCTGCGCGGGAATCCATTGAACGCCCAGGCATATGCCATCTACATCCCGCAGATCCTGGCGAACAACCCGGGGATTGAGTTGTTGTACGATCCTCCAGTGGCGCGGACTCTCCGGATGTCCGCCACGAGGGGAGGCTCCGTTGTGAAGCCGGGCGAGGGGGTATTCGAGTATACGCAGGGGACAGTGATCACGATCGAGGCGTCCTCGACTCGCGGGTATCAGTTTGCCGGTTGGACCGGATCGGCAGTCAATCTGGGGAAAGTGGCGGACCCTTCCGCCGCCAAGACGACGGTGGTCGTGGATGGCAACTACTCCGTGATTGCCAACTTCAAGACAGCGAAGGACTCCTGGACCATCGCCTACTCCGAAGACTTTGAAGGCGCAGTCGGTCCCGAGTGGTCGAGGCAAGAGACTGATATGACGCCCGTTGGCGCCCGGCGATTCCTCGGCCAATTCGGCAACGGTGCCGTCACACTGACTCTGGAGAACCTGCCGCCCCATTCAGGCGTCAGAATTACATTCGACCTGTTCATCATCAATACATGGGATGGAGACATGGCAGTTCCAGGGCCTGCCGGTATCGTGATAGGTCCCGACGTGTGGTCCTTTGCTCTTACGGACGGGAGGGAGTTGCTGCACACCACGTTCACCAATCACTATTTCTTCGACCCGCATTACGCAGTCTTCCGTCAATCCTATCCGGGAAACTACCCAAACGGAGGATTCGCACCGCAGACAGGCGCAGCCGAAATCAGCACTCTGGGATACGTGTGGGATTACGCCTGGGGAGGCCCACACCCGGCCGACTCCGTCTACACACTTGAGTTTCCTGTGCCACACGCGGATGCGGTCATTAGGTGTGTCTTCTCTGCCGGGCTCACAGGCGCAGCGGATGAGAGTTGGGGCCTGGAAGACGTACGCATCGAGTTGACCGGCGATGGAGAGACGGAAGGACCCGTGTTCTTCCGGGATCCGCAGCTCAAGGCGTGCGTCGAGGCACACCTGGGTGTGACAGACCCGACGCCCACGGATATGCTGCATCTGACGGAACTGATCTGCACAGGCAGCGGGATCTTCGATCTGACGGGTCTGGAATATGCCTTCAATCTGACCTCTCTCGACCTGAGCGGGAATCAGATCACGGACCTCTCCCCGCTGCTGCGGTTGACGTCGCTGCGGGTGCTGAACCTCGCGGGCAATCCACTGGACGCCGACGCCTATTCCACGTACTTGTCCTTGCTGAGGGCCCTGAATCCCGGCCTGGAACTCACGCACGACACTCCCTTGATCGCCTGGTCGCCGGAACCCGCCGACGGGGCTGGCGGCGTCGTGTCTCCCATCCTCCGGTGGAAGGCGGGTCGGACCGCGGCTTATCACGACCTGTACTTCAGCCATATCTCAACCCTTGGCTCGCGTGCCTTGGTCGGGCGTTTCGCGACTACGGAATATGCCATTTCCTCCAGTCTGCTCCCCGGAGCGACGTACTACTGGCGGGTAGACGAGGTGGAGGCCGACGGCACGACCATACACGAGGGTCCGGTGTGGCGCTTCACGGCGGCCGATCCGAGGACCCTGACGGTCTCTGCGCTGCCGGGCGGGTCCGTCCTCACGCCCGGCGAGGGGCAATTCCAGATCGAGAAGGGGACGATCCTGGCCGTCGAGGCGGTGCCGGCCGACGCCGGCTACGAGTTCCTGACGTGGTCGGGCACGGCGGTGGAGAACGGCAAGGTCGAGGACGTGAACGCAGTGAAGACAGCGGTCCTTGTGGATGGGGACTACACACTGGAAGCGGTGTTTGTGGAGCGGGCGGGGGGGCCGGTACTCGGGTTCTCGGCCGGGGAGATCGACGTGGACGATCCCATTGAGTTCTACTATCGGGTCGCGACGAACAATACGCCGGAGGCGATGTTCGTCGAGCGGGTGACCGGTATCGAGCCCGATCCGAACGGGATGGTTCGGATGCAGGTGGTCGAGGGGGAGCCGGCACGGGCGAAGGGTCGGTTCGGGCGATGCAGCGCCGCGCGGGTGCTGGTGCGGTTCGAGTACCTGTTCGAGACGGCCGATGCGACGGAGATCGTCGTGTACCTGTCGGATGTGCCGGAATTGCTGGCTCACGACGACCCCTCGTGGTCGAAGCATTACGTCGAGATCGGGCGGGTGCCTGCGCCGCCGGAAGGTTGTCCCGGCTCGTTCGGGAGCGGACGGTTCGGCGTCTTCGAGGAATGGGCATTCGTCGAAGGGTTGGACCTGAGCCATGGGACCTGGGTGGAGTTGGAGCTTGTGGGCGGTGGCGCGATGGCGGGGAGTCCCAAATCGATCCGGGGGAGCATTTGTCTGGCGTCCGGCGACCCCGGCGGCTCGGCGGTGTTCGATTCGCTGAGCGTCCAGGTCCATTGCAGCGGGTACTGCCTGGACCTGAACTTCACGAAGACGGTGGATTCCGAGGACCTTCTGCTCGTCATGGCGGCCTGCGGCAGCACGGCGGAACTGGAGGCAGGCGGCGAGGGCAGTCGGTACTGCCTGGATGGGGTCTTCAGCCATGACGGCTACGTGGACGCGCATGACATCTACTCGCTGATCTGGGCGTTGAGCGATCTGACGCGGGTGGACTGCGGGAGTCTGTGCCGGGTGCCGCTGCCCCTGGTCAATACGAGCGGCGGGATCTCCACCGGGGGGTCTCCGGCCGGATCATCTGTAGAATCGGTGGCTGTGGGTCCCTGGCCGACGGACCTGTTGGTCCTGTACAAGGGTACGCGGTCGGACAGCTACGGTCTGTTCGACAGCGAGGGGGCCTGCGTGAGCGATTTCACCATGGCGGGTCTGCCCACGGACAGCGCTGTAAAGATCGTGCGGGGCGTGGGAGACGACGTGTACGTCATCAGTACGGAAGAGGGAGTCCTGGAGATCGCAGACCCCGTCCGGTGCGTCGTCCCACCCGCCAAGCTTGCCCAGGGCTCCGCGATGGTGTACATCGGGATTCAAGGGCAGGGGCCGAACAGCTTCGGCCGGCCGATCCTGGATGTTGGGTTCGATTCGCAAGGTTATGCGTACGTCGTTCCGGTGGTGGTCGAGCCCGAGGATGGGGAGGCCTACGTCTGTGCAGCACAACTGGAGTTGCTGGAGGGCGAGGACCCGCCGTACCGCGTGGTGAGACTGTACAACGATCCGGCGCCGGCGAATGACAACCGACACCGGGACCACCTGCGGGAGATCGAGGTAGATGGCGCAGGCAACGTGTACGTCCTGAACGCGCACCGACTGAACGAGAGCTGCCTGCTGTGGAAGTACGGATCGGATGGTACGGTGCTGGCGCGATTGAGCCTGCTGGACCCGGGCAGCCCGGCGAAGGTGGCCGATCCGGCGGCGTTGCACGTTTCGCACGACGGCAAGACGTTGTACCTGGTGTCGGGTCAGCAGGACCGGGAGCATCCGGGCAGCGTGGTCCTGTACGGCCTGTCGACAACGGACCTCTCGCTAGTACGGACGGTGCTGATCGAGGGCATGCCGTTGGCGACATCGACCACAGAGGACCCGTCGGGCGGCACGCTGTGGGTGACGGGCTTCCACACGACGGAGGAAGCCGCAGCGTTCCCGTGGTTGCCGGCGAAGTTCACACACACCGCGTTGTTGGCCAAAGTCCCGGCGGGAGCGGAGACGGTCGAAGCCACGGAGATCCCCGACGTAGCCGGCACCGGCTCCACGCTGCCGGTATCGATCCTCTGGACGGGAGCCATGCAATGAGAGGCTCGGACAGAACGAAGATCGGCGGTTCAAGGAGCACATTTCTGGCCACGCAATGGTCGCAGATCAACGCTTTCGCGGGTTTGAATCCGGACGAACAGCAGGCTGTTCTGGCTGACCTGATGGCTTGCTACTGGAAGCCTGTCTACTGCTACCTGCGGCGCAAGGGCCACGGCAATGAGGAAGCCAAAGACCTGACACAGGGCTTCTTCCAGGAGATTGTGATGGGCCGCCATCTGGTCGAGCAGGCCGACGAAGCCAAGGGACGGTTCCGCACGCTGCTTTTGACAGCCCTGGATCGGTACGTGATCAGCGTGCACCGACAGCAGACGGCAGCGAAACGCCGGCCTGCGATGAAGGTCTCTCTACCGGACGATGCCGACGACGCCCTTTCCATCGTGGCCCGAGACATGAGGCCGGAGGAGGCATTCACCCATGCCTGGGCCTGTGACCTTCTGCGAGAGGTCCTGGCGGAGATCCAGAGCCGATGCATGCAGGATGACAAGCAGATCCATTGGCAGTTGTTCTGCCGGCGGGTCGTGGAGCCGCTCCTCGCCAACCAGGAAGCCCCGCCGCTGAGTCAACTGTGCGAAGAGTACGGCGTGCCGACAGCGGTCAAGGCCGAGAACATGATCGTCACCGTGAGAAAGCGGTTCCAGACGGCGATGAAGGATCGGGTTCGGCAATACGTTGCGTCCGAGGATGAGGTGGACCAGGAAATCCGCGATTTGATGGTAATCCTCTCCAGGTAGCGCAATGGCGCCTGCCATCCCGCGTACAGAATAGTAGAATAGGATTCCCTATGTGCGATCAGGATAAGACAACGAACCGAGGAAGGAGCCGGAGTCATCCCCCGCAGGGGCAATTCACCGAGCGTCTGGACCCACGGAATGCGGCTCGTCTTCTTGGCATGGCGCTGGATGACAAGCACGGCGGAGGGGACGATTCGGATGAGGTGATGGGTGAGCTGCTCCAGGCTCGCCTGGGAGCAACGTGGAATCCTGAAACCGGGAATGAGCCGCCGTGGTCGAGACTTCTGCGCCCCCTGGCCCGCAAGCGTGGGCCAAATGCCCGGCGGACGGTCGAGGGTTTGCTTCTGGACCCACGGACGTCAGTTGCGACAATCAAGGCGATCAGGGACCATGCGAAGAAACGAGCGGCATCGGAGGATTCTGAACGCGAGCACGCCGCCTTGACCACGATCTACTTCGCCGCAACCGCCAGTGCGCTGGTGTTCCACGATGTCAAGACGACGACGTATTCGTACAAGTCGCTCGGGGACTCGTTCGAGCGACTGATTCGCCAGACGTGGATGCCCGCGAAGCTGGCGGATTTGTTTCGGAAAGCAATAGAGGTTTGTCAACGAGAAGCATGATGATTCTGGAGTCCGCAGCATGGATCGGTGTCCAAGCCAGGAGATCATCGATTGCTACGTTCGGCAGTTGTGTTCTCCCGATCTGGTGCAATCCGTTGAGGCTCACATAGCCCAGTGCGAGCAGTGCGCACGCCGTGTCGAATCGGCACGTGCCGGCTCGTCGGACACGACGGACGGCCCCGGCGATATCGGGAACGCCACACCGCAGACGGAGAAGACGCCGCCCGTCCCAAATCCCCACGATGTGCCCACCCTGTCCATGCCGCAACCGTCGGAGGCTCGGTCGGGAGACCGGGACCAGTCCTCCAACTCGTCAGTGACCTTTGAAGGTTATCAACTGCTCGAAGAACTGCCGCAGGGTGGCCAGGCGGTGGTCTACAAAGCGGTGCACAAGGCGACGAAGGCGAAAGTCGCTCTGAAGGTTCTTCTGCCGAGTTTGACGGGCTCGGCCAAGGCTCGCCAGTACTTCAAACAGGAAGTGGAACTCGCTGCGAGCCTGAACCACCCGAACATCGTCGCCATCCGCGACAGCGGGATTTCCCAGGGCCAGTACTACTTCAGCATGAACTACATCCACGGCCAGCCGCTCGATCGCTACGTGCAGTCCAGGACCCTGTCGATCAGGGAGAAGCTGGTTCTGTTCGGCAAGATCTGCGACGCGATGGCCCACGCCCATCATCGCGGCGTCATCCATCGCGACCTCAAACCCTCCAACATCCTGGTGGATGAGCGAGGGGAGCCGCACATCCTGGATTTTGGCCTGGCCAAGACAGCCGCGAATCTCAGTACTGCCGGCGACGGCACTGTGATGCCGACGATCACGGGCCAGATCAAGGGGACCGTGGCGTACATGTCGCCGGAGCAGGCTGCGGGCCGATCCGACCTAGTGGATGTACGGACGGACGTATACTCGCTCGGCGTGATTCTCTATCAGATGTGCACAGGCAGGCTGCCCTACGACGTGCTCGGCACGATCATCGAGGCCCTGCAGAACATCCAGTATGCAGAGCCTGCAAGACCGAGGCAGACGATCAGTCGATTCAATTCCGATGTCGAAGCGATCATCCTCAAATCCCTGGCGAAGGACCCCGACCACAGATACCAGTCGGCGGCCGAATTGAAACAGGATGTGCAGCGATGGCTCGACGGCCTGCCTATCGTCGCCAAGTCCATCAGCTCGATCTATCTGCTTCGCAAGATCGTCGCGCGGCATCGGTACACGACTGCGGTCGTCACGCTGGTGCTGGTCATTTTGTGCAACTCCGCCTGTATCAGCTTCTTCATGTACAGGAGAGCCGAGCAAGCCCACAGCGATGCCCGGAAGACCGCGGCACAAGCGCTGAAGATGGCACAAGAGCAACAGGCCATAGCACAACAGGCCGCGCGTTTCATTGCCGACATCATGTCGCGAGACACACAGCAGACGAATGGTCCGGCGGCTTCGTTCGATCTATATGGGCCATACCGGATTGAGGACCTCCTGGGAAGAAGCACAGTGGCTCCGGACACCCAGCCCGCTGATCGATCGGGCACGAGCGACGGCCGGCCAAAGCCCTCCGAATTGTCCAACGGAGACGGATGAGCGCCAAATTGAAGAGAGAGCACGATATGAAACGCCGTCGAACAGCGATATCGAGAGGAAGGGGTGGCAGAGGTTTTACGCTGATCGAATTGCTCGTTGTCCTGGCAATCATCTCGTTGTTGGTTGCCGTTCTTCTGCCTTCTCTGGGCCGGGTTCGATCCCGCGCCAGGCTGATTCGCTGCGGCAGCAATGTCAGATCGCTGGCGACGGCCTGGATCGCGTACCTGAACGATCATCAGGGCCGCTTCTACCAAAGGCCGAACGCGAACGTCAACTACGGCGGATGGCGGGGTCTGAAAGACGAGAAGGGCTGGTGGCCGCGTCCGCTGAATCCCTGGGTGGGCCTGCCCGATCCGAATGGGATCACCGAGCACACCGCTGCCGTGTTCCATTGCCCTGCGGATCGTGGAGGTATTCCGGATAGCTACTTCCTTGAAAAGGTATACCGGGCTCACGGAACGAGCTACCAGACCAATCCGTTCCTCATTGGGCCCGACAACTGCAAATCCTACAGCGATCGCACGAGAGAACTGGATCTCGCGATTGCAGCGAGGCTGCCCCACCTCAACATGACGCGAGCCGCGAGCCACACACGTCTGGTGCTGATCGGGGACTACGGATGGGTGAACCAATGGGACCCTGCACCGTTTCTCTATCCGCAATGGAAAGAGCAAGCGGAATGGCACGGATCGGCGGACCATCATAGCGTGGCATTTCTTGATGGGCGCGTTGCCTTCACGGAAATCAAGAAGGGGATATATGTCACCTCGGAGTATTGTGTGTTGCCGTTCCAGGACCTCTATTCCCTGGCCACGCAGGTCCAGGGCCCGGCTGAATAGGTGCAGTAGTTGTGCTGGGGTGAAGGGGTCCATCTCGTCCGGACCGGCGGAGAGAGGACTATGGCGCTGCGGCACATGATGGCTGTGGCCCCTCACGCATCGCCTACAGTGATTCGTTGTGCTTGTTCCGGTCTCTTATCGAGGTTATGATCCCGGTTGGGAATGGCGCCGTAACCAATTGTGAAGACAGAACTTGCGCGATGAGCAATGACTGAAGACCTGTGTGCCGCCGGGTCGGGGTGGTCTCATTGGCACTTGGCAAATACAGGAGGATTCACCCTGGTAATCGAGACCTCGATCTGGTATACTTGAACTGGATTCTCGATGCCGGAGTATGACAACGGAACGGACGCCGGCAACGGTGAGGTTCTCGCTGGCAGGTTGACCGGATGCTCGTTTGCCGGGAGATGGACAGACACGGTCAGAGCATGGGCCCGCCACGCCCCCGGGCCAGCACCCCCGTCGGTTTCGAAGAGCGTTTGCGGCAGACTCGGCCCATGCAGAGCGGTCCTTCGACCGCTTGACAGGTACAGGAGGACACGCGATGAGCTGGAATCACATTCTACCCAAGTCCGTGACGACCCATATTGTCATCACCATCTGTCTGGCCGGCAGCACGTTGGCGCAGACGACGGTTTATGTCGACGGCTCGGTTGCCGCCACGGGGAACGGCGCCCAGGCTGCGCCGTTCAAGACGATCGCCGAGGCGCTGGCGCGCACCGACGCGAACCTCACCATCCGGGTCGCCGGCGGCACCTACGTCCATGAACCGAACAACATGAATGTCCGCAGCGGCCAAACGCTCATCGGCAGCTATGACAGTTCCTTCACCGCCTCCGATCCCGCAGTGACTCCGACTATCATCGACATGGCGCGGCTCTACCGGAACCAGAACGGTGCGTTCACCATGAACGGCGCCTCGGAATGGACTCTGATGAACGTGGTCATCCAGAACTCGTCGACCGGCGAACATGGCGACACTGAAAACGGCGGCGCCATGTACATTCGAAATGGAAGCCGGGGCACTCTTCGCGGCGTCACGTTCTACAATTGCACCGCGAGATTCGAAGGCGGCTACGAGGCCGGCACGGCCCGTGACGGCGGCGCGTTGTGCATCCGTGACGATTCGACGGTCGTCATCGAGGATTGTGTATTCGACAGTTGCAGCGCGGTTGGGAGCGGCGGCGCCATGAGGATACGGAGCGCCAGGGGGGCCGGCAACAATGTGAGGATTCACCGCTGTTTGTTCACCCGGTGCGGCTCCCGGAACGGCGCGTCGGTCATTGACGATGCCGACGGGGCCAGCCAGATCGAGATCGTCAATTGTGTCTTCGCCCACAATGGGGTGGATGTGGTTACCGCCGCCGGAATCTACCCCAGCAACTTCGAACTCAGAGTCGCAGACAAGCGGACCCTCATCTACAATTGCACGTTCGTCGGCAGCAACAACCCGGACGGATTCATGATCAACGTCGGGAACAGCGCCAATGCCGCCGCAACGAAGGAGATCGTGAACTGCATTTTCGCCAATAACGCCATTGCCAGCGGCGGCACCGCTTTCGCCCTCTTCAATTACGGAAGCGACTACGATGATGCCACGGTGCTTGAGAACAACCTGTTCTTCTCCAACTCGGGTCTGGAGCCGCTCAATCCCGCCGGCGCTGCCATCCTCGGCGTGAACGGCAATATCGCGGGCGATCCGCAATTCGTGGACGCGGCCAATGGCGATTACCATCTGATGCCGGGTTCGCCCGGCGAGGATGCCGGCCGGACATTGGCGATTGTCCCTGACGACTTCGTCGGCACGCGGCGTCCGGTCGGTTCCGCCTATGATATCGGCGCGTTCGAGGGCCAAATGAATCCTCCTTCCTACCATGTGGAGGATGTTGTGACCACAGCCTCCAGCTCGTTGAGCGCCGGCTCGGGGCCCGAAAGAACGGTGGATGGATCGGGTCTCAACGCCTCGGACCAGCATGACACCTTGTCTACGAACATGTGGGTGAGCAAGGCCGGCCAAGAGCCGCCGGTCTGGATTCAGTATGAGTTCGACATGGTCTACAAGCTGGATCAGATGAGGGTCTGGAACTCAAACAGCGAGCTTGAGTGGTTCGTTCTGGGTTGGGGTGTGAAGACCGCGACGATCGAATACTCCACGGACGGCTTCGCGTGGACGGCGCTGGCGGATGTCCCTGAATTCGCCCAGGCTCCCGGAACCGCCGACTACACGTACAACACCACGGTGGATTTCCACGGTGTCGCCGCCCGGTTCGTCCGGATCACCTGCACCAGCACGTGGGGAGGCGGGAGCCAGTGCAGTTTGAGCGAGGTGCGGTTCTCCTGCTTTCCCGTTGTGGCCCAGGACCCCCATCCGGCCGATGGGTCAGTGGGCGTGTCTCCCGATGCGACTCTGAGTTGGACAGCGGGACGAGAAGCGGCTTCGCACGAGGTCTATCTCGGCACCGATTTGCAGGCGGTGATCGACGGCACGACTCCCGTCGACGTGTTGAGCGAGGCGACGTACGCACCGGACCTTCAGCCGGACACGACCTACTACTGGAAAGTGGTCGAGGTCAACGAGGCCGAGAGCCCCAGCGTCTGGAGCAGCCCGGTCTGGAGCTTCTCCACGTCGCAGTATCTGGTCGTCGACGATTTCGAGAGCTACGGGCAACTCTCGCCGAGACAAGTCTTCCAGACCTGGGTCGATTCGCTCGGTTTCCTGCCCGACGAGTTCTTCCCCGACGGCCAGAGCGGCAACGGCACGGGCGCCATCGTCGGCTACGACCCGGGGCTCGGCTCCATCATGGAGTACACCGTTGTGCACGGCGGCCATCGGTCCATGCCTTTGTCCTATGACGGGCTTTCCGAGACTACGCGGACCTTCGAGCCGGCGCGGGACTGGACGCGGGGCGGTGTCAAGACGCTGGTCCTGTTCTTCTGCGGCACAACGGCCAATGGACCCGCTGAACTCTACGTCAAGATCAACAATAAGAAGGTCTCATACCAAGGCAGCGCCAACGATCTGGCCTCGACCGAGTGGAAGCAGTGGAACATCGACCTGCCGTCGAACGCCGGCCTCGGAGCCGTCAAGAGCCTGACGATTGGAGTCGCTGCCGGTCAGGGCACTCTCTTCATCGACGATATCCGACTGTACCGTTCCGCTCCGGCGGTCGGCCCCTGATACACCACATTTTTCGCGCAGGACCGGCTTTTCGTAGTACAAGGACCGACATCTTTCGTCTATAGATGTGACGAAGGGGAAGTCCTTTTGCGATGAGCGAATGCACAGTTACTACTGCGACTGAACGCACGGGTCCTCCGCTGCCGCAGGCCGACAACCTGATGGCGGTCGTGTCCCACTACCAGGGCCCGCTCCTGCGGTACGTCGGTCGCATGTTGGGCAGCACCGGCGATCCCGGGGGGCCTGAGGACATCGTGCAGGAGACGTTCATCCGCCTGCACAAACAGGTCTGTACCCACGGGCCGGGCAGTATCGAGCACCTCACGACCTGGCTGTTCCGCGTCGCCCACAACCTTGCTCTCGACGCACTCCGCAAACGGATGCGCCAGGGCGCAGCCCACGTCTCGGCGGACCCTGCAGTTGCAGCCCAGGAACAAGCCCACGAGATGGATGCCCTCGGCGAGATGATGCGTCAGGAGGCCCGCCAGGTGGTCCTTCGTGAGTTGAACCAGCTCGACGACCTGTATCGGCACGTCGTGTTGCTCAAAGTGGTTCAGGGCATGTCGCTCCGACAGGTGGCGGAGGTAATCGGGGTGTCGCTGTCCACCGTCAACTACCGGCTCAACCAGGGCCTGAGCACGCTGGCCCAACGCCTGCGAAACGCAGGGGTGGTGTGATATGAACCGAGAACAAGCAGAGAAACTGTTGGCCGCACTAGTTTTCGACGACCTCGACGAGTCGTCCAAGGCCGAGCTTCTGAGCTATCTCCAGACCGACAACGATCTGCGGGACCGCCTGGCGGACATGCGGATGGCGGTCAAGCTGACCTGCGACGCGGTGAACGAGGGTCCGGACCCGATCCTGGCCGAACATCGACTCAAGAAGCTCAGACAACTCGCGGGAGTCCGCAGGAGTGGGATGCGGATCTCCATCCGACGCAGCATCTTAGCCGTTGCGGCGGTTCTGGTGGTCGGCGTGGTTCTGATAGGTCTGCTGATCCCCAGTCTGAACAAAGCGCGGCATCTGGAGTACCGAGCAAGCTCCACGTCGGTCAGGGGGGATGAATCGGCTGCGGTGGCTGTGCATGATCCCAGAGCGACGGCTCCACAGAGAACTCGCGCGGTGCGCGGCAATCGAGAGGTTCCCCTCGGCGGATCGCAATACACAACGCGGTCCGAGGGGAGTGGAGGCATGGGAGGGATGGCGTCTGAGCCAATGAACGGTCCCGCCCATGGCGGCGGCATCGTGGGCGGGATCACGAATGGAACCGTGATCTCTCGCAGCGATGCCGATGGCGAACCCCCGAGCGATGGCGTCTTGGCGTTGTCAGACGTGGCCGCCGAGCCATCTGAGCAGCCGTCCTCGAAAACGCCTGTAACCGACGGGAGGTGGGCCGTTGCTGGGGATGCCTATCGGGCAGTGCCGCTGACGAGTCTGGGCAAGAAAACAGCCGAACTGGAGCGCGCGAGCGAACTCCGCACAGGGCAAGTTCAGGCGGGACTGCGAGGGCAGGTGTGGGGAGATACTGGTGCGGATGAGGCGGTCAAGATGCTCATAGCGGCTGGCGATCGGCGCGTTGACGGCCGCGAAGGGGAAGGGACCCCCCATGGACTTGTCACGAGCGGAGAGGGACTTGTGCCTCCTTCAGACGGAACATCGTCGTCATCCAGAGTCAGCGGTCCCGCTGCAGACCGCATTGAGGAGAAGCCGAGATCCACGAGCGCAGCGCCGGAGAGCTACTCCAGGCAGATCGTGTCCTATGAGTATTCGGATGCCGTCGTACCGCCTGTGACTACGCCCGCGCCGATTCCGGCTCAGCCCGCTCCCGTCAGCGATAGAAAGGGCGACACGGATCTCAGTCTCCTCAGCGGTTGGACAAGAGCGGACGAGCGCGTGCCTGCTCTGGGTGACACGCCGGTCCTTGGCCGTCTTTACGAAATCGAGCCGCAGGCCGACAAGGACTCGGGTGCTCTGTGGTTTTACGAAGAGAGTGCCAGGAAGGAGCAGCCGGAGAGAACACCTCTTGTCGCGACCAAATCAGACCAGCTTGTCATTGCAGATCGCGAAGAATCGCTGGTCGTGGAGGACATGCCGGGACTGGACACCGCCCTTCCGTCGTTCCAATCGCGGTTCAGGGTGACGCCCGTGAATCCGTGGGTCATGACGGAGCGCGACGCCCAATCGACGTTCGCCCTGGACGTGGATACCGCGTCCTATGCCCTGTGCCGACGGTACATTCGCAGCGGATTCCTACCGCCGATCGGCGCGGTCCGCATGGAGGAGTTCATCAATGCGTTCGACTACGCCTATCCGCAGCGCGATGGTGCGACCTTCGCAGTATATGCGGAAGGGGCTCCCTCGCCCTTCGCTCCGGCGGGCCAGGACCTGACGCTGCTCAAGATCGCGGTGAAGGCGCGGACGGTGGGTCGGGACCAGCGACGGGCCGCCCATATCGTCTTTGTCGTGGATGCCTCGGCTTCGATGGGCCAGCCGGATCGGCTGCCTCTGGTGCAGTCGGCTCTGAATCTCCTGGTGGACAAGCTCGACGATGCCGACCGGATCTCCTTAGTTACCTGTGCCGATGAGGCAAGGCTGCACCTGGAGGCCGTCCCTGCCAAGGAGAAGGAGATAATCCGGCAGACCATCGACGCTATTCAGCCGGCCGGACGGACGAATCTCCTGGCGGGCCTGAAGGTCGGGTACGACCTGGCGAGAAGGGCCTTCATCGCAGGCCGGATCAACCAGGTGGTGCTCTGCTCGGATGGAGTCGCCAACGTCGGCCAGACCGAAGCGGACGACGTGCTCGCGGAGGTGGCACAGGACCGCCAACAGGGGATTACGCTCACGTGCGTGGGGGTCGGGTACGGCGCGTACAACGATGCCTTCCTGGAGGCCATGGCGGATCGCGGCGATGGCCGATACGTCTTCCTCGATCCTTCCGACGGCGCTCGCGAGGTCCTCGTCGGCCAACTGGCCGCGACGCTGCAAACCGTCGCAAAGGACGCGCGGATCCAGGTGCAGTTCGATCCTGCCCGCGTCCGGCGGTACCGCCTGATCGGGTACGAGAACCGGGACATCGAGGATCGACGCTTCCGCGACGACACGGTGGATGCCGGCGAGGTCGGATCGGGCCAGTGCTCGACCGCCTTGTACGAGATGGAACTGATAGACTCCCCGGCGGGCGAGTTCGGCAGCGATCTGGGCGCGGTGTTCGTCCGCTATCGAAACAGCGAGACTGGACAGATCGAAGAGATCTCCAGACCGCTGGCGGGTTCCCTGATCCGACGTCGAACGGTCGAAGAGGACCCTCGCTTCTTCCTGGCGGCGGGCGCAGCGCGGTTCGCGGAATGGCTTCGCCAGTCCGAACACGCGAGGGACGCGTCGTTGCAGCAGATTCAGGATGTCCTGGATCGAGTGAGCGGAGCCCTGCCGCTGGATCAGAGCGTGCAGGCCCTCGCGGCCCTCGCGCACCAGGCGGAGAATCTGCCGAGGGCGGCGCAGACGCAGCCCCAGCCCTGAACGGCCGACTGGATGCGAAGCGTGTTCATAGTGTGCCCGTAAGGGCATATCTTCTACACGAGAGATTTGCAGATAACGCCTTACGGCGTCACTACGAACACGGGGGCCCGGCGCGGTCGAACCAGGCCCGGTTTTACAGGGGTTTTACACCCCTGCGGCCTCGGCTCGCTGTATTATCTGGATAGAGACGCTTGGGTTTGTGACACATCGTCCGCGATCTTGGAAAGGGTATGACTGTGCGGAACAAGGTGCGAGTCTGTCTGATGGTTTGGGTGGTTGCGACGGCGGGCATGGGTGCGGAGCCGCAGGCGGCGCCGTCGGCGGACCTTTCCGACGGCGTGGAGATCGACGAGGTTCAGCTCACGTGCCGGATCGACGGCTCGCAGTTGGCCGTGACGGTCGCGTTCGAAGCCCGCACGAAGCAGGCAAATCGCACGATCCTCCTGGTTCGCGGCGACGTGGTCATGCAGCAGATCGAACCAGCCATGACGAGCGGCCGGCTCGACTATGATCCCAACGACAGGGTGTATCGCGTCGCCTGGCCGGGGTCGGGCAGACACGCGGTGGCCGCGACGTTCGTCGCCCGCGCGGTCGCAGATCCGAACAGCCCCTGGCGTCGAGCGAGCCTTGAAGTGGCCGGCGGGCGACTGCGCCGGATTCGCCTGCTCAGCAGTCAACCCGATCTCGAAGTCGAGCTGCCCGGCGCCGTGCGGGTGGAACGCCGGATCGAAGGCGGCCAGTTGGTGATGGAGGCCCTGCTCGGTCCTCCCAGTCCGCTGCAGATTCGGTGGAAGCCGCAGGTGCAACTGGCCGACGCCAGGCTCGTGCTGTCCAGCCAGGCAAATGCGATTGTGGACGTGCGGGCGGGACTCACGCTGGTCGATACCCTGTTCGACTTCCAAATCGCCCAGGGCAAGCTCGAAACGTTGACCTTCAACGTCCCCGCCGACCTGAGCATCACTGCGGTGCGAGGTTCCTCCATTCGCACCTGGACGCTCGGCGAGCCGGCGGACGGAGTCCGGGCTCTCCGCGTGGAATTGAGCCGCCAGCAGGATCGAGAGTATCGTCTGCAAATCCTCGCAGAGTGCGCGATCGGCAGCCTGCCTGCCGCCGTCCCGATCCCGGCCATCGAGCCGACCGGGGACCTCCGCGCCGGCGGTCATCTGGCTGTCGGGACCAACAGCGCCCTGCAGTTGGTCGTGCAGGAGTCGTCGGGCCTGACCCAGATCGATGCCGCCGTCTTCCCGCACGTCCAGGCGCAGGACGCCCCCCCCAGGACAATCCCGCTGGGCAAAGCGTTCTTTTATACCTATGCCGGCAGCCGATACCGTCTGGCTCTCTTGGTGGACGCCATCGTGCCCACGTACGAGGTGGCCGGACGGGTGATCGCGCGCGTCAAAGAGGACGACCTGGTTGTCGATGCGGAACTGGAGCTCGACATCCGCGATGCGCCGCTGCGTCAACTGGAGATCGCGGCGTCCGCTTCCCTGGTGGTCGCGGCGGTGGACGGCAACCAGGTAGGCGACTACCACCTGCCCGAGGGCCCCTCGACCGGCCGGCAGACGTCGGTTCGCGTGGTCTTCAAGGAACCTGTGATCGGACGGACCCTGCTCCACCTTCGCATGGAGCTGGGACGCGGCCCGCTCGAAGAGCGGCAGGAGATCCCTTCGCTTCGCGTGATTGGAGCCAAGACGCAGCGGGGTTACGTCGTGGTCGCGGCGGAGGCGGGCATCGAGATCGAGCAGCCCCAGATCGGCAATCTCAGCGAGGTCCACACCGCGTCTGTTCCGCTGCGCGTCTCCGGCGCGCAGTACGCGTACCGCTTTCGCGACGTGGACTGGACGCTCGCACTGATGGCCCGGCGCAGGCCCGCGGAGGTCCGCGCCGAGGTCTTCCACCTCCAGTCCGTGGGCGAGGCCCTCGCCTACGGGTCCGCGACGGTCAACTACATCATCACCGGCTCGCCCATCGACGAGCTGAGGTTCCGCCTGCCGGAGAGCTTCGAGAACGTCGAGTTCGTCGGGCGGGACGTGCGACGATGGGACCACCAGGGCGACACCTGGACGGTCAAGCTCAATCAGAAGGTCCTCGGCGACTACTGCCTCGCGGCGACCTATACGCAGCGGTACGCTCCCGACCGGCCGATCCAGCTCGGCGCCCTCCATTGCCCAGGCGTTCAGACGCAGACCGGCTACGTCGTCGTGACCAGCCACCTCGATCTGAAGCTGCAATTGCAGGAGCCGGCCCCCCTGCTGACCATCGCGATGGACGAGCTGCCGGGCGACTATCGCATGCTCACGAGCAGTCCGATCCTGGCGGTCTACAAGTACATCGCAGAGCCCCACTCAGCGATGCTGACCATCGAGCCTTATCAACGAAGCGAACTGCTGCCTGTGGTCGTCGATATCGCAGATCTTCAAACGACGCTCGCGATCCGTCCGGACGGTCGGATCGAATCGGTGACGACGGTCCGATACAAGGTCAAGAACACGACCGGGCAGTTCCTCGCGTTGAAGATGCCTGCGGATGCGCGGGTCTGGGCGGTGTCGCAGGTCGAATCGTCGCCAGGCAACGCGGAACAACCGGTCCGTCTGGCGGTTTCGCACGACCAGGCCAGTGGAAGGCTGCTGGTCCCGCTGCGCCGGCAGGCCAACCCCAACGACCCGGCGACCGTCCTCCTGGAGTATGGACAGGCACACCCGGCCGGAACGTGGTGGAAACGCACCGTCGATCTGGCGGCGCCGAGCTGCACCGTGCCCATCGCCTATGCGGATTGGCGGATTGTCGTGCCGGATCGATGGGCCATCTCCCCCGCCGGCGGGAACATGGAGGCGCTTCCCCGTCCACAGGGCCGAATGGGCCTGGCGGGCTGGATCGACCGGCTCGTTCCGTCGTGGGAAAGGGGCATCCGCCGGGCCATGGCGGACGATGCGCTGGCGGCGTTCCTCGCGGTAGCGGCGATCCTCGTGATCGTCTGCGCGATCGTGAGGCGCCGGCACGTGCCCGATCTCGTCGTCCTGGCTCTGCTGGTCGTGCTCGTCTGGATTGGCGCAAAGGCATGGATGGCGGAAATGGCTCCCGTCCCCACGGTGACATCGCTGAGCTACGCGCAGGCGGTCAGCGCCGATCCCGACGAGACCTTTCGCATCAGCACGCAACTGGTTCCCGCCTGGCGTCAGGCATTACGTATCTCGGACCTGGCGGCAGTAGCCATCGTGGTGGTTGTGACCGGGATCCTGGCCTTGAGATTCCGGCGGCTGCGCAGAGCAGCCCTGGCGGCAATCGTCGCGGCGTTGATCTACATGGCCGCTGAGATTCCGGCTGCGTGGCCTGTGCTCAAGGCTCTGGCCACGTGGGGGTTGCCGGCGATGGCTGCGGCCTGGTTCGCGTATCGGGCGTGGCGGAGGCGACCGGCCCTCGTACGCGTCGTCCCTGTCGCGTCCGTCCTGTTGATGGTCTGCCTGGCAAGCGGTTGCTCCCAACTCGGATCCTCGCGCAGACCCGTCGCGGCCGGCTCGCTGGTCGAGCGCGTCGAATGCTCGCTCACGGCGGGCGCGGACAACATGGAGATCAAATACCATCTGCAAGTCCGCGCGGACCGAGCCTGGAAGTTCCCTCTCGTCGAGGAATCGGCAGTCCTCGTTTCCTCCGTCAAACCCGATGCGCATGTGAGTCTGGCGACCGAGAACGGCCGGCACGTCGTACGCGTGCAGGAGGCGGGTCTGTACGACATCGAGGCCGACCTCCTCGCGGCTCTACCGCCTGCGGGCCAGGACCAGCAGCGACGGTTCGAGCTGGCTCTGCCCGTTGCCCTGACCAATCGCGTCAACCTCGTCATTCCCGACGTCAACGTGTCGGTCGAAGCGCCGCAGGCGGTCTGGCTGACGACCAGCCAGGCGGACGGGCAGACTCGCGTGGAGGCCATGTTCGCGCCGGGCCAACCCGCTGTGTTTGCGTGGCGTCCCCTCGAGCGACAGGCGGCACGCGAGGAAGTCCGCTTCTACGCAAGGGACTTCGCCCTCGCGGCAGTCAGTCCGGGACTGTTGCAGGTCTTCCATGAGATCCGCCTGCAGATCGCACAGGGCCAGGTGGACCGGCTGGCTCTCGAAGTCGGCCCAGGCCAGACGGTGACTTCCGTCAATGGGTCGTGGATCGGCGCCTGGCGGTTCGACCCGACCGGCCATGGCCTGGAAGTCCGCCTGACCCAGCCGGTGACGGGTTCCTATACGATGACCGTAACGACCCAGTCGGTCAGCGCCGCGGTGCCGTATGAGGTGCGTCTGGAGCCGCTGGTTGTCGGACAGGCCCTGGATCAGCACAGCGTGGTCGGCGTCGCGGCGGAACCATCCGTGTACCTGGTCGTGGACCAACACCCGACGCCCGTGAATCTCGCGGACTACGTCAGCGAGGTGGGCAGCATCGCGAAGGCGGTTCCCGGCCTCGGCGTCGAGCAGATCAGTCACGCCTTCCGTTTCGAGTCCGCCGGCGGCGCCGTGACCGGCCGCGTGCAGGCGGTCCAGAGCGAGGTGCGAAGCCAGGAGACGGCGCGATTCAACGTCGAAGACGACCGGCTCGTGTACAACAGCCAGTGGGGAATCGAGATTGCCAAGGCCGGCCGGTTCGACGTGGACCTGCTGATACCCGCGGGTTTCGATATCGACGCCCTCGATGCCCAGAAGGTCAGCCACTGGGACGAGTCCATGGAGGCAGGCCAGCGCCGCGTGCGGGTCCACTTCAAACACCGACTGACGGGAGTCGTGCAACTGAAGCTGGCGTTGAGCCAGGCGGTGGCCGAGGTCCCGGACCGCCTGACGGCGCCCCGCGTAACCGTTGTGGGCGGGATCAAGCACACCGGCTATCTGATTGTCGGCTCGGAACAGGGAGTGCGGTTGTCCGTTGCGTCGCGCCAGGGCGTCAGCGAAGTAAATCCTGCGGAACTGGGCCACGCGGCCCAGGGACTCCTGGCGTTCCAGTTCCTCAGGCCGGACTGGCAGATCCAGTTGCAGACGGAGCTGATCCAGGCGAGGATCACGGTCCAGAGCCTTCACATTGCCCGGGTGACGGATGGTCTCGTTCGGCACCAGCACGCCCTTCGCTATCGGCTGTACCACGCCGGAACCAAGGCCTTTTCGCTGGTCCTGCCCACGGAGGCCCTCGGCGTGACCATCACCGGTCCCGGCATCGCACGGCGCGAGCAGCTCAGTCCAGGGCAGTGGCGGATCGAGCTGGCAGACAAGGTGTACGACCAGCCCTATCTGATGAACGTGAACTACGAGACTCGCTATAACCCGACTGACGGCAATGTCCCGCTGGTTCCCGTCCGCTGCCAGGATGCGGATCTCCAGCAGGGCTACGTCGCGGTGTTCGCCACCGAGCGCGTGGAGCTGGCGGCGGATTCAACGGATGCCACACTGCGTTCTGCGGACGCGCGCAGCATCCCCGAGCACTTCGGTGCGGGGGATCTCTCCGGCGCCGCGATGTGCTATCGCAGCATATCGGCCCAGTACGCTCTGACCGTGCAGGCGAGACGCCATGCTGCTGCCGGCCAAATCGGTGCGGAGGTCCTCCAGACCGACCTGGTTTCCGTGGTCACCGCCGCCGGGCAGACGATCAATCGCGTGGTCCTGACGCTCCGCGTGGAGGGACAGCGTCATTTGCAGACGATCCTGCCCGAGGGGGCGGCCATCTGGTCCCTGACCGTGGACGGCCAGGCGGTGCAGCCGTCTCTTCGAGCGGGCGCGGACGGGCGCAAATCGCTGCTCGTGCCGCTGCCGCAGCAGACTTCGGACGAGGTGCAGGTGGACATGGTCTACGTCGCCGACCTGCCTTCAGCGAGGGCCGGCGCCCGGCCTGCCGATTGGTCCGGCCGTCACAGCTTGCAGGGTCCGCGATTCGATCTGCCGCTCAAGAACATCACGTGGCAGGTCTACATGCCTCAGGGCTTCGCCTATGGCGACTTCGACGGGACGTTGACCATCGATCAGCGAGTCGCCAGGGCAGGGCAGGTCTCGCGCTACGACATGCAGACGTACCAGCAGCAGATCCTGACGATCAATCGACAGAACGAGATGGTCGCCCAGCAGCAGCAGACGCTCGCCCAGGAACTGAGGCAGAAAGGCGAACAAGGCGCCGCCCGCCAGGCACTGACCAAGGGATACAACTTCTCGATCGGCAATACCGCCTTGAACGAGGATATCCGCGTGGACCTCGACAATCTCGTGCGACAGCAGGCCAAGGTGGGATTGATCAACGCCAGGGGCCGTCTGCGACGCCAGAGCGGAGCGTCGCCGGAAGGCCAGGTCGGCAATGCGCTCCCATCGGACGCCCAGGCTCTGAGCCAGCAGCAGGTGGAGCGAATCGAAAACTCCCTGGGACAGGCGGACAACGAGAACCTGGAGCTGATTACCCGCCGGATCATCCAGACCCAGGCGGCTGCGGAGACCTCGGTGTCCCAAATCCAGGTGACCATGCCGGCCTGTGGACAGGTGCTTCGATTCGACAGCCCCTTGCAGGTCGAGCCCGCGGCCGAAATGGCGATTGCCTTCACGGCCAGGCCGAAGCAGTTGGCCAAGGTCGATCCGAGCCTCTGGCACGGACTGGGCCTGTTTGCGATTCTGCTGGCGTGCAGCTTCGTGCTCAGCCGAGCGCACGGCCCGTGGGTTCGACTCTGTACGGCTCTGGCGCCTGTTCCCCGGTCCGTCTCCCCGGTGGCGCCTGTGGGAACTGAGAAGCCGGCCAACGATGACGATCAGAATCGCCAGGTTTCCGCAGACGACCTACTGTGATCGGTTCGAACAGTAGGAATTCCCAGATGGTCGGGCCATCGCTCGCCTTGAGAACGTTCAGGCGGACTTTCTGCACCTGGACTGGCGTGAATCTGAGTTCCAGGCCCGAGCCGATCTTGCCGCCGCGGGCGAAGGTCTCCCATCGACCGTCGCGGTCCGCCTGCAGCTCGAATTCCTCGACGCGATCATAGGCCTCACTGAGCCAGACCCGGTCGATGGTGCACGTTCGCCCAAGGTCCACCTCCAGCCAGGCCTGCTGGAGCCCGGCGTCGGAGGCCCAGCGGGTCCGCGGATCTCCGTCGAAGGCCAGTTCCGCCCGGCAGTCGTCTTGATTCCGATACACGTTCGAGGCAATCGCCGGCTTGCCCCTGGCCACGGATTTCGCTGCGTCCGCGGGTAATCGCGGGGTCCTGTCCTCCTGGTCGCCGGCCGGGGGATGGCCTTTCTCATCGAGTTTCGTATTGAGCGCGGCGAGCTTGGCGTGGGGCACGAGCGAATCCCACTTCGTTAGCGGCTGGACGTCCGCTACGGCCAAGTCCGTGTCAAACCGCAATGTCACGATCTGCTGCGGTCGCACGCGGAATCGGTAGGTCGGTCCGCCCTGCAGAGACTCTCGTCGGTTGCCCGTCAGATCGGTAATCGCGGCTCTGCGGTGCGGCACGTTCAGCGTGACTTCGGCCGTCCCGGCGTTGCCAAGGCACTCGGCCAGGCGTACCTCGATCTCGTTGCCCTCGCGGCGCATGGCCTCGACGATCACGTTGTCGGAGGTCCGCAGGAACGATTGGGCCGACGCCTCGGCGGAATGGGGAGCCACAACCGGAGGGTGGTTGAATTCCCAAGCCATCTGCGGGATGCGCGCCTCGTTCCAGTCGCCATCGTGGGCGACGAGGGCGAAGGAGAAGCTCTGTCGGCCCCGGCCGCTGAGCCAGGCATTCGGGTAACCCATATAGATCTCCTGCGTGTCCAGGAGAAACAGCACGGGTGTTCGGCCGGTGAGTTCCCGGCCGGGCAGGCCGCGATCGAGAATGGCCACGCCGCCTCGTTCGAACTGGTAATGCGACCAGCGGATCGCCGGAACGATGCCGTCGCCGAATCCGGCCAGAGTCCGGTCCTTTCTCTCCCAGGCAGCGTGGGAGAAGCCATAGGGGATGCCGCGTCGAGTTTCTTGCACGGCTTGGGCCAGAGGGAACTCCGCCAGGACGATGGTCTTGTCCGGGATATCATTCAGTTCCACGTCGAAATCGATCCGTGGAGAGTCCCTGTAGAAATGAATCGTCTGCCGAACGACGCTGCCGAGGAGCAAGGAATCTGTGCTCACGAGGATCGCCAGCGGCCCCTCGGTCACGTGGATGTGGGACTTGGCCTGTGACGAATCGGCCAGGCGTTTCCGCTGGTCGCGTCGCGGCGTGCTGTGGAAATCGCCTGCCTGCTCGGCCACGAGCGACACCGGACCTGCCAGGACCTCGCGACCGGAGGACTTGAGTGTCAGGCTGCACAAGGCACCGCTGTTCGGATCGATTCTCGCGCGGTAGTAAGCCGTTTCGACTACTGCCGGCAGGTCGATCGTCCGCGGCGCGGAGGCTACCCGGCTCGAAGTGGCCAGCGTGACGATACCCGTCGAAGGCAAGGGAACCTGGCACAGGATCTGCCCTTCTCCTCCGGCTTGGCAAGTCACACCCGCCGGGCTCATGCCCGCAGGCAGGCGGATTCGCACAGGATCGGTCCTCGGCCAGTTCAGCGGATTGAACAGAGCTACACATGGGCCCTGTCCGACCATGTGCTCGAGGGCTGCGTGCGTTGCGCCGGCGGAGACTTTCTCCACCGACTCGAAGCGGTCGCGGGCGTCCCATGACTTCTCATGCTCGAAGACCATGCCGCCGGCGGCGCCCCAGAGGGTGTTGCGGTCCATGTTCAGGAGCATCTGGAGCCAGGCGTGGTAGAGGGGCTGGACGGGATACTCGAACTTGCCGTCGCGGCTGGCGATCGTCGCCAGCATCTCGGCGGCCTGCAATCCCTGTTCCGCCCGACGATACCACTGCTTGACCTTGGGGCATTCAATCCAGAACGACGTCCAGCTCATCCTGGCGCCGCTTCGGCTGACGGGCAGTTCGATTCGGCCCGATTGGATGGCGGGAAGAATCGCGTCCACGTAGCGACCCAGGCCGGTGAAGTGCATTGCCGTCTGCGGGGCGACCTGCTTCCACTGCTTCAAGAACATCGACGGGTAGTCCGCACAGGCCGGCGCGAGAGAGTAGTCCCCTGCCCCGCCCAGCACGAGGACCGGCGCACCTTGCGGCGTCCCGGCGGCGCGGGCTTTCACGTCGTCGAGGAGTTCCGCGAGAGTCCTGGAGTCCAGCGGCGTCGGCGAGCGGAACACGGGATCCCAATCGGCGTAGTGGCCGGGTGAGATCGCCGGACATCGCGAGCCGTCCGGGGCCTGGAGCCAGTGGATGGATTTGCCGGTGGGGTTGTCGCGCGTATAGACCATCGCGTCGAGGCCGAGACCCGATGTGATTTGCGCCATCTGCTCGTGTACGCCCGTCACGTCGATGGCCCAGACGAAACGAGGGCGAGCCCCAAAGATCGCCTGCTGCCAGCGCAGACCTTCCACGCCCATCTTGACGAGGGCTTCGCCGCCCGAGAGGTTGATCGTCGGTTCGAGAAAGAACGCGTTGACCAGCTCCACGCGGCCCTCGCGAATCCGCTGCTTGAGCTCCGCCACCCGGTCCGGGTGGAAATTGAGGATGGCGATCATCGTGTTGCATTCCGACAGCGCGAAAGCGTAGTTCGGGTCGTCCCGCACGCGGTCGAGGTGGTCGAGGTAGCTGTTGGCGCAGTAGTTGCGCTCGGTGGACCAGTCCGTAAGCCAGCCGCAGCTTGCAGGATGGAAGTTGGGGACGACGAAGACTTCCGCCGGCGCGTCCGATTGAGCTGCCCAGCCGGCGCCGGCCAACACGAATAAGACAAAGGATGTCAGGGTTCTTGTTGTCATGCTTGCTTCTCCATTCGCAGAATCCGTTTCCTCGCGTCCCTCGAATCCGGCGGACCGCTAATCGAGGTGAAACACCTCGTCCATGCTCGCCCACCACTCACCCTCTGCACGGTCGGGCAGGGGCTCCTGGCAGGGCATGCAGACCTTCCACCACTGCTGTGTCGTGGGGTCCGCCGCCATCTTGGCCATGTCCGCGTCGAAATCGTCGCCGACGTATTCGAAGTAGCTGAAGAGATAGTGGTTTCCATCCGGCAGTCGGCGAAGGTAGATCGAGTAGTTCCGAATCCGGCACTCCGTGATCTTCCTGAGCACGTCGGGCCAGACCGCCGCGTGTAGTCTCTTGTACTCCGCGAGCCGATCCGTTCTCACGCCGATCACCGTTCCATACCGCTTCATAGTGCGAATCTCCTGTCTCTTGTATGCAGGTGGCAGCATTATGGCAGGATCGTCGGGATTGCGATAGTCGATTTTGTGCCTGGGCCATTCGAGTCTCGGACCCGCAAGTCTTGTGGGAAGCGGACCGGTATGCTACTCTATCGAAGGTCGAAGGCGACCGATAAGGAGAGATCTGTGTTATGAGTACGCAACGACCTGCATCGACGCTGGTCAAGCTCGAACGCATGCGGAAGACCCTGCGACATGAGGAGCCGGACCGCGTACCGGTGAGCGACTTCTTTTGGGGAGGTTTTCTGAGTCGTTGGCGACGGGAGCTCGATCTGCCGCCGGAAGCCGATCCTTATCGCTACTACGATCTCGACTGGATCGTGACGATCCCGAATATGGACCCGCACATGCAACCCTTCGAGATCGTTCGGCAGGACCGCAGCGAGGTGTGGGTCAAGACCGGATTCGAGACGGTCCTTCGAAAGCGCCTCGATCTGCCCATGCCGGAGCAGATGTCTTGGGACACCGACAGTATCGAGAAGCTCGAAGCCTTCGAGTTCGACGATCCCTGTGATCGCCGGCGGTTCTTTGAGGCCGGGGACAATCAGATCGCCGGCGTCGGTGACGGCTTTCAACGCAACAGTCCGCCGTGGGTGGACACGGTCAAGAGTCTCTGGGCCGATTTCCCTGTCTTTGGCAGCATGATCGAGGTCAACGAGTGCCTCACGCGTCTGGTCGGCCAGGAGAACACGCTGCTCTGGATGGGACTGTATCCGGAACGCCTGGGCGTCTGCATCAACCGCATCGGGGAATTCTATCTGTCGTGCTGCAAGGCTGCGATCGAGGCGGCTGCAGGGCATCTCGACGGCTTCGTGATCTGGGGGGACGTCGCCTATCGCAACAGTCTGTTCTTCTCGCCGAGCTACTGGCGAGAGTACTTCAAGCCGTGGGTGAAGGCGATGGTCGAGCATTGTCACGCCCACGGTCTGCCAGTGATCTACCACGGCTGCGGGAATGTGAGCGCCATCTTCGAAGACTACATCGAGATCGGGGTCGATGCCTACAATCCGTTGGAGGTCAAAGCGGGCATGGACGTCGTGGATCTTCGCCGCCGGTATGGCCACCGCATCGGTTTCTGCGGCAATCTCGACGTTCAGAAGTGGGAACGCGGCGACCGCGAGGAGATCCGCGCCGAGATCTTTCGAAAGCTCCACGCGGCCCGGGGCGGCGGGCTGATCCTCCAATCGGATCATTCCGTCACCAGCAGCGTTTCCGGGCGGACATATGATTACGTCGTCAGGCTGATTCGAGAACACGGTGTCTATCCACTGGATCTGGATGAATCCCAGGCGAAGTGAGAGGCTCAAAAGATTCGAGGAGACTCCATGACTGAGATTGGCGTCAATCCCCTCTTGGGAACGTTCCTGCACGCGATCGGAGCCTTTTCCGCGGCTCTGTGTTATACCCCTCAGCAGAAGCTGCGGGGCTGGTCCTGGCAAACCTACTGGCTGGCGCAGGCCTCCGTCTGCTGGCTGCTCGTCCCCGTCCTCATGGCCTGGCTGACGATTCCAGACCTCGCGGCGGTTCTACGGGCTGCGCCGCGCAACGCGATGTGGTGGACCTTTGCCTTGGGTGTGATCTATGGCATCGGCGGCACCGCGTTCGGTATGGCGATTCGCCATGTCGGCTACTCGCTCACCTATGGCATCTCGATCGGCATCTCGTGCGTCCTGGGAACTCTGACAGGGCCCATTCTGGAGGGAACGCTCGTGAGCACCATGGGCAAGCCCGGTGCCGGATGGGTGATGAGCGGGGTCTTCGTCGGCTTGTTGGGAACGCTGCTGTGCGGGGTGGCGGGCCGGCTCAAAGAAGCGGAACTGCAGCAAGGCGCTGGCGATCCGCCATTCGTCCTGGGCAAGGGCCTGCTCTTGTGCGCGATTGCCGGGGTCTTCTCTGCTTTCTACGGCATCGCCGTGAACCACACGGGCGCTCCCATTGCCAAGACCGCAACGGATTTCGGGGCTGGCCACTGGCAGACCAATATCGTCTACATCTTCTCCAACACGGGCGCCTTCGTGACCACGGCCGCCTACTGCATCTATCTGGCCCGTTCGCAAGGGACATTTGGTGAATTCCGCAGGCCGAAGGACGCGGCTGCCGGTGCGCTGCCAATCAACTACCTCATGGCTCTTCTGACCGGCTGCATGTGGTATGGGCAATTCCTGTTCTACGGCCTGGCCCACGTCCGTATGGGCGAATTCAAGTTCTCCAGTTGGGCGATCCACATGCTCATGCTGATCCTGTTCAGCTCCCTGGCGGGGATCGTCCTGCGGGAATGGCACGGCAGGAGTGCTCGAACGAAGGGGGTCCTGGTCACAGCACTGTTGATCCTCAGCGCCGCGGTCGTGGCTCTGACCTACGGCAATTTCCTGGGGCAGTAGCCGGCACGGTTTACCCTGCGGGTCGTGGCCGTGTTCCGGATAGCTACTGTATGGACACGGTATACGGGGCTCGTGGGATGGGCTGTCAGACGAGCACGGGACTGCCTTCCACTTGTCGTGAGGTGACATCCCTATCCCACCGCATCCGTCGTTCCTATGGGGCAGCGAGGCAGACGATCCTGCCCAGGTCCGTGCTGACGAACAACGAGCCTCCGGCGGCAGCCAGGCCGTAGGCCCTGCCTTCGACCGATGCGGTCCAGGTCTCTTCGCCGGTTGCGACTTCGTAGGCAGCTACCTTTCCTTCCCCGCCGGCGAAGAGCGTGTCGCCCGCCAGAATCAAGGTCAGGGGGCAATCGCTCGCCGTGCGCCAGACGAAGCACGCGGGCAGTTTCTCCTCGAGCGCGGAGATCTCCGCCTGAGCATTGGCGATCTCCGCGTCGAACTGCCGGCGCGGCAACTCCCCGGCGTCGCTCGGGAGCTTCTTCTTCTGCTCCTGCAATTGTTGTATGCGCCCTTTCCGGGTATTGACCTCGGTCTGGAGACTCACGTAGCTGTCGCGATCGAACGCCTGGAGCCAGCCGTCGGCGTGCAAGTAGACGATGCCGTTATGGATGACGATTGAAGTGGCCCCAGGGAACGTCACGAGCAGATCGTTCTTGTCGCCGCCGAAGAATCGCAGTTCGCCGTCGGCACGATGGTTCTGGCCGTGTCCATGGACGAATAGCGAGTCCTCCGTCAGCAGTCCGAAGACGCCGCCGAAGCCGGAACTGCCGAGGTCCTGCACCTTGTTGCCGGTGGCGCGATCGAAGACGAGCGGGATTTGGCGTCCCTGCGACAGGTAGAGCCTCGCGGCAGAGGCAAGCATCGGACCCTGGGCCGTCATCTGCTCGTATTGCCTCTTGTACAGGCCCGGGCCGTCCGGCGCTCCGGTCTGCGCATCCAGAGCACAGAGGTAGGTCTTCTGCCAGGGCAGCAGCGACGCGGCGAAGTAGACTCTGGAGTCCTGCACAAGGGCGCCGGTGCGACACGGCCAAAGCGACGTGAGCCTGCCATCGAGGGGGATCTGGGCCCCGCCGGGCAACACCTCGTGGCGCCAAACGATCTGGCCCGAGTCGCAGCGGACACAGTACACACACCCGTCGTCGCAGCCGAAATAGAGCTTGCCGTCGTAGAAGGAGGGCGGCAGTCGGACGGGGCCGTTGGCAAAGACCACCCACTTCTCCCGGCCGCCGGCGGCGTCGAGGCCGTGAACGGCGTTGTCGATAGAACTGCCGAAGAAGACGCCCCCCTGGGCAACGGTCACGTAGAACACGGGGTCGAAGTCCCGCATGGACTTGAGGTTGATAAGGCCTGCGTACGAATCCCACTTGGCCGGGCCGCTCCAGGCGGTCCGCGGATAGTCGTTGGGGACGTACTCCCATGTCTTCTGCAGCGGCAGTTGCAGGCGCTCGCCCGTGACGCCGCTTCGCCGATTGTCGTGCTGGTATGTGGGCCAGTCTTCGGCCCGAGCCGCCGGCGATGCGATCACCAGCAGGCACATCACGCCGAAGATGCTCGCAGAGATCCTCGATCCCATATTGTCCTCCCCTGTCGTTCATCCTCAATCGGGTCATCGTGCGCCGGCCGAGGCCGCTCGACGGCTACCCCATTTCACTGCAGCGGCGAGAAAGCCAGGGAAGTCTCCAGCCAGTTGCCGCAACTGCACCCTCCGCCGCCTTCGGGCGACAAGACCATCCCCTCGCCGACAATCGTACTGAGCCAGCAGCTTGGACGCAGATTCCGCCAGGTCGTGATGCTGCCGGTATTGAAATCCCACATGGCGACGCATCGGGCTTGACCCCGGTGGACAAGGGCGTGGGTCGTGCCGCAATACGTGGCACAACCCTCGCGCGGGCTCATCGAGGAGGTCACGCGCTGGCCCGTCCCGAGGTCGTAGCCGCACGGCTCCAGAAACACCCTGGCAGCAAGAACGACCGGGTGCTGCATATGAGCGCCGTGGTTGTCGCCGGACCACGCATGCTCGGCGTGCCAGAGGAATGCGCCGCTGTCCGGGTTGAATCGATACAAGTGGTACTTGCCTGCGCCGGACGAGGCGATCACGACGGAGTCGTCGGTGCAGGCGAGGTAGAACACGACGATTCCGTCGGCCGTGTCGATGGGGGTTTCCCAGACGGGCTCGCCTGTCCTCGCATCGAGGCACACGAGGTATTGATCGGACCACAGCAGCGAGTCATTGAGCCGGCGCGTGGACGACTTCTGGACGTCCGGATTCCGGGACTCGACGAAGAAGACCCCTTGTTTCCCGACGGCGATCGTCGTATTGATCACCAGGCCGTTGCGTCGCGTCCACATCGGCTGGCCGGTCGTCACGTCGTAGCAGAACAGGACGTCGCTGCAGACCTTCTCGGTCCCGGCGCCGGAGGTCCTGTCGTACCATGCGTCACCACCCCAGAAGTCCGTGTAACTCGTGTTTTTCTTGACCACGCTGCCGAAGAGCAGATCGTTCTTGCGGGCAACGTAGCCCCAGTCGTACTTCGTGCGGGTATAGCCCTTGGGCAGTTCGACGACCCGCTGAAGAGCACCGTCGGAGTGTCCGATCACCCAGCAGTCTCCCTGGATCGCCACGTAGAGGGCGGTGTCGTCGGTACACCAGTTGCTGGCATCTCGCGGCAGGTTCACCCGCTGCATCGCTGGAACCTCCAGCGACCAGAGAATCGTCCCATTGTATGCGTCGATGGCTGCCATGCGGTTCATGCCTTGGTGGAACAGCTTGCCATTGGCGGCCAGCGGCGCCGGCATGCGGGGGTTTCGATCCATGCCGAAATCGGCGCCCGGCCTGCCCAGCCACTGCACCTGCATCTGATCGGTGCGCGTGGCCCCGCCGAGGTCGTCGTGGCTGTTGGCTGTGTTCCCTGCATCGCCGTATTGATGAGTCCATGAACCCCAGCCCGGCGGGATGGGCTTGCTCACCACATAGAATGTGCCACCAGAGGCTTCTTGCTTGACGTAGCTGATTGACGCTGCGCCGAGCCACGCCTCCACGGCGGGCACCCCCGTCTTCGTCTTTGTCGGGCAGGACAGGATCGCGGCGCCTCCTCGCGGTCGCAGGAGGCGATACATCTCAGCAGGCGTTCCCACAAACTGTCCTTCAACAAGCATGCGTTCCGAGACGATAAGATTCGCGAAGTTCGCTGGGTAGGGCAGGCTCGCGAAACCGTCTAGCTGCTGCACGGCAATCCGCGTTCCGTAGACGCCGGCCTGGTAGAGGCTGTTTCGCACTTGGGCGACGCGGCCGGCGTCGTCATCGATCCCGATCACGGTCAGATCGCTGGCAGCGGCCAGTTCATAGGCCAGCACGCCGTCAGCAAGGCCCCAGACGAGACAATAGCCCTTCGTCGCGCCGCTGCACTGAAGGATCTCCGCAGCGATGCTCCGCATTCGCTCCGCGTGTTCGGGGTCGCCTGCTATTGCGACGCCTGTCGGCAGCGGGCGAACGCTGTAGTTGACGGCCGTATCCAGTTCGTAGGCATCGCCCTTCAGTTCCGTATCGCCCGCCCGCTGGGTCATGCGATAGGCATACACCCGGTTCGGTTGCAGACCCTCGATCGTCAGCGCATGGTGTTTCTTGGGCTGCTCGTCTTCCAGCCGATTCTCGAGCAGGCCTTGATGGGCTCCCTGCAGCAGGATGCTCGGGGAGTGCTTCGCCCCTGGTCCGGCCAGGCCGTAGTCCAGAATGGACGAGGTCTCGTTCTCGGTCCACCACGACACGACCGCCTGGGACGGCGCGGTATACTGCACGTACGGCCCGAGCACCACGTGTGTGAAGCCGGGCGGAAGCCTGGTCTGCCCGAGCGATGCGGTCGGGGCCAGCGGTCCCCGCGCCCCTGCGGGTGCAAGAACGATCAATGCGGCGGCAACCACAAGACAGCGTGGATTCCGTGTGTTGGTCCTCATCGCGGCTGACGACTCCCGGCCATGCACCATCATGCCACCTCAGCGATAGCTGTCTTTGGGTTGCTTGTACACGCGATCGACGTGGCCGTCGAGGAAGCAGATGTTGACGCCTCCGCCGTTCGCGCCGCCCTGGCGGCCATGCGGAAAGATCCCCCCTTTGCGGAAGAAATCGCAGACGACCCATGTTTCCGCAGGCCGGGCGAGTGTGCATTCCCGATACCGATTCGTCTGGTACGTCGTGTTGTTGGTCTTGCCCAGCCATTCCCGGTGCGTTTCGACACCGGTGAGCGCGAGCTGTCGGGGCAGGAACTGGGACGCATCGCGCCAGGTGCCTCCCGCCGCTCCCGGCTTGTTCGTCCGAAAGCTCCAGTAGATATAGGTGATGTTGCCCGTCTGGCGGTTCTGGGGCGTATCGATCACCGAGTCCGTGTCGCCGGCGGGTGTGCCGCCGTTGGGATCATTGGCGTTCTGTTCCAGGTAGCGAGCCTGGGGACAGTAGAAGGCCTCCATCAGGGCCCCGTCCTGGTACGCTCCGATCTTCTCCAGCAGGCCGGGATGAGGATTGTGTTCGGTCGGCTCCAGCGGGTAGCGGGTCCGCCTGTCCTCGTTGGCATAGGCCACCAGGGCGAGGTTGATCTGCCGAAGGTTGCTCAGGCATGCAGTCTCGTTGGCATGGAACCGGACCTTGCCCAGTACGGGCACCAGAATCGCCATCAGGATGCCGATGACAGCGATGACAACGAGCAATTCGATCAGAGTGAAGCCGGACCGAACCCGATCTTGTCTTCGCACCGTTCTGCCCTCCCACGGATTCTCCAGCACCATTCGGGATTCCTTGTATCGTTCGACTGATCGTGCTCCCGCGCACTGCTGCTCCTATGGTGCCACCATTGCATGTCCGGCGTCAATACCTTTGTTCCTCGATCTCTGAGGATGGACACGGTCGCCAGACCTGCGTACAATGTCGCCCGATTCCGGCGCCGCGGATCGTTGGCGCTCCGCGACCCCCCGATGGAGGTCGTGTTGGCCGCCCCGCCGAGAGGTCCTGACGGTGTGTCTGAACGAAGCCAACTCAGTGCGATGGGATGGATACCGACCATGATGAAGCTTCTCCAAAATACGAGCGTGGGCCGATCCTGTCTGGCAGTGGCAGTGTTGACCCTGGTCGTCGGATGCAAGGGCCCGGGTCTTCGCACCTCAGGCGACGACCAGCCGAAGGGGGCTCCCAGAGAGTACACACGAGAGGATGCCCTTCGCATGATCCGGGCGAGCGAGGAGCGTCTCGCGCCGGTGTACGGTCCTCTGGCGCAGCAACTCGTGGACGACCTGGGCCTTGCCGGCGAGACCGGGATTGGGATTGACCTTGGCAGTGGGCCGGGGACACTCATCATAGAACTGTGCCAGCGGACGAAGATGCACTGGATCAACGCGGACATCAATCCACACTTCTTCCCCTATTTTCTGCAACAGGCAGAGGAGCATGGCTATGGCGGCCGGGTCAGCGCGATTCAGGCCGACGCCCAAGCCTTGCCGTTTCGAGACAACTACGCGGACGTGATCGTCTCGCGGGGCTCATTCTGGCTGTGGAGCGACAAAGTCGCGGCGTTCCGAGAGATTCGACGTGTTCTCAAGCCGGGCGGCGTGGCCTACATCGGGCGGGGTCTCTCTGCGAATCTTCCGCTGGAGGTGGCCGCAACCGTGCGCGGCGGCCGAAGCGAGGGGCCGCAGTACGACGTCGCCGCGACCGCCGAGGAACTGCGTGCGATCATGAAGTCACTCGGCATAAGGGACTATCGCATCATCCGGCCGAGACAGGACAATGAGGCTGGCTTGAACTACGGCGTCTGGGTGGAATTCCGCAAGAGGTAGCGACGAGCTGCAACCGGGGGCGAGCGAAGGTCGGTCTGCTGTCTTCGAGGAATGCGGGATTGTCGCCTGAGATCTTCATTTCCAGGCTTCTTTCTTCATTGTGTTCGGGACCGAGGTCCGATACTCTACCCAGGCAGACGGCTGCGTTGCATCGTGTGCAGATGAGTAGAAGACGCCGGAACATCGAGTTTTTGTCCGATCCGACCTCAGTGACTGCAGGGGAGGCAAACCACATGAGCCGACAGTTTCCAGTGATCCGGTTCCGAGTCAGAACGGGTTTCCTGTATTTCGCTGCGGCGATCCTGGGCTGTGTGCTCACCCATTGTATCGCCGGCGTGGCCGCTGCCGCCGATTGGCCGACGTACCGGTGTGATGCTGCGCGCAGCGGAGTGGGCGCGGAGAACCTGCCAGGCGATCTTTCTCTTCAGTGGACGTACACGTCCGCGCATCGGCCCAAGCCTGCCTGGCCTGCGCCGTCGGAGGAGATGCCTCGCATGCACGCCGACAATGCCTTCCATGTGGCGCTGGCCGGCGGTCGTGTCTTCTTCGGGTCGTCCGTGACGGATGAAGTCTGTGCGATTGACATTGCCTCCGGGGATCTGTGCTGGAGCTTCTTTACGGAAGGCCCGGTCCGCTTCGCGCCGACCGTTCGCGATGGCCGCGTCTACGCAGGATCGGATGATGGCTACGTCTATTGCCTGAACGCGACGGACGGATCGCTGATCTGGCGGCGCCGGCCCGGTCCGAGCGAGGAGAAGGTCCTTGGCAACGGGCGGATGATCTCCCTCTGGCCGGTCCGCACGAGCGTGCTGGTGGACCGTGGCGTGGTCTATTGCGGCGCCGGGGTATTCCCTTATGAGGGCATCTACATCTGTGCCCTCAACGCGGCCGACGGTTCCGTCGTGTGGAAAAACGATACGATTGGCGACCGTGCCCACGAGCTGAGCTACGGGGGCATAACCTGCCACGGCTACCTGCTGGTCTCGGATGAGGCATTGTACGTTCCCGCAGGACGGGCGATGCCCGCCGCGTTCAGCCGACGGACCGGAGAGTTCCTGTTCTGGGCCTCGCCCGGGGGCAAGCAAGGCGGCGCCTGGTCCCTGCTGCACGAGAACGAGCTGATTGCCGGCGTGGACCGCTCCGGGACCCCTCACAAGGTCGCGTACGATCCGAAGACCGGCCAGAGCAAAGGAGACGTTTTCGCATGGTTCCCGGGATTGGACATGGTGATCCGTGGCAACTTCGCCTATGTTCTCACCCCCGCAGGTCTGTACGCCATCGACCGCAAGGTGCACGCGGAGGCGCTTGAGAAGGTTGCGGTCTCGACGAAGACGCGAGAATCGCTTGCCAAAGAGCTTGCCAAGCTCAGGGAAGACCTTGCCAAGGCGGACGCGGACGGACAGACGAAGACCCGTCTTCGGATCGATGAAGTCACGCGCCTTGTCGCTGGACACCTTGCTGAGGAACAGCGACTTCAGGAGTCCTGCTGTGCGTGGCGTCTGCCTGTCGCCCAATGCAGTTCGCTGATTCTGGCCGGCGAGACGCTCTTTGTCGGCGGTTCGAACCAGGTCCTCGGGGTAGACGCTCGGGCAGGCACGAGAGTGTGGCAGGCAGGGATCAGTGGGAATGCCGTGGGTTTGGCTGCCGGCAACGGCTCGCTGATTGTCAGTACCGAGGAAGGCAGCATACGCTGTTTCGCAGCCGCCCAATGCGCCACGCCAAAGGAGACGAGTGTCGCGCACGATCCGAGCGCTTTCTGCGATCACCCGCAGAGCGATCTGTACCGCAACGCAGCTCGCCAGATCGTGGACCGGAGCCATATCGCGAAGGGCTACTGCCTCGTTCTGGACGGCAACACAGGCCAGCTTGCCTATGAGCTGAGCCGGATCAGCGATCTGCAGATCATCGACCTTGTGGAAGATCCAGGCAAGCTCCCGATCGCCCGCAAGAAGCTGCTGTCGGTCAGGCTGCTGGGTGCGCGTGTGATTGTGGAGCCATGGAACATTGATTCCCTGCCCCCTTACTTCGCCAATCTGGTTGTTTCCGACGACCTGTTGACGACCGGTGCGGCCGAGAGGACGCAGGAGCAAGTGGAACGCGTCCTGAGGCCGGGCGGCGGCACAGCCCTCGCGGCTGTGTCGGACGGCGCCGGCGGCCTCCGGTGGCGCTCGTTTACGCGTCCGCCACTCGAAGGAACCGCAGGGTGGACTCAGCAGTACGGCAATCCGCAGAACACAGCGTGCTCACCTGACCGGATGGCCAAAGGCCCGCTCGGCGTGCTCTGGTTCGGCGAGCCCGGCCCGTTGAGCATGGTGGAGAGACATGCCAGAGCGCAGAGTCCCGTCGCGATGGACGGCCGCCTGTTCATCCAGGGAGAAGAACTGATCCTGGCGCTGGACGCCTACAATGGAACGTCTCTGTGGCAGCGGCGGATTCCGGGTGCGGTGCGGCCTCGGGTCGATGTGGATGGGGGGAACCTGGCTTTGGATCGAGACGCTCTTTACATCGCGGCCTACGACAAGTGCATCCGCCTCGATCCGGCCACCGGCCGGACGGTTTGTGTGTACGATTTGCCCGGGGGTGGCAGCGGGAGCTATCGGTGGGGCTGCGTCTCGATCGATCGGAACACTCTGTTCGGCACTCGGGCCGAGCCTCTGAAGCAGCCCTATGCGACGGAACTGAAGGCCAAATACGCGGACCCCAACGACGACGTTGTCTGGGAGTACACGAGATCGAATGCCGAGTGGCTTCCCATGGCCAATTACCCCCTCTGGGAGAACTACAGTCCGGCCAAGGGCTCTGTGACCGACAGAATGATGACAGGCGACATGGTCTTCGCCCTCGACCCGGACACCGGGAAGGTGCGATGGACCCATCCGGGCAAGCGGATCGCGAATCTGACCCTGTCCGTTGGAGGCGGGAAGGTCTTCTTTGCGGAGAGCGCGGTCACGGACACCCACGCAGGCCAGGCCCTGGACGAGCGGCGAACGCTGATACAGGAAGGGGTGTACGAACAGACAGAGGAAATGAAGAAGGCCCAGGCCTATGAGGCCTCGGATACGAGGCTCGTGGTGGCCCTCGACGCCCAAAGCGGCAAGAAGCTCTGGGAACGAGCGGTGGACTTCACCGGCTGCTGTGGCGACGCCATGGGCTCGGCCTGCCAGGACGATGTCCTGCTGTTCTTCGGCTGCGTCGGCAATCACGACGCCTACCGTTTCAGAGAGAACCAGCTCGCGTACCGTCGGATCGTGGCCATGTCCGCATCGAGCGGCGCCATCCTGTGGTCGCGTCCGGTCAACTACCGCACGCGGCCCGTGATCGTTGGCGACAGGATCATCATCGAGCCTCGGGCATGCGACCTGCGCACGGGCAGGACTCTGGCCCGTGTCGATCCGATCTCGGACAAAGAGGTCCCCTGGGAGTTCCTTCGCCCGGGGCACACCTGCGCGATCACCAGCGCCTCCGCGAGCGCCCTGTTCTATCGTTCATCGAGCATCGCGATCTACGACCTGGCACGCGACGCCGGCGTCGCCCTCTTCGGCGGCATTCGCCCCGGGTGCTGGATCAATATGATCCCGGCCAATGGCCTGGTCCTGGTTCCCGAAGCGAGTGTGGGCTGCACGTGCTCGTTCCCGCTTCGCGGTTCGTTCGCCCTGGTGAACAAGCCGCAACGGGCCCAGCCCTGGACAGTATTCATCAACCATACCGAGCTGAATGCCAAGGGCCAGGTGGTGCCGGGCACGTACGAACGACCGGTCCAACACCTCGCCATCAACTTCGGCGCGCCGGCGGATATGAGGGATGACGACGGCACGTTGTGGCTCGCCTACCCCAATCCCCGCACGGCGTACAGTCAGAACCATTTCGTCAATTACGGTATCAAGTTCGATCTGAAAGAGGAGATCCTCAAGGGAATGCGGTATTTCTGCCGGGATTTCAAAGGGATTGCCGTCAGGGGGACGGAGAAACCCTGGCTCTTCACCTCCGGCTGTCTAGGGTTACGGCGGTGCGAGATCCCGTTGCTTGAGGACCAGTCCAACCAGGTCCCGACCGTCTATACGGTCCGCCTCGGATTCCGGGCCGCTGAAGGCGACAGACCCGGGCAACGGGTATTCGACATCAGATTGCAGGGCCGGACTGTCTGTGAGGCCTTTGACATCGCCCAGAGTGCCGGCGGCGCCGATAAGGCCGTCATCCGGGACTTCACGGATATCGCCGTCGATGACACGCTCGTCCTGGAGCTGGTCCCCAGAACGGAAACGCCCGGCGAGTCGGAGGCGCCCCTCATCAACTTCGTGGAGATCGTATGCTCGCACCGTCGGATTCCGGCGACCGCAAAAGGCATCTGAAGGTCGCCTGTGGCACCCCCGCCCTCGGGGGTGTCCTTTGCCCCGCCGGGGGCGGCTGGGCCACACTTGTCCCCGTCACGGTCATTTGCCTGACTCTCGCGTCGACCTGTGGCACCCCCGCCCTCGGGGGTGTTCTTTCCCCCGCCGGGGGCGGCTGGGCCACGCACGGGTCAGGACGGCCCGTGGACAGTCCCGGGCAAAGCACTGCCGATTGGCCGATGTGGAGATATGACGCGAGCCGCAGCGGGGCTTCGCCCGTTTCCCTGCCGCTCGACCTGCGTCTGCAATGGGTTCGGCAACTCCCGACGCCCGCCCCTGCATGGCGCGAGGAGCAGTACAAACTGCAGTTCGACCGTTCCTACGAGCCGGTCGTTATGGGCCGCCAGATCTTCGTGCCCTCGATGGCCAGCGACAAGGTCGAGGCCTACGACACCGAGACCGGCAGGCTGAACTGGCAGTTCTTCTGCGATGGTCCGATCCGTTTCGCGCCGATCGCATGGCATGGGCGCGTGTACTTCGCGAGCGATGACGGGTGCCTCTACTGCCTCGCGGCCAGGAACGGCACGCTGCTCTGGAAGTCCCGCCTGGCGCCGTCGGCCCGCAAGATCCTGGGCAACGGCCGGCTCATCTCCGCGTGGCCGGCGCGCGGGGGACCGGTGCTGCACGACGGCAGGATCTACTGTTCCGCCAGCATCTGGCCGTTCATGGGGGTGTTTATCTACGCGCTCGATGCCGTGACGGGTCGGGTGATCTGGGAGAACAGCGGCACCGGGTCGATCTACATTCCACAGCAGCACAACAGCCCCGCCTTCGCGGGCGTGGCGCCGCAGGGATATCTCGCCACAGACGGGAACAAGCTCCTGGTGACCAGCCGAACCACGCCTGCGTGCTTCGATTGCGAGACCGGCGAGTTGCTGTACTACCCGCTGTCCGACCGCAGCTACGGCAAGCACGTCGGCGGATACGGCGCGTCCATCTGGAAGGACTGGTACTTCAACAACGCCGTCGGTTACAGGCTTTCCGACGGTTTGGCCCTCGGTCCCGTCTCGGCTGACGTTGTGGACGGCGATATGGTCATCGGATTCGGAGAGGCCGGTGAGATCGTGGGCTCCATGCTGGCTGAAGAACAGACGGTCGATCCCAAGGACAAGAAGACGAAGGTGCATTTATCCGCCCGGCCTGTCTGGAAACTACGACCGGAGCCAACCCTGGATCGAATCCATATCCAGGCGGGGAGTCGGCTGTATGGAAGCAGCCGGGACGGCCTGATCGCGGCCATCGAGCTGCCCGAGGGCGACAAACAGGCCAGGATGGTCTGGCGAGGCAAGGTGCAAGGGCGCGTGTGGAGCATGCTCGCGGGCGATGGGAAGCTCTTCGTAATCACGCAAGAGGGCCAGTTGTACTGCTTCGGCGCCGGCCGAAGGGTTCCCGCCCGCCACACGAGCAGCGTCCAGGATTTGCCGGCGGCTTCGCGCAGCGATTCCAGACGTGTCCAGGAGATCCTCGCACAAGGCGTGGATGCGAAGGGGTATTGCCTGTGGTTGGGGATCGGCGATGGCCGCCTGCTCACGGAGGTCCTGCGTCAGTCCCAGATGCACGTGATCGCAATCGAGCCGGATGCCGGGAAGGTGGGCTCCTGGCGAAAGAGGCTGGATCTGGCGGGTCTTTATGGATCGCGAGTCTCCATCCTGTACGCAGATGCCGATTTCGCCGATTTGCCGCCGTACATCACTTCGCTCGTCGTGGTCGAGAATCCTGCTGCCGCCGGGCTCGATGCAACGGCACGCCCGATGGAGAAAATGTGCGAATTGCTTCGACCCTACAACGGGGTGGCCTGGATCGCAGCGGACAAGGAACACCAGCCTGCGATATGCAGCCGGCTCGCCATTGCAGACCTCCCGGGCTTTGGAGTGGACACTGCCAGGGATGCCGTTGTCATCCGGCGGACCGGACCCGTCCCTGGTTCCGCCGACTGGACGCACCAGTACGGCGACGTCGCCAACACCGTCTGCTCGAAGGACCAGCTCACGCTTCCGCTGGGGATACTGTGGTTTGGGGAAGAATCGGGATTCGGCGACGTCCTGCCCAGGCATGGACATGGTCCGCCCGAACAAATCGTCGGGGGAAGGCTGTTCATCCATGGGATCGATTCGCTCAGCGCGCGGGATGTCTACACGGGCCGGGTTCTGTGGAAGAAGCCGCTCACCGCTTCCACCTTCGGCGTCTACTACGACGCGTCCTACAAGCATGACTTTCGTTACCTCGGCTACGGTCAGAACCATATTCCCGGCGCCAACGCCAGAGGCACGGACTTCGTCGTGACCGCCGACCGGATCTACATCATTCAGGGAGATGAGTGTCACGTCCTAGACCCGGAGACCGGGCGGACCCAACAGGTGCTCTCTTTGCCTGTTCGGGAGGCGGAAGAAGGCGAATCGGGCCTATATTCTTCAACGAAATCTCTTGGTTCGATTTCGTTGAAGAATGGTGGCCCAGCCGCCCCCGGCGCCGAATCGATCACCCCCGAGGGCGGGGGTGCCACGCGACCAGGGTTTGAGGGGGAAAGATCGAAGCCAGAGATCTTTCCCCCTCAAAGTAGGCCCGATTCGCCTTCTTCCGTATCCTCGCGGCGCTGGGCATACCTTGGGGTTTGCGAGGACTACCTCATCGCAGGGGCGAATTTCACTCGGTATTCGCCCTTGCTCAAGCCCCCCGGCGACAAACCCGACGCTGCCGCGCCGTTCGTCGATTGGAGCGCCAGCAGGACGCTGGTCGTGATGAACCGCTACGATGGGAAGGTCCTGTGGAGCGTCGATGCGGATAATGGCTTCATTCATAATGGGATCGCCGCAGGGGGCGGCATGGTCTTCTGTCTCGACGCGGTGCCCCCGTATGTGAAGAGAAACGCGAAGCAGGACGCCAAGGTCGGTCAGACGAGCCGGCTCCTGGCGATGGACCTCCGTACCGGTCGGGTCGTCTGGGACAACCGCGATGTTGCCTTTGGAACCTGGCTGGGTTTCTCCGAGCAGTTCGGCGTCCTTGTGCAGGCCCATCGCAAATCCAGCGACATGCTCTGGGAGCCCGGCGACCGGATGGCGGCCTTTCGAGCCCAGACGGGCGAGGTCCTCTGGGACCGGAAGACAAACTACTCCGGACCCTGCATGTTGCGCGCGGGCACAATCTTCACTCAGGAGAGCGCGTATGATCTCCTCACGGGCCTCCAGCGGACGTATCCGCATCCTCTGACGGGCGAGACGATCCCTTGGGAGTACTCGCGAAATCACGGCTGCAACACCGCGATTGCCAGCGAGAACCTCCTGACCTTCCGGTCCGCAGCAGCGGGATACTACGATCTCACCAACGACGGCGGGACCGGCAACTTCGGCGGCTTCCGATCCGGATGCACCTCCAACCTGATCGTCGCGAACGGCATCCTCAACGCGCCGGACTACACGAGCACATGCACGTGCAGCTACCAGAACCAGACCTCTCTGGCCATGGTCCATATGCCGGACGCGGAGATGTGGACTTTCAGCAAGGTCAAGTCGAGCAATGCCCCGATCCAGAACGTCGGGATCAACTTCGGCGCGCCGGGCGACCGAAGAGCCGAGAATGGGACGTTCTGGCTGGAGCATCCAGGCGTCGGAGGGAACTCCGCGGAACTGGACATCAGCCTGACGCCGGAGAAGCCTTCGTGGTTCCGGCGGCATTCGTCGCGGCTGCAACGAGGCGTCATTCCCTGGGTCGAAGCCTCGGGCGCCGAGGGCCTTCGGTCCGTTCGCGTCAGGGTCTCGGGCCGACACCGCGAGAAGACCGAAAGAGCGGACCTTGACGGTGAACACAGCGGCGCGGACCAAAGCTACACGGTGCATCTGCACTTCATGGAGCCGCGGGACAAGAGGCCGGGCGAGCGACGATTCGATGTGGCGCTGAATGGACAGACCGTCCTGGAGGATTTCGACATTGTCGCCCAGGCCGGGTCCCCCAACGTGGGGATCGTCAGGACGTTCCAGGGAATCCGGGCCTCGGATTTCCTGACCGTCTCGCTGACGCCTGCAGACGCGAATAGCGAAACGGTCCTGTGCGGGATCGAAATCGTTACCGAACGGCTTGCAGTGTGCCCGTAGGCATATCTTCCGAAGCACGGAAGATAACGCCTTACGGCGTCACTACGAACGGGGCCATTCCGGCCTTCCTATCCTGGACAGGTGCTGCCCAGGAGAAGGCGTGATTGCCCTGGTCGACCGGGAAGCGTCTTTGACACGATGCGGATGACGCGGTAAGATACGCCTGTCATGCATCCCTGCGACCTTTGAAAGGGCAGCGTATGGATCGCACAAGAACCGTTCGATTGCTGGGAGTCTTCCTTCTGTCGGCGGCAGCGTCCGCTGTCTGGGCCGGTGTATCGCCGCGTGAGGTCATCGATGCGGCGGGAGCGACTCGTGGAATCTGCGTCGTCGTTGGTGACCGGGCATGCGATCTTGCCGTCACGCTGGCCCGAGAGAGCGAGTTGCTCATCTACCTGCACGTCCCGAAGGCGGAGGATCTGGAGTCGGCTCGCACGACGATCGACAGGGCAGGCTGCTTCGGGACCCGCGTCTTCATCGCGACAGGCGAGGACAGGCTGCATCTGGCCGACAATCTGGCCGATGTAGCGGTGATCGTCGCCGCGCCGGGTCTTCGCCAGGCGGAGATCCTCCGCGTCCTGCGACCGGGCGGGAAGGCGGTCTTTCCGGACAGGACGATCGCCAAGCCCGTCCCGCCGGGCCTGGACGATTGGACCCACCCGTACCACGGACCTGACAACAACCCGCAGTCGAACGACAAGGTCATTGTCGCACCCTATCTGACGCAGTTCCTGGCGGAGCCCCGGTATGCGCCGCTGCCTCAAGTGTGCGTTGCCTCTGCGGGCCGGGTGTTCAAGGCCTTCGGACACGTGGCGTTCAAAGAACGCGAGGAACCCTTCCTGAACAAGCTCGTCGCCTTCAACGGGTACAACGGCACGATCCTCTGGCAGCGAGATCTCCCCGAGGGCGTTATGATCCATCGCAACACGATGGTCGCGACGCCCGCCGCACTCTACATCGGCGACAACAAATCGTGCAAGGTCATCGACACCGCGACCGGCAGGGTGCTGGACGAGATCGTCCCCCCCCTGGAGAAGGCGGGCGGCACGTTCTGGAAATGGATGGCCATCGAGGGCGGCATCCTGTATGCCATGATGGGCGAGCAGGAGCAGGCCGACTCGACGAAGCGGTGGAAACTCGACAAGCACGGCTGGCCCTGGGACCCCATCTCGGAGGGGTGGAACCAGCCGGAGCAGCCTTGGGGCTACGGTCGCCATGTTCTGGCAATCGATCTCAGGACCAAGAAGGTCCTCTGGAGCCATCGCGAAAGCGAACCCATCGACGGTCGGGCCATCTGCATGAGTCACGGTCGTATCTACGTCTTCCGATTCGGCGCGTATCTCGCGTGCCTCGATGCCAAGAAAGGTGTCGAGCTTTGGCGCAGGACCCCGCAGAACGCTCCATGGCTGTTCCGGTCGCTCGGCGACTACCAGAATCGGCAGGATTGGCGGACCAACTGGCGGACCACCTGCTATCTCAAGTGCAGCGACAAGGCCCTCTATTTCGCGGGGCCGCCCATTGCCAAGCTGCTGGCCGTCTCCACGGCGGACGGCGGCATTCTGTGGGAGCATCCGTACAGCAACTTCCAATTGGTCCTTCGCGACGACGGGCTCTATGGCATCAGCGGCCAGATCGACAAACACCCGAGTCTGAAGTTCGACCCGCTGACCGGCAGAGTGCTTGCGGAAATCGGCAAGCCCCGCCGGGCTTGCACCCGCCCGACCGGCTCGCCCGATGCGATCTTCTTCCGCGCCGACGACGGCTCCGTCCGCCTGGACGTTGCATCGAGTCGCCCAGGCTGGATCTCCCCGATGCGACCGGTCTGCCAGGAAGGTGTGACGGTCTCCAATGGCTTACTGTACTGGTGGCCGTCGGTGTGCGATTGCCAGTTGACCCTGTATGGCGTCACATGTCTGGGCCCGGCGGGCGAGTTCGATCTCACGCCGGAGGCCCCTGAAACGGCACGGCTCGAACGAGGCAAAGATGCAGGGACACAGGCGGCTCCTCTGGCGAACCAGCCCGGCGATTGGCCGGCTTTCCGGGCCGACAACGCCTGCAGCGCCTCCACCTCGGGCAACGTGGTCGAGCAAGCAGCACAGCTCTGGGAACACGACCTCGGTATCTCCACGGTCCCGGGCCTGCCTCGCATCACCGCGCCTGTTGCCGCAGGCGGACGGGTCTTCGTCGGCGGCGCCGACGGCGTCGTGCGCGCCATCGATGCCTCGACGGGAACCCCCGTCTGGAAGGCCTGCACCGGCGGGGCGATCCGCATGCCGCCGACGATCTGGGAAGGACGGGCCTACGTCGGGTCCGGCGACGGCTGGGTGTATTGCTTCGAAGCAGTGTCCGGCCGATTGCTCTGGAGATTCCGTGCAGCCCCGACGGAGCGCCTGATTCCCGTCTACGGCACGCTGATGTCCACTTGGCCGGTGGCTGCCGGCGTGCTTGTCGAGGATGGCGTCGCCTATGCCGCCGCCGGCATCGCTAACTATGACGGCACGTACGTATACGCGCTGGACGCGCGGACGGGCGCGGTGAAATGGCGGAACACCACGTCCGGCCACCTCGATCCCCAGGCCCGGACCGGCGTGAGCGTCCAGGGACATCTGCTGCTGCTCGGCGGCAAACTCTACCTGTCCGGCGGGACGTCGGTCTCCCCTGCTGTCTACGACGCGGCCACGGGCGAATGCCTGAACGATCCGGCCCAGTTGGCGGAGTGCGCCTCTCGCAGCCCACGCGGCTGGGAACTGTCGGTCCTGGGGGACCAGGTGGTCGCCTGTGGCAAACCGTTCTACGGCCATCCTGCGTACGACGTCTACGATGTCACCGTGTTCAGCAGGGCCTTCCTGGCCTCGGCCGGCAATACATCCATCGTGTGGGCTTCGAACACGGCCGGACACAGGCTGATGGGATTCAGCGATTTCGACCGCGAAGGCCTCGCGCGGAATGCGGCGAACCCGCGCAACCGCTTCGAGGTCAACTGGGGCAAGCTGGCCCCCTCGACCCAGCCCGCATGGTCCCTCGAATTCCAGAAGGCTCAGGCGATGGCGGTCTGTCGGAACGCGGTTCTGCTGGCGACCGACAGGGAAGTGATTGCCATGGATCCAGTCAATGGTGCGGTGCGATGGAGCCAGTCGTTACCCGTGCCGCCGGTGCTCTGGGGCCTTGCCCTGGACGATGCCGGCCGAGTGATCGTGACCCTGACCGATGGGCGTGTCCTCGGTTTCGGCTCTGTGAGAAGGGTCGTGCAAGGTCGGTAGTGCGGATGAGCGCTGTGTATCGCAGGAGCATTTGGTGACACGATTGCCGTGGTTGAGTCTGACTGTGCTGGGTATCCTGGCCGCGTTCCCCGACCCGGCGCAGGGTTGCCGATACAATGTCCGGGAGATCGGCTTCATCGACACCGGGGTCGAGCCGTACCGCCTTTTCGTATACGTCCCGCAGACGGTTCCAGCGGGAGAGATCGGCGGTCTCAAAAGCGTGCTCGATGTCGCCTGTGCCGACACGAACATCCGTTGCGAGCCCGTGCGAGCGGGTCAAGATGCGAACCATCCCGCCCTGCGTTTCCTCTCGGTACATGGGATCGACAGCTACCCTGCAGCCGTGGTGGTATCGCCGGATGGCCCGTCGCGGCAGGTGCCTCTGCGCGCCGATGGCCGATCGCTTACAGAAGCGGCGTCCTCGTCGTTGGAGGTAGTGCTGGATTCTCCGATACGCCGACAGATCCTGGAGAAGGCCGCCGACAGCTACGCGGTCGTGCTCCTGATCGAGGGGCCACAGCAGGATCGCAACGCGGTTGCCCGAGAGGCCGTCTCGGCTGCGATTTCACGCGTCCGCGAGCAGTTGGAGTTCTTGCCCAAGCCCATCTCCAGAGGTCCCGAAATGGTCGTGCTCGATAGATCGTCTCTGGCTCGCGAGGAGATGCTGCTCTGGACGCTTGGCCTGGAGCCGGAGGATGTCAACGAACCGTGTGCGGCGATCTTCTACGGCCGCGGCCGATGGATCGGGCCGCTGTTCAAGGGCGAACTGCTCACCGATGCGAACCTCCTGCGGGTTCTTCCCATCATCGGCGCCGACTGCGAGTGCGGCCTCGATCATCGATGGCTCCAGGGCACGATGCTGCCGGCTCGGTGGGATGGAAGCCTTCAACAGAAGGTCGCGTCGAGCCTGGGGTTCGATCCCGAGAGTCCCATGGTGAAGATGGAGATGGTCTCCATCATCCGTCGCGGCGTGAGCGGACTTGGCGATCCCGGCGTGCCGTTCGGCTATCAAGAGATCAGGGTCGGCGGCGAACAGACGGGGGCATCCTATCTTTCCGTCTCCGAATCGAACAATACAACTTCCCAGCCCGGAACGGAATCCGTCGCCCCCCCTGCTCCTCAGGCCGTCGCGGGTCAAGTGGATGTCGACCAACCGCGGATGGGAGGCGGCGTCCTGGCGGTCTCGTTGGGCGGCATGGTGGTGTTGGTCGCGGCGGTATCCGCAGCGATTCTACTGAGAGCGAAAAGGAATTGAGACCTACATGGTTGTGATTCGAATGGTATGGAAGGAGATGTGGCATCGCAAGGTCAACTGGGTCCTTGCCGTGCTCGCAGTCACGACAGCCGTGGCGTTTTCCGTGGCGTTCTTCACGGCGGCCAAGGCCTCGGAGCGGGAGACAGCCCGCCTCATGCTGTCGATGGGCTACAACGTGCACGTCATCGCCAAGGACGCGGACGCCGGCGGATTCCTCATCAATGGGATTCCCGACAAGACGATGCCCGCCGATTACCTGGACAAGCTGGCGGCCCAGCAGGGCATCTCCTACAACCATCTCCTGGCGACCCTCGAAGGCAAGATGAATTGGCGAGGCATGGACATCGTCCTGACCGGGATTGCCCCGGAGGTCTGTCCGCCGGGACAGAAGAAGCAGCCCATGACGTTTCAGGTAGAACCGGGCATGGTCTACGTGGGATACCGGATCGCCGAGAGTCTGCGAGTGAAAGAGGGCGAGACCCTCTCCGTGGGCGGCAGGGAACTGAAGGTCAAGAAGTGCCTCTCGGAGTCCGGCGGGCTGGATGATATGAGGATGCAGTGCAGCCTGGGGGATGCCCAGGAAATCCTGAATCAGCCGGGACGGATTACGGGGATCAAGGCCGTCGATTGTCTGTGTTTCGCGAAGGGCGATCCGGTCGTAACGCTCAGGAAAGAGATCGGCGCCGTATTGCCCGAGGCCCAGGTGCTTCAGGTCAAGGCCATCGCAAGCGCCAGAGCGAGACAAAGGCAAATGGTCCACAACATCTTCGCTCTGATGCTGCCGTTCGTCGTCGCCGCCTGCGGGGTGTGGATCGGTGTGCTGGCGGCTATGAACGTCCGGGACAGGCAGCAGGAGATCGGCCTGTTGCGGGCCCTCGGATACGACGCGAGGGCCATCTGCCTGCTGTTCCTTGGCAAAGCGGTGCTGGTGGGCTTGGCCGGAGCGGGCGTGGGTTTCCTGCTCGGGACGAGTCTGGGTCTGACATACGGTCCCGACGTCTTCGAGATCACGGCCAAGGCGATGATTCGCTGGGAGCCGTCGCTGCTGGCCTTCGCCTGCATTCTCGCACCGCTGTTCGCGGTTGTTGCGAGCGTCATACCGACGATGATCGCGGTCACCTACGATCCCGCCGCAACGCTGAGGGAAGAGTAGAACAAGAAAAGGACTACCATGCTGGTTCTCAATAACCTGGGGAAGACATATCGCACGCGGGCCGGCAACGTCAGAGCACTCCACGGCGTGAGCCTGCAAATCGACAAGGGCCAGTTCGTCGCTGTGTGTGGGCCGAGCGGCAGCGGAAAGACGACGCTCCTGATGATGATCGCAGCCATGCTCAGACCGAGCGATGGAACGGTGCAATTCGACGGGACGGACGTCTATGCGATCAGCGGTCGCGAACGAGCGCGATTTCGGGCACACAACATCGGGTTCGTGTTTCAGATGTTCCACCTCGTGCCGTACCTGAACGTTCTGGAGAATGTCCTGGTGGCCCAGGGTGCGAGCGGGAGAACAGACCGCGGTCGTGCGGAGGATCTCCTGCAGCGGCTTGGCCTGCAACACCGCATGCACCACAGACCGCCAGCGCTCAGTGCAGGCGAGAAGCAGCGAGCCGCGATGGCGCGTGCGCTGTGGAATCAGCCGAGGTTGATCCTGGCCGATGAGCCGACGGGCAATCTGGACCCCCAGAACGCTCAGTGTGTTCTGATGCATCTTCGAGAGTTCCATCGCGCCGGCGGGACCGTCATCGTCGCGACCCACGGTCCGGCCGCACAGGAACTTGCCACCAGGACGATCCATCTGCGCGAGGGAACCGTCTGTGCCTGACCTGGATCAGGCGAATGCTTGACATCCTGTCCGCCGACCGGTAGCATTCCCTCCGACGGCGGGCGCCGC
>DAOQWL010000031.1:0-60893 GCA_035342095.1 Sedimentisphaerales bacterium | reverse complement strand
CCGCGCAGTCCGCCGGGTGGCTCCAGACGGCCAAGGCAGTCAAGACGGTCAAATAGAGATACTTGGCCTTCTTGACCGTCTTGGCGTTCTTGGTCGCGTAGGGTGCGTACCACGCACCCAGGGCCAGCGCGCACCTTTAGGTAAATTGGGCTGGCGCGGTAAGGGTTTTTCGGGGAGAATCGTTTCGTGTGACATGCTTTTGGCTTTTACATGAAAGGATTCTCTATGCTGGTGATAGGTGCTCAGGATGCGGTCAACCTGCTGCGGTTCTTCGATGATCTTCCCGACCCTCGGTCGAACGTCAATCGGCTTCATCGATTGGGGGATGTGATCGTGATCGCCATCTGCGCGATCCTCGCGAACGCCGATGGCCCCACGGCGATTGCCCAGTGGGCCAAGCTGAACGAAACGTGGCTGCGAAGACACCTGGCGCTGCCTAACGGGATCCCGGGCAAAGACACTTTTCGACGCGTTCTGGGATTGCTCCCTCCCGCTGCGTTCCAGCAGTGCTTTCAACAATGGCTGCAAAGCTTGCAGACATCCGCCGACGGGGAATCGGAGAACAAGAAGCACATTGCGATCGACGGCAAGGCGTTGCGTCGGTCTCACGATCGCCAGCGCGGTTGGGGGCCGATGCACATCGTCAGTGCCTGGGCGTCGGATTTCGGCATCACGCTGGGCTAGGTGGCCACGGAGGAGAAGTCCAACGAGATCACGGCGATCCCGCAACTGCTGGAGCGGATCGACGTCCAGGATGCGATCGTGACCATTGACGCCGCCGGATGCCAGAAGACGATTGCCGCCAAGATCGTGCAAGGCAAAGGCGACTACGTCTTGGCGCTCAAAGGCAATCAAGAGAAGCTCTTGCACGACGTGGAATTCCTGATGCTGGGCCCCCTCCAAGACGACTTCACGGGCGGTCCCGTCAGCCGCTACGTCGAAGTGGAGCAGGGACATGGGCGTCTGGAGTCCCGCACCTGCTATCAGATGACCGCCCCGTCTTATCTTCATGGACGTTCGGAGTGGAAAGGACTCAAGACCATTGGAGCGGCGGTCCGGGTCTACGAAGAGAAGGGGATCGAGAAGCGGGATGTCCGGTACTACCTCAGCAGCCTGCGTCGCAACGGCCGGCAATTCGCCCAGGCCGTGCGCCGTCACTGGGGAATCGAGAACTCTCTGCACTGGTCGCTCGACATGACCTACCGGGAAGACGAAAGCCGGGTCCGCAACCGCACGTTTGCGGAAAACCTCTCCTGGCTGCGCCGCCTGACCCTCGGCTTGATCAAGCAACATCCGGGCAAACAAAGCAACATCATGAAGCGCCGCATGGCCGGCTGGAATCCCGACTTCCTGATGCAAGTCCTTACCGGAAAAGGAACTTAGTGTGCGCTGGCCCTGACCACGCACCCCACAACCTCCGAGGGCGACGAAGACGGTGCGTACTACGCACCCTACTACGCCGTCCATCTCAAAATGGTGGGCAAGAGCCGCGGACACCGTTTGGAGTTCCGCCTTCAGGCGGGTTAAGACCGCGTAAACGCGGAACTCCAAACAGGCTTTGCGTCAACATGCTGCCCACCGAATTAACGTGGACGGCACCCTACGGCGTCCATCCAGAAATACGGTTCATCACGGAATTGCGGTTCCTGGACCCGTCGTCCGGCGCAAGCACGCGGGCCGACGGGGTTATTGGGTCTTTCGGATCAGGGTGATATCGCTCGGGAAGAGACGCTCGTCGCCGGCGTACTTGGTTACGAAGGCCTGCAGGTCCTTCGTGGAGGCCGTCAGGATGGGGCGCTTGTCAATGACTTCATGCTTTACGGCGTTCGGCTCGGCCTGGATCAATTCCTTGAACTTGTCGTCGTCCGTCATGCGAAGCGTCAGTTTTTCGCCGATGGCGTCCACGCGGAGGAACGTGTGGACCGGCTGGAAGAAAAAGACGTTGTAGATGAGCGACATCTTCTCTGGGTCCTGCTCGCCCGAGGGGAATCGGTCGGCGAAGACGTCGAGGAACCGCCGCTCGCCCAGCTTGACGAAGCAGGCGTAGAACGAGCCCTTGTGATTCTCGTCGTCCGTGACGACCAGGCGGTAGAGCTTGGTGAGGTCGTCTTGCCAGGGTTCGAGCAGCGGGTTCTCTCTGGCGGAGTCGTCGAGCCGCGAGAACTCCCACGTCGTCTTCGGGTCGTTCACATCATCCACCCACGTCCCGACGAGCTTCTCATCGAAGGCGATCTCATCCTTTGTGAACAGAGGGTGCAACGAGACGATGGGCACGCAGCCGGCCATCGACACCGCCAGCAGGTAGAATGCAAGTTTCTTCGCTCGTATCATGGTCTCTCCTTTCACTTTGCGGTCGGGCATACTACAATCGTTCCGTTCGGTCATTCTACTACAGCCACACATGGGAAGAAAGGACGAACCTGCATGACATCGTTGTCCGTGGTACTCCTGGCCGGGGTTTGTTTGACGTTCACATCCTCAGGCAACGAACCGGTGGGCGAGATCGGACCGGGACGGTATATGACGCCCATCCACCAGGTGCTCACGCCGACCGGCATCCAGGTCGAGTTGCCCGCCATGCGTCCGCAGGCGTTGGCGCTGAGTCCCGACGGCCGCCTGCTCGCGACGTCGGGCAAGACGCAGGACCTCGTCCTGATCGATCCGAAGACGGGCGAAATCAAGCAGCGAGTCGCCCTGCCTTCCAGCGAAGCCCTCGACCCCAACGATGTCTCCTCGCACATCCTCAAGCCCGACAAGTCCGGCCAGCTCAGCTTCACCGGCCTGGTCTTCAGTCCGGACGGCTCGCGGATCTACCTCTCGAACGTCAAGGGCGACGTCAAGGTCTTCCGCGTCGGCGCGGATGGGCAGGTGATTGGTCTGCGTCCGATCGCGTTGCCCGCAGCGAACGCCCCCTGGCGGAAGGAAGAGATCCCCGCCGGCCTGGCGATCTCGCGGGATGGCCGTCGCCTGTACGTGGTCTTGAATCTGTCCAACCAACTGGCGGAAATCGATACGGAAACCGCCCAGGTGCTGCGGACGTGGCCGGTGGGCGTCGCGCCCTATGACGTTGTCCTGGTCGGTGGCAAGGCCTACGTGAGCAACTGGGGAGGCCGGGTCCCGGACGAGGACAGTCTCACCGGTCCCGCCGGACAGGGGATGCGGGTGCGGGTCGATCCCGTCCGGCACATCGCCAGCGAAGGCTCCGTCTCCGTGATTCGTCTCGACCGGGATGCGCCCGTCGCGGAGATCATGGTCGGACTGCACTCTTCCGGCTTGGCCGTTTCGCCCAAAGGGCGCTACGTCGTTGTCGCCAACGCCGGCAGCGACACGCTCAGCGTGATCGACGCCCGTACAGACACGGTGGCAGGAACGATTTGTGCCAAGCCGAACCCTGCCGACCTGTTCGGCGCTAGTCCCAATGCCCTGGCTTTCAACCCGTCGGGCGACACGCTCTACGTCGCCAACGGCACGCAGAACGCCATCGCGGTGTTCCGCTTCCATCCGAAGAAGTCGAAGCTCCTGGGCCTGATCCCGGTGGGCTGGTTCCCCGGCGCGATCCTCTATGACGCACCGCGCCGTCAGTTGGTCGTTGCGAACATCAAGGGAATCGGCTCGACGAGGAGCCTCAAGGATGCGAGCGTCAACGAGCACAACACCCATCAGTACCACGGGACGCTCTCGCTGGTGCCCGTTCCCAAGACCAAGGAATTGCCCAAGCTGACGGGCCGCGTGCAGGAAAACTACCGGTATCCTCTGCTGAAGGAGGCCGCGAAGCCGGCGCGAGCGAACCAGCCCGCCCGCCCGGTCCCGGAACGAGTCGGCGAACCATCCGTCTTCGAGCACGTCGTCTACATCATCAAGGAGAACCGCACCTACGACCAGGTCCTCGGGGATGTCGCGGAGGGCAACGGCAATCTGTCGCTGTGCATCTTCGGCGCCGACATCACGCCCAACCAGCACAAGATGGTCCGCGACTTCGTCCTGCTGGACAACACCTACTGCTCGGGCATCCTCAGCGCCGACGGCCACCAGTGGTCGGACACCGCCTTCGCCACCGACTACATGGAGAAGTCGTTTGCAGGCTTCCCTCGCAGCTATCCCGACGGCATGGAGGACAGCGACGTGGACGCGCTGGCCTATGCCCCCTCGGGGTTCATCTGGGACAACGCGCTGGCGGGCGGCAAGTCGCTCCGTGTCTACGGCGAATTCGCCATCACGGAGACCTCGTGGGCGACTCCCGGAAAGACAGGCAGGCCGACGTTTCTGGACTACTACCGGGATTTCGTGGACCAGACACACCGGATCAAGATCGGCAGCCGGCCCGCCATCGAGTCGCTGCGACCGCACCTGAACATGCAGACGGTCGGCTGGGACATGGACATCCCCGACGTCTTCCGAGCGGCGCAGTTCATCAAGGAGCTGAAGGAGTACGAACGCAGCGGCAAGCTCCCCAATCTGATCATCATCTGTCTGCCGAACGACCACACGTCCGGTACGCGGGCGGGCGCGCCGACGCCGGCCGCTCAGGTGGCGGACAACGACCTGGCCTTCGGGCAGATCGTGGAGGCGATTAGCCGCAGTCCGTTCTGGGCCAAGACCTGCATCTTCGCGATCGAGGACGACCCCCAGGCGGGCTGGGACCACGTCAGCGGCTACCGCACCACAGCCTACGTCGTCAGCCCGTACACCAAACGCGGCGACGTCGTCAGCACGCAGTACAACACGACGAGCATTCTCCGCACGATGGAGCTGATGCTGGGTTTGCCGCCGATGAATCAGATCGACGCCACCGCGACGCCCATGAGCGACTGTTTCACCGACACGCCGGACTTTGCGCCCTACGCTGCGGTCCCCACGAATGTCCCGCTCGACCAGATGAACCCGGAGCCCAAGAAGATTTCGAACTCCCTGATGCGGCGGAACGCGATCGTCTCCGCGAAGCTGCCTCTGGACCAGATCGACCGATGCCCCGAGGACGTGCTGAATCGCATCCTCTGGCACGCGATGAAAGGTCCGCACGAGCCCTATCCGCAGTGGGCGGTCCTCACCAGCATTGAGGAGGATGAGGATGACTAAGGGCGGCAGGTCTCTGACATGGCCGACTGTCAACCTGCGTTGACCGCGTCGAGCATGGCGACGATGTTCTCCGGCGGGACGTTGGCCAGGATGTTGTGGACCTGCTGGAAGACGAAGCCGCCGCCGGGAGCGAGGGTGCGAACCTGGTTGCGGACGTGCTCGGCCACCTGCTTGGGACTGGCGTTGGTGAGGATCTCGCGGGTGTCGCAGCCGCCGCCCCAGAAGGTGATATCCCGTCCGAATTCCGCCTTCAGCTCCGCCGGATTCATCCCGGCGCAAGTGATCTGGACGGGATTGATCGTGTCGAGGCCCGCTTCGATGAGGTGGGCAAGCAGTTCGCGGACGCCGCCGCAGCAGTGGAGCATGACCTTGACGTTCGCAAGCTCCTTGGCGCGATTCCAGAGCACCTTATGTCGCGGTTTGAAGAACTCGCAGTACATCCTGGGGCTGAGCATGGGACCCGTCTGCATGCCGAGATCGTCGCCGAAGAGGATGATGTCGATGGAATCGCCCACCGCGATGAGGAACTTCTCCAGGTTGGCCAGATGGATCTCGACCAACTGGTCGAGGAAGCGATGGGCCTTCTTGGGCTCACCCGCCAGGAGCATGAAGAAATTGTCCGCCCGGTAGAAGAACTGACCGGTCTCGAAGAGGTTGCCGCCGAACAGGCCGATGATGGCCCGGCTGGTGCTCTCGCGGAGGCGCTTGGCTCCCTTGCGGAGCGCCTGTGGATCGACCGGGCCGGGCGGGGCCGCGACGCCCGTCCACATGCACTCTCCAAAGGCTTTGCCCAGCAGTTGGTCATTGTCGGATTCCGCGAACGGAAAGTAGGTTTGCTCGAAATACAGCGTGCCGTCGGGCATGTGGGCGATGACCCTCCCGGACTCGGACAGGATGACCCACCGGTCGGACCGGCGCTCGATCCGCGTCCAGGCGGGGACGAGGCAGTCCGTGCCGTCGGGCAGGGTCCAGGGCTTCCACGAGTCGTCCGTGAGGGCGAACCCCCGGCCCATTTCGATGCAGTCGACGCCGAAGCGATCCAGCACATCCTCGTCGACGACCGCCAGTTGCTGGATCACGTCGTAAACACGGATGGGTTTCGGCGGCAGGCCCAGGTACTTCCGCAGCTTGGGGTACGCCATCGCGGCGATGCCCGATGAGCGATGTCCCGACAGATCGATCGGGACGCGGTCGGGCTCGACATGGTTCAACGCGGCCAGGACTCTTTCTCTCGGTGTCATGGAGGGCATTATAGTGCGTCCGCAGGCCATTTACAATTTACGATTTACGATTTACTATTTGGCTGACGCTGTACGAATGTGCTGAATCAGAAATGGTCGATAGTAGATCTTGAGGGGCCAACATGTCTCGCCTGCACACAAACCAGTTCGTTCTCATGATATCGATGTTGCTTGCGTTGGCGGGGTTCAACCCCGACGTGTGGGCTCAGGGCTCAAGCAGTGGAGACGGTGTGACGCTCTGGGAGATCGGGAAGGCGGACGGGGGCAACGCGGAGTTCGCCCTGGCGCCCGATGGCTACTCGCGGTTCCAGAGCGATGCGTTCTTCGTCGTCGGGGTCTCGACGCCGAAAGAGGATTGGCCCTACGTCCAGCCCGGCCCATCGGACAGTTGGGCAGGGGCGCGGTCGCACACGTCGATTGTGCTCTTTGGTCTGAAGACCCTCCCGGCGGAGGGCCAATGCCGACTCCAGTTCGATCTGATCGACACGCACAGCGCGGGCCCGCCCAGGCTGCGAGTGGAGGTGAATGGGCAGGCGTTCGAGCAGTCGCTGCCCAAGGGTGCGGGGGATGCCTCGATCAACGGCCAGCCGGAGAAGGGCCGTGAGCACAAGTTCGCTATTGCCTTCCCAGCGAGTCTTCTCAGGATCGGCGACAATGAAGTCCGCATCACCACGCGCTCCGGCAGTTGGATGCTCTACGACTGCCTGGAACTGGTCGCGCCTCCCGGCGGCGAGTTGAGCGATGTGCAGTCGCGAACGCTTCTGGACGAGGTCCGATCCGTGCGGGCGCTGCGGGAGCAGGATGGCCGGCTGTCCCAGCCGGTCACGGTGAGCCTGCGCCATTTCGGCGACGAGGCCGATGCCCGCGTGCGGCTTCTGAACGGGTCTGCGAAGTCTCTCCGTCTGACCCAGGGGGTGCAGGAGGTGGAACTGATGGCCGATGCGGTCGAGACCCCGGTGGAGGGCCAGGTCACGATTGAGATCGCCGGCAAGACGGTTGCGTCGCGCGACGTTGTGCTCAAACCGGTGAAGAGATTGACGGTGTACATCACGCCGCACTCGCACACCGACATCGGCTACACTGAAATCCAGACCGCCATCGAGGCTAGGCAGGTGCAGAACCTCGTGGACGGTATCGCCGCGGCCAGGCGGACAGCGAGCTATCCCGAGGGCTCGCGTTTCGTCTGGAACGTCGAGGTCCTCTGGGCGGCCGATCTCTATCTGCGCCGGCTCAATGACCAGCAACGTGCGGAGTTCCTCGATGCGGTCAAGAGCGGACAGGTAGTCCTCAACGGCATGTATCTCAACGAGCTGACCGGCCTGTGCCGCCCGGAGGAGCTGGTTCGCCTGTTCAAGTACTCGACCGATCTGGCCGCGAAGACCGGCGTGCCGATTGACGCCGCGATGATCTCCGACGTCCCCGGCTACACCTGGGGCACGGTCACCGCCATGGCGCAGGCGGGCATCCGATACTTCTCCGTCGCGCCGAACTACTTCGACCGCATTGGTACGATCCTCCGCGAGTGGGAGAACAAGCCGTTCTACTGGGTGGGACCGGACGGCCGATCCAAAGTGCTCGTCTGGATTCCCTTCTGGGGCTACGCGATGTCGCACCGCTACGGACAGATGTCGCCCCGGCTCGTCGAGGACTTCTCCGACGGTCTGGAGAAACGGGGCTATCCGTTCGATATCGCCTACGTCCGCTGGAGCGGCCACGGCGACAACGCCGTTCCCGACCCTGCGATCTGCGAATTCGTCAAGGACTGGAATGCGAAGTACGCATGGCCGCGATTCGTCATCTCCGGCACGAGCGAGGCGTTCCGTGCGTTCGAGCAACGGTACGGCGACAAGCTGCCCGTCCTGCGAGGCGATTGGACGCCGTATTGGGAGGATGGCGCGGGCTCCTCTTCTCTGGAGACCGCGATGAACCGCGCCAGCTCCGACCGGCTGGCGCAGGCCGAGACGCTCTTCGCGATGCTCAAGCCCTCCGAGTATCCTGCCGCAGCCTTCGAAGACGCCTGGGACGCGGTGCTTCTGTACTCCGAGCACACGTGGGGCGCCTGGTGCAGCGTGAGCGAGCCGCAGCGGAAGGAAACGCTCGAGCAGTGGGAAATCAAGCGAGGCTACGCGGAATCCGCGGACAAGCAATCTCGCGAATTGCTGGCTGCGGCGGTGAGCGCCGGCGGCGAAGCAGTGGATGTCTTCAACACGCTCTCCTGGCATCGCACGGAGTTGGTGACCCTGTCGAGGGACCTCTCCGCCGCGGGCGACCGGGTTCTCGACGAGTCGGGCAAGGCCGTCCCGTCGCAGCGGCTGACTTCGGGCGAGCTGGTCTTTCTGGCGAGGGATGTGCCGCCTCTTGCGGCCCGTCGCTATAGCGTGGTCTCCGGCTCGCCGCGGGCCAAGGGGCGCGCCGCTGCGCAGAGGGCCACGCTGGACAATGGCGTCGTTCGCGTCCACGTGGACGAGCAGACCGGCGGCATCGTCGAGCTGACCGCCAAGGGGATCAAGGGCAACTTGGCCGACACCAGCGGCGGCGAGGCACTGAACGACTATCTCTACCTGATCGGAGACGATCTGAAAGACCTCCAACGCAACGGCCCGGTGAGCATCCGCGCCGGCGAGAACGGCCCGCTAGTCGCGTCGCTGGTCGTCGAGTCCGCCGCGCCGGGCTGCAAGACGCTCACGCGAGAGCTGCGAGTGGTCGCCGGACTCGATTATGTCGAGATCATCAACACCCTGGACAAGGAGCGATTGCAGGCGAAGAGTTATCACGCGAAGGAGGGCAAGGAGAGCGTCAATTTCGGATTCCCCTTTGCGGTACCGGGCGGCGAAGTGCTCCTCGATATCCCATTGGGCGTGATGCGTCCGGAGGCGGATCAGATGCCGAGCGCCTGCAAGAACTGGTTTACGGTAGGGCGCTGGGCCGACGTCTCGAACGCTGATTACGGCGTCACGTGGGTGACGCTCGACGCGCCGCTGCTGCAGGTGGGCGGGATCACCGCGACCCTGCTGAATTCGCAGACCGATCCGAACATCTGGCGTTCGCGCGTCGAGCCGACGCAGTCGCTGTACTGCTGGGCGATGAACAATCACTGGGGCACCAATTACCGCGCTTACCAGGAAGGCCCGACGGTCTTCCGGTTCGTGTTGCAGCCGCATCGGCGGCGCGACGTGGCCCAGGCGTCTCGCTTTGCCACAGGGTTCAGCCAGCCGTTGCTGGCGGTTCGCTCGCAAGGCGCGAAGCCCTCGGGCAAACCGCTGCTGACTGTCGAGCCGGACGACGTGATCGTGACTGCCCTCAAACCCAGCGACGACGGTCGCGCGTTGATTGTTCGTCTGTTCAACACATCGAGTAAGGCTGATTCCGCTCGCGTGAGGTGGAGTGGCGTACAACCCTCGGCCGTGTTCCTGAGCGATACGAGCGAGCGGGCGGGCGAGCGGATCGGCAAGCGGATCGAGATCCCCGCGTCCGGGCTCGTCAGCCTGCGAGCCGAGATCGAGTAGCAGCATGGGCATCCTGCCCATGTCTTCTGAGATCACGGGCAAGATGCCTGTGCCACTGGAGAAGACGCATGATCAGACCCGTTCTGGCTGTGACGGTCCTCTGCGGCCTGATGGTCCCGACGATTGCACCCGCGGAAGTCCGCGAGGTCATCATCACGTTCAAGACACATTTCGACATCGGCTACACGGACCTGGCGAGCAACGTGGTGCAACGTTACCGCACGACGATGATTGATCAGGCCCTCAGAGTAGTGGATCAAAATCGCGGCCTGCCGCCCGAGCAGCAGTTCGTTTGGACGATCCCCGGCTGGCCGATGGCGAAGATCCTCGAAGACTGGGACGGCCAGACCGCCGAACGCAAGCAGCAGATTCTCCTCGCATTCAAAGACGGCCGATTCGTGGTCCACGGCCTGCCCTTCACGACGCACACGGAACTGCTGGAGCCTGAGGACCTCGTGCGGGGGCTGGGTTTTGCCTCCCGGCTGTGTCGAGAGGCGGGTTTGCCCCTTCCTCGCGATGCAAAGATGACCGATGTCCCGTGCCACTCGTGGATGATGCCCACGCTGCTGCGACACGCCGGCATCGAGTTCCTGCACCTGGGCTGCAACGCGGCCAGCAGCTCGCCCGAAGTGCCGCTGTTGTTCTGGTGGGAAGGTCCCGATGGCTCGCGTCTGCTGACGATGTATTCTGCCGCCGGATATGGCACCGGTCTGGTCCCTCCTGGAGACTGGCCCTACCGAACCTGGCTGGCGCTCGAACATACCGGCGACAATCACGGACCGCCCACGCCCGAGGAGGTCAAGAAGTTGCTTGCGGAATCGGCGCAGAAGCTCCCCGGCGTGAAGGTCCGCATCGGACGATTGTCCGACTTCGCCGACGCGATCCTCGCGGAGAAAGCCCAGATCCCGGTGGTTCGAGGCGACATGCCGGACACCTGGATTCACGGGCCGATGTGCGATCCTGCCGGCGCGGGGATTGCGCGGAGTATCAGGCCTGACATCAATTCTGTCGAATCTCTTGCCACCCTTTTGTATATCTGGGGTGTGCCCGTGTCGCCGGCTGACTGCGCCCGGCTTGTTGCGGATGCCCGCGAGAACAGTCTGCTCTACGGCGAGCACACCTGGGGCGGCGCCCTGTCCTGGGTCACGAAATATGGCAGTGAGACGAAATGGGATTACGGCGACGCGTGGAAGGCGGATCGTGCGGTGGGCCGATTCTCGAAACTGGAGGCATCGTGGGCGGAGCACACCCGGTATATCGAGCAGGCCCGCGAGAGGATCGTTCCCCTCGTCGAAGACACGATGCGCGTGCTGGCGGAACAGGCCGGTCCCGACGGGTGTCGCATCGTGGTGTTCAATCCGCTTCCGTGGCAGCGAAGCGGCATCGTGCGAGTGAAATCCGTCGGTGGGAGCCTGGCTGCCGTCCGACCAGCGGACGGGGGACCCGCCGTGCCTGTGGAGGTCGGCGCGGATGGCAATGACCTCTGTTTTGTGGCCCGGGATATCCCGGCGATGGGCTATCGCACCTTTGTTCCAGCCGAGGCGGTGCAGTCGCGGGACGATTTGCACAGCGACGCCCACGCAGGCGTCATCGAGAACGAGTATCTAAGAGTTGCGCTCGATCCCGCTCGCGGCGGCATTCGCTCCGTGGTGGACAAACGCACCGGACGCGAACTGGTGGACCCACGCTCCGAGTATACGCTCGGGCAGTATCTTCACGAGCGTTTCGACGCGGATCAGGTCGCGGCCTACGTCAAAGCCTATGTGAAGAGCCGTTCGGACTGGGCGGTGGCCGAGCTGGGCAAACCCGCTATGCCACCTGCTGATAAGGTCCCGTACCGGGCTGCATCGCCGCGATATGCGGATGTCCGCATAGCACAATCTCTGGTGTCCATCGCGGCCACCATGCACTCCGCGCCGACCGGGGATTTGTCGCACGCGGTGACGGCCAGGGTCACCCTCTATGCAGGCGAGCCTTACCTCGACCTTGAAATCACCCTTCACGACAAGCCGGCGGACAACTGGCCCGAGGCGGGATGGATCTGCCTTCCGGTGAACGTGGCCAAGCCGCAGTTTCGCCTGGGCCGACTGGGCAGCATTGCCGACCCCGCGCGGGACTTCGTTCGTGGCTCAAACCACGACCTCCAGGCCGTGCACACGGGCCTGACCGTCGCGGATGAGCAAGGTCGCGGCGTGGGCATCTGTCCGCTCGACAGCCCGCTGGTGAGCCTCGACCGGCCGGGGATCTTCAAGTACTCGCCCGACTTCGTTCCGTCCAGGCCAATCGTCTTTGTGAATCTCTTCAACAACCAATGGACCACGAACTTCCGCCTTTGGAACGAGGGCACCTGGACGATGCGAGTCCGTCTCTGGGCGTTCGACCGCTTCGACGCGCAGTCCAGCCTGATCACGCCATCGCTCGAAACCAGGTATCCGCTGCTGGCGGCTGCTGCCGAAGGAAAGGCCGGCGCGCTGCCTGCCACCCGGAAAGGCGTGGAGCTTTCATCTCGCGGCTTTCTCGTAACAGCGTTCGGCCCGAATCCGGATGGTCCTGGCACCGTGCTTCGGCTGTGGGAGTACTCGGGCGCAGGACGGTCCTGCTGGGTGCATCTGCCGGCTGGGCTTGATGTCGATACGGTTCACCCGGTTACCCTTCGCGGCGAACCGGCCGGCAAGCCGATTCCCGTGAAGAACGGTGAATTCAGCGTGGATCTGGCCGCGTTCGCTCCGGCGAGTTTCGTCATTCCAAGCATATCGAAAGGGAGTCTGTAGAGCATGGACACACATTCCGCGGACCACAGTCAGGCAGGCAACGAACGTGGCGGGGCACTGCTCCTGACCAGCGCGATCATCGCGGCACTGGGGTCGTTCCTATTCGGGTTCGACACTGCGGTGATCTCCGGCGCCACAGAGGCCCTGAAGGACCTCTACTCGCTTTCCAAGGTTCTCGTGGGCTTTACCGTCGCCAGCGCGCTGATCGGCGCCGTGTGTGGCGCCCTGCTGGTCGGCCGACCGTCCGACCGGTGGGGACGACGACCCGTGTTGACCGTCCTGGCAGCCTTGTACCTCGTGTCGGCTCTCGGCTGTGCCATCGCCTGGGACTGGTGGTCCCTGCTGTTCTTTCGCTGGATCGGCGGCCTTGCCTTCGGCGGGGCATCGGTCGTATCGCCCGTCTACATCACGGAGATCGCTCCGCCCCGACGTCGGGGCCTGCTGGTCGCCGTCAGCCAGTTGAACATCGTGGTGGGAATCCTCGCGGCGTATCTGTCGAACTATCTGGTGGCCCGCGCCATGGGAGCGGACCACCCGGCCACGTGGCGGTGGATGTTCGGCGTGGAAGCGGCGCCCGCGGTGGCCTTTTTCATTGCGTCGCTCCTGATCCCGGAAAGCCCGCGCTGGCTCGTCCGAAAAGGAGATCGCACGCAGGCCGAGGCGATCCTGACGCGGTTCGGGCATGAGGACCCATCGCGCGAAGTCGGGGAGATCGAGCAGTCGCTCGCATCGGAGAGGCTGGGCGGCAGAGAGAATCTGCTCCAACGCAAGTACCTCAAGCCCCTGTTGCTGGCGGCCATGATCGCGGCCTTCAACCAACTCGACGGCATCAACGCGGTGATCTACTACACCGCGGACATCTTCCGGATGGCCGGCGCGGACAAGACCAGCGCCCTGATGCAGTCGGTGATCGTCGGCCTGACGAACCTCGTGATGACGGTCCTGGCGATGCTGCTGATCGATCGCGTGGGGCGCAAATCCCTTCTGCTGGCGGGCTCGGTGACCTTTGTCTTGTCCCATGCCCTGGCGGCCTGGGTGTTCCATACGCACGCTCAAGGGTGGATCGTCATCGTCGCTCTGATGGGAATCGTCGGATCGCACGCGTATTCGCAGGGCGCGGTGGTGTGGGTCATCATCAACGAGCTGCTGCCCAACGCGATTCGCGCCTCGGGCTCAGCGGCTGCGTGCTTCCTCATCTGGCTTCTGTGCATCGCCGTCACCTGGGGGTTCCCTGTGGTGGTCGGCGAGTCGACCGATCCGGTGGTGGCCGCGAGGTCGGCTGCCCCGGCGTTCGCGTTCTTCGCCGTGATGATGGTCGTGCAGTTCTTCCTCGTGCTGAAGTACCTGCCCGAAACGAAGGGCGTCTCGCTGGAGGAATTGCAGAAGCGCCTGGGTGTTGAGGACTGAAAGAGACAGGCCCACGTTGCGTCATCCACAACGTGGGCCTGTGCATCTCATGGAGATTGCGGGAATCAGACCATGTCTTTGAGATTCTTGAGGGCGCGAATCTTCACGACGTTCCTGGCCGGCTTGGCCTTGAACATGGTCTCTTCGCCGGTGAAGGGGTTGATGCCCTTGTGGGCCTTCACGGCGGGCTTCCGCACGACGACGAGCTTCATCAGGCCGGGGACCGTGTAGGCGCCGGGGCCGCGGCTGCCGAGGCTCTTGCTGATCTGACCGGTCATCGCCTCGAATACCGAGCTCACTTGTTTCTTCGTCAACCCGGTCGCCTCGGCGATTCCGGATACGACTTCACTCTTGCTCATCGGTTTGTCTGCCTTCTTCTGCGCCATACCCCGTGGCCTCCTTGCAAGTGACAAAACAGGAAAACGGTTCCAATACGCTGTGGATTCCACTACACGAATATCGAAATCCAGGACTTGCTTAAGGCTTTTCCCGGTCCTTGTCAAACAAAAATCGCGTTTTTCCCGAGACTTTTTGCATCCCGCGACGAAATGTCTCTGGAATTGCCTGCTCCGACGACAGTTCCGCCTACCGCACGAGGTGCCGGTACTTGATCCGATGGGGCTCGTCGGCGGCTTTTCCGAGCCTCCTCTTTCTGTCGGCCTCGTAGTCGGAGTAGTTCCCTTCAAACCAGCGGACCTCGCTGTCGCCCTCGAACGCCAGGATGTGCGTCGCGATGCGGTCGAGGAACCACCGATCGTGGCTGATCACCACGGCACAGCCTCCGAATCGCTCCAGGGCCTCCTCCAACGCCCGCATCGTATTGACGTCCAGATCGTTCGTGGGCTCGTCCAGGAGCAGGACGTTCGCGCCTTCCTTGAGCAGGCACGCGAGGTGAACGCGGTTGCGCTCCCCGCCGGAGAGGGCGACGACCTTCTTCTGCTGGTCCGTCCCGAGGAAATTGAATCGGGCCACGTAGGCCCGCGAATTCACTTCGAGCTTGCCGAGCCGAATCGTGTCGTTGCCGCCGGAAATGACTTCCCAGACGGTTTTCTGGGGGTCGAGCGTGGTGCGCTCCTGGTCCACATAGGCCAGACGCACGGTGTCTCCCATGGTGATGGTGCCGCCGTCCGGCTTCTCCTGGTTCGTGATCATCTTGAAGAGGGTCGTCTTGCCGGCGCCGTTCGGGCCGATGATGCCGACGATGCCCCCGGCGGGCAGATCGAAGGACATGTTCTCGAACAGCACGCGGTCGCCGTAGGCTTTGGACACGTTCGCCGCCCGAATGACGAGGGTGCCCAGGCGAGGCCCCGGCGGAATGTAGATCTCCAGGTCCTTGTCCTGCTTCTCGATATCCTGGCTCAAGAGGGCCTCGTAGGCGTTGATGCGGGCCTTGCCCTTCGCCTGGCGGCCCTTGGGCGACATGTGAATCCAGTCGAGTTCCCGCTGGAGGGTCTTCTGCCGCTCGGTTTGGGCCTTGGCCTCCTGCTGCAATCGTTTCTGCTTCTGGTCGAGCCAGGAGGAATAGTTGCCCTTCCAGGGGATGCCGTAGCCGCGATCCAGCTCCAGGATCCAGCCGGCGACGTTGTCCAGGAAGTACCGATCATGCGTGACCGCGATCACCGTCCCGGCGTACTGCTGGAGATGGTGCTCCAGCCAGGCGATCGTCTCGGCGTCCAGGTGGTTGGTCGGCTCGTCGAGCAGCAGGATGTCGGGCTTCTGCAGCAGGAGCCGGCACAGGCCGACACGCCGTTTCTCGCCGCCGGAGAGGACGCGAATCGGCGTATCCCCCGGCGGACAACGCAACGCGTCCATCGCCATCTCCAGACGCGACTCGATGTCCCACGCGTCCAGGTGGTCGATCTGCTCCTGCAACTGGCCCTGACGCTCCAGGAGCCGGTTCATCTCGTCGTCCGACAGCGGCTCGGAGAACTTGTCGCTGATCTGGTTGTACTCCTTGACGAGGTCCACGACCGACTTGAGTCCTTCTTCGACGACGGCCTTGACCGTCTTGTCCGGATCGAGCTGCGGCTCCTGTTCGAGGTACCCCAGGCTGTAGCCCGGCGAGAGAATGGCTTCGCCGTTGAACTCCTGGTCCACGCCCGCCATGATGCGAAGCAGCGAACTCTTGCCGGCGCCGTTGAGACCCAGCACGCCGATCTTGGCGCCGTAGAAATACGAAAGCGAAATGTCCTTCAGCACGACCTTGCTGTTGTATGACTTGCCGACTCGCATCATCGAATAGATGATTTTCTCTGCACCATTGCTCATGTGAAACCCTTAAGATGCTATAGACCGCCCATACATGGAAGGCATACTATAGCATCACATCGCGCCCCTGGCAAGGCGTGCCATGCCGACGGCGCCGTGAGCACCGCGGCAACGAGCCGCAATTTACTGACGCCGTCAAACGTCCTACAATGAAAAGAGGTCTGGGGCATGGAAGCCTGGACGTGGGTGAGAGCACGGACAATGATGAACAGACTGGCGACAATAGCGATTGCCTTGGCCGCAGCCGTGGCATCCTGCGCTGCAACGAGCCCGTTCGAAGGTCCGGCGAGGCCCTCGCCGTGCGGTCGGATCGACGAACTGGTCTTTGCCCGGCTCGCGGAGTTGGGAATCGAGCCCTCCAATCCGTGCTCGGACGCGGTGTTCGTTCGTCGGGTATTCCTGGACGTCATCGGTACGCTGCCCACCGCCCAGGAGGCTCAGGCGTTTCTGTTGGACCAGGACCTGAACAAGCGCAGCGTTCTGATCGACCGGCTGCTGGCACAGGACGAGTTCGCCGACTACTGGGCGATGAAGTGGAGCGATCTGCTGCGGGTCAAGTCGGAATTTCCCATCAACCTGTGGCCCAACGCGGTACAGGCGTACCATCGCTGGATACGGACCTCCCTGGCCGCGAATACGCCGTACGATCGGTTCGTTCGCGAGATGCTCACCTCCAGTGGCAGCAACTTCCGCGTCCCTCCCGTCAACTTCTATCGCGCGGTCCAGAGCAAGGACCCGCAGACCCTGGCCCAGGCGGCGGCGCTGACGTTCATGGGCGTGCGAGCCGACAGTTGGCCCGACGAGCGGTGGTCGCAGATGGCGGTGTTCTTCTCGCGAATCAGCTTCAAGGCTACCGGGGAATGGAAAGAGGAAATCGTCCTGTCCGATCCGAACAAGCCGCTGCCCGCGTCTGCCGTCCTTCCGGATGGGACCACCGTGTCTTTGTCCCCGGATTGCGACCCGCGCGAGGTCTTTGCCGACTGGCTGATCGACGTGAAGAATCCGTGGTTCGCGCGCAACGTCGTCAATCGCATCTGGTCCTGGTTGCTCGGGCGGGGGATCATCCACGAGCCCGACGACATCCGCGAGGACAATCCGCCGGGCAATCCCGAACTGCTCGCCTTCCTGGAGCGCGAGCTGATCGTGTCCGGCTACGACCTCAGGCATGTCTATCGCCTGATCCTCCATTCGCAGACGTACCAGCTCTCCTGCATCCCTGCGACGGACGAGCCGCAGGCGGAGGCGAATTTCGCATGGTATCCGCTCCGTCGGCTCGAAGCGGAGGTGCTGATCGACGCCCTCAACCAGATCACCGGCACGACCGAAGCGTACTCCAGCGCCATTCCCGAGCCGTTCACATTCATCCCGGAGGATCAGCGGTCCATCTCACTCGCCGACGGCAGCATCACCAGCTCCTTCCTGGAGATGTTCGGGCGCTCGTCGCGGGATACCGGCCTGGAGTCGGAGCGGAACAACAATCCGACAGCCGCCCAGCGGTTGCACCTGCTGAACTCCAGCCATATCCAGCGCAAGATCGAGCAGGGTCCCGCGTTGCAGAACGTGCTGCGGTCGAGGGCCAGGCCTCGCGAGATCGTCGATACGTTGTACCTGACGATTCTCTCGCGGTATCCGACGGAGGAGGAGCGCAAGACCGCGGCTGCGTACATGCAGGCCGGCAAAGGCAAGAGTCGCGAGGCCGCCATCGATCTGACCTGGGCACTGATCAACAGTGTGGAGTTCCTCTACAGGCATTGAGGACGTGAAAGACGAAAGGCACGGCATATGGACACGCCCATCTCCCGACGCGACGCGATACGTCTCGGCCTTCTCGGCGCCGCCGGACTTGCGGCGGGTCGTCGCAGCGCGTCGGCGTCGCAGCGGTCGGCCAAAGCCCAGTCCGTCATTCAGATTTGGATGTGGGGCGGGCCCTCGCATCTGGACACGTTCGACCCCAAGCCCCAGGCGGGCAACGACTACACCGGCCCGCTGAACAAGCCCATCGCAACCAACGTGGACGGGATCGTCATCGGCGAGCTGCTGCCCCTGCTGGCTCAACAGGCGGACAAGTACTCCATCATCCGGAGCATGACCCACGGCGTGAATGCCCACGAGACCGCCTCCTACCGGGTCCAGACGGGTCGGATGCCGGGCGACGGGCAGGTCTATCCGTGCGTCGGCGCCGTCGTCTCCCTGTTCAAAGGCTACGACGCAGGATACAAGGGCCTGATCCCACCGTACATCGTGCTGACCGAATTGCAGGGTCGGTTCTCGGAGGCGGGGTTCCTGGGTTCTCGATACAAGCCGTTTGCCACCGGCGGCGATCCGGCGCGAACCCCTTTCGTCGTGGAAGGCGTCGTCGCGCAAGGCGTCTCCACGCAGAGGCAGCAGAGCCGGCGCGACCTGTTGGGCGAGCTGAACACTCTCGGGAAGGCCATGCGAGGCAATCCCCGAGTGGCGGCCTCGGAGCAATGTGAGAACCAGGCCTACGACCTGATCCTGGGCGACGGCGCCAAGGTGTTCGACCTGTCGCAGGAAAAGGACGAGTTGCGAGACCAGTACGGCCGGAGCACCTTCGGCCAATCCTGCCTGATGGCCCGTCGGCTCGTTGAACGCGGCGTCCCCTACGTCACCATCAACTACAAGGGCTGGGATACGCACAAGCAACACTTCCAGGCTATGCGCCGCCAGCTTCCGGAGATGGACCGGGGCATGGCGACGCTGCTGCGGGATCTGTCGGATCGCGAGCTGCTGGGCGGCACCATCGTCTGGTGGGGCGGCGAGTTCGGCCGGACGCCGAGAGTGCAGTGGGAGGCGCCGTGGAATGGCGGTCGCAATCACTTCGGCAAGGTCTTCAGCGTTGTCGTCGCCGGAGGCGGGTTCAAGGGCGGCCGCGTGGTCGGCGCCTCGAACGACACGGGCGAAGAAGTGAAGGACCGGCCGGTCCATCCTGAGGATCTCATCGCGAGCATGTACGAATTGCTCGGCATCGATCCCGGCGCGAAGCTGCCCCATCCGCAGGGACTGGCGGTCCACGCGTTGCCTGTTTCCGCACAGGGCGCAGCCGAGAGCGGGCGTTTGACGGAGATCATGTGAGCAGGGGACGTCTTATGGATTCATCTCGAGGGCTTGCGATTGTCTGCCTGTCGCTCCTGGCGGTTCTGCCCGCCGCACGGGGACAGCAGAACACCCCGCGGATCGGCTACGTCTATCCGGCCGGCGGCCGGCAGGGGGAGACCTTCCAGATCGTTCTCGGCGGCCAGTACCTCGACGGTGCGACGGGCCTGTGCGTTGGCGGGGGCGACATCCAGGCCATCGTGCTCTCGCAGACCAAGCCCCTGACGCAGCGGCAATTCAACGAGCTGCGGGACAAGATGAAGGAACTCCAGGAGAGGAGAGCAGCCGCGATGAAGAGCGCCGGACCCGTCAGCGGGCAGGGTGTCTCCCAGGACTCCCATGATACGCCCGCAGAGTGGACGGCCGAGGACGAGAGGATGCTCGTCGAGATCCGAGAGAAGCTCACGGAGGGCCCCCCGAATCGGCAGGCCAATCCCGCGATCTCCGAGACGGTGACGCTCTCCGTCACGGTCGGCCCGGACGCACGGCCCGGGCGTCGCGACCTCAGACTCGTGACGGCCTCGGGGCTGTCGAACCCGCTGGTGTTCTGCGTCGGTACGTTGCCCGAATTCAGCGAGACGGCGGCGCGGGCCGTTGTGGCGCCGCCGAACGCGGCAAGGCAGCCATACCGCAGTCAGGCGAAGGTCGATCCCGCGGAGGCCGACATGCGTATCTCGCTGCCCGCGGTCGTGAACGGCCAGATCATGCCCGGCGATGTGGATCGCTACCGCTTCCCGGCGCGGAAGGGGCAGCGTCTGGTGGTCGCTGCCAGTGCGAGGGAGTTGATTCCCTATCTCGCCGACGCGGTGCCGGGCTGGTTTCAAGCCACGGTGGCCCTCTGCGACGACCAGGGACGCGAACTGGCGTACGCCGACGACTACCGGTTCAACCCCGACCCGGTCCTGTGCTGCGAGATCGCCGAGGATGGCGAGTACCTGATCGAGATCAAGGACTCAATCTACCGCGGGCGACAGGACTTCGTGTATCGCATCGCAGTGGGCGAGTTGCCGTTCGTGACGAGCATCTTCCCGCTCGGGGGTCCGGCGGAGGCTCGCACGAGCATCGACTTGCAGGGCTGGAACCTGCCGACGACCCATCTGATCCGCGAGCCCGGCGACGACGAGAGGAGAGACGGGATTGTCGAACTGAACTACTCACTCCCGACGTGCGGCAATCCGCCGCTCTTTTCGGTGGATACCCTGCCCGAATGCGTGGAGAACGAGTCGAACGATTCGCTGGAAATGGCGCAGCGGATCGTGTTGCCGACGATTGTGAATGGGCGGATCGACGCTGACAGCGACGTCGACGTGTTCCGCTTCGACGGTCGAGCGGGTAGCGAGGTGGTTATGGAGGTTACCGCCCGACGGTTGGGATCCCCGCTGGATTCCGTGCTCCGACTGACGGATGCCGCGGGCCGGCACGTGGCGTTCAACGACGACCGGGAGGACAAGGGCTCGGGGTTGATCACGCACCATGCGGATTCGTACTTGTCCGTTACGCTGCCGGCGGACGGCACGTACTATCTCCACCTGAACGACGCCCAGGGTCGAGGCGGCGACGAATATGGATATCGCCTGCGGATTAGCCCGCCGCGACCGGATTTCGAACTGAGAATCGTGCCGTCGAGCATCAACATCCGCGGCGGGGCTACGATTCCGCTGACCGTACACGTCTTTCGCAGGGACGGATTCGATGGCGACATCACATTGGCCCTGAAGAATGCTCCGACCGGATACCTGCTGAGCGGCTGGGCGCCCGCCGCGGGCGCGGAAAAAGCCAGGTCGGGCCTGTATTCCTCAACGAAATCTCCTGGTTCGATTTCGTTGAGGAACGGACACGACGAGGCGCTCGACGCGCGACCGGGGTTTGAGGGGGAAGAATCGAGCCAAGAGGTTCTTCCCCCTCAAAGCAGGTCCGACCTGGCTTTTTCTGCGCAGGACAAAGTGCAGATCACGCTGACGGTCCCGCCGACGCCGACGGAAGAGCCGCTGAGCCTGTCGGTGGAGGGCCGGGCGGTGATCGACGGATGCGAGGTGGTTCGCCCGGTCGTGCCGGCTGACGACATGATGCAGGCTTTCTTCTACCGGCATCTCGTCCCTGCCCGGGAGTTGAGAGTTGCGGTCTCAGGCCAGCGGATGTCGAAGGGGGACATGCGTCTCGTCGGCAGTGTGCCGGTCCGAATCCCTGCCGGCGGGACGGCGTCCGTCCGGGTCGGGCCCGCCGGACGTTGGTTTGCGACGACGACGCAGCTTGAGGTGAGCGATCCAGCGGAGGGCATCGTGGTTGAGAGCGTCACGCCGATCCGCGAAGGCGTCGAGATCACGCTCAAGAGCGAGGCCGACAAGGTTCGACCCGGCTTGAAGGGCAACCTCATTGTCCACGGCTTCTCCGCGAAACCGCCGGCATCTGCCGGGGAGAAGGCTCCACCGGCGCGACGCCGCGTTCCGGCTGCGACGCTGCCCGCCATCCCGTTCGAGATTGTCTCGCCGTAGACGCGTGTTCCGGAGAGGTTCACCACAGAGACATGGCGAAGCCAGAGAAGATACTGTAGGGTGCGTATCACGCACAGCTCAACCGTCGGCAACACGGAAGTTGGTGCGTGGTACGCACCCTACGAAGAGAGGTCATTGGGCGTATTCGATCGCGACGACGGAGACGTTCTGGTCCGGCGCCTGCGGCGCAACCTGGATCGCGATGGAGTCCAAGCCGGTCTCTGTTTTCAGCGACTTCTTCTGGGGATCGGCCAGCAGGTAGGCGCGGGCAATCTTGCGATCCGAAGCGGGGATTTGCAGCTTCCCATCCCCAGGCCAGTCGAACACATGGGCGTAGAGCCGTCCCGGCTTGGCGGTGTATCTTCCCCAGGCGGGCTTGTCGAACGGGCTGGCGGTCGTGCCGTAGATGGATTCGCTGTTGGCGGCCATCCACTTGCCGAGGGCCTGCATGGACTCGATGCTCTCCCGGGGGATCGAGCCGTCGCCCTTGGGACCGATGTTCAGCAGGTAGTTGCCCCCTTTGGACACGATGTCGACGAGGTTACGCAGGAGCGTCCGCGTCGATTTCCACGCGTGGTCGTGCTCGGAGTATCCCCAGGTCGTGTTCATCGTCATGCAGACCTCCCAGTCGACGCCGGGGATGCCGGTCGAGGGGATCGTCTGCTCCGGCGTTGTGAAGTCGCCCTGCTCGGGCTTCCACGTTCGGAGCCGGTCGGCGGAGTCCTCTCTCTCGATGTCCGGGATGTGGTACAGGCGGTTGTTCGAGATGATCGCCGGCTGGAGCTGCCGGGCCATCGCCATGAGCTGGTCCGCTCGCCAGAAGGGGCCTTCGTTGCCCTGCTTGGAGTAGTCCCACCAGATTACGTCGACGGTCCCGTAGTTGGAGAATAGCTCCTTTGCCTGATGGTGCAGGTATTCTACATAGATGTCGTGGTTGCGCGGGCCGTTCGGCGAGGGCTTGCCACGAAGCGGGTGCGGCAACTGGTTGGCCTTGAAGTAGTCGTACTGCGGATGGTGCCAGTCGATCACCGAGTGGTAGAAGCCCACCTTGAGCCCCTCGCCATGCACGGCGTCGACGATCTCCCTGCACAGGTCCCGCCCGACGAGGTCGTAGGCGTCGTAGCTGGTGTACTGCGAGTTGAACAGGCAGAAGCCGTCGTGGTGTTTCGTGGTGAAGACGACGTAGCGACATCCCGCGTCGCGAGCGAGCTTCGCCCACTGGACGGCGAATCCCTCTGCGGGTTGGAATCGCGGGACTGCTTCGTGGGCGTATTCCCACGTATCCACTCCGACGCGCTGCTGGATCCACTCCATGCCGCCGCGGTCACCGACGGATTTCTCCTTCCACGTGCCGGCCAGGCCCGAATACAGGCCCCAATGAACGAACATGCCGAAGCGGGCCTGGCGCCACCAGTCCATGCGAGCGTCCCGTTGCTCCTTGGTTTCTGCAGACCCTGCAGGCTGCGCCTGTGCCAGAATGGACATTGTGATGAGACTCGCTGTTGTGAGCCAAGCCGTTCGTTTCATGTGCAAGTCCTCCATGGAGTAACGATTCTTCATATCGTGTGCGTCTCTGAATCTACCGCCAACCAGCCGCCTGTCAAGTGCCTGTGTCCCGGCCTCTCGAAGCAGGAGGCGGTCGTCGAGTCTCTCCTCGTGAATCCGTGTCGCAGGTCTGGTTCCGGCGATTGCTGGTTGAATTGGGACCGGGCGGGCGGTAGCATGGGGGCCGGAATGCCACGCTATTTCACAAACCTCATTTTCGGGAAGGGCGCCAGATGAGCCAGATCGAGAACAGTGCACGCGCGGGCGGGCTGACGCGGCGCGACATGTTGGCGGGTGCGACGGCGGTTGTGGCGGCGACCACATTGCCCGCAGTCGTGTGGGGACAAGGTGCGATGCAGCCCGGCAGCATCGGCAGGATCGTCAAGAACGGGCGGATCAAGCAGTCGATCTGCGGCGGGTGTCTGCGCAACGCGAAGCTCGACCTGGAGCAGGCGGCCAAGTTGCTCGTCGAGATGGGACTGGTCGGACGCGACCTGGTCGGCCCCAACGATTGGGACGTGCTGAAGAAGCACGATCTCGTCGCGACCATGGTGCCCGGCGCGGGCGGCATCAAGAACGGCCTGAACAACAAGGCCAAGCACGCCCAGTTCCTTGAGGAGTTCCGGACGAACATCCAGGCCGCGGCGGAGTACAAGTGGCCCAACGTGATCTGCATGGCCGGCGACCGCGCGGGCATCAGCGATGAGGAGGGGATGGACAACTGCCAGCTCATCCTCAAAGAGGCGGTGAAGATCGCCGAGGACTCCGGCGTGACCATCTGCATGGAAATGCTCAACAGCAAGGTGAACCACCCCGGTTACATGTGCGACAACTACGCCTGGGCCTTCGAGTTGTGCCGGCGGGTGAATTCCCCGCGATTCAAGCTGCTCTTCGACATCTACCACATGCAGATCATGGAAGGCGACCTGATTGCCACGATCCAGCAGAACATCCAGCACATCGGACACTTCCACACCGCCGGCGTGCCGGGCCGGCACGAGCTGGATGAGAACCAGGAGATCTACTACCCTGCGGTCATGAGGGCGATCGTCGAAACCGGCTACCAGGGCTACGTCGCCCACGAGTATACGCCCGTCCGCAACGCGCTGGAGTCGCTCGTCCAGGCGGTGAAGACCTGCGACGTGTAGCTGTGGCCGCAGGGCGGGACTCCAGTTTGTCATGGTGAGCCCTCGGCGAGACGCCTGAGGGTTACGACAAGCACTTTATCCTGACCGCCGACATCGACCTGGACCCCAACCTTCCTGGCGGAAAGGTCTTCGACAAGGCCGTCATCTGGAAGATTGCCGACTTGACTCGAATGAGTTCCGACGGGCAAGATCGGCAATCGGATCGCGTGGCCACGTGGCACCCCCGCCCTCGGGGGTGATCCCAGCGATCCCAGCCGGGGGCGGCTGGGCTGCATTGCTGTCGTCTGGCCGGCGTCGCACGGTTCCGTTCGTTTGGCGTTTGAGACTGTTCTGTGGCGGTCTCTCAGAAACCATACGTGACGATTCGAGACTCGTCGGTGTTGTCCCCGTCCTTGTCCAGGATCATGTGGATGAAGCGGATGTCCTGGTCCTGCAGCTCGCGGAGGATGTCTGCGGAGATCCCGGGCTCCAGTCTGGGCTCGAAGAGCAGGTGTTCCCTCACGTTGTGGTGCTCGGGTCGGAACGTCTGCGAATAGTATCCCGTCAGGACGATGGGCTGGGGGGTCAGGCCTGTGATGGTGGTCTGGTCCCATTGTTTCAGCGGGGCGGTGTTGCCGCCGGCCATTTCCCAGGCGGTGATTCCCGCCGGCAGCGGGGGATAGTAGAAGCGGGACGTGATCGAAATGCCGTTGGACGTGAGCGTCCGCTCCTGTGCGATGTCGTCGCTGTCGGCCTCTTGGCAGGGCCACAGATACACCCTGTTGCTTGAGGTGCTTGCGACGCCGTCGGCGCTCCAGGATTCGACGTGGTTCGCATAGGTGACGTGCAGCGTGAGGAACTTGTAGGGCACGCCAAAACCCGAGCAACCGAGATCCGACGGGGTGAAGATCGGGCATTCCGAGGTCTCGACGGCGGTCGGGATCTTCGTCGTCTTCAGGTTGTAGGTCCGCGGGTTCGAGAGGTCCGCGAGATGCCAGCTATCCCTCGTGGAATCCAGTCCGGCTTCGTGTGCGGCGCCCGGCAAGAGGGCCATCTGTCCTGAGATCGTGCGGACCTGGTCTTCATCGAGGTACTCGATCTGCACGTTGGTGTACAGGCCCTCCTGGATCGCCTGGGCGTCCAGAACGGTGCTCTTGGTTTCGAGCGTCCATCGGGACTTGAGTCGATGATCCGCGAAAACATCGGTTGCCTCCTCGTAGACGACCTCGCCGGTGTAGACCTCGAACTGCGTGGGCTGGTTGACCAGGAAGGGGGTCTGCGTGTAGTCGGAGGTCGGGATCGGGCGGACCTGCTTGACGAGCAGTCCGCCGGCGGGCAAGGCCCGGCCGCCCGCCGCGACCTTCTTGTACTCGACGTCGAGGATGTACTCGCTCTGGCCGGTGGTCTGTGCGTACTGTTTGCTCACCGCCAGGAGCAGATTCGCCAGCGCCGTGTAATCGTCTCTCCAGGTCATGACGGTCTCGCCCAGTCGGACGAGACTGGACGTCGCCATGAGCTTGGCAGGCACCAGGCTGCCCGAGGCGTAGATGACGACGGTGACCTCTTCCGGCGTCGAGCCGTCCTCGGGATTCGTGACGGAGACGGCGCCCAGTTGGGTGACCAGGGAGAACGTCGTCTCGCTGGCGGTCCTGCCGATGGTAGCGACCCCGTTCGCCAGCTCGATGTCGTCGGGCACGGAGTGATGGACCACCATGGCCATGCCGACGTCCGCTTCGTTGACCTCATGGCGGAGCCGTTCCAGGAACGCGTTGTTGTTGTAGAAGCTGGCGAAGACCTGCCGGATCGCGTGGAAGATATCTTTCTCGGACGCGCGGTTCGGGTCGCAGGCGCAGGGGCCCTCGTCGTCGGAGTCGAGCGCGTCGGCGAGGCAGCCGCTGTAGCTGTCGTAGAGTCCGGCCCCGATGAAGTCCGCACTGTCCTCGACGTTGGTCGAGCTGCGGAATCGCAGCATGACGTTGGGCTCGAAGCCGTACTGCGGATCGGTGAGCACCGCGAGGATTCCCTCTCGCAGTTGGTCGCTGAACACGGTGACGTTGGCATGGGTGAACAGGTTGCGGATGCAGGCCAGGTCCTGCGCGAGCGCCTGCATGTCCGAAGGGGGATAGGACGCGTATTTTGCCAATCGGCGGGCGATTTCGTCCCGCAGCGTCGGGCCGACGATCTCAGGCGGGATCTGCCACTGAGTCGGCTCGCTCAGGTCGTCCGTCAGGTACAGGCCGTTCAGGGTGATGGTTTCGTCCGAGGCGTTGTACAGCTCGATCCAGTCGGGAAACTCGCCGCTCTCGCAGGGGTCCTCGATGGTCTGTTGGTTGTCTGCCATGATCTCGTTGATGAGCAGGCCCGAGCCGCTTGCGCCGTCGCCGGCGGTGTTGGGTCGGCCGGGGGTAGGAGCGGTGAATAGCGCCCACGCGTCGCCGCCGTCGGGGGACCGCCCGAACGAGGCGTCCTCCGTCTGAGGACCGAACTGGACGGCATCGATCCGCGTAGCGCCGTCGGCGTCGTACAGGCCGACGGATTCGCCGTCCTTGCTCAGGCGGAAGCTCGTGTGCGTGGGGCCCTGATCGGTGTCGCCGTCGGCCCAGAGCACGAGATGCTTGCCGGGTGCGAGGGTCAGGGTTGGGCTCGGCGTCAACGGCTGGTCGAGAAACGCCTGCCACAGATCGAAGGTTATCGCGATAGACCTGGGAGAGTTGTCCGGGACTGACGCCCGCAGAATCCCGAAGTTCGACGCTTTGCCTCCGACGTATCGAATGTCGGAGGGAGTCAGACCCTCGGTGGGCAGGCCGAAGACGCCCAGGGACGCCATGGGCTCGATGCTCAGGGGCGCGGATTCTTTCATCGCCAGAAGCTGAGCCGCTGCCTCATCGTCCACGCAGGTCTCTGTTTCGATCAGCTCGACGTCGGTTCCGTAGTCATCCTCGTAGGCGGTCAGGAGAATCCGTCGGCCGACGAGGTCCTGTACCCTCGCGACGTCGTCGGCGAGGACCAGGTGTACGAACGGGATCGCGTAGGTCCGCGAGAGAATGGCCACGTGGGAATTGGGCGTCGAGGCCGCCAGGGAGATGATGCCCGCGACGAAGGGGATCTCGGCGGGCACTCCGTCGGTGAGCAGGATGTCGTCGGGCTTCAGATCGCCACTGCGATAGGCGGTCGCGATCTGGTCGGCAGGGAAGAACTTGAGGGTTCCGAAGGCCCATCCTTCCGAGTAGCAGGTGTTGCCGCTGGCCCACCGCGTGGTGGAGCTGATCGGAATGCCCTGCGACGCGAACCAGTCGCTGTTGGCGGACGCGGTGGCCTGCTGCTCGTAGGTCGGGAAATAGAACGCCTGGACATCGTCCGAGGCCGCAATGCAGGCCTTGACCCGATTGAACAGGTCGCGAATCTCCTCGCGGGCAAAGGCATCCTGACGGATGAACTGAATGCCATACTCGAGGAATTGCGGCTCCTTCATCGAGGAGTTCACGGGCGGCGGCAGAATCACCGCGCCCAGGAGGGCCTGCTGATTCTCCGCGTACAGACTGACCGCGTTGAATTGCGCCGTCGTCATGCCGAGAAACGGATCGAGCACCTCGGCAGCAAACGTGTAATGGTAGACGTACTTCGTGCTCTTCTGGAAGTAGACGACGTTCGGGTCGTAGGGCTCCAGGAGAATGGTGAACTTGACCCACTTGGTGGAGTCCCAGGCGGTGCCGCGATTGGCGAAAGCGTCGTACGGGAATGCGATCTCGTTCTTCCAGTATGCCGAAGGGGTGATGGTCGGGTCATCCGCGAAGACCGGCGTCAGGACGGTCATCACCAGGATGCCAAGAGCCCATCGCTGTGGCGTATTGTCCCAGTGTGTTCGCACCATAAGTCACGGGATGAACGGATTCCTGTTTCAGTCGCTCTTGCTGGCCTCGGTGGTGCCGCCGTAGACGCCCATGTTGACGATGCCGCCATGGGGCGCGGGTTCGCTCCCGATCGGATCGTTCGGGTCGCCTCCGTCGATACAGGGACTGGTTGCCTCGTCGTGCAGCCAGTTCGATGCGGACTCATCCCATCGGCCTGCACTGGATTGGACATGGTAGTCGCCGCGGATCCAGACTGCGTTGGGATCGCCCGGGTCACGGGACACGAGCGGGTCCTCGGCATCCACCCATTGGCCGCGACGCGCGAACATCGGCTCCGCGTCGATGTTCCCGTCGCTTAACCAGCCGCCTTCAATGTCGCAGTGAGCAACGAGGATCTCCGCGCCGCTCTCGGCACAGAGGAGGGTGTTCGTGGTCGAGCATCTGGCTGTATTATGATAGAGAATCGAATTCGTGAAGGTCACGGTGCCGTTGTGTGCCCGCAGGCCGGCATCGCAGACGCCGAGGTAGTTGTCTGCGACCGTGCAATGGACGATGGCGACGTTGCAGTCGGTGCACTGGATCAGTGCGCTGCCGTAGCCGCTCGGTCGATTCCCGGCGATCAGGCAATGGGAGATGGTGGTGGTCGTGTCGCAACAGTTGACCATGCCGGTCTGCCCATAGCCTCCTGTTATGAGGAACCCGGTCAACGTGCAATCCGAGTTGCTGCCGACGTTGACCAGGACGACGGAGCCGCTTTCCTTTGCCTGGATGACGGGCAGCGGGGTTCCCTTCGGATCGTTCGGCTCTCTTCCCACGAGGTGGACGCCTTTTCTCGAGATCGTGATGTTCTCGCAGTAGGCGCCCGGCCGCACGAAGATGGTTACGCCGTCCACAGCCGAGTCGATGGCCTCCTGAATCGAGTCGAACGGGTGCTCCGCGGTCCCGTCCTCGTCCGGATCGCTCGTCTCCGGATCACCGGGCACGGGGTCGTCGGGGGCGTCATCGTCCACGTGGAATTCGCTCGTCGCGCTGGCGAATGTGGCACGGATGTCGTGATCGCGATTGATGGTGACCACGACGGGATTCTGGGTCGAGTAGTAGGTCCCGGTCCATGCCGCGAAGACGTACCCTGCGTCGGCTTTCGCTTCGAGTCGCAGCGTGCGGGTGCCGCCGCTGGTGGTGGCGAAGGCGAAGGTCCCCTCGCCGGGCGAAATCACCGAGCCGCCGGTGGTGGACGAGAGGGTCACGGAGTAGGAGCCGGAATAGGGGCTCAGATCATGTTGCAGGTTGATGCCGGGGTTGTTCGCAAGGATCAGCGGAATGCCCACGTCGAAGGCCTCCTGGCCCAGCAGGTTCTGACGCAGGTCGAGGTGGGCCAGGCGCGTGAAGGCCGTCAGGGCCGAGATGTCGGTGATCGAATTGCCGTAGAGCAGCAGTTCATCGAGGCCGGTCAGGCCTGCGAGCGCGGACAGGTCGCTGGTCCCCGTGTAGTTCAGGTCGAGGTAGACCAGGTTCGTCAGGCCGGATAGGGGCGACAGGTCCGCGAGCGGGTTCTTGTGCAGGACGAGATTCGTCAGGCTCGTCAGGCCCGACAGGGGGGAGATGTCCTGGATGCCGTTCAGGCGGAGATTCAGATACCACAGGTTCACGGCATACTCCAGGCCGACGATGCTCTTGATCCCGTCGGCCTGGGCGGTGAGGATCGTCAGACCCAGCATGTCGGTCGGCGTGGGATCGGACACGTTCAGTGCGTTTTCCACGTCCTCCTTGAGAGCGGCGTCCGCAATGTACACGGGTTCTTCAGCCTGTGCGCCGGTCGCCAGGAAAGACAAGAGAATTGCTGCTGCCGATATGTGCTTCATATTCCTTCTTCAAGTTCCTTCTATCGAGACCGTGAGTTTCAACCTGGATTCCTGATCCCCAGGGAGATTCCGATATCCACCGTAGCCTGTTCTTCCGTTTCAGGGTCCACCCGCGTCGCCGTCGACGTACACCGTGTCCAGCGTGCTTACGAACACGGCCTCCATCTGGTAGTCGCACACCATGTTCACGGCCACGGGGTTCTGCGATGTCGTCAACGTGCCGAAGAATCTGACGAACGCGAAGCCGGGATCCGCCTGGGCTTTAATGTACACGGCGCGACCGTCATTGTATACGAAGGTCCCTTCACCCGGATAGATGACCGAGCCGCCCTGAGTGGATGACAGCGTGAGGGTATATGGGCCGCGATCGTGCTGGATGCTAATCCCTGGATTGTTTGCCAGGATCTGCGGGATGTGCATGTCATAAGCTTCGTTGTTGAGCGCGTTCAGACGCAGGTCGAGATGGGTCAAAGACGTGAAGGCTGTCAGGATCGAGATATCCGTGATCTCATTGTCATACAGGATCAGATCCTTTATGTTCGCCAATGTCGCCAAGGCGGAGATGTCGCTGCTATGCGTGTCGTTCAGATCCAGATGCACCAGGTTCGTCAGACCCGAAAGGGGGGAGAGGTCCATCAGCCAATTCCTGTGCAGGACGATGGACTGGAGGCTCGTCAGACCCGACAACGCGGAGATGTCGTGGATATCGTTGAATCGAAGATAGAGATCCTGCAGGTTCAAGGCGTATTCCAGGCCGACCAGGCTCTTGATCTTCATGTTGCCGGCGCTAAGGGAAGTCAGTCCCAGCATGTCGGCGGGGGTTGGGTCCACGATCCACAGCGTCTCCTCGACGGCCGCCTTCAGACTCGCATCTTCGAAGTGGACAGGGTCATCCGCCCGCAAGCCGCTCGAGTCGTCGCTCTTGCTGGCCTCGGTGGTGCCGCCGTAGACGCCCATGTTGACGACTCGCCCGTTGGGAGTGGATTCATAGCCGATGTCGCCGGCCGGATCGCCGCCGTCAATGCAGGGACTCGTTGCCACGTCGCACAGCCAGTCCGACGCGGATTCATCCCATCGGCCTGCGCTGGATTGCAGATGGTAGTCGCCGCGGATCCAGACCGCGTTGGGATCGCTCGGGTCCCGGGATATGAGCGGGTCCTCGGCATCCACCCATTGGCCGCGACGCGCGAACAGCGGCTCCGCGTCGATGTTCCCGTCGCCCGACCAGCCGCCTTCAATGTTGCTGTAGCTGATGGAGACCTCTGCATCGTCATCGGCATGGATCATACTGCTTGGGGGGGGCGAGCAGTTGTACGTATTGTGATGGAGGATCGAATTGGTCAGGGTGACCGTGCTGTTGAGGGCCCGCAGACCGGCATTGCAGGCGCCCAGGTAGTTGTCTGCGACCGTGCAATGGACGATGGCGACATTGCAGTCGGTACACTGGATCAGTGCGCTGCCGTAGCCGCTCGGTCGGTTTCCGGCGATCAGACAGTGAGAGATCGCCACATCGGCGCCGGAACAGTTGTTGATGGCGGTCGGCCCATGACCTCCGGTGATGGTGAAGCCGGACAGGGAGCAATAGGTGTCGTGGCTGCCACTGATGGATACGGCCGCACCGCTCTGCCTTGCATCGATCACCGGCAGGGTGGTCCCGTTTGGATCGTTTGGGGCTCTTCCTATTAGGTAGATGCTCTTGCCCGAGATTACGATGTTTTCACGATAGGTCCCTGGAAGCACGTACACCGTGGTTTCGTTCCCGGCGATGTCTATCGCTTCTTGAATCGTGTCGTACGGATGTTCGGGCGTACCATCTTCCTGTGGATCGCTGACGTCCGCGTTGCCTTGACCAAGGTCGGCGGGCGCATCATCGTCGACATACAAAGTGTCGAGAACCATCTCGAAAACGGCCTGTATGTGGTGGTCGTAAACCATTGCCAGTGAGACGGGGTTTTGCTGTGTATACACCGTGCCAGAGAAGCAGGTGAACACGAAACCGGGGTCCGCTTTGGCCTCGATGTACACGGGACGGCCGTCATTGTACACGAAGGTCCCCTCGCCAGGGAGAATCACGGATCCACCTGATATCCTAAGGAGACCGCTCTTGCTGGCCTCGGCGGTGCCGCCGTAGACGCCCATGTTGACGACCCCGCCGTTGGGCGTAGGCTCGCTGCCGATTTCGCCGGCCGGATCGCCGCCGTCAATGCAGGGACTGACTACGTCGTCGTAGCGCCAGCTCAAAGTCGTTTCGTCCCACCGGCCCATGCTCGATTGCAGATGGTAGTCGCCGGGGAGCAGTACCGCGTAGGGATTGCCGGGGTCCCGGAAGATGGAGGGGAACCTGGAGTCGACCCACAGGCCGTGCGAGACGAATTGCGGCTCCACGTCGAGGTTCCCGATGCCGGACCAGCCGCCCTCTATGTCGCTGTACGTGATGGAGATTCTCGCGCGTTCGTCCGCGTAGATCATGCTGTCCGCGGCGTCCGGGCAGCGGGATGTGTTGTGGTAGAAGATCGAATTGGTCAGCGTCAGGGTGCTGTTGACGGCCCGCAGCCCTGCGCCGCACTCGCCGATGCAGTTGTCGGCAATCGTGCAGTTGACGAAGGTGGCATCGCTGTCTGTGCACTGGATCAGGGCGCTGCCGGAACCGGTCGGGCGGTTTCCCACGATCAGACAGTGGGAGAACGTGGCGGCGCCGCCCGAGCAATCAATGACAATGATCTGCCCCTGATTGTCTCGGATGGCGAAGCCGGACACCGTGGTCGGCGCGTCGCCGGTTCCGCTGATCTGCACGACAGAGTCCTTCCCGTCCGCCTGGATCACCGGCAGGGGCGTTCCGGGTCGGTCGTTCGGGTCTCTGCCCGCCAGATGAATGCTCTTGCGTGCGATGTGGATGGTCTCGTAGTAGGTCCCGGGGTGGACGCGGACGGTCTCGCCGTCGAAGGCGACCGCGACGGCTTCTTCGATGGAGTCGAAGGGATGGTCGGTTGTGCCGTCCTCGCGAGGATCGCCGACCTCGGGATCGCCCGGGCTTGGGTCGGCGGGCGCGTCGTCGTCCACGTGCAACTCCCTCTTCACGGCGGAGAATGTGGCACAGATCTGGTGGTCCTGGTCGATCCGGACCGTTGTGGGATTCGCCGTGCTGTACAAGGTCCCCGTCCAGGCGGTGAACTCGTAGCCCGGTGCGGGCCTGGCCTGGAGGCCAATCCACTGGACATAGGAGTAACTGAACGTCCCCTCGCCCGGATCGACGACCGATCCTCCTTCGGTGGAGGAGATCACGACCGTGTACTGTCCCTCCACGTGGTAAACCGGTTCCTCAGCTTGTGTCGTTGCCGCCAGCCAGACGAGCGGCGCCAGTGCGATGGCCAATGCCAGAGTCCTCATATACCCCATCCTCCGATCCTAGCGTGCGCATGGCAGACGCAACGACAGTCCCCTCCTGCGAATTGCTCCCTCCATAGAGCACAGGACAGACCCGTTACGCCCTTCGCACGCACCATTCAATGCAGTACGCATTATAGCAACCTTGTCGGTGTTTGTCTACCTGTGAGCGAAGAATTCCCTGCGCCGGTCGGGGGATGCTCTCCCGGCTGCGTCCGACGTTGCCGATCCGGACGAGTCACGGTTGCCGACGTCGGATAAAAGCGGGCCCGGCGTCCTGATCCCGAGGGTGTCTGAGCCTGGGGCGCGAAACCTGTTTCCGGCGTTTGTGCTGGCTTGTTGTTTCCGAGGCGATATGATGGTTGTCGCAGGCAGTAACGGTATTCAACCGTATCTCATCGTATCGTAAGGAGTGGTTATGGCAGCGCAACGAACACGTCGACAGTTCCTGCAGAATTCCCTGTTCGCCGCCGCGGCGGCCGTGGCTCCGACGGCCCCGATGTTCAGCGAACGGGCCGCCGCGCAGGGCACGAGTCCGAATGACAAGCTCCTGTGTGCTGTGATCGGCTGCAACGGCCGCGGCGGCGATCACATCGGCGCGTATGCCCGCCGCAAGGATGTCGAGATCGCCTACGTCGTCGATATCGACCAGAAGGTGGGCGAGAAGGCCTGCGCCAAGATCGAGAAGGACACGGGCCGTCGGCCGAAGTGGGTCAAGGATATGCGAACGGTCTTCGACGACAAGTCCGTCCATTTCATCTCGACCGCCACGCCGAACCACTGGCACGCGCTGTGCGGCGTCTGGGCCATGCAGGCCGGCAAGGACGCTTATATCGAGAAGCCCATCAGCCACGACATTCCCGAAGGCGCCGCCCTGGTGGCCGCCGCGAAGAAGTACGGACGGATTTGCCAGGTCGGAACGCAGTGCCGCTCGAATCCTGCCCTCAAGAACGCCATGCAATTCCTGGCTGAGGGTGGGATCGGTCAGGTCAACTTCGCCAGGGGGCTGTGCTACAAGCGACGAAAGTCTATCGGTCAACTGGGTGATTACCCGATTCCTCAGGAGGCGGATTTCGATCTCTGGAGCGGTCCGGCCACCTTCACCTCGCCCAAGCTGACCCGTCCGAACTTTCACTATGATTGGCACTGGCAGCGGCTCTACGGCAACGGCGACTCGGGCAACCAGGGCCCTCACCAGACGGACATCGCCCGCTGGGGACTGGGCATCAACCGCCATCCGAACAGCGTGATCGCCTACGGCGGCCGCCTGGGCTACCAGGCCGAACGCAACAACCCAGACTACGTCGATGCGGGCGATACCCCTAACACGGAAGTCGCCATCTACGATTACGGCGACAAGTGCATGGTCTTCGAGACTCGCGGCCTGTCTGTCGACAACTCCGCCGACGAGGAGATCAACAGGGTCTTCGCGAGCACCAAGGGCAACAAGATCGGCGTGATCTTCTACGGCACCGAAGGACTTCTGGTCCAAAGAGAGTACACCCATTGTGTCGCGTACGACCCCCAAGGCCAGATCATCAAGGAGTTCAAGGGCGGCGGCGACCACTACGGCAACTTCCTCGACGCGGTTCGCAGCCGCAAGGCCGAGACGCTCAATTCGGATGCCTTCCAGGGCCACCTCTCCGCGGCGCTCGCCCACCTGGCCAATATCAGCTATTACCTGGGCGAGAAGAACAAGGTCTCCGTCAAAGAGGCCCAAGCGGAGCTGGAGAAGATCGGCAGTCGCGATCACAATGTCGTGACGCTCAATCGAACGGTGCGGCATCTCCAGGACAGCGGCGTCGATCTGGGCAAATACCCGATGTCGATGGGCCCGTTGCTGACGTTCGATCCGCAGAAGGAGGTCTTCACCAACAGCGACGAGGCGAACCGGATTCTGCATCGCCAATATCGCGAGCCTTTCGTCTGCCCGACCGCCGACAAGGTATAGGCTCACGATCTCGAATCGTGATGGCTTGCGAGAATCGTACGCAGGAGCACGGTCGTCGCCCCTGCCTGCGTCATTTGGGCAGCCTATCCCAGGGGGACCGCCAAGACAGGTGTATATCTCGGTGGCAGAGCGAGCTGTGCATCGATCTGTCATTCCCGCGCAGGCGGGAATCCAGGGCTTTGTTAGCCACAGAGGGCCCGAGGACTCGGAGAAGAAGGCCGGCGACTGTAGGCCGGGGGCACCAACCGGCAACTGGGAACTGACAACTGTCTTTTGGGTTTAGCGTTTTGCGGATGCCAGCGGGGAGAAGAGCATGGGACGCTCGCCTTCCCGGAGAAATCGCGCCTTCCCTCGAAAAACCCTTGCAGTTCGCTGGCGTGGTGCTGTAGAGTGGTTGTTGAGGCTGATCGACGGGGAGTGTGTCCCTGCCCGCAACCTGCAGCCCACAGATTGACCGCGTCGTTGGAGCTTGTAACAATGCAGACCTGCACTTGTGCAACCTCCAGCAAAAAGTGGGCCGGCAACTACTGCCCTGCGTGTTGCCACACAATTGACCGTTCCGCGGATGCGTAAGCTAGAGAGAGTTGTGATCAGTAGAAAGGACGACCGAACATGCAGACAGCGAACGCGAGGATTGACTTGTGCGCCCCGATGATTCTTCTGTGTGTGGTTCTATGCGGGTGTGCGACGAGGACGGCAGAATCCTTCCTTCCAGCTGCGCGAGAGGAACAGCCGCGAAACACTGCCAGGATCTATGCGCATACCGGTTTGTTCGTTCCGCTTTATTGGGTTGACTGGGGGGATGGAGCGCCCCGAAATGCTATGATTAGGGCATGGCGTCCAAAACCTTCTGGGTATAGAGTTGTTGCCCGGCATTATGCAATTCCTCCTGACAGTGACTTAGCGGAGGCTTGCACCCAGGCCCTCTCGGGCACCACCGATGAACGATGGGAGCTTGCGAAGGTCCCTCCCACGATACTTCGCTTCTCTTCCTTACCAGGACTACTAAGTGGTACGGCCGAGGTCACTGACGAGACGGGCGTCCACCGCATGCATTATGTTCAGAAGCAAGCCCGCTCGGGTCAGGCACGCACGTTGTGTAACGCATTTGCATATAATCTTGAGGGTCTCATCACCACAGCCACACCTGGGGGATTTGTCTCTAGCTCAGAAGAGTCCGGGATATTCGTCTTCAGTTCAGAGGAGGCTCTCAAGCAAGCTCTCTGTACAACAAGGGGTCGCACACTGGGCACGCCAGCGCGGGACAGTCTTCTCATCAGTCTCAAGAAACCAGATGGAACTACAGAATGGTTGTCGGGATCTATGGATTACTATGGACAGTTGAATCTCATACTCCAAGACGACTTGACGGACGCCGAACAGGGGTTCCTCTGCTGCGTCCCAGCTATTGGGGAGGAAACCCCTGGCATGTTTACAGATGCCTGCATCATTGGCCGGATAGGGTACGGAGGCACCATTGTTTATGACAGGCCACCGGGGATGGTGGATCTTGATGCGCTTGGGTCTGCCGACATAGGAACAAGTGGGCTTGGGTCTGGCGACATGGGAACAAGCTACATGCGTGTGCCAGTGAAGTTCCGCGTCGAGGCAGGGAAGACCTATCACATCACCTGCAAGTGGGGATGTAAGTGGGAAGTCCGCGAGGAGCATCAGACGGATCGGTGACTTGGATAGGTGGAGATGAACGTGGGGGAATACGGACTGTCCCTCAGCAACCCAGAAACCCCTTCTCCAGGGGAAGGATGGCATATGGGCAGGTTAAGAAGTCGGCTTCCTTGCCGGGCAGCGGTCATATGGGAAGTGTAGTCAAGGAGATGAAAGATGCGGATGACAAGATGCGGTGTAGCATTAACGACATGGCTTCTGTTGATCGCGCTATGCCTGTACTCTTCTTCCTGTGCTGGTCTTGTTACACGACAGGCATATGAAGGCCCCAAACGTCCGGACACCGAGACAGCACGGGTCGAGGTGGATAGTCAAGACCACGAAACAACGGGGTCATCGTCATCTATTGGGGCTGTTGACAATATGGACTGGCGTGGTGCAGTCCTTGTCGTTCGTGTGCTGCCCGGCCCGCATGAGTTTTACGTGGTGACTGATCGCATAACCAATACCGTTCAGGAGGTGCCGACAATCACCCCACAAAGTACCAAGTGGTCAATTATCACGTATAGATGGAAGTACTACTGTACCAAGGTGGTATGGAAAGTTACGTTTGATGTCGCTGCAGGTTCAAAATACCGCATTGTTACACGCGGGCAGGGGTACTTGCCGCCAGAAGTGTTCATTTGTGGCGCGGCGGGCGAAGATACGAAGGTCATCGCGCCAGCCGAGCGTTTCGGGAATTAACGGGGTGCGGTACGTCTTTGGGGACGGCGGGGGCGAGGGACAGTCCCTATTTTCCCGCCGACAGCGACGAGGCGAACCGGATTCTGCATCGCCAATATCGCGAGCCCTTCGTCTGCCCGACCGCCGACCGGGTCTAGCGACGGACGCGACTCCGCAGGGACCGGCTGAACAGAAGACATGCGTTGCCGACATACAGGCAACGGAACGAGAGAAGGAGAAGATGCATGGTCCAAAACGTGCTCGGGGCCGGCGGCGTGCTGGCCCTGTTGTCGATCGGCGTCGTCGTCGGGGCGACTGCGCCGGCGCCGTTCGGGCCGGTCCCGTCCGAGGGCCAGCTCCGCTGGCATGAGATGGAGTATTACGGGTTCCTCCATTTCACCGTCAACACGTTCACGGACAGGGAATGGGGCCTCGGCAGCGAGAACGAAACGGTCTTCAATCCGACGCAGATGGACGTTCGCCAATGGGCTCGCGTGGCGCGCGACGCAGGCATGAAGGGCCTGATCATCACGGCCAAACACCACGACGGCTTCTGTCTCTGGCCCAGCGCCTACACGGAGCATTCCGTCAAGAACTCGCCCTGGAAGGACGGTCATGGCGACGTTGTGGGCGACCTGGCGGCCGCCTGTCGCGAGTACGGCCTGCGAATGGGTGTCTACCTGTCGCCCTGGGACCGCAACAGCGCCGTCTACGGCACGCCCGAGTACCTAGTCTACTATCGCAATCAGTTGCGCGAGCTGCTGACTCAGTACGGCGACATCTTCGAAGTCTGGTACGACGGCGCCAACGGTGGCGACGGCTACTACGGCGGCGCCAACGAAACCCGCCGGATCGACGGCAAGACCTACTATCGCTGGCCTGAGGTGCACAAGATCGTGCGCGAACTGCAGCCGATGGCGGTCATGTTCAGCGACGCGGGACCCGACGTTCGCTGGGTGGGCAACGAACGGGGCTTCGGCAACGAAACGAACTACGCGGCGCTCAAACGCGATGAGCTGTATCCGGGAACGCCGCGATCTGGGGAACTGCCCCAGGGCCATCGCGACGGCAACTACTGGGTTCCCGCGGAGGCGGATGTCTCCATCCGGCCCGGTTGGTTCTACCACGCCGGCGAAGACAATCGCGTCAAGTCGCTCGACGACCTGCTGGAGATCTACTACGCCAGCGTGGGCAGGGGCTGCAACCTGCTCCTGAACGTCCCGCCCGACCGCCGTGGTCTGATCCACGAGACCGACGTCGCCCGCCTGATGGAATTGCGTAAGGTCCTCGATCTGACGTTCGACGAGGACCTCGCCAGGGGCAAGCCGGTCCAGGCCTCCAGCGTCCGCGGCGGCGACAGCCTCTTCGGAGCCGACAAGCTCACCGACGGCGACCGCGCCACGTACTGGGCCACCGACGACGAGGTCCGCGAAGCCGAAGTGGCAGTGGACCTGGGCAAGCCGACGCTGTTCAATCGGGCCCGCCTTCAGGAGTACATCCAACTGGGCCAGCGGATCGAGGGATTCGTGCTGGAAGCCCGCGTCGAGGGCGCCTGGAAGAAGGTCGCGGAAGGGACGACCATTGGTCCCCGCCGCATTCTGCGATTCGAGGGCGTCGCCGCCGACCGTGTGCGTCTGCGGATCACGAGTTCGCGAGCATGCCCGGTCCTCTCGACGTTAGAGCTGTATCTGGCGCCGGCGCGCGTGACGATCTCCAGGGGATGACCGAACGTACAGGCATGACCGGCCTGAAAAAAGGCCTGCACCGGATCGAGGTGCGTTGTTTCAGCGCCACGGGCGCCATGGGCCTGAACGTCCGCCGGTCGGGCCCGAAGAGCTCCAAGGGCGTCATTCCCGCCGGCGTTCTCCAGCACGCGCCGTAACTGCACGTGTTCCCCGGCTTGCGTCCTGAACGGCCCAAACCGGGGCTTTCCTACGGCCTCGTCATATCGACCACGTCCGCTCGACGCGATGCCGGCGTGACTTTGAGCGATTGGAGTCTTCCGTCGCGGTATGTGCCCTCGATTACCGTCTGCAGCGGCGCGTGGAGTCTGAAGTCCACGTCCCAGCCTTTGGGCCAGGCGGGCAACAGGTAGACCTTGCGGCCGTCCGTCTGCATCAGCATGGACTGGAGCGTCTTGAGCAGGACGCCGCCGTGGCATTGGTCGGGCGTCCAGTCGTAGTTCGGGCCCCAGAAGGCGTCGAAACGTTCGCCGGGGTCGTGATGGCGGGCGCGCTCGATGAGTCCTTTGCACGCGTCGTCCGTGAGTCCAAGATAGGCCATGAAGATGTCGTCCTGTCGCCAGCCGCGATGACCCCTGTCCCAGCGGTGTCTTAAGGCCTCGATGCCCCACTCGATGTTCGGGCGGCCCAGGGCCACCAGACGGAAGGGAAACACGGCGTACAACTCCGGATTCTCGATATTGCTCTTCACGTCGAACTTCTCCGCCGGGGCGAGAGCGGTGGCGCCCTCCACCTCCCGCACAGGCAAGGGCGGCAATTTGTCTCTCAACCGTTGCCAGAGCTCTCGTTCACCAGTGGGTACCGAATCCACAGAGAGCGAAAGGAGTCGCTCCGTGACGGCCGTGCACCCGGCCAGCTCCGGCATCGGATTCGTACATTCCCACCACGTCTCCACAGCCTGCGAGGGGTGCATGACCAGCTTGCCCTGTTCGTTCGTGGGATAGTGCTGGTCGAAGAAGGTCAGGATCTCATGTGCGAAGGGGATGGCCGTCTTTTGCAGGAAGTCGCGGTCGAGAGCGTGCTCGTAGTAGTCGAGCATCATCCAGCACAATTCGAGCCCGCCGACCCATTCCCATTTGTGCCAGCGGCTCTCCTGGAGCTTGTCCGTCCGCTGCTCGAACGGCGTCCAGCCGTAGGTCTCGCTGAAGACCGGGCCCCAGAAGTAGATGCACTCCGGCAGGAACGCGCCGTCGTGACCGCAATAGAGCTTCGTGCGGTATTTGGATAGCTCCAGCACATCGCCCGCATACATCCGCCACAGCGGCTCCATCAGATCGAAGTCACCCGCGGCGCACATGCTGAAGTAGGGCAGCCGAGTGTTCTGCCACCAGTAGCCGGACCCCCAACGACGGTAGTCCGGATCGTCCCTCTCGCCCGCCGGGGCGGTGAAGAGACTTCCATTGAACTTGATCGGATACGCGCCGCGACCGGCGCACGCGCTGATGAAACGCTGGAGGTGGTACATCCGGCTGATATATGCAGCCTTGTCGCGAATCTCCTCGCCGGAGTTGCCGCCGATGAGCTTGCCATCCACATACATCCGGCAGCCCCCTGCATCCGCATCTGCAACGACGGCGACGTGGGTCCAGCGGCCGGCCGGCACAGCGTCCTTTGCTGCGAGCCGGTTCTCTCCGCAGATCAGGCGGAGGCTGTTGCCCGGATAGGTGTCGAAGAGGAACCCGTCGCTGCCGCCAGGCGTGATCTTGTCCACGATTCTGGCGCCGCCGGGCGGGAGCTTCTCGGGCTTGAGCCACGCTTCGATGGTGAAACCGCTGCTGAAATCCCACGACGCGGAGGCCGCGACGGCGCCGGTGGTTCTGCCGGTCCATAACATGTCAGGTGCTCGCGAAGGCGCCTGGCTGCGATCCAGCTTCGCGAGTTCTCCGATCTGGATGTCGCTGAGCGGCTTGGCGAAGATGCTCACGCGGCCAATGTCGCCTGCGAGCCGATTCGATCCGTCCTGGTCGAGACCGATCCGCACGGGATGACCGTTCGCCGGCACGATGGGATCGGCGGTCTCAGCACTTGCCTGCGGGTTCGTGGCGGCGCAGATCCAACTGCGATCCCAGAATTGTGACCACCATCGTTCGTGGGCCTGGCGACGTGCGGCGAAGTCTTGCGATTGCACTCGCCGAATCGTCTGCTCCATGTCGGCCAGCCACTGTTGCGGCTTGGCGGGGTGTCGCGTCAGGACGAACACATTGAACTGATGCGAGGTCCCTCGCGGCGAACGCAGGTGCAGATCGTCGAGCCGTTCGCCATGGACGGCCGTGACGACGGCCCCAAATGTCCGGTCGAGCAGCGGATCGGGTTGGGCGAAGCCGGTCAGTCCCTGGATCTCCGCGAGCAATTGCGGCCCGACGGATTTGGCATTGTGGTGATACCAGCCGATGCGGCCATGCTGCCCCGTCAGAACGGTGTCGGGCTCAATCGTCATCGAGACCTGCCGCTGATCCGGGAGCTTGCGATTGAGGAGAATGTCGCTGGTTTGCAGTTGTGTCTCCTCGTATTGTTGTGTCCGCCACAGGTCGATAGCCGCCGTGGCCTCGACGGGAGACGCACTCTCGACAACCACGTGGATGACCGGGCGATTCGCATCGACCCAGACCTGCACGCCCACACGGCGGGCCCCCTCGCCGGCCTCGACCTTGAGAGTGGCATCTCGCAGACTCAGCGTCTGGCGAAACGGCGGGTTGTCCGCAAACGGATTCGGCTCCAGGTGGACGCGGACCGCGCCGACCTTGACTAGTCGGGCGTTGTCGTCCCATGCGTCGGTCTTGCCGATGTAGAACTGCACATCGCCGGCCGGCGCGATCCAGGCATTGATGCCGATGTCGCCATTGCCGAGCGGCATCGAGCCGTGATGATTCTCGCTTGGCGAATCCCAGGTCACGTTGTAGTCTTCGATTCTCGGGTGGGCTGCCCACACATCGGGGACAGATGAACCGACTCCAGAGAGCGACAACACGATAGTGAAGATCACAACTCTTGTGTTCATGGCCCTTTCTCCACTGGCAAGACTCGTTGCGAATGATTTCCACGACCGCTGACAGAGTATTGTCCGTATCCTCACTCTGCAAGACTCTGGTTGCCCGGATTGACGATCCGGACTCTCGGGGTCCCTACGAGATCGTCATGTCACAGAATCGAACGTCACATCCGGAAAATGTGATACCTCTTCGACGCCCGATGTGGCACAATAGCAGCAATTGCATATAAGGAGAGATGACCATGGCACAAAAGAGCGTGCGCGTCGTCAGATCGGCGACTACTGAGTGGTTCATGGCACTTGTGGCGATCACCGCCCTTTCGACCGGTGTGCGAACTTGTCCTGCCCAGGACGCCGGTCAAACGACGCCCTGGTGGCTGCGGGCCAAACCAGAGTCGATCCGCCGGTGGCAGGACATGCGGTTCGGCCTGTTCGTTCATTGGGGCCCCGTGTCGCTCAAGGGCACCGAGATCGGCTGGTCACGAGGCGGCCCCCGGCGCGGGCGCAACGACGCCCGGACCGGCGCGGTCCCCGCCGAGGAATACGACAACCTCTACAAGACCTTTAATCCGGTCCAGTTCAACGCGGACGAGTGGGTGCAGATCGCCCGGGATGCGGGCATGAGGTACCTGGTTTTCACCAGCAAGCATCACGACGGATTCTCCATGTTCGATACCCGCCAGTCGGACTACAAGATCACGAGCAAGGACTCGCCTTATGGCAAGGATGTCTGCAGGCAACTGGCGGACGCATGCCACAGGCAGGGACTGGCGCTGGGGTGGTACTACTCGCCGCGAGACTGGTACCACGCGGACTTCGCCACCGAGAACCACGCGAAGTACATCCAATTCTACCTCGCCCAGCTCCGCGAGATCTGCACCAACTACGGGCGGCTGGACATCCTGTGGTTCGACGGCCTGGACAGCCCGAGGAACCTGTGGGGCGACACGCCGGAGAAGTCATTCATGCTCATCCGCATGCTCCAGCCCGACATCATCCTGAACAATCGCGGCGGACTGCCGGGCGACCTCGACACGCCGGAGCAGCAGATCGGCGGTTTCAATCGCGAGCGGCCCTGGGAAACCTGCATGACGATTTGCCAGCAGTGGGCGTGGAAGCCCAACGACAACATGAAGTCGCTCAAGCAGTGCCTCCAGACCTTGCTGTACACCGTGGGCGGCGACGGCAATCTGCTGTTCAACGTCGGCCCGATGCCCGACGGTCGGATCGAGCCTCGCCAGGTGGAACGCCTGCGCGAGATGGGCGACTGGCTCAGGAAGTACGGCGATGGCGTCTACGGCACTCGCGGCGGGCCCTTCAAACCCGCCCGGTGGGGCGCATCGACCTGCAAGGACAACAAGATCTACCTCTACGTGATGAACTGGCCCGAGGAGGGACCCCTCGTCCTGCCTGCGACTACGCCGGCCATCCGGAGCGCCAAGGCGCTCGGCGGCGGCCAGGCGACGATGCAGCGCACCGACAAGGGCGTGGCCATCGACGTCCCCGCTGAGAATCGCGATCCCATTGTCACGGTGATCGAGCTCACGACGGAAGGGCGGACGTTCGACATCACGCCGATGGCCCTGGCCTACAGCGGCGATTCGCTCACGGTCGGCAAGAAGGCCACCGCGTCCAATGTCTACCAGCAGAGCCGCAGTCATGGGCCCGACAAGGCCGTCGACGGCGACCCGGAAACGCGATGGGCGACCGACGCCGACGTTGGTGCAGCCTGGCTCGATGTCGATCTGGGCGCGCCTGTGGCGGTTCGCAAAGTCGCTATCGAGGAGCCCCACGAGTACCAGCGGGTGCAGGCCTTCGAATTGCAGTATCACGATGGGCAGACGTGGAAGACCTTCCACGAGGGCGCGACCATCGGCCCGGACTGGTCGGCCAAGATCGAGCCGATCACGGCGCAGCGATTCCGCCTGAACATCCTGAAGGCCCCCGGCGGCCCGACCATTACCGAGTTCATGCTGTTCTGATGAGGGTCCAGTACATGACGGACAGCCGCAAAGTTCTGCTGATGTTGGGCTGCTCGCGGGCGTCCGAGAGGGGGATGCTGCGCGGCATCGTCCGGTACTGCCGCTTCCACAATCCGTGGATTCTGTACCGAGAGCCGCCGTTCTATCGGAGGCCTCCCTACCATGGTCCGTCCAAGGACGCCCGGATGTTGACGCGATTGCGCGAGCGCGGCTTCGACGGGATCATCGGTTTTGCGGCCAACCGGGCGCAACTGGAAGCGTTCATCCCGCCGGGGTTCCCGTCGGTGGTCCTGCCAATCGAGGAGAAGGTGTCCGGCTATTGCAGCGTCGTGGAGAAGGCCCACGCAGTGGGCCGCATGGGCGCCGAGCATTTTCTCGACCGGGGTTTCACCCGGTTCGCCTTCTGTGGATACGATCACATGTACTGGTCCCGTGTGCGGCAGGAAGGATTCATCCGGCGGATCAAGCAGGCCGGATTCGGTGTCTGCCTGTACGAGCCGCCGGGGCCGTCGGCCCGTCTGACGTGGGAGGATGAGCAGACCTCCGTGGCCGACTGGCTCCGATCATTGCCCAAGCCCGTCGGACTGATGGTCTGCAACGACGACCGCGCTCAGCAGGTCGTCGAGGCCAACAAGGCAGCCAACGCGCGAGTGCCCGATGAGGTCGCCATCCTGGGCGTCGACGACGACGAGATGGTCTGCGAGATGACGTGTCCGCCGCTGTCCAGCATCGTTCTGAACTCCGAGGAGGTCGGATACGAGGCCGCCGCCCAGCTCGATCGCCAGATGGCCGGCAGGAAGGCCCCCAAGCGGGAGATCTACATGCGTCCCCTGTACGTCCACACGCGGCAATCTACCGATGTTCTGGCCGTCGAGGACCCGCTTGTGGCCGCGGCGTTCCGCTTCATCCGAACCCACGCCGGTCGGGTCCTGTCCGTCGACGATGTCGTGGAGGCGACCTCGACATCCCGGCGTCTCCTGGAACGACACTTCAAGGACGTGGTCGGAGCCAGCGTATACCGCGAGATCCAGCGGGCGCGCATCGAGCGGGCCTGCCCGATGCTCGTGGACACGAACTGGTCCGTCGCCCAGATCGCCGATCTCTGTGGTTTCTCGGGCGCGGTGCACTTTGCCGTCGCTTTCAAACGTCAGATGCGGTTGACCCCCCAACAGTACCGCGCGCGATCCGCAGGAACCTCCCGGCCGCTTGGTGCGAATCCGGCGTGGGCTCCCTCCGCATGGGAGGGACTGCCATGATGTCGCAAAATCGAAATCCAAAGACGCAAAATCGAATGTACTGGTCCTGCCGATTGTCCGACAATTGAATCAGCTATTCGGATGCGATCCGCGCACGAAGTGTCGGTCTGTCGGACCCCGCCCAGGAATGGCGCTGGGCCGTGGGGTCGTTGCAGAGCCGAGGAAGAGTGCCCATGGAAGGATGCCGGAGGATGATCATGCAAACAAGGGCCTTCACACTCATCGAGTTGCTCGTCGTCATAGCCATCATCGCCATTCTCATGGCTGTTCTCATGCCTTCGTTGCACGTCGCGAGGGAGCAGGCGCGCAGCATCACCTGTCGCGGCAATGTCCGGACGCTGACGATGGCATGGCTGATGTACAAGGACGAGGATGACGGCAAGCTGGTCTGTGGCATGCCGGAATGGGCGGACCAGGGGGCTTGGGTGCAAATCCCGCCCGGCGGCGCCAGTTCCACGGTCGAGCAGAAGAAGGAATACATCAAGAGAGGCACGCTGTGGCCCTACGTCAAGGACGTGGAAGTCTACCGCTGCCCCTCCGACAAGCGCAAGAACAATGCGTATCACAAGTACGCCTATCGTACGTACTCCATCGCCGGCGGCATGAACGGCGTTGACCAGGCGGGCGGATGGCAAATCAGGCCCTGCAAGAAGTACACCGACATCAGGCAGCCAGCCGGCAAGATCGTATTCATCGCCGAGTGCGATCCCCGCGGCTACAACCAGGGGTCCTGGGTTATCGAGCCCCGGACCAAGCGATGGGTGGATCCTTTCGGAATCTGGCATCGCGACAACAGCAGCGTCCTGAGTTTTGCGGACGGTCGCGTGGATATGCACCGATGGCTCAGCCGCGGGCTGGCGGAGTGGAACCTCAAGGCGCTGCACGACCCGATAAACTTCCAATTCTACAGGAACCCGCAGGACAACGAGGAGATGGAGGACTTCCAGTTCGTCTTGGACGCCTACGCCTACAGGTCTATTCTGTAGTATCCACATCACAAGGGGTGAAAAGAACCGGTGCGACCGGAACAGTTGAAACATATGTGAAGGAGGATTGTCATGTACAGAAGAACCAGTGCACGGATATCCTTTGTCTTCGTTCTGGGGCTGGTCCTCGCGAGCGTGTCCGAAGCCGCTCTCGTAGGCTGGTGGCGATTCGATGATGGGTCCGGTACGACCGCCATGGACAGTTCCGACTCGGGCTGCGACGGCGCCGTGTACAATGCCTTGTGGGTCGAGGGGAAATACGGCGCCGCCTTGAACTTCACCGGGACCAACTACGTGGATGTCCCCGCGAAATGCTGGTCCACGATAGACAGGCAGGCCACCGTGTGCTTCTGGGCTTATGGCGATCCGGCCCAGCAGCCGCAGGCCAACTTCATCTTCGGGGCCTTCCAGGACCCTGCGAACAACGAGTCGAGAGTCATGTCGGCGCATGTGCCCTGGAGCAATGGAACCGTCTACTTTGACACCGGCGGCACCACCGCAGGAGGGTTCGACCGGATCAGCAAGCTGGGTGATGTTGCCAACTACGAGGGGACGTGGACGTTCTGGACCCTCCTCAAGAACGCCGACACGGGCGATCAGCAGATCTACATCAACGGCGTGCTCTGGCAGAGCGGAACCGGCATGGTCCGCCGTATGACCGGAGTCACCAAGTTCACGATCGGGACTAAGCCGAGCCTCGCCGAGGGATGGTATCGCGGCATGATCGACGACTTCCGCCTTTACGACGAGGCATTGTCGCTCGAACAGATTCAGGAAGCCATGACGGGCCGGGGTCCCAGCACGGAACTGGCCGCCAAGCCGGTTCCCGCGAACGAAGCCACCGATGTTGTGCGCGACACGACTCTGAGCTGGACCGCCGGGGAGTTCGCCGTCGCGCACGATGTGTACCTGGGAACGGCGTTCGACGACGTCAACAACGCCAGCAGAGACAACCCGATGGGCGCGTTGGTCAGCGAGGCCCAGGAGAGAACGACATTCGACACCGTCCGTCTCGATTTCGGGCAGGTGTACTACTGGCGTGTCGACGAGGTGAGCGCGGCGCCCGACTCCACGGTTTTCAGGGGCAAGGTGTGGAGCTTCACGACGGAAACCTATTCCTACCCCATTCCCGGCACGCGGATCACGGCGACCGCATCCGGCTCTATTTCTGGAATGGGGCCGGGCAAGACGATCGACGAATCCGGGCTTGACGCGAACGATCGGCATTCCACCAAATCGGACACGATGTGGTTCAGCGCCGGCACGGCGCCGCACTGGATCCAGTATGCGTTCGACAAGTCGTATGTGCTGGACCGGTTGTTGGTGTGGAACGCGAACCTGGGGGTCGAGTCCTATGCCGGGTTCGGGGCCAAACAAGTGACGGTCGAATGCTCCCTCGACGGCCAGACCTGGACGCAGGTGGAGGGGGTGCCCGAGTTCGCACAGGGACCCGGCGCCGAGGAATACGCCGCCAACACGACCGTCGCGTTCAACGGCATCGTAGCCAAGCACGTCAAACTGACGATCAACAGTACGTGGGGCAATCAGCAGACGTGCCTGAGCGAGGTGCGGTTCTTCTATGTGCCGCTGGCGGCCTACGCCCCCTCGCCGAAGGACGGCGCGGCAGACGTGGCCCCCCAGACGACCTTGGGCTGGCGTGCCGGACGCGAGGCGGCTTCACACCAGTTGTTCTTTGGCACAGACGTGAACAGCCTGCCTCTGGTCGCCACGCTGGACGATCCTGCCTATGACGTGACGCTGAATCTGGCGGAGACCTACTTCTGGAAGGTGGTCGAAGTCAACGAGGCCTCGGCGACCCCTCAATGGGACGGCGAGGTCTGGAGCTTCTCGACCCTGGCGGCCCTCGTGGTTGATGGTTTCGAGAGTTATGGGGACGACCAGGACGCGGGCGAGGCGATCTTCCAGACGTGGATCGACGGTTATGACGTCGATGAGAACGGCTCGATTGTCGGTCTCAAGGACTCCGTCGGCGGCACCTTCTCCGAGACGACCATCGTGCACAACGGCACCCAGTCGATGCCGTTCTTCTACAACAACTCCGGCCCCGCCGCGTATGCCGAGGCCACGCGGACCTTCGACACCGAACAGGACTGGAGCCGGGCCAAGGCCCTCTCGCTCGCCTTCTACGGCGATCCGAACAACACCGGAACCATGTACCTGAAGATCAACGGCGCCAAGGTGGCCTACAACGGCAGCGTCCAGGACATCACGAGGACCCAGTGGCAGCCCTGGAACATCGATCTGGCCTCGACCGGCGTCGACCTCACGAGCATCGAGGAGTTGGCGATCGGCATCGAAGGCGCCGGGGCAGCGGGCACGTTGTACTTCGATGACATCGAGATCCAGGGCAGCGCGCCCCAGTTCATCACGCCGGTCGATCCGGGCACTTCGGGCCTCCTCGCCTGGTACAAGTTCGACGGCAACGTCAAGGACTCAGCCGGCACAAATCACGGCGCCGCGGTCGGCGATGCCAAGATGACGACCGATGCAACACGCGGCCAAGTCCTTGCGCTCGACGGCATCGGCGACTGCGTGGACGTTCCGCTGCTCGGCACGTCGCCTGCCCTGACGATAGCCATGTGGGTCAACACCACGATCGATCCGGCGCCCTATGATCTCATCAGCTTCTTCCACAGCAAGGGCTGGGCGGCCGGGGATATCCACTGGCGTTACGCGTACGGCAAGGTCGATTGCGGCATTTACAACCTGACCAACAGTTCGGGCACAGCCGTCGTCAAAGCCAACCAGTGGAACCACGTCGCAGTCACCGTCTCGGCGACCGAATGGGCGCTGTGGCTCAACGGGTACAAGGAGAGTTCCGTGACGCTGAGCGCTCCGCAAACGATGACGTTGGGCGACGGCTCGATCGGCGCCTGGTCGGGCTATGATGGTCTGACGTACAGCCGCTTCTTCACCGGCAGGATGGACGACGCTCGTTTCTATGATCGCGCCCTGTCGCAGGAGGAGATCGGATGGCTGGCCGGTCAGACGGAACCGTTCGCCAAGCCGTTCTAGCAGCCTTCGCGGTAGCCCCTGTCTGATGTGTCTGCCAGGGTCGTCTCTGAACCCGAGGCCCGCGCCCGCCCGCGCGGGCCTCGGTGTTTCCATCGGGTCTGTATCACGGGTTCGCGACGGCGCCGGCTGGCAGATGGCTCCGCAGGTGCTTGTCCATGAAGCACAGGAGGGCGGGAAGGTCGATGACGTGCCCTTCGTCATGTACGTCGAGCGTGACATTCTCCGGCTTGCCCATGTCGTCGTAAATCGCGCGGACTTCCATCATCGCCTCGCGGGCCAGTGGGACGTAGAACTGGCTCACCGGTTCCTGAAGGCCGTTCTGGCACTGGAGCGGCCGGGGGGCGGTCAGTGCGTAGATGTCCGCGTAATCGACCAGTTCCCGCAGCCCGTCGAACTTCCAGCACATGCAGTGGTCCTGCTCCATGTGGTCCATGGTGGTGAGGAAGCCCGCGCTGACGGTGGCCGCGATCCGCTCATCCATCGCGCCGAGCCACATGGCCATCTCGCCGCCCAGCGAAAGGCCGCCGCAGCCGATCCGCGATGCGTCCACCTGGGGCAGCGACTGGAGGTAGTCGACGCAACGCATCAGGTCCCACAGTCGCTCGCCCATGAGCAGGCGGCCTTCCTCTCGCACGTCGTGCTGGCTCACGGTGGTTGAGATCGTCACGTAGCCGCCGGTGGCCAGGGCGGTGCCGAACCCCCTGTAGTGCGTGTTCTCGAACTTCGCTCTTTCGGGCTCCTTGGCAATGGTCTCGGTGCTGTACGGGCTGTACAGGTTGCTCCCATGGCCGCCGATGCAGACGACCGCGGGGCACCGACCGCTCTGCGAGGCGGGCGTCGTCACGATGATGCGGATTCGTCTGCCGGCGGTGGAGTTGATTTCGAGTTCCTCGACCGTGTAGCTGCCTTTCGTTTCGGAGGACAGCCTCTGCGGATTCAGCGCGATTTGGTTCTTCGTCCGGATCAGATCGTCGATCTTCAGATGCGCCGACAGGCTGGCTCGGACCTCCTTCTGCCACGCGACAGCGTCGGCAGCGGGTCGGCGGGTGTACATCCTGGAGCGGAGGTTGCCGGTCGCAGCCAGTGCCGGGGAGATCTCGAACGTCTCCTTGTCCAGATCGATCGTGACGGTCGTCCCGTCGGCGAATGTGGTCCGCTGCTTGCGGAGTGACTCGTCGAGGAACTCGTGGTTCGTCATTTCCAGCAGTCCGACCCGCTGGTTCAACGCGCACATCGTGCGGACCTTCGCCAGTTCCTCGTCGCTCGGGAAGGGCGACAGATAGGGCATGCCTGCGTTAGCCAGGCCGTGCAGGTAGCCGAGGTCGGTTTCCGGGATCCCCCACTCGCCCTTGCCCATGGACCAGGGCAGCAGCAGGGCGTCGTGGTACACGAGGTTGAACAGGGGGATGGGGATTCCCGAGGCCGGACCGTGGCCGGGGTCAGGCAGGAGCGGATATGGGCCGTGATGAACCAGATCAATATGGGGGACGGACCAATCGGCGGGTTCCTCGGAACTGACGACCCCGCCCGTCGAGCGGATGAAGTCCATGCACATGCCGCGATACTGGAGGCAGTCGGCGCGGGTCGCCCGGTGGTCGGGGTGATAGCACTCATCGGGCGGGACCACCGCGAAGACGTCGAGATAGGCGCCGCGGACCTTGATGCCGTGATCGAGGAGCCACGTGTAGTTCTTGTGGACGTGGCCCGGGGCCAGTCTCGAGCAGAGGATCGATTGCTTGCCGCCGTACCAGACGCTGTGGAAGGTGCGTTGTCCCTCGCGGTCCACGATCGTGAGGTTCGGATCGTAGGACTTCGCGTCGAGGTAGTAATCCCGGTACTGGTCGTGGATCGCGAAGACATAGCCCAGTTCGTCGCAGGTGTCGGCCAGTCGCTTCATCGCCTCCCAGCCGCCTGCGTCCGGGCTGGGCGGGATAATGTCGGGGTGGAGGTTGTCGTAGCCGCGGAAACCCCAGCCGTCGAGGTGGACGTAGGCGTGATCGACACCCCTGGCGGCCAGTCCGCGAAGGTGTGCGGCCCGCTCATCGAACGTGACAACCTGGTGGTTTTGGGCCGGATCGTCCTTGCTGTAGTACTGCGACTCGGGCTGGATGTGCACGAGAATCGACGTGTGGACGACGGGCGACCCGACGAGCCTGCCCACCAGCGGATTGCGGGCGATCTTCTCGCGGAGCGAAACGAAGTGCCCGGTTTCCTGCACGTGCCGGCGGTATCGCTTGGCCATCGTGACGTAGTTGCCCTTTGCGAAGAAGCACAGGCGGACGCGGCGCGGGTATCGTAGCTCCCCGAGCGAGTGGACCCAGCGGATCTGCATCCGGGTGGGCCCGCCCGGCGGATGTTCGAACCGGCAGCCTGCGTCTTCCGGCGTCTCGATCAGGACGAGCATTGCGGCCTGGCCCTTCTGATGCCCCCACCAGGGCATGTACAGACCCCGCCCGTAACTCATCGTATCGTAGAGCCAGACCTGCTTGGGCCAGCTCTTCGGCAACAGCATCCCCTGCATGAAGGGGACCACCGTAGCGTCGAACGAGTCCGCAGCCGGCGTGGGCGGCCAGGCACACTCCAGGACCGCCGCACCCTTCTCGCGGGCGATCACCTCGCAGACCAACTCCTCCTGCGTCCCCTCTATGCAGGCGAACAGGTCGATCCCCACGTCAATCTCGGTTCCCTCCTGGCGGAAATCACTGAGCGAGATCTTCACGCCGGTCTTGTATCCCGTCCGGTAGGCCGACACCGATCGTTTGCCGGCATCGGCCAGACGCAGAGGCAGGTTCCTGCCGGAGGCCGCCACGAGGAGATCGCCGCCGGACGAGCCGATGGTGGACCAGGTGATGCCGCCGGACTGGATCGTCATTTGCAGGGTGGCGGGATTCAGTTCCACGCTGGTCTTGGACCCGCGAATGATCCAAGTGCCCTGGCCTTGGGCAACTTGGACAGCGGGACTCCCGTAGTCATCTTGTGTCCCGGCGGCTTCAGTTCGCCCGAAGCCCATCGCGCACAGCGCGATCGGCACAAGCCACAAGAACAGACGCTGTCTCGGTGTTGTGGAAGTCATGTCTACCATCGGTTTGCACTCCCTTCTTGAAGGTTCTCTGATCACGGCGTCATCATACCTGCCTTGTGGTCGCATGTCGATGACCGTAGAATGACCTGCGCAGAAACAAGTCTCTGGAAGGAATCCGCCATGAGAAACTGTCTGGTCACCACGTTGATGGTTTTGGGAATCCCTTGGGCCGTGACCACGCACGGCGCGGTCGAAGTCAAGTCGCCGAACGGCGATCTGGTCGCGACGTTTGTGATTCAGGATTTCGGGGACGCGAAGGGTTGTCCCTGCTATCGTGTGGATTTCAAAGGCCGTCCGGTGATTGTGGAATCCCGCCTGGGGCTGGACCTGGACGGCGCCCCGCTGCGCGAGGGGATGACCCTTGTGACGCACACGGCCAGCACACAGGACTCGACGTGGAAGCCGGTTTGCGGCGAGCGGGCCGAAATCCGCGACCGCTACAACCAGGTGGTCCTGGAATTGAACACAGAGGGACCTGCCGTTCGCGTCCTGCATGTGACATTCCGGGCCTATGACGAGGGCATCGCGTTCTGCTATACGCTCCCGAAGCAGGCGGGGACCGAGAGCGTCCGGATCAGGCGGGAGACCTCGGAGTTTCGCTTCCACGCCGACTACGCGACGTGGGCGACCTACTCGGCGCAGGGGCAGTATCGGAGAGTGGCGCTCAGCGAAGTCAAAGCAGGCTGCGAGCGGCCGCTCGTGGTGGAGATCGCAGAGGACTTGTATGCTGCGCTGGCGGAGGCCAGACTCGTCGATTATGCGCGCATGAAGTTCGCTCCGCTCGAAGGGGTGCCGCACAGTCTGGAGGGCAGGCTCAATGGCGAGGTCGTGTCGTCCCTGCCGCTGGCGACGCCCTGGCGGGTCGTCATGGTCGCCCAAAGCCCCGGCAAGCTCGTCGAGAACAACGCGATCATCCTCAATCTCAACGAGCCCTGTGCGATTGCCGACACATCGTGGATCAAGCCGGGCAAGGTGATTCGCGAGGTATCGCTCTCCACCGCGGGCGGCAAGGCCTGCGTGGATTTCGCCGTCAAGAGGGGTCTCCAGTACGTCGAGTATGATGCAGGTTGGTATGGTCCCGAGAATGACCCGAACGCCGATGCCACCACGGTCACGCTCGATCCCAAACGCAGCAAGGGACCACTCGATCTGCACGAGGTGATCCGTTACGCGAACGAGCGGGGCATCGGGATCATCGTCTACGTGAACCACATCGCGTTGGAGAGGCAGCTCGATGTGCTGCTTCCGCTTTATGAGAAATGGGGGATCCAGGGGATCAAGTTCGGGTTCGTCAACGTGGGCTCGCAGCGGTGGACTCGCTGGCTGCACGAGGCGATCCGCAAGTGCGCCGAGCACCGATTCATGGTGGATGTGCATGATGAGTATCGCCCGACCGGCTACAGCCGGACCTATCCGAACCTGATGACGGTCGAGGGGATCTATGGGGACGAGACCCGCCCGACGAACGACCAGACGCTCACCTACACGTTCACCCGCATGATCGCAGGGCAGGCGGACAACACGGTCTGCTGGAACGACCCCCGCGTCGCAGCGAACTCGACGTATGCCTACCAGTTGGCCAAGCCGGTAGTGCTCTTCAGTCCGTGGCAATTCCTGTTCTGGTACGACCGGCCTGGCGCGGTCGAGGACACGCCGGAACTGGAGTTCTTCAATCACCTGCCGACCACCTGGGACGATACCAGGGTGATTCACGGTCGGATCGGGGAGTACGCGGTGATCGCCCGCCGCAAGGGCGAGCAGTGGTTCGTTGGGTGCATGAACGCCGGACAGCCGCAGACGTTCGATGTGCCGTTGGCTTTCCTGGAGGCGAGCATGCGGTACACGGCGTACTTCTACACCGACGATCCGGCGATTCCGACGCGCACCCACGTCCGGATCGAGCAAGGGATCGTCGGCCCAGACACCGTGCTCCTGGTGGCCCTGCCTGCCCGAGGGGGCGAGACGATCCGGATCGAGCCGGCGGGCCTGTAGGAGACACAGGACCCACAGGACATATAGGACCTACAGGACTTGCGCCGCTTCGCGTTGCGTGGGTGATGTTATGAGACGCTTGCGGCAACGAGGGTGCGGAATTCCCCCCTGATTCGCGGAAGATCCCAAGTGCTTGTTAAGAGGGCTCGTCGCTCTGTCGAGACAAATCCCGGGACGGATCCTGTGGCGTCGTAGGGGATACGTCCTGTGTCGCGCGGTTGGACGCACGATGCACGACGCACGACGCCTGTGAAGGAGCATCAGGCATGGCGACAGCAACCCAAGAATGCCCCGCCCGATTCGGCGAAGGCATCATCGCATCCTATCCCGACCCCCTCCGGACGTGCATCTGGAATGCTATCGTCGAGAAGGCCACGGACGTGCACCTGCACTGTGTGGCCGAAGGGTTGCGGGTGCTCCACCGCGTCGACGGGATCATTCACCCCAAGGAGGTGCTCTCGCCGGCCGAAGGTCGAACGCTGCTGAACCAGTTGAAAAGCGCATCGGGCCTGGACTTCATCCGCTCGTTCACGCCGACGGAAGGCCAGCTCACCTGGCCCGACGGCGATATGCGATGGGAAATCCGCGTCACACTGACGCCCGTCCGGGATCGCGAGTCGGCGCACCTGCGACTGCTGAGCATGCCCCGAGACGAGTGGGACATCGCCAACCTGGGCTTCACGCCGGCCGACCAGGAGAAGGTCGCCGCGGCCATCCGTTCGCTCAGCGGGTTGGTCTTGATCACCGGGGCCACCGGCTCCGGCAAGACGACCACGATGTACTCGCTGGCCTCCCTCATGGACCTGCGGACCACGACGACCTACTCCATCGAGGACCCGGTCGAGTTCCGCCTGCCCTACGTCCAGCAGATCGAGGTGGATGAACGCCACGGATTGACGATGCACGAGGGACTGCGGACGATCCTTCGCATGGACCCCGACCTGATCCTGGTCGGCGAGATCCGCGACGCGGACTCCGCGATGGTGGCGGCCCGCGCCGCACTGTCCGGCCGGCTCGTGCTGGCGACGATCCACGCACAGGACGCCGCGGGTGCGATCGACGCGTTGCACTATCTGGGCGTGCCCCATCAAGTCATTGGCAGCTCCTTGCGTCTGATTATCGCCCAGAACCTGATCCGCCGGCTCTGTCCCGATTGCTCTCAGCCCATCGCGCTGGGCGACGAAGACCGGGAGCTGTTCGCACAATCCGCGATGGAGGTTCCGGATCACCTCATGCGGGCCATCGGCTGCCCGGCGTGCTACTCGTATGGCTACCGGGGCCGCACCGGCGTCTTCGAGGTCGCCCAGGTGGACGACGAGGTCGCGACTTACATTCGGTCCAGCTCGCATCACCGCGAGATCACCGACTGCCTCCGCAAGAAGGGGACGCGTTCAATGGCCCAGGACGGCCTGGAGAAGGCGGCGCTGGGCGTCACGACGATGGACGAGGTCCGGCGCGTCTGCACGTTCAGCCGGGGCATCGAGCTGATGCGACACACGACCGATCCGCTGTCCCTGGAGCTCGACAATCTCACCCGCTCGGACGTGTGAGTCCGACGACGGCTATCGCGGGATTCGCACCAGCGCGTAGCTGTACGGCGGCAACGGAAGCGACAGTCTGCCGTCGGCGAATTCCCTCGTGCTTGCGATGGGTTTGATCGCCTCCGGCGCCTCCATCGCATTGACCGCCCACGGCACGTCCGCGACGAGGGTTCGAATCTCTGCGTTCCGAGCCGAGTCCACGTCGTTCAAGGTGATCTCCAGGACAGCGGGAGTCTGTGTCCCTTTGTGCACGATGGATAGCAGCAGGCTCCCGTCGTTTGCCCTCGCGGCCAGGACATCGAGGGTTCGGTACGTCCATTCCTTCTCGGCGCTTCGCAGTTCCGGCAGGACCCGCGGCGACTTCTCCGATGAACAGGTCGGCTCCGTTCTGACCGGGGCAGCTTCCCCGAGCGCGGCGAACATCGACTGGGCATAGTGACAGGGATTGGCGTAGACCCGCTCGCGACTCTTCCGCAGGCCACCGCCATGGTTGACCGTGGCCGACTGCGTCACCATCGTCACGAAGGGCGCGAGGCGGACCGCGTCGTTGCGAATCGCCCGGGCGATCTCGTCCCGCGCGAAGTGAAACGTCGCGATCCCGTCCGGCGAGAGCTGCCCCATCGAGAAGGGATAGTCCGAGAACGTCGGGCTTCTCAGGATCTGGGCCTCCATACCGTTGGTGATGTTGAAGTACCGGTGCTCGCAGAACTTGCCGGCAAGGTGGCGAGCGTCTTCCCCAGTGGACGATCTATAAGGTTTCTCATAGCCATACCCCCTGGCGAGAATGCTGGCGTACCCTTCACAGTTGCATGTCTGCGGGCGTCATACCGGATGAGCCGGAGATTTCCTCTGAACGACAGACGCATCTTGCTCGTAGAGGTCATGTTTGTTCCACGACGGCTGCGCCGTCGCATGGAATGCTGAGAATACATCGTTACGGAGCCGATCATGGCCAAGAGAGAATCTCGTAAAACAGCCGGGAAGGGGGGCAAGTCCGCCGTACCCGAGAAGAAGGAAAGCGGCGAACTGGGGCCTGTGGGCGTGGAGCGTGGGCAGGAGGTCACCTCCCTGCAATTGCAGGAGGCCAAACCGGCACTCGCGCCGGCGCGGACCCTGACGCACGATCAAATCGCCGGGCGGGCCAAGAAACTCTGGCAACAGCATGGCTGCCCCCAGGGCAAAGACGATTATATCTGGCACGAGGCAGAAAGACAGTTGAAGCGGGAGTTGGGGATGGAGTAGACTCCATACCCATGAATCTACCCACATACATTGAGGGCCTGCCCAACCTGTGCGGCTCGGAGACAATGATCTCCGACGCCGTGGCGAAGGCCGCCCATCGTCGTCGCGAAAGCACCATCGACTGGACGCGAGTCAAGAGCGCCTGCGCGATCGCGCTGCACATGCACCAGCCGCTGATTCCCGACCCGGATCAGGAGCTTTCGCGAGCCCCGATCGTCAGCAACCTCAAGCACATGATGGACCACCCGAATGTGGGCGACAACCACAACGCGAAGGTCTTTCACTGGTGCTACAAGCGGATGGGGGAGTTCATCCCCCAACTCGTTTCCGAAGGCAAGGAGCCCCGCGTGATGCTCGACTACTCGGGCACGCTGCTGCACGGCCTGCACGCGATGGGCTTGGACGATGTCTTCGAGAACCTCCGCCTGATCACGTGCGATCCGCGGTATCGCCACTGCGTCGAGTGGCTCGGTTGTCCCTGGGGCCATGCGGTCGCGCCTTCGACTCCCGTCCAGGATTTCCGGCTCCACGTCCAGGCCTGGCGGCACTTCTTTGCGGTCCTCTTCGGCGCGGAGGCCCTGGCCGGAGTGCAGGGGTTCTCGCCCGCGGAGATGGCGCTCCCGAACCATCCCGATGTGTTCTACGAGTTCGTCCGAACGCTGAAGGACAACGGCTATCGCTGGGTCCTCGTCCAGGAGCACACGGTCGAGCACGTCGAAGACGGCCGGTCTCTCAAATACCCCCACCGCCCGCACAAGCTCGTCGCCCGCAACTCGCAAGGCCAGACGCTCTCGATCACTGCGATCATCAAAACCCAGGGCAGTGACACGAAGCTCGTCGGTCAGATGCAGCCGTACTTCGAGGCGCTGGGCTTGGGCCGGGTCGAGCTGGGCCTCGGATCGGAAAAAGGCAGATCGGGCCCGAAAGAACAGAAGGTGAGAAGGGTAGAAGGTGAGAAGGTAAGCGTGGAAGAAGGCAAGACTGTCCGACCTTCTGACCTTCTCAACTTCTCAACTTCTGGTTCCGATTTGCCTTTTTCCGTCTCCATCCCCTCGCTGGTCGCGCAGATCGCTGATGGCGAAAACGGCGGTGTCATGATGAACGAGTTCCCGCCCAAGTACGTGCAGGTGATGCAGGAGTGCAGCGGGACGCCGACGCCCACGGTGAATGTCACCGAGTACCTCGACTATCTCGACTCGCTCGGCGTTCGCGAGGAGGATTTCCCCGAGATCCAGCCGATCATGCAGCATCGGATCTGGCAGCGATTCCAGCCGGGGGCCGGGCCGGAAGCCCTGAAACAGACCATCGACCAGTTGTCCCGCGAGGACTCGCGGTTCCACGTCGAGGGCGGAAGCTGGACGAACAACATCTCCTGGGTCCGCGGCTACAAGGACGTCCTGGAGCCGATGGCCGCCGCCAGCGTGATGTTCAACGAGAAAATGCTCCGTCCAGACGTCCCGACATCCGACCCTCGCTACCGCAAGGCCCTGTTCCACCTGCTCACGAGCCAGACCAGTTGCTACCGCTACTGGGGGTCGGGCATTTGGACCGACTGGGGTCGGGAGATCTGCCGTCGAACGATGGAAATCCTTCGGTGATCGATGAAGGATGATTTGCCTGCGTCCGCCCTTACCGAGCCGACGAGTCAAGATCTCACTGGTCGCGAGCCCAGCCGTCTCGCCGATCTGTTCCTCTGCACCCATCCCCAATCGCATTGCCTACATCCTCACTGACGCGAACTAACAACAACACCGAGACAGTTCCCGCTCCGCGGTTTCATCTGTAATCGATGCCAGCCACTGACAACCAACCAGCGACTGATGACAACCGTTTTTCCCCTTGCTTGCTCGGGCGACCTCAGTCATAATACACCACGAAGCTGCGACGAAGAGACTGGGGTACTATGGAGCTTGGACAAATGCGGATGACCGAAATGGATGCGTCGGCCGGCGAAATCGAAGAGCCGACAGAACTGGGACAGGAGGAGGAGAAGACTCCGCGCGTTTCCTTCTTTCGCGTGACAGCCGAGCATGAGACGAACGCATGAGCACAGGAGGGATCTGTAGATGACTGCCGAGATAGCTGTGTTGAACGCAAGTGGAGCAGCCTTGGCTGCCGATAGTGCTGTGACTGTGAGCCGGGGAGCCGGCAAGATCTATCAGTCTGCCGACAAGATGTTTCAGCTCTCTCTGATTGCACCCGTAGGTATCATGGTCTATGGAAATGCTGGTCTTCTCGGAGTGCCCTGGGAAACCGTCATAAAATGCTATCGCGCGGAGCTTTCAGATAAGGTCTTCCCCAAGCTTGATGACTATGGGCGTGATTTTCTCCGGTTTCTTCGGGGCGTCCATGCGATGTTTCCGAGGGAACTTCAGAACGGGTACATGAACTCGGCCATTGAGTTGTTCTTCAGCCACGTGCGCGAGAGGTTCGAGGAAGGCGTCAACGCCTCCTACCACGAGGAGAAGCGCCTTACGCCAGATGGGGTGAAGCGGATGTTTGCCAATCTGATAGCGGATGAGCTTCGCAAATCGAAGGAATGGCCTCCTCTCGATAAAATGACACCTGAACGAATCGCCAAACTTCGAAGAAGCTATGCCGGGACCATCGGCGAAGTCCGGAAACGAGTCTTTGAGAAGCTTCCGATGTCTCAATACACGGCGAGAAGAATCGTAGACCTTGCAGTCGAAGTCCTCACGCGTCGACGGCTTACGCAGAGCGGCTTGGGGGCAGGCGTGGTCATTGCTGGATTTGGCGAGACGGAGCATTTTCCCCAACTGATTTCATTCGAGGTACTTGGTATTGCTGATGACTTCCCCCTGTATTTCATGAATAACACGGCTTCCATCAAGCATAGTTACGAAGCCGTCGTCGTCCCGTTGGCTCAGCACGAGATGGTTTGGACGTTCATGGAAGGGATCGACCCTGAATTCCAGAAACACATAGAGAAATCTACGGGCGAACTCTTCCGCCAAATGGCCAGTATCATCCTCGACACGCTGAAGACAGATCACCCAAAGAGCAGCGCGCGGTTTGGCAAACAGGTTCCAGGGCAATCGCGTGAAATCCGTCATGTAGCGGCCGCGTCGTTGTCGCGTCGG
>DAOQWL010000030.1:0-61519 GCA_035342095.1 Sedimentisphaerales bacterium | reverse complement strand
TTGTCCGCCTCCCGGTCGCCCGGGGCTACGAGACCCTCGTCGATCCGGACATCGCAGACCTGCTGGCGGGCCGGCGCCTGCACCTCCTGACGGGCTACGCGGCCACGTCCGCGCGCGGGCGTTCCGTCCGCGTGCACCAACTGGTGATGGGGCGCCCGCTCGCTGGGGAGATCGACCACATCAACCGCGACCGGCTCGATAACCGCCGGTGCAACCTGCGGATCGTCCCCCACCGCGTCAACATGGTGAACGTCGAACGGGCACTCCTACCGCGTGATCGCCGATCCGGCGCCCGCCTGTCGGCGCGATTCACTCCCTTGCGTCTCCTCGGAGTTCGTATGAAATCCCGCTCCCGAATCAACGTGTTTGGCGATCTGATCTGCCCTGCCTGTGCGGCGCAGCTCATCACCCCGCCGGGGCGCTGCCTGCATTCGGGGTCCGCCCGCTGTCCCCTCTGCGACGCGCCCTTCCACGTCGCCCCCGCGACGGCCAGAGCGGCCAATCGGCGTGCCGAGGCGCTCGGCGCGAGGATGGCAATGGAGGTGCTTGTTCATGACCAGCGTGCGTAAACCGGCCGTTGGGCCTAACCCCGTGGCGCGGATCCAAGGGATGAAGCGCTCGCGCGATCCGCTCCGGCGCCAGTGTGGACTGTTCCTGGAAGGCTTTGGCGAGACGCTGCGAACGGAGGGCGCCTTCTACCTGCGGTTTTGCACGCTGGCGCCGATGCAAGTCGCGGCGTTGGAGGCGCTGTGGGGGATCTCGGGCGACCCGTGGCGCCTGTTCCGCAGGCTCTGCACGTTCTTCCGCGTCTCTCCCGCTCCGTCTGGGGCTCGGAAAAAGCCAGATCGGGCCTGCCTTCCTCAACGGGATCTCGCGGAGCCTTCCCAGAGCAGCTTGAGCAGTTCCTCTCGCTGCGAGAAGTCCGGGACGACGAGGTGAGCACCGGCCTTGATGAGACGAGCACGCTTGTCGAGGTTCAGGCCGAACCGACGGACCTCGTCGGAGGCGATGCCGATGGCTAAGCCGCCGCGTTTGCGGCTCTCTCGCAGCTCGACGGGACCATCGCCGAAGACGGCCAGTTCCGGACCACTGAGGTGGTTCTCGCTCAGGATCCGGTCGAGGACCATCTTCTTCGAGCAACTGTCGATATCGCCGACGGCGCCGTAGATGCCGCCGTTGAACAGGTCCGCGTGCCCGAGGACCCGGGCCTCGCGGACCACGTCCTCATGGTCGGTGCCGCTGGCGAGATAGAGCGTGACGCCTCGCTCACGCAGGGCCCGGGCGAACTCCACCGCGCCCTTGACGGTGAAGTCGGTCACGTCGAGCTGGCCGCGCTCCAGGCGGGCGATCCGCTCGTTGACCATTTGCATGAGGGCTTCGTTGTAGATGCGTTTGTAGCCGAAGCGGTCGAGGACTTTGTCGGGCGGCACGATGCCGAACTCGCGGACCATCTCGACCAGGCCTTGCATCTGGACGATGGTCTGGATGCCGGTGGACTTGTCGATGTACTCCGAGACGCGGTGACAGACCTTCTGGTAGAGCCCCTCTTCCGCGGTCTCGAAGCGATCCCCGAGGATGGCCTTGACCATGACGGGCGCCATGATCTCCTCCCAGCCCTGGCGGAGCGTGCTGATCGTGCCGTCGTTGTCGAAGACCGCGTACCGAATGGCCGAAGAAGAAGGTGAGAAGTTGGGAAGGTCAGAAGGTCGGACAGACGGGTGGTCATCCGGGCGTCGGTCGCTTGCCGCCGACTTTCCGACCTTCTCACCTTCTGACCTTCTCCCCTTCTGCCTTTCGCAGATCTCGATTTCCGTCCCCGGCACGTACTTCGCCTTGCGCGGGCTCTCCGCCAGCTCGGGCTGGTAGATGAAGTCGGGGTCCTTGGCGACCGCCAGGATCTCCTCGCCGGAGGCGGTGCCCGTCTGGAAGAGCTTCTGCACGGTCACCGCGGCGGCAAAATTGGCGAACTGGGCCGCCTCCGTCGGCGGGGCGCCCGCGCCCAGAGACAAAGCCAGTGCGCTGGTGACGGTGTCCCCCGCGCCGACCGGGTCGAGCTTCTTGAGCAGTTGGATGCCGGGAATCTCGTGGACGCCCTGCCCGTCAACCGCGAGCATTCCTCGCGAGCCGCGAGTGAGAAACACCGGCTTGTTGAACTGGCCGTAGAGCTTCTGCGCGTAGCCCTTGACCTCATCGAGCGTCGGGCTTTCGCCGTGGGCGAACTCGACACCGTTCAGACGGGCCGCTTCCCGATCGTTCGTCTTACGGATGATGTGTTGGAACTTGTCGCCGAAATGCCGGGAATCGAGCAGGATGACCTTGTTCGGGAACTCGGCAAACAGGCGATTGGCCTGGTCGATGAACCCGAGGTTCGTGATGCTGCCGGGGACCTGCTGGTTCACGATCAGGGCGTCCGCAGTCTGCAACGCGTGGCGAATGCCCTTCAGGAGGGCGGTATCGGTGGCCTCGCTGCGACGGTTGAAGAAACCGAAGTCGATCCGAGGCTCCTCCACCTCGTCGAGGTAGGGCTTGCCGAAGGCAACGGTGTCGTAGTTCTCTCGCTGAATAACCAGGTGCGTCGTGTCCACGCCCAGGTCGTCGAACTGGCGGCGCAGCTCCCGGCCGAAGAGGTCGTCGCCGACGACCCCGACCACCTGGATGGCCTTGGGCTTGAGGGCCGCGAGATTCGCAACGACATTCGAGGCGCCGCCCAGCGAGTAGTAGTGTTTGCGGACCGAGCGGGCCTGCAACCCCGTCTCCTCGGAGACCTCGGAGCCCTTCGGGTCCAGGATCCAGTAGGCGTCCAGGCAGAAATCGCCATAGACGGCCACGCGGGTGTTCTCGATCTTCGACAGGATTTCTTTGATGCGGCGCTGATCCATACGCGGTTACAGTCCCTCGATGATGTGCTTGTACAGGAGCGGAAACGTCTGTTTCTGGTCGCCCTGAATGTAGAGTCCCCTGCCGCCGAAGGCCTCGGGGATGCGGGTGACCACGCTCTTCTGGTCGCGGAAGTAGTAGCAGGGCGCCGCTTCATCCCTCATCTGGCGGGGCTCGTGCATCCGCAGGTCGAAATCGGCGGTGAGGATGCCGTTCGGCACGCGACCGACGTTGGAGGCCATCGAGACCGCCTTGAGCAACACCTCCGGGCCGGTGACGGCGCTGCCGATGTTCAGGACGACGCCGCCCTCGGCCAGCTTGGCAACCTCGTTCGTGTAGAGCAGGAAGTCCCGACCGGAACAACCGCCTTTGGCCTGGCCGTCGAAGCTCGGGTGCTGGTCGATCACGTCGGTCCCGATCCCCACGTGTACGGTGAACGGAACGCCCCGGCGGTAGCAGGCGGCCAATACGCTGACTTCGGGATGGGTGAACTTCGACGGCGCCTTGCTCACGCGGGCAAACACCTCCCGGCGGAACGACTCATCGCAGATCGTTCGACCGAGCGACTCGCCGTAGCCCAGCTTCTGCTCGTTGCCCACGGACAACGCTGTGTTGATGCAGGCGAACTCGTACGCCATGCCGAACAGGCCCTTGTCCAGAGCCGCCGGCACGTTTTCGCTCGTTTCGCCAATCAGGGCCAGTTCGAAGTCGTGGATGGTCGTGGCGCCGTTGCCCGCGACCAACGTGACACAGCCCCGCTCGACCAGATCGAGCAGCAGAGGCCCGAGCCCGTTCTTGATCAGGTGCGCGCCGGTGAACAGGATGACCGGCTTGTCTTGGCGCCGGGCGGCAACCATCGCCTCGGCCACCGCTTGAATGTCCCGGCGGACCTCCTGCGGCACGTCGAGCGACAGCCCTTCCACATCCTCCGGACGGAACAGATCGCCCAGCTTGACCTTGTTGCTCCGCGTCCCCAGCGGGTATGTCCTGATCCGGCTCGGATCGAACGCGGTATATCTGCCCTGGTATTCCATAGAGGACTCAGCCGAGCAGCCTTTCCAGACGCTTGATGCACTCGACCAGGCAGCGGATCGTGTGGTAGTTCACCTTCCACGAATGGCTCATGTGCGTCCATCGGACGGGTTGGCCCTCGCGGTTCAACAGGGGCCACCACTCGCCGACCGCGTGGTTGATCATCTTGTCGAAGACGAATCGGTGCACATTCACGTACGCCGGCCAGTAGACCTTGGTCCCGAACCGCAGGCAGCCCTCCAGCATGCCGATCATGACCTCTGCCTGCTGCCAGAATTCCTTTTCCGTGTCGTAGACGCCGCCGGCGTGGGGACCCTCGGTGTAGACGCCGCCGAACTCGGGGTCGATGCCGTTCTTCATGCCGTGGTCCATCGCCTTCTTGATGACCTTCCGGTACTGGTCCCAGTATGTGGCACCCCCGCCCCCGGGGGTGGCCCCAGCCGAGGGGGGCTGGGTTACATTGCCGAGCACATCGGCGGCGTGAGCCAGCAGCCAGGCGAACTCGACGTTGTGCCCGGCGGAGGTGTTGTCTTCAGCGTGGGCTTTCTGGCCGCCCTCGGCAAACCGGTCCCAGCCCCAGATGACGTCGAACTTGATCTGCGGGGCGACCTTCCAATCGACCCAGAACTGCGGGATGCCGGTGGCGTACCGCTTGTGCAGGATCTTCTTGAGGAGAATGTCGATGTCTTCGAGCAACGTCCGGCGATGGATTTCCTGCTTTGTGCACTCGTACAGGCTCGTGAAGGCTTCCATCAGGTGCATGTGGACGTCGAGGGTCTTGCGGTCGCCGCCTTGGGAACCGGGGCCGCACAGCGTCCAGTCGCGTTCGAACATCTCCCAATACCCGCCGCAGCTCGTTTCGGCACAGTACTTCTTGACGAGGTCGAACACCTTCTCCGCATACTCCCGCCCGCGCGGATCGCCTGTGGCCATGGTGTACTCGGCCAGGCCGTACATGGCGAAGCTCAGGCCGTAGAGGATCTTCTTGTCGATGATAATCTCGCCCTTGCGGTTGGCCATCCAGTAGAAGCCGCCGTACTGCTTGTCCCAGAGCTTGTCGAGGACGAAGTCCACGCCGTGCCGGGCGAACTCGGCGCATTGGCCGTTGCCATAGCCGGCCCGGTGCGCCGCGGACATCGAGTAGATGAACCGCATCTGTCCCAGCATCGACTTCTCGTCGGTCCCGGAGTCCTTGCCGTCCTTATCGAAATGCGTGATGAAGCCGCCGTACTTGTCATCCTTGGCTCGATTCATCCAGAACGGCAACAGCTCCGTCGTGAGATGGTGTTTGCATTCGTCCAGACACGTCGCTATCTGTTTCTTATCCACGGCCATTCCGTAGTCCTCCTATTCTCCTGGGCACGACCTTGGGGCGGACACCCGCCTTAAGCCCGTTATCATAACACGCGCGATGGAACGTGCAAGACCACACCGGCGGAGAAACGCTGGAGCAGACGGTGGGAATGACGATCAGGCATGAGAACAGGCGTCCGCCGTGGCGGGCGAAGCCTCCTTGAGCCAGGGTCTTCGGGAACCCACAAACAACTCGGCCCCGGCAGCTCTCCCAGAAACCGGGAGATCCGCCGGGGCCGAGGTCAGCCACTTGATGTGCTCGGCTACTTCCTGAAGGCATTCCACGGGGTCTGGCCGTCCCAGTCCCAACCTCCCGCATCCACCTGTATGACCCTGGTCCTGTAGGAGCCGGAGGGAGCGTTGGCAATTTGGAATGTGAGCGAGCCCTCGGAATCCGTCGTGCCGGACAGGGTCCTGTAGACCCGTCCGTTCCGATAGACACAGATGGCGACGAAGGCATCTGGCACGGCATTGCCGAGGTCATCCTGCACCTCCAGCATGACGACCAGGTCATTCGCCGACCAGAAACTGCCGCCCAGACTGTACGTGATGGACACCACAGACACAGTGCTCCCTGTAGTCGGCGTCGTGTTGTTCACCGTAACGACCACGGAGTCGCTGGCGGTCTGCCCGCCTGCATCCGTCACGACCGCCACCAGCGTGTGACTGCCATTTGCGACGGAGGTCGTATCCCATTTCGCCGACCAGCCGTCTGCGCTGGACGTATCCACCGCCAGGGTATCGCCATCGACGAGGAACGTCACCTTGGCGACGCCTTCATCGTCGTCGGCCATGGCGACAAGCGAGATCTCGCCCGACACAGTCGCAGCGTCCAGAGGACTTGTGATCTCCACGGTCGGAGCCTCATCGGCATTGTCCGCGATCACCGTAATCGTGTCGGTGGCGGTCTGCCCGGCGGTGTCCGTGGCCTCGGCCACGATGGTGTGCTGGCCGTCACCGGCGCCGGTCGAGTTCCAGGGCGCAGACCATCCGTCGGCGATTTGCGTGTCAACACCGATCGAGACGCCGTCCACGAGGAACTCCACCCGGACAACGCCGTCGTCGTCGCTGGCGGTGGCCGCCACGGTCACCGTGCCGGAAACCGTGCCCCCCTGGGAGGGCGACACAATCTCCACGCTCGGCGCTTCGTCGGTCGGCGCGGCGGACTTTCCAGCGGCCTGCTGTGCGTCGACCAGACCATATCCGTATCGGACATCGAAGCCCCTGGCTCCCAGGTCTTCCGCCGTGCTGAGCAACCACTCCAGAACCGCCGTGTTCGAGCCGAGTCCCGAGGCCCAGGCCAGAGCGGCCGCCCCTGCGACGTGCGGACAGGCCATCGAGGTCCCGCTCATGGTCGCATATCCTGCGTTCTTGTACGTAGAGTAGATGCTCACCCCCGGCGCAGCCAGGGCGATCTGACGCCCGTAGTTAGAGAACGACGCAAGACGATCCGCTGAGTCGGTGGCCGAAACTGCGACTACCGACGTATACGCGGCGGGATAGGAAACCGCGCCGCTCTCATTCCCCGCGGCGGCAACCAGGAGCACCCCGGCAGCGTACGCGCGGGAGCAGGCGTTCTTCAGGCTCGTGGTGCCTCTACCGCCCAGACTCATGCTGGCCACGTGGACCCCGTTGGCTGCGCACCAGTCGAGACCCTGGATCACATCGCTCGTATAGCCGCTGCCGTCGTCGCCGAGCACCTTGACGGCCCAGAGTTGCGCGCCCGGCGCAACCCCGACGACCCCGATGCTGTTGTTGCGGGCCGCGATGATGCCGGCACAGTGCGTCCCGTGTCCGTGATTGTCGTTCCAGGCACTTGGATTGGTGCTGCCGTCGGACGTGGAACCCGCGTAGTTAACGCCTCCCGCGACCGCGAGGTCCGGATGGTCGGCGTCGATCCCCGTGTCGAGGATCGCCACTCTGACCCCGGCGCCCGTATTGCCCGCGGGCCACGCGAGGTCGGCGTCGATCCGGTCCACACCCCAGGGGGTGCTCTGTCCCAAGGCCTTCAGGACGACGTCGTCCTCGACGTATTCGACGTCGGATCGCGTCTTGAACGTGCGAATCGCCTGTTCCGACAGCGTGGCGGAAACCACCGGCACGATATCGAGAGACCTGTGGACGGCTCCGCCCCCTTGGCGAACCGCCTCGGCTCGTGCGTGACGACTTCCGGGACCGTTGGTCGCCCGGAAGCCGACGAGGACTCTGCGCCCCACCGGCCTCTCTTTGCTGAAAGCGCACGGCGTCTGCCCCAGAAGCAGAACGAACGACAACGCCAGAACAACGCCACCACGGTTCGAGCTCGATCGGTGAGTCCTCCGCAGGACGATGTGATGCCCAACCCCATTTCCTATCATGGCGTGTGCCACCCCCAAAAAGCCCTCACAGCCAACCAAATACCCAACGGCCCCTCTCGCTGTGTGCCGACAGGATCATATTCCCGACCGGCAGCAGAAGTCAACCGCAAATCGTCTCGGCCGTTCTCTTCGTCCGGTTCCCCGGCGTCATGCGACCGCTCGTGCCCTCCGCAGAGCACGTTGCTGCGGCCTCGCACGACTCAACTCTTCGCTTGGTCCAGGATCAGGTCCTTGACCTTCCGGCTGGGCAGATTCAGCGCCCCGAAGGCCGCGGCGGCCGCCGCTCGCAGGACCGGATCGGTCTCTGTGGACTGGATCAAAGTATACATCGCGCCAACGACTGCGTCGGGCACCATGCACCCGTTGAGCTTGGCCGAATCGACCAGAGCATTGAATGCCGAGACCCGCACGGATATCTCGTGCCCGCCGTCCATCGCCATCTCCGCGATGGCTCTCTGAGCGTTCGGGCTGTTCAGATAGGCCAGGACCTGGGCAGCCAGGACCTGAATCTCCTGCTGCTTGTCCCTAGTGGCAGCCATCAACGCCGTCTGTGCCAGTGACAAATCGATCACCGGATTGCGGCTGACAGCCAGCTTGTGGAGCGTCTGGGCCGACCGCAGGGCGTAGCTTTCCGCCAGTTCGGGCGGCCACTCCTCGCCGGAAACACTCTGCTGGCCGCTGCGGGCCAGAGCCTCCGAGAGATTCTGGACCACCACCCGGCTCTCCGTGAACGCCTGTCTCGGTCCCGCGTTCCCGACGGCAATCGCCGCACTGTAACGCACCGCCAGATCGGGGAACGTCAGCGCCTGCAACAGCGGCTGCGTCGGTCCCAGCGTATACATCAGCGACTTCTCGCCGGCAGTCGTCGCGAGCGCCTCGACGGCGCCCAGCGCCACCGCGGCGTTGCGATCCATCACCCCGCGTGCCAATGCCTGATGGAGATACTCGGGACCCGACGTCGTCGCATAGACCAGCGCCGTTGCGTGGTTCTCGCCAAAATACTCGGGCATCGGCAAACCAGTGGCCTCGGCCTTGAAGAACGACGCCAGCCACAAACCGATGGCCAAGCCGTACTGATCGTCAGACTTCAGCGACCACTCGCAGCACCGCATCGCCATCAGCTCGTGGAAGAACTGCTGATCCACCTCGACAGGGACCACCCGATCCGCGTCGGCATCCCAGAACCACACATTCGCGAAGTCCACATCCTTCGGCGGAGCCAGAGACTCGTCGTGGTAGTAGTATCGTTCCGCAAGCTGGTGGAACAGTGCGGCGGCAGGAGTGCCCGCTGCGCGAGGATCGATCTGGCGAATGCTCTCCGAGGCCAGCGACCGCAACTCTGCGGACTGGGCCTTCTCGACGGCGTACTTGAGATAGGGCAACCCCTGGGGATAGCCGATCCTGCCCAAGGCCCGGACGATCTCGGCTTTGAGACGGTCGTTGTCCGTCTGAAGGGCCGCGGCCAGAGGCCGGATCGCCGGCCGACCGATCTTCGGCAAAGTCTCGATCAGGTCCGCCAGCTTGACCTCGTAGTCCGGATTGCGGATCGCCTCGCCCATCGCGTCGAGCATGAACGGTACAGCGTACTCCCCTGCGTCCTGGAGCCGGCGCGTCGCGGTCATCTTCCCGCGAAGCGTGGTGCTGAGGCGCTTGATTTCCTCGACGATCAGAGCAGGCTCGGTCCGTCTCAGGAATCGCCCCTTGTCCACGATGCTCAGAAGCTGCTGCGTCAGTTGGGCCAGCTCGTCGTCGTGGGCCGTCTCGGCGACCTTCAAGGCCAGCGCATAGCCCTGCTGGTTCTGCTCGACGAGTTTGAAGATCTCCGCGGGGTCGGGATTGGCTTGGAGGACCGCCTGGGCATAACCCTTGGCCAAGTCGAAGCGTCCGATCTTGGTGTAGTGCAGGAAGTCGTTCCAGTTGTCAGCGAGTGTTTGGGGTTGATTCTGTGCAAGGCCGGTTCCGATGAGGCTGCATCCGATAACCAGAACCCATGCGACGGTTCGTCCGCTCAACATCAAGACGTCTCCAAATTCCCGTAGTCCAATTATAGGACCGTGCCCGACTACGACCAGCGTGAGAAACGGTATAAAAGACCCCTACCTCGCGGCGGTTGCAGTCGGGCTATCCATCCCTTTCGTAGACGGTTACAAACAACAAGCCGTCGTAAGTATTCGGCTCCAACGCATTTATACTAAAGTTAAATACAGACGCTGTCAACAAAAAACCCCCTTGCCCAGAGCCCCCATTTTGTTGCACGCCAACGCATCACGCCCACTGCAGACCCATACAAGGCATCACCTGGGCCGATAACTGACCCAAGACAGAAACCCAGCAGCAGAGGGAGGCCGGCCGGCACGGATCGGATCGGGCCAGACTGCAGACGGTCTGCAGTGGGATCTCGCAGACACACAACTCCCCCGCCGTCATAGCCCATGTGGGTTTGACACAAGTCCTGCGGCCTTGTTCAGAACTCGTCCGCTACGAGTCCTTGTAGTGCCGCATCCGGTCGTGAGCGAGCCCTTCGCCGATCAGGGCGAACAGCAGCAGTTCCACCGAGATCACCAGGAAGAACGGGCCCAGCACAACGCTGCACGCCAAGGCGCACTCGCGCGTCGTCCGGTCCCAGACCTGCCGCTCGCTGTGACGAACCGCTGCCTCTGTAGCGAAGTAGGCCAGCACCCCCGACAAGACCCAAACTGACACCACCACCCCTGCGAGAGCCATAGTTGCATCCTCCAATACCAGGATCTTGATGGCTTCGACAGTGCGCCGTCAGTACACATCCGAATGACAAAGACTATCCTCTTGCCCCTATTATATCCGTTTGGCGCAGGAAAAGTGCGCACGACGGGGATTTTTCTGTTCATCACGGAATTGCGGGGACGCCTGTCGGAAGGAAGAAACGGACATGTCCGGAATCCGCCGCATTGCGGCGGGCATTTCCCGCTCTGGGCCAGCAGCATGGAGGTGGAAGAATCAACGATCCGGTCAAAGGCTAAGAAAGAAAGGAAGCCACAAAGAGTCCAGAGACACACAGAGAAGAGCCGTCGTGAACAAGCCAGAACGCGAGGCGTTCCAGCCTTCTTCTCTCAGTGCCTTCTGACCTTCTTTCCTCTGTGACCTCTGTACCCTCTGTGGCCAGAACCTCTTTTGGCTTTCGTGCGGGTCATTGAGAAAGACCGGTCGCTGGACGAGAGCTTGTCTTGCCGTCTCTTACTCCATCTTCATGCTGCTGGCCCAATGCGCCAAATGCCGAGGGCTTGGGGGCGGCGCCCCCAAATGAAGGGCATGCGGAAAACAAACAAGAGCATTGCGTGTCTCTCAGAGCCGTGCCGATTTCCCCGCAATGCCATGAAGAACCAACAAAGAGCGGGGAGAAGACGCTCATCCGGTCCTTGCCCTGCGAAGGCGGGAGCAAGGACCGGATGAACTGTCTTGCAGTTACTTCGAGCCGGTCGCGCGTGTCCACTCGTCTTCGGTGAGGTCCGCGCCGAGGGTCACATCGGCGATGCCGGTCCAGCCGACGAGGTTGAACAGTTCCACGCGGTTCTCATAGGAAGCGTGCGGCGGGAACCGCACGACCAGGTTTGTGAAGTCCGCGCCGGCGGTCGCCCGCACAATCGCGGTGTAGCTCGCGGGCGGCTTGCCGGCCTCAAACAAGTCGGGGCAATCGAAGCTGCTCAGCCAAACGGTGTCCAGCACGCCGGACTCGTTGCAGATCTCGACGCACCAGATCTCGGGGTAATTTTCTGCTGCAATCAGGTCCAGGATGCTCGCAGCCTGCCGACTCACGCTCGACGATTCATCCGCGACAAGCGTGTTGAGAATGGACACGACCTGCTCGCCCAGGGAGACGAGCCGTTCGCTGGCCTCGCTCACCACTGCGGGATCGCTGTCCGCCAGCAGGGCACGGATCGCATCGACGGTCATGGGAGTCGCCGACGCTCCGTCGGCCTCGACCTCCTCGAAGATCTCCGCGCTCTGAACGACGGTGCCCGCCGCATCGGCACGCCCGCCAACCAGGAGCACGCCGCCCGAGTCGAGCGTTGTCGCGGTAAAGCCCGACCAGTGAGGATCGACCGTCAGGCACGAGGCCAGCTCGAACGTATCGGTCTCGGGACAGTAGATCTCGACGGTCCTGGCGTCGCTGTTGCCGCCGAAGAAGGCGATCCGCCCGCTGGGCAGTGTCACCGCCTGGGCGCTGCTCCTGGGCAGCCCCAGACTCGGCCCCTCGACCAGCACAGAGGTGTTCGGATCGAATATCTCCGTGCTCGCCAAAAGGGAACCCGAGGTGGAGGAGGCGCCTCCGGCGATCAGAATCCGGCCGTCCGACAGTCTCACGACACAATGCGAATGTCTTGCCTGGAAGAGAGCGGTCCGAATGAGAGCGGACCCGCCTCGATTGGTGTCGTACACCTCGAGCGAACCCAGCGATCCGCCGGCGCCGTAGCCTCCGACGACCAGCACCTGGTAGTCGTTCATCAGCACCGCGGCGTGGTAGACGCGAGGCACCGCCAGGTCGGCCAGGGCGGTGAACCGCATGGCTCGCGGGTCGTAGACCTCGCACTCGCCGTTGATCGCGTAGCCCGGTCCGTACCCGCCACAGGCGAAGACCTTGCCGTCGGCCAGGGGCACCAGGACCGGGAGTCGGGCAAGACTGCCGGTGAAGGTGTCCTGCGCGGCGACGTACGCGTCGCTGGTGTAGTCGTAGATGCAATCGTGGAGGCCATCGACCAGCAGGGCTGTGCCGTCGGGGAGCGTGCCGCCCGCGAAATCCGTGAACGTCCGCGTCGCCCGGCTGGCGGTGAATTGCTCGGTGTTCGGATCGAACAGCTCCGCGTCCGTCCGACCGGCGCCGGCGAAGATCCCGACCTGGCCGTTGCCGAGTCTCACCGAAACGTGGTCGTAGCGCGCCGCATTCGGAGAATACTGCGTCGGGTGCGTTTGATACTGGTATCCCCCTTCGCTGCGGGCGACCCCTGTGACCAGCACAAGGGCCAGAACCACGATGAGATTCAGCCTGTAACCGCTCTTTCCGCCGCCAACTGCTGGACTACTCATATCACAACCTCCGTCCCCCCGGCCAAGACCGGGGCTAAAGGTGAATCATTGCCCTATAGTGCCACCTCCCTGCCCGGGCGCAACGGACATTTCCGCTGATTCTCCATCGGTACGTTGGGTTATACACTTTAGCGGACGATAACGCTATTCCAGGATCGCGCCCGCCTGGACCGCGAAGTTATCCAGCCAGGCATCCGCGCCGTCAAAGCCCAGGCCTTCGGAGCCGCCGCCCAGGATGACGTAGACCGGCTCGCTCGCCCATCGGCCCTTCAGGAGTCCCGTGACGGTCCGCCAGGCGTTCGGCTTGCCGTAGCCGGTATGGCTGAAGTACAGCTCGTCCGCAGCGGGATTGTACGACACGTAGAGCGTCCCCTCGTCCGCGGATCGCTTGCTGGTCTGCTCCTGCACCCAGTACCCGTCCCGCAACTCGTACAGGTAGAACGGGCCCGAGTCGAAGCAGCCGACTTCGAACTCCGCCCACCGCGTCACAGGCATCTCGATGCTCGGGAGCAGGCCGATGGTCACGCGCCCATCGCCCCCGCCCGTTTTGGTAAAGTGGTAGTCGACACGGATCGCGAAGTCCTGCGTCACGTCCAGCCGCCAGTCCTGGGACACATAGAACGCGTCGACATTCTGCGCCGCAGCGGACGCAGTAACCTCCAGCCTGCCATTCACCTCCTTAATCTGCACGAGCTCCGGATCGACCTCGAACACCATCCACTGTGGTCCCGCTTCACCGTCCTCGAAGTCATCCCCCAGCACCTTCTCCCACCACAGATGCGGATAGTCCCTGCCCTCCAGAATCCACCACGTGTCCTCGACTCCATTGGTCAGTTCGCCCAGGAAGTCCCATCCGGCATCCAGGAACGTCTGGGCTGTCTGCATCTCGGCCGTGGTCTTTCGTGTGCCGCCGTCACTGGTTGTCTGGCCCGAGGTCTCGGTATCCCAGAAAGAGTCAGCCACAATTCCTTCCTCACCCGTAGACCAGTCGTTGCCTCCCACCAGCCCGCCCACGAATTCTTCGCCGTCGACCGCACCTCGTGAATAGCAGCTTGATATTGCACCTGGGCGTGCAGCCCTACCTTCTTGGCCGATGTTTAACCCCACAAGCCCACCGACACACTGATCTCCGCTGACGGAACTGGTGTTGTAGCATTGGCTGACACAGCCCCCGTTGATCCCCGCGAGGCCACCAACGAGGGACAAACCGTTAACCGAGCCAGTGCTGTAGCTCGTGGTGACGTCACCATAGTTCTCGCCCACGAGGCCGCCGACGACGTCGCCCGACCCCACAACGTTGATGTCTACGACCCCGAGATCCTTAACCTGAGCCCACAAGGATAGGCTGCCGAACATGCCGAGATAGCTCCCGCCTGCAATTGTCAGATGCGAAATCGTATGACCGTTCCCAGCGAAGACGCCGTCAAAGCCAGTCCCATCGAACGACGTGCTCGCCTCGTTGGCATCCGGTGCAATGACCGCCTTGTCGAAGACTCTGCCACCCGGGAGGTTGGGGTCCAGGTCGATGTCGGCGGTCAGGACGAAGTGCTTGTCGTAATCTTCAGGCGTTTCGCCGAGAGCAATCAGATCGGCTGCTGTCGCGATCTGGTAGGGGTCGGTCGCCTCGCCGACACCACCGGCGTACTTCCGCTGGGCGACCGCGTCGAGACTGAACACGAAGAAGTCCGCGCTTCCGACCGGCGGGGCGGTCCCACCGGTCAAGTGCGCAAGGTTATCCTTCAAGGTCAGTGTTAGCAGAACGCTGCTGCCGTCGTCGGCCTTGCCTGTGAACCGGATGGACGTATCGGAGACGACCGTGCCGGTCAGGCCCGTCATATTGAACACATCGTTCGGGTTCAGGGTCCGGCTGTCGCCTGTCGCGCTGGCGTCCACCGACGTGAACGAGGCGACCCTCGCATCGGAATCAATCGCCAATCGGAACCGGCCGTCGATCGCGTAGGTCCAGTGAACACCCGCGAATCCACCCGTCTGGGTAATCGTGCTCTGCACGCGGACAAACACGTACTCGCTCGTCGCGCCAAGTGCCGCCTGTCCGGCGAGGATAAACAGGCACCCGACCCATGCACAACGCAAATCTCTCATGGTCTCGATCCTCCAATTCGAGGGCGGTCGTACGCCGCACGCGGGCACAGGACCGCCGCTGCACGTTCATTATACCAACTGAGCCAGCCATTTCCACCCTTATGCTCGCCCCCCAGGGCAATTGCATGGGGAGAATGAAGAACGGTTTGCAGTGTGCCCGTGAGGGCATATCTTCCGTGCGTTCGGAAGAGAACGCCTTACGGCGTCACTACAAACCGTGCGATCACGTCGCGTTCACCTTGCCGGGGTGTAGCAGAAGGGAACATGCGTTTGCCCTGCTCGACCCCCTCCCTCGCGACCTGTCAGGTCAGGCCCAGCTCTTTCGCGACCTCTGCGAACTTCCCGGCTGCGAAATCCAGGTCGTCGCGGGTGTGCGCGGCACAGACCTGTGTGCGGATGCGGGCCTGCCCCTGCGGGACCACCGGGTACGAGAAGCCGATGCAGTAGACGCCCTTTTCCAACATGCGTCGGGCCATTTCCTGCGCCAGGGCCGCGTCGCCCAACATGATGGGCGTAATCGGGTGGTCGCCTGGCAGGACCTTCAGGCCGGTCTTGGCGATCCGCTCGCGGAAGTAGCGCGTGTTGTCCCGGAGGCGGTCCACGAGTTCCGTCGAGCGTTCGAGCATCTCGATGGCCTTCAGGGAGCCCGCTGCAATCGCGGGCGCCAGGGTGTTGGAGAACAGGTACGGCCGGCTCCGCTGGCGGAGCATCTGGATGATCTCCTTGCGACCGGAGGTGAAACCGCCGCTGGCGCCGCCGAGGGCCTTGCCGAAGGTGCCGGTGATGATGTCCACCCGACCCATGACGCCGCGATACTCGGTCGTGCCCCGACCCGTCTTGCCGATGACGCCCGCCGCGTGGCAGTCGTCGATCATGACCAAGGCGTCGTACTTGTCCGCTAGGTCGCAGATCTCGTCGAGTCTGGCGACGTAGCCGTCCATCGAGAAGACGCCGTCGGTGGCGATCAGGCGGAACCGCGACGACTTGGCCGACTGGAGCTTCTCTTCGAGGTCCGCCATGTCGCTGTTGTTGAACCGCAGGCGCTGGGCCTTGCACAGGCGCACTCCGTCGATGATGCTCGCGTGGTTCAACTGGTCGCTGATGATGACGTCCTCGGGACCGAGCAGGGTCTCGAACAGGCCTCCGTTGGCGTCGAAGCAGGAGCCGTAGATGATCGTGTCCTCGGTATGGAGGAACCGCGTGACCGCGGCTTCGAGGTCCTTGTGGAGCTGCTGGGTCCCGCAGATGAACCGCACGGAGCCCAGGCCGAAACCCCATTTCTCGTAGCTGGCCTTCGCGGCCTGGATCACGTCGGGATGGTTGCCCAGGCCGAGATAGTTGTTCGTACACATATTGACGACGGATTGGCCGGTCGAGACCGTGATCCGATTGCCCTGGGGACTCGTGATGATCCGCTCGGGCTTCTCCAAACCCGCCCGACGAATCTCGTCGAGCTGCCCGACAAGGTGCGTCTTCATATCGCCAAACATATCCAAATTCTCCTGGTGAAAGCCCAAGCATGGTCGCAAGACAACCGCGTTCGTAGTGTGCCCGTGAGGGCATCTCGTAGCACGGGCATCTTGCCCGTGATCCGGAATCATGGGCGCTCGCGCCCATGCTACGAATAACGCCTCACGGCGTCACTACGAACAGCCGCCCGCGACATGCCCGTGTCATATTCCGTTCTTCCAGGTCAGCACGACCTTGCCCGAGTTCCCGGACCGCATCGCGTCGAATCCCTTCTGGAACTCGGTGTAAGGGAATCGGTGCGTAATCAGCGGCGCGATGTCCAGGCCGCCCTGGATGAGCATGGTCATCTTGTACCAGGTCTCGTACATCTCCCGGCCGTAGATGCCCTTGATCGTCAGGCCGTTGAAGACGACCGCGTTCCAGTCGATCTCGGTCGGAGGGAGGATGCCGAGCAGTGCGATCTTGCCGCCGTGAGCCATGTTGGCGATCATGCTCCGCAGCGCCTGCGGATTGCCCGACATCTCCAGGCCCACGTCGAAGCCCTCCTTCATGCCGAGCTTCTTCTGGGCTCCCTCCACCGTCTCGGTCCGAACGTCGATTGCCAGCGTAGCGCCCGCCTTCCTGGCCAGTTCGAGACGGTAGGGGTTGAGGTCGGTGACCACGACGTGACGCGCGCCCACCTGCTTGGCGATGCCTGCGGCCATGCAGCCGATGGGACCGGCGCCGGTGATCAGAACATCTTCGCCCACGAGATTGAAGCTCAGGGCGGTGTGGGCCGCATTGCCCAGCGGGTCGAAGCAGCTCAGGACATCCAGCGGAATCGAGGGGTCGCAGTACCAAAGGTTCGTGACCGGCACGGAGATGTACTCGGCAAACGCGCCGTTGCGATTGACCCCGATCCCACTCGGGGCATTACACAGGTGCCGCCGGCCGGCCAGGCAGTTGCGGCAACGTCCGCACACGACGTGCCCCTCGGCGCTGACCAGATCGCCCACGTGGAAGTCGTGTACGTTGCTGCCGATCTCGACGATCCGCCCGACGAACTCGTGGCCGATCACCATCGGCACTTTGATCGTCTTCTGGGCCCAGGCGTCCCAGTTGTAGATGTGCACGTCCGTGCCGCAGATCGAGGTCTTCACCACCTCGATCAGCACGTCGTTGATATCGATGCGCGGCACAGGAACGTCCTCCATCCAGAGTCCGACCTCGGCCTTGCGTTTGACCAGCGCTTTCATGTCCAACACTCCCAATCCATAAAAAAGGGAAAGCCGCCCGCGAGCATCCTCGCCGCGGAACGCCTCCGAGGAGGCCCGCTGCTTTCCGGATGCGGCGTATCATACGACGCCCGCCTGCGGTCCGCCAGACAAAACCCTCGCCCCCATGCGCTGATCCCGGGGCAACACGGGCGCCGGAAAGTATTGACTCACGGGCCTTCCGGCGGCTATCGTATACCCTCGGTTCGGCCAAGGGCCGACAGGTCGCGGCACAAAGCAGTCCACAAGGTCGCCGATGAGAACTGTCTTGATCGTGGAAGATGAGCCCGCCATGGTGCGGGGCCTTGAAGACAACTTCAAGGCCAAGGGCTACTACGTCCTGACCGCTCTGGACGGCAGGCAGGGTCTGGAGACCGCCCTGAAAGAGAAGCCCGACCTGATCCTGCTCGACATCATGCTGCCCGAGATCAACGGCTACGAGGTCTGCTCGCAGATCCGCGAGAAGGGCCTCGACATGCCCATCATCATGCTCACCGCCAAGGACCAGGAATCGGACATCGTGCTCGGTCTGAACCTCGGCGCCGACGACTACGTGACCAAGCCATTCAGCATCAAGGAGCTGATGGCCCGGGCGGAGGCCTTCCTGCGCCGGCGCAAGGACACCGAACCACCGACGTATGAGTTCGCCGACTGCCGGCTGGACGTCGCCGCCCACACGCTCCATCGCAACGGACGGGACGTGCCGCTGACGCCGGGCGAGTTCAAGATGCTGCACCTGTTCCTCCGCAAGGCCGGCTGTCCGCTGACCCAGGACGAGATCCGAGCCACCGTCTTCGGCTACTCGCACTTCATCACCGTGCGGGACATCGACAAGGCGGTCGCGAGCCTGCAGAACAAGGTCGAGCCCGATCCGTCGAAACCCCGGTACATCCACGTGATCCCCAATATCGGATACAGGTTCCAGCTCCCCCAAACCGATGCAGACGGTGCTCATAGTTGAAGACGATCCCACGATGCTGCGGGGCCTGAAGGACAACTTCGAGTTCCACGGCTACCACACGCTCACCGCTGAGGACGGCGAAGCGGGCCTCAACGCGGCGCTGAACGCCAAGCCCGACCTGATCCTGCTGGACATCATGCTGCCCAAGATCAACGGCTACGAGGTCTGTCGGCTTATCCGGCGGGAGAACCTGCTCATGCCCATCATCATGCTCACCGCCAAGGGCGAGGAATCAGATGTTGTTCTGGGCCTGAATCTGGGGGCCGACGACTACGTAACCAAGCCATTCAGTATCAAGGAGCTTCTCGCGCGGGCCGAGGCACTGCTCCGACGGGTGCGAAAGACGGAGCCGGAGATCTATGAGTTCGGCGACTGCAAGCTGGACCTGCCCGCCCGCAAGTTCAGCCGCAGGGACGAGGAGATCAAGCTCTCGCCCAAGGAGTTCCGCCTGCTGGAGCTGTTCGTCAAACATCCCGGCCGGGCGCTGACCCGTGACGAGATCCTGAACCTGGTCTGGGGATACGACTCGTTCGTCGGCTCGCGGAGCATCGACCGGTTCGTCACGACGCTGCGAAACAAGATCGAGCCGGACCCGCCCAATCCCGTCTACATCCACACGATCCGCGAGATCGGCTACAAGTTCGAGCCGCCGCAGGCGAGTCGTTCGTAGTAACGCTGTAAGACGTTATTCGTAGCATGGGCGCGAGCGCCCATGATTCCGGATCACGGGCACACTACGAGTTGCTCCGCTCCTCCTCGCCAGTCAGTCTTCGCAGACGACGCGGAAACCCACGTTGAAGATCCGTTGCCAGGGAGCATAGGCCAGGCGAAACGCACTGCGGCATCGCTCGGGCCGGTCGAAGAATGAGCCGCCGCGCACGACCTTGCGATCACCGCGGACAGCATCGGCGCCATCCGTCCCATAGGTTTCGTAGTCCGATGACGTCCACTCGGCAACATTGCCGTGCATGTCGTAGAGGCCCAAGGGATTCGGACAAAACCGTCCCACAGGAGCTGTCGCGACGAACCCATCGTTGAATCGTCGGTCGCTGAGGTCGGCGCCTTCCAAGACCGGGTGTTCGATCCCGCCGGTGGTCGCGGAGAATCCGCCCGTGCTCGGATCGGCGAACGACAGGTCGCCCGAATTCGCCCAGAGACTGAAATCGGCGTCTACGGCGCCGTAGGACAGTGGCGTCGCGGTCCCCGCGCGACAGGCATACTCCCACTGCTCCTCCGTGGGCAGCGAGAATCTCATCCTCGTCCGCTCGCTGAGCCAGCGGCAAAACGCTGTAGCCTGCTCCCACGAGACGCGGACGACCGGCTGGTCGGGGGCATTCAGTGGAATCCCCGGATCGTCGGGCCGAGCATGTCGCTTCTGGTAGGACCGACCATCGTGGTCCGGCTGAAACGCCCGGAACTGGGCGTTCGTGATCTCGCACTCGCCCATCCAGAAGGACCTCTCGATTCGGACCCGATGAGGGGGGCGTTCATCGGGCTCGCCCGCCGCGTCGCCCATGACGAACTCGCCCGCCGGGATGCGGACGAGCTTCAACGTCACGCCTTCCGCCAGTTCGACAGTCCTCTCGATCCACTCGAAGGACGGCGCTCCCGCCGCCGTTACAGGCTCACACGTGGGCAACGGCGCCGGCTCGACCGGCGTCTCGTCGTATCTCGGACAATCGGGGATCGCCTCCGGATCGTCCGGCGGGCCGCCATAGGCCTTTCGCAGTTCCATCCGGCGGGCGTGGACACCAAGGGAAATCGGGGACGCCTCGCGCCACGTCCCGTGGCATGGGGCATTCAGATCGATCCAGGTGACGATTCGGTCCCACGCCTCCGCGTCGAGCCGGATGCCTTGATGGCCCTTGCGAAGGAGTTGGACCAGCTCGCTCGTGTCCGCGTGGTACTCGCCCGGCGTCAGCAGGCTCACGTCGTCCTCGATCCCGACGCGGCGGACGTAGGGGATCAGCACCTCGTAGGCAGGCTCGAACTTCCCGGCCCCGCCCGGATCGCGGGCCGATGGCGGGTGGGGTCGCAGATCGGGCCGCGCGACCCTGCCGTCGTGGCATCTCGCGCAATGCCGATTCAGCACGGGCTGCACCTCGCGGGCAAAGTCGAAACCCCGGGCCGGACCACGCCAGGGATCGATGTCGCGCGGCTCGCGATACATCGCCCATGCCAGTTGCGAGGGCGTGACCTGGGCCGGCGTCTCGTGGCAGCCGACGCAGGAGAGCGTCTCGCCCGGCATGACCGCAAACGAGCTGCGCATCCCCTGCACCGCTTTGCCCTCGCGGTCGATGGCCTGCACCGCCACCGGCGTATTGGCGGGCACGCGGAAGGTCGCGGAGCCGTCCTCTTCGAGCGGGATTGTGCCGATGATCCGCATGACATCCCAGGGTCCCCCCCTCCCGATGAGGTTCGGACCCGCCGACCCGGGGTGACTGAAGTCGTATGCGACTATGCGGAGGCTCCGGATCGTCCCTCGCGGAACGCCAGCCAGGCCGGGAGCGGAATATACGCTGTGCAGATAGACGATGCCGTCCTTGCGCTCGAGATTCACGCGCTCCGCGGGCACGGGCGGCCTGGCCCGTTTCATGATCGGCATCGGCTCCAGGAGTGCGTAGCCCGGCTCCTCGCGGACCAGGACGAGGTTGTCGAATACATCCGCCAGATAGATTCCCCAGTTGGCCTTCGCGTGGAGCAGGCAGGCGACGAGGAAGTGCTTGTCGCTCAGAGGGTATGGGTGCAGAAACCTGGGCCAGTCGCCGTCGAGGAGATGATCCGCGATCCTCGGCTCGACGGGGTCGCCCCGTCCGGAGATCCGCCGGACCAGACCCGATCCCTCGAACCATCCCCGACTGGTGTCCACAAGGACAAGCTGGCCCATCCTGTGTACGCCGTGATGCCCTGAGAGGATGCAGACCAGCTTGTCGCTGCGACCAGGCAAAGGCCGCGGAAAGAACAGTGCGTTGGGGAACCACGAATTGCCGCCGTAGACCGCCCGCTGGGCCGTTCCGTCCGGGTTCATCGCCATCAGGAGGCGCAGGAAGAGATGGTTGACCCCCGCGCGGTCCCATCGCGAATAGAGCACCTGTCCATTCGCGAGCACACACGGGTGTAGATCGTGGTCCTGGTCGAAGCACAGTTGGCGGACGCCGGAACCGTCGGCATCCATCACGTAGAGACTCGCGACTGGGTTCACGCCGTCCCCGAACGGGACGGCCTGGTACGATGCGGTCGAACCAAACACGATCTGTCCACTGGGCAGATAGCAGGCGTCGAAGCTGTCCACATCGTCGGGCATCCGCGAGACCTGGCGCAGGCCAGTCCCGTCCACACGGATCTCCCACAGCTTCCACTTGGCTGCATCCGATTGCGTGAACAGCAGTCGGTCGGCGTCCCAGTGCAGGTCCATCTCGCCGACGTAGCCGCCGCCGGCAGGCCGATACAGGGTCGTCAACTCCGCGTCGGGTCGAGCAAGCGACAGCACGGCGATCTCATTGTCGTAGCCCTCTCGCTGCAGCGACGAATTGCACCGGTCGTTCGACGGTAGTCCCAATTCCGCGCCTGTCGTTTCGCCGGACAGGCTCCGGCGTTTGACCACGAGCACCTTCTCAAACTCGAGCAGCGGATTCGACAGCAGTGCACCGCGCCGGAGCTGACCCAATTGCTCCTGTCGCGAGCGGAGTCCCGTCGCAGAGGCCTCCAGTTCTTCGAGCCGCCGGAGGTAATCGCTGCCGTTCGGATATCTGCGCCCATATGTCGCGATGAGGTCTTCGACAGCCGCACGCAGAGCCCCGCATTGGTACTCGAACATCGCCTGCGGGGAATCGGCAACCACCTGGGCAGCCGGAATCGGCTGCGACAAAGCTGCGACCGCGAGGGCCACCAACAACAATCGTCCGACCGGCACGCTCGTACTCCTTCCGCGCAGACACCGACAGAGTGCATTTCTGGCACACGCCGGATTATACCGCACGTGAGGTTTGTCTGACCAGCCTGGAGAGAGAGCGTCAGTGACCGCCGGACGCGCCGTCGTAGACCAGCGTGTCCACAACGTTTCCGGCTCGATCAACCAGCTCGACGGTCTCGCCTGAATTGGACAGATGGCCCTTGTAGTTGCCCTGGACGAAGAGGCCCTGCCCGCCGGTGGGGCTCTGTGCTCGGCCGCGGAAGGTCCGGACGTCGGGCGAGACATAGAGCGTGCCGCCGGCAATGAGGACGGTCCCGGGCCGGAATGTGTGTTCGATCCCGCCGGTCAACCGCCAGCCGGAGAGGTCCACTGCGTAGGAATTCGGGTTCACCAGCTCGACATATTCCTCGTCCTGATCGCCCGACGGGGGATTGTACTCGAAGGCGCCGAAGCGGATCGTCACCCGCTCGGGCTGCGCATCGGGAATTCCGGGATTGCCGCCGACCGGTACGGTCGTCGTATTGGCAACGTTGTAGGTGACATAGAGCTGCGTCCGTCGCGTGGGAAAGTAGCTCTTGAGCGAACTGATAGCCGAGTCGAGGTTGCCCAGGTTCGCACGGGCCTGCGCGTAGATCTCGTCGATCCGGCTCTCGAAGTGCCTCCGAGCGAGCGGCGTGCTCGGCCCCTGGAGCAACTCGTCCATCACGGTCCGCGTCCGTCGGAGGAACATCTCCTGCGTCTCGGGCAGATTGTACATCACGTCCAGGAAGATGCTCCACTGCAGGCCGTCGTTTTTGGCGTGAGCTTTGTCGCCCAGGAAGGGATGCGACGTGTAGATCCACCCGTCGCCCACGACCCCGAACGTCCAGTCCTTGTCCCAGGGGAAGATGGACCACTCGCCTGTGCCCTCCGTGTCACGATAGAAGTAGAAGTTCTTGCGGATGTCGTCTGTGTCCTGCAGAAGGCACCGCGCGGCAAGGTAGTTGAGCATCTCGGGCACATCGAAACTGTCAAAGACGAAGATCCTCCGCTGCTCCTCGGTCGCCCCTTTCAGGCCCGCGACGACCGCCGCGATATCCGAAAAGTTCTCATATTCCCGCGTCTTCTTCTCGATGCCCGAGCTAATGTCGTTGAACACCGGCGTAAGCTGCGACCGCTGAACGAATTTGTACAGGGCGCCGCGAGGATCGAGACCGTTGCGCTCGAGGAACGTCTCATCCACCTGCTCGATGAAGATCCTCGCGCCCTCCACACTCCGATTGAGCACGGACAGCATGAAGAAGGACAGGGACGCAGGGCAGCCCGCAAGCCGATGCGTCTCGAACGCCAGCGGCTGGCGGATGTAGCTCGGATCGCTCCCGTTCTGATTCAGGTTGAACTCCTTGACCCGCCCACAATCGTCGGAGAAGCGAAACTTGTATCCATTGTTGAAGACGAACTTCTTCGACCCGGCGCCCACGGTGTATCCGCCTCGCTGGCGGACGAAGATATTGTCGTAGAACTCGCCATCGAAGAAGACCGAGGCCCGCGTCCCGCTTCGCGTCGCCGCTGCGCTCGGATTCTCGGTGAACCACCGCAGGACCGGCAGTTGGCTCGTGATCGCAGGGTCCCGGACCACCGTCCCATAGTACTGGGGCCAGTCGCCTGAATAGGGGAAGAGCGGGTCGCGCGAGACCTTGCCGTCGATGTCCTCCGCGGTCACACACCAGCGGACCATGTCGCCGGCACGATAAGGTGCGAACGGAATCACCGTGGTGTAGATGCCGTCCCCTGCGGCGGCATCGGCCCCTGTGCCGTCATCGACCATGGGCAACCCCTCCGCGGGGTAGTGCGGCGCGTAGTTCACGCGGCACAGCAATCGGACCTCGCGAACGGCCGCCAGCGTCGGAGAGACCTCGGCCGTGATGACCAGATCCTCCTGGACCGACGGAGGCAGCGGGTTCTTCGTGACGTTCCGAATCGCAGGCCCCATCTGCGCAAAGGAGCCCTGATTGGCCGCACCAGGCGTCGGTTTGAGGAAATAGCTCTCCACCGCCCCGTCCAAGTCGATCTCGTCGGTCTGAACGGCGACCAGTTCCGGCAGGATCAGCAGATCGGAACTGCTCAGGCTGGAATTGAGACCTTGGATCGCCAGGACGTTGCCGCTGGCGGCCAAGACGACCTTGTAGGGAGTGATATCGAACTCCTGCACTTGGACGGCGTCCGCATCCTCCCGATTGGAGGTCGCGCCGGAGTTCCAGGCCAGTTGCGAGGTCGCCGGCGCGCTGGCCCGCGCGACTTCCAGGCCATTGAGCCAGGCGACGAAACCGTCCTCGTATCGCATCCTCAGGAGCAGCTTGTCGATGTCCGTCGCTTCGGGCGCATCGAACGGAATCCGCACGTACACCGTCTGGTTGACATTCCGCATGGCCGCCACGTCGAGGCCGGTGTACCCGGGGTAGTCGTAGCCGATGCCCGTCGTGCCGGCCGGCCAGGCGGAATCGTCAAATGCCTTCTGCCTCCACATCTCGCCAAGGCCCGCGCCGGTCGGGATCAAGGCCTTTGCAGGCGCACCCTGAGCGACCAGGAGGGTCTCAGTCTGCGATACGCCACCGCCGCTGAGGCCATAGGAGATGTCCACGAGTTGCGGCGGATAATCGGGATAGGCAAACGCGATGGTCCAACCGTCGGGCTCGACGAGAGCAAGGGACTCCCCGTCAGCCTGGAGCGAGAAGCTCGTATGAAGCTCCCCCGCGGGGTCCTGCAGGTTCCGGCCCGAGGCAAAGACGACGAGATACCCGCCCGGCGCAAGCTCGACGGCCGGGAACCGCCATTTCGCAAGGTCGTCCAGCTTGTCCGTAAGGAACCAGCCTTCCAGGTTCATTGTCTCGGAGGTCGGGTTGTAGATCTCGATCCAGTCGGAGGACTCCCCATAGGAATCGATCAGGCTGTCCCTGTTGGACGCAACGAACTCGGTGATAATCAGGCCGTTCTCGCCCGCACAGAGGATCGGTTCCGTGCCTCGTGGACGAAATGCGTTCGCCAGGAGGTCGTCACAGAGGGCCGCCGGCACAGCACCGACCGTCAACGCCCCCAGGAGACAGGACAGGCTGACCGCACGGACCCAAAGTGCCCCACAAGCAGACTTCATCGCGCTACCAGGTTCAAACACCGCTCCTGCAAAGGGCTCCAGGCAGTCCGCGAGGCCAACGCGAGACCGCCTCGCCCAGCAGTAATCCATTGTAGCACATTTCGCGACCCGCGGCAATGTGCGATGGCTCGCGGTGACGCCGCAAAGCGATGGCTGGCGTCAGGCACTCAGGGCCCGGTTCATCCGCTCGATCGTGTCGTCGATCTGTTCCACGCTGAGCATCCCGATCGTGACCGCATCCACCAGGCCGTTGCCCCAGACATACTGGAGCGAAGCGTCCTTCTGCTCCGGGCTCGTCAGCTTGCCGGCGCCGAAGATCTTCATGCCGAGGATCATCTTGCCGTCGGCCCGCGCCTGTTTGAGAATCGGCGCGACCTCCTCGACCGAGCCATCCATGGCGGCCTCTCTACCCACATTGTTGATACGGGCCAGGATGACGTCCGTCCACGGGTGCGTGCAGGCGGCCTTCAGCGCCCCCAGATCATGGCAAGACACGCCGACGGCGCGGACTGCCCCCTTGGCCTTCAGCTCGGACAATTCATCCCGGATCCGCTCGTACTCGTTGGGCCAGTTGCCGTTCGTCATGCAGTGGATCAGGCAGATGTCGATCACATCGGAGTTCAGTTCTCTACGGAACCGATCCACTTCGGCCCGGGCCCCGCCGGAGGCGAGATTCCAGTACTCCGTTCGCGGCCAGATCTTGCTGAGCAGGATGTACTTGTCCCTTGGAACGCCGCTGAGCGCCGTGCGCAGATAGGGGTGCGATCCGTACAGATCGGCGGCGTCGAGGAAGGCGATGCCCCGGTCCAAGCCGTGGCGGATCAACTCGTTGAATGCCTTTTCGCCCAGACGGGTGTGTGCGGAAGATCGTGCCGAGCCGTTCCAGCCGGTGCCCTGGGCCAGGCGAGACGCTCGGATGCCCGTCCGTCCGAGCGTCACGACCTGCGTAGCGGGTGACGAGCCGACAGGCGTTTGTGCCGCCGAGACGAACTTCGTCCCTGCCGCAAGGAACGCCCCCAGCGACGCGCCCACGAACTGACGACGACTGAAATGGTGAATCCGACCCCTGGAAACGTGTGCGTGCCTGTCCATGAGACTCGTCCCTTTCATTGTCTGCGTGTCGTGCCCGAGAGGCAGGCAACTCCTTCCGTACCCCAAGACCGATTTGGCTGCGGCCTGCATCCGCGAAGTCCGACGACCGCCCCTCCAGGAGGTTGCAGGCCCCAGAGTCTGTCATTGTAGCAGAGCAGCGCACACGATTCAAGCAGGATGACAAGATGAGTTGACCGGATGTCTGACCCGTTCTTCTTAGAACGGCACGATAAGTATCAGGCCGATACAAACCCGAGGGGAATTTTTTTTTGCGGATAAGGCAACTTCCCCGTTGCTTTCTGCAGCCAATTGTGGTATGCGTGGAACTTGGTGGGATCGGCTCTCGAAGAGGGTCGGCGCTGGAGGAAGGGTGAGTGTAGTTTCTGGTCGGCACAGGGATGTGTTTTCTGTTATTTGGCGCGGGACGCCATCTCTTTGGGCTTGGGTTCTGCGCAGCGGCCGTCCGTGGTCACGGAAGTGCATCGCAGTCATGACAGGTGAGTGGATACTCGGCAGGTGAGCGCAACGGCACACCAGGCGCTTCACCGCCGGGAATTGTGGGCCCTTCGGTGTGTAGCCGGGGGAGGCAGAATGACTGTCTTTTTCGTGATAGGAGGATGAGTATGAGTCGCAGACTTAGTTACCTGGCTGCTCTGGGCCTGCTGATCGCCATGGCCGGCAGCGCAGGAGCACAGAACGTGCTGTTCGAGTACTGGTTCGGAGGCTCGATCAACAGCGACCTCGACAGCCTAAAGGCCGATCCCCGCTTCCCGGGCAGCCCGGACCAGAGCGAACTGCGGGACGGCATGGATCGCCCGGACTGGAGCGGGAAGGATTACTGGGGCGCCCGGGCCCGCGCGTACCTGACGCCGGTCGAGACGGGCGACTACACCTTCTGGATCGCCAGCGATGACGACAGCGAACTGTGGCTGAGCACCGACGCCGACGCTGCCAATGCAGCGAAGATCTGCAGCGTCGAGGGTTGGTGCAACTACCAGAACTGGACGGGCTCGGGCGAGTCACCGGGAGCCAATCGGCAATCCGCTCCGGTTTCGCTCGTCGCAGGCGAGAAGTACTACATCGAGATGCTGTTCTCCGACGGCACCGGCGGCGGCCATGGCAGCGTAGGCTGGGCAGGCCCCGGCCTGGGCACCACTCCGACGGTCCTGACGGGCAGTGTCCTGACGCCGTTCATCCGCTACCCGGCTCGCAACCCGACGCCCGCCGACGGCGCTGTCGATGTGCTGGATCCGCTGTTCCAGTGGGTCGCCGGTGACACGGCAGTTGCCCACAAGGTCTACTTCGGAACCAGCGAGGTCCTCGGGGCCGGCGACCTCAAGGCAACCCAGCCGTTCGCCATGTACTACCACATGGACGCCATGGAACCGGGCGTGACATACTACTGGCGCGTCGATGAAGTCGATGCGGAGGGCGTCGAGTACGAAGGCGTCGTCTGGAGCTTCACCGTGATGCCCATGACGGCCCACGCTCCCAGCCCGCGTGACGGAGCCCTGTGGCTGCCGACCAGTTTCACGGCAAGTTGGACCGCCGGGCAGACTGCGGTGTCCCACGTGCTCTATGCCGGCACCGATGAGACGCTGGTCGCCGCCGGCGACGCCAGCGCAAAGCTGGCCGAGATCGCGGAAACCTCGTTCGATGCCACAGGCCTGCTCCAACCCGGCACGACCTACTACTGGCGAATCGATGAGGTGGACGCCGCCGGAACCGTGTATCCCGGCGAGGTGTGGACTTTCTCGACCTACGATCCTGAGGGCGGAGCTTTTGCGGAGTACTGGGACAACATGACCTTGTCCGGCGAGCCCAAGGTCGTCAAGATCGTTCCCACGGTCAACTTCAACTGGGGCGAGACCTCTTCTCCGGATCCGAACATCCCGATAGACGGCTTCTCCTGCCGGTGGACCGCGGCGCTCAACGTGCCGGTCACAGGCACCTACAGGCTCTATGACGCCTCCGACGACGGCGCACGCCTGTTCCTCAATGGCGTGCAGATCACCAACGGTTGGTGGGATCGCGGCACCACCGAAGACGCCAGCGCCCCTCTGGAACTGGTTGCCGGTCAGCGGTATATCCTTGTGATGGAGATGTACGAGAACGGCGGCGGCGCCACGGCCTACCTGAGATGGTCCGGCCCGGGCATCCCCAAGGAGATCATCCCGCAGGGCGGGCTGCAGCTCGTCAAGTGGGCCACGGATCCCCTCCCGGTGGTCGGCGCCGAAGGTCTGGGCGACACCCCGACATTGAGCTGGGTCGCGGGACAGAAGGCCGTCACACACAAGGTCTACCTGGGCAAGGACCAGGCCAAGGTGGCGGCAGGCGACGCCTCCGCGCTCGTGAGCCAGCAGGCCGAGACCAGCTATGTCCCGGCTGCCCTGAGCTGGAACACCACCTACTACTGGAAAGTGGATGAAGTGGCCGAGGACGGTTCCGTGACCGCAGGCGACGTCTGGAGCTTCAAGGTCGCCGACTACATCCCGGTCATCGATGACGCGGTGGCGGTCACCTATGACAACACCACGGATCCGTTCATCACCGAATTGGTCCAGGAGTACGCCAGCCCGCAGAACTGGACGAAGAATGGCGTGACCTCGCTGCAACTGCAGCTCAAGGGCAGCACGCCGAAGGTCTCCCTCAGCAACGGCACGCTCACCATGTTGGCCGCCGGCGCGGACATCTGGGGCACCGCCGACCAGTTCCGCTATGTGTTCCAGACGCTGACCGGCGACGGCTCCATCGTCGCCCGGGTCGCCAGCGTGGGCACGGGCAGCAACGGATGGGCCAAGGGCGGCGTCATGATCCGCCAGAGCGTGGACGCAAACTCGCCTTATGCCATAATGGCTCTGACCGGCGGCAGCGGCAACGGCGCCTGCTTCCAGTGGAGGACCAAGGCGGGCGGATCGGCGGCAGCCGGCCCGAATCCCGCCGCTGCGGTCGCGGCGCCCTACTGGGTGAAGCTCGATCGAGCAGCGAACGTGTTTACCGCCTTCATGTCCGCCGACGGCGTCGAGTGGACGCAGTTGGGCGACCCGCTGACGATGGACGCCAACGACATGGCCGATGCAGTCCTGATCGGTCTGGCCGCCACGTCTCATGCCTCGGGCGAACTGCGGACTTTCGTGTTCGACAGCATCTCCGGGACCGGCAACATCACCGGCAACTACGCGGTCGCCGATGTCGGCGTCGCCCAGGGCGGCAACGATGCGGCGCCAGTGTACGTGACGCTGGTGGACAACGCCGGCAAGTCCGCGAAGGTCTCCTATCCGGGCAATCCGTATCTGACGCTGACCACGGACTGGGTGGACTGGAAGATCCTGCTGTCCGGATTCTCGGGCGTGGATCTCAAGGCCATCAAGCAGGTGATCCTCGGCGTCGGGGACGGCAAGCCGGACGGCACGGGCGTCCTCCAGGTCCGCAACGCCCGAGTGGTCAAGCCGATCACAGTGAACGTTGTGAACTACAGCTTCGAACAGCCGAACCCAACCAAGAACCTGCTCTACCCCGGCAACGCCGCCTACTTCAAGGACATTCCGGGCTGGGGCACGGACGCCGTCGCCCGCACCCGTATCAGCAAGGGTGCCAATCCGACGAACGGCAGTTGGGCCGCCCTGCTCTGGGGCCGCGATCCGTCGATCTGGCAGGTGACGAACCACACGATCACGGACGGCGAGGTCTTTGTGCTGACCGTCGATGCCAGCGTCGTGATCGGCGCCATCCGGGACAGCACGAACAACCTGAAGCTCACGCTGTTCTACGACAACAATGGCAGCCGCGTCTCGCTGGGCTCGAAGAGCTTCAAGATGCCGAAAGGCCCGCAGAACTACTCGTTCGAGCTTTCGGCCGCCAGCGCCCGCAAGGGAGCGGGACATAAGCTCGGCATTGAGATCGCCAACATCAGCGACAACGCCATGGGCGTCGACAACGTGAAGCTCAAGACGAAGTAAATGGCACAGCGTCTTCGCGGTGATGTCCGGCCGCTGGGTAGCGCCGGGCGGCGCCGGAGGACTTGTACCATCGCGTTGCGTTACTATCCTCGGGGCCTGTACCGAATCGGTGCAGGCCCCTCTCTTATCCAGCCAAGTAGAGGACGATCCCGGCCAGGATGCAGATTGCCGCCGCACAGACACCCACGGCGATGCCAAAGACCCAGGCGTATCGCTTGTTGAGCTTGTTCACGACATACTTGAGATAGCGGTCGCTCGTGGCGAACGTCCTGCTCATCTGGAGGATGCCCTCGGTATTGCTGACCGTGTTGCCGTTGAGCCGGTCCAGAGTGTCCCTGAACTTCACGAAACTGGCCGCCATCTGCACGTCGGCATCCGCGGCAGCCGCGAGCTGGCGGTCAATGGAGCACAGCGTGTCGGTCTGGCGGGACGCCTCCACAGGAATCCGCCCCACCACATCCAGAAACTGCTGATCCTTTGCCGCAGAGCTGCGGAGCTGATCCAGCAACTGCGTGGTCAGCATCTTCTGGTTCTCGACCGCAGAAGGCAGGCTTTCGAGCAATTGCGGGAGTTGCTTGACGCGTCCCATCAGATCGTGGTGCTGCGACACCTGCTCGTTCAGGTGCTCGTTGATCTGTTGAAGCTGGTCGATCAGCCTGTTGAACCCCTCCTGGAGCTTCTCCACGGAGTCTCGTCGGTCCAACGAAGTCACGGCCGCGGAACCCTCAGAAGCCGGTCGCGAGGCCGACGCCCGCCTCTTGGGCAGAACCCCGCCTCGCTCGGCGTGCAGAGGCGCAACGGTCTCATCCTCCGGGGGCGCGTCCAGCGTCATCGTCAGCAGGCCGTCACCGTCCAGTTCCGCCCCGCTGTGTCCCGCTGGTTCATATCGATGGAACCGCAGCCAGTTGCTCGTTCCGGCCAAGATCTCCCGCAGTGTCATCAGAAACACCCCTTCATTACGAACTCTCTTTCGTCGCGGCGCCATCCGCCACGCGAATCCCCAACGACGGGGAATCGCGGTTAGCGGACTGTTGGCCGCCACCGATTCCATCGGACCGCGGGCGATTTTCGCTTGAGACAAATGGTCGTCGTCCCGAGATCAGACGGGAATACGGCCTTTTCAGTATCGCCAGTGCGGTTTGAAGCTCGGAGAAAGCGAGAAAACCCTCTCTTTTCGCCGCCAGTACGGAATCTGCCGTCTTTATAGGACACAACCCACCTCGCCACGGGATGGGCAATCCGCGACCTTGCATCGTCTGCAAGAAACAGTACAATGCGGGTCGAATCCGCAATCCCTTGATTCTCGGAGACATACGAACGTGAAATTACTGACGTATCAACGTAGCACAGGGGTCTCGTGCGGTGTTTTGACCGACCGTGGCGTGGTGGATGTCCCTTCGTCCTGGAAGACCGCGGACCCGCCGAGATGTGTTAGAGAGATCCTCGACCGGGGGACAGCCTGCCTCGACGAGGTCCGACGGATCGGCGAATCCACGAGGCAGGCGACGCCTCTGGATTCGCTTCGCCTCCTGGCCCCCATTCCCCGTCCGGGGAAGATCCTGGCTCTGGCCGGCAACTACAGCGAGCACATCAAGGAAGCATCCGTCCATCACGGGTACAAGCTCGGCCTGTCGGACTCGCCGCGCCGGACGACGGTGCCTCGCCCGTTCCTGATGCCCTCGACCTGCGTCGCAGGTCCCGGCCAGACCATCCCTTGGCCCGTCTACAGCGAGCAGATCGACTACGAGCTGGAACTGGCGGTGGTCATCGGCAAGAACGCCAAGTGCGTGCATGGCGAGACGGCGCTGGACTGTGTCGCAGGTTACACCATCGCCAACGACGTCTCCGCCCGTAGCGTGACTTTCAAGAAGGCCCGCCAGCAGCGCCCATGGGACGACTTCTACGACTGGCTCAGCGGTAAGTGGGCGGACGGCTTCTGCCCGATGGGCCCCTGCCTCGTAACCAGGGACGAGATCCCCGACGTCCAGAACCTCCAGATGACTTTGAAGGTCAACGACGAAGTCCGCCAGAACGCCAACACGAGTCAGATGATCTACAGCGTGGCCGACATCGTCTCGTTCCTGAGCCACCTGATGACTCTGGAGCCGGGGGACGTGATCTGCACGGGCACCCCTTCCGGCGTGGGCGTCGCAACCGGCAACTTCCTCAAGGCCGCCGACCGAATCGAGTGCGTCATCGAGAACCTCGGGGTCTTGACGAACACGCTGGGCGGTCGCCCCGCGGCGTTCTACGAACCCCTGGCCGGACCGACAACCGAAACAGTCTGATTTCCCGTCCGCACAGCCGTCGGATTCGCAGCCTGCATTCCGAATGGAGAGGGACTCGCCCGCTCAGGCGGTCGAAGCTGCTCGTCGCCCGCGCCATGGGAATGGCGGAAGACCATCCCCATGGCGCAAGATACTGCCGGCTTGCGGCGGACAGCTAGTTCTTATCGAGGGCCTTTTCCAGGTCCTCGGACATCTGCTTCAATTCGCCCTCAACCATCTCCAGTTTCTGCTTGGGTTGTTCGATGATTTCCGCTTTCGTCGTTTCGGACGTTTCCTCGTCGATCACATACGGCGTAATGAACACGATCAGCTCGTTGTTTGCCTTCTTGACATCGTGGTGTTTGAACAACTCGCCCAGGAGCGGCACGTCGCCCAGGAGCGGGACCTTCCTCTCGATCTTGCTGTCCGTCTGGAAGAGGATGCCGCCCAGCATGAGGGTCTGGCCGTTCTGCACAATCATGTTCGTCGTGCTGTTCATGACTCGCCGGTTGGGCTGGCCATTGGTCGAGTCGCCCGTCAGGTCGGACAGCAGCACGGTGACCATCATATCGACGTTCTTCTCCGGCGTGATGCTGGGCCGGACGGCGAGCGTCATGCCGACATCCTGATAGTCGTAGTTCTGCGTCCGGCTGATCCCTGTCTCCGACGTCGTGGAACTCGTCTGGAACGCGATCCTCTGGCCCTTGAAGAAACTCGCCTCTTCGTTGTCCTCGGTCCACAGCGACTGCTGGTTGAGGATCTTGGCATTGACCTTCTTCACCAGGAGGTCCAGCAGACCGGTGACGCTGGTTCCCACCTCGATCGTGGCGGAGCCTCGCTCCTGAAGATACGTCAGCTCGCCCAACGCGGTCATGCCGTTCTCGCCAACGGAGAATGTGCCCCCGGGATTCGACGACAACTGCACGCCCAGGGAGGTCATATCCTGGTGGTCCACCTCGACGACCACGGCCTTGATCATGACCTGTTTGCCCGGCACGTCCAACTGCCGGATCGTCTCTTCGATGCTCTTCTGGAACTCGGGAGGCGCCAGCACCAGGATGGACTTGCTCCTCGGGTCAGGAATGAACCGCACCCGTCCGATTACGTTGCTGATCGGCTGTTCATTCGTCATCCGCCTCGCGCCTCCCGAAGACCAAGGCGGCGTGTAGGTATCCGCGTTGTTCTGTCGGTTGCTGTTGGAGGGGTTGCTGTTGCGAGAGCTGTTCTGGTTCTGACCTTCGTTGCCACTGTCCATCGAGTAGTCGCCAATGCCCCGGGTCGTCCGCCGAATGGGTGCGGGCGTCCCCTGCTCGTTGAACATGGCGTTGAGCCGCTCCGTGAGATCTTCGGTATCGGCGTACTTGATCTGGACGACATGCGGGATCTCCGCCATCTCCTGCCGGTCCAGTTCCATAATCAACTGCTCGATCACCTCATACGCCTGGGGAATCTTGCTGATCACGATGATCTTCTTGGTCCCCGGGACCTCCTCGAAAGTCAACTGCCCATATAGCGGACCGATGATCTTCTTCTTCTGCTGCATCTCGTCAAAGCCGTAGTACAAGATGCGAAACAGCGAGTTACTGCCCTCCGAGTCCTCGGAGAACAGCTTCGTCAGCAGTCGCGCCATCTGGACGGGATCGGAGTTCTTCAGCTCGACAATCCGGGGTTTGACCTGCTCCACATCGAGGGGCACGTCCCAGTCCGCGATCTGCTTGCGGATCTTCTCCATGTTCTCCGCCGACGCGATCACCGTGATCTGTCCCATCGACGGATATGAGATGGCCTTCACGGTTTCACTCGGCTGGATGTCACGGTATCGCGAGCTGCGGTAGCCGTAACTGTACGAGGTGCCCGACTGCGATTCATACAAGCCCTCGATGTTCGTCTTGATCTGATCGGGGTCGGCGTGCTTGAGATCGAAGACCTCCGTCAGGAACTGCCCGGGCATCACGTCAACCTCGGCAATCAGCTTTTTGATCATCTGACGCAGATCGGCCCGCCCGAAGATCATGATCTGTCGCGTCTGGGAGAGCGGCTGGACCAGCACGTTGGGGCGCAGCTCGGTGCCGGGCATGTCCTCCAGAGACTGCTGAATCCGGCGGGCAACCTCATCCACATTGGCGTAGATGATGGAAACCGTCTCGTATTCCGGCGCGATCGGCTGTTCCCTGTCCATCTTCGCGATCCACTCGCCGATCTGCTTGATGGTCTCCGGCGACGCGCGGGCGATGATCCACTTGCGCTTGGGCTCGGGAATCAGAACGATCGGGATGTCGCCCACGCCGATAACCACGGACGTGGCGCCCTTGCCGCCGCCGCCGGACGACTGACTGGCAGGTCGGGAGGAGGTCCCGCTGCTCCGCAATTGTCCGCCCCTGCGACCGTCCGCGGTGCCGCCCAGGAGCAAACGGAGCACCTGGACCATCTCCGTCGGGTCTCCGCTGTCGATCTCGAAGATCTCCGTAGCGATCTTGCCGGCGCCGGGCACGTCAAACTGCGCGATGATGTTCTCGATCCGCATGAGGTTCCCCACCGTGTCGATCACCAGCAGCGTCCCGGTCGTCTCGTCGGCGCCCACGTGCCCGTACTCGCCAATCAACGGGCGGACGATCTCCGCCATCTGGGCGGGAGGGTAGTTGGCCAGCTTGAAGAGCTTCTGCACGATTTGAGCGGGGTTCTCGAAGGCCGCCAGCGGCTGATCCGGGGGAACGATCGGATGAACTCCCAATCGGGCCTCGCTAAGCGGCTTGAGGAAGATCGTGTCGTCCACGATTTCCGGCGTGAAGCCTTTCATTCGCAGGGCACTGTAGATCTTGAGCAGAGCCTTGCTCCGAGGCAGCTTGTCCGGCGCGTAGATCGTGATCTTCTGCTTCATGGCGTCGTCGCTGGGAATGACCGCCTTGCCGGTCCACTGGGCGATCTTCTCGATGATGTTCTTCATCTCGACATCCTTGAGATTGACCGCCTCCAGCGGATCGTTGGGGTCCTCCGGCACTTCGGCTTTCGCAGGCTTCGCGTCCGAGGGCTTCGCCTCGTCCGGCTTCGCAGGCGTGTTGGGCTCCGGCGCACCGGCCTGCACCTTCGGCTGGTTCGGATCCTTGTCCCCCGACTGGTTCGGATCCTTGCCCCCCGGCTGGTTCGCATCCGCAGGCGCCGCGTCGCTCTCGGGCGAGTTCGGCTCGTTGGGCGCAGACATCCTAGCACCCGCGAGGGCGGCCCCCTTCCGTTCGACGCGGGGCAGGTCCGACGCCGGCGGACGGAACCCCACCCACCAGATGATCACGCCGGCCGCGACAAGGACCAGAACCCACAAAACTATCTTTGACCGTTCCAAGGTGTCACCTCACTTCAATCCAGTGTTAGCGTTTGATCCGGCAATCCACTCTCACCGGCCGTTGGGATCCGAGCCGGTCTTCTCGTCCTGAAGTCCCGGGTTGCGGTCCTGCGCCGCTGGAATCGCCGCGGGCGCCGCCCTTCTCAGCGGTCGGCTCCTAGTCGCTCTGGCGTTCGGGTCCGCGGTGAAGCGGTCCCGGACTTTCTCTCGGAACTGCTCCTTCTGTTCCTCCGTCGCCGACTGCATCTTCTCGACGTCTTCGGCGCGTTTCTGCTTCAGTTTCGCCCGGGCCTGCTGCGAATCCTGTGACTGCCTGGTTCCTGGAGCGTGGTCCAGCGCCGCGGTGCTCTCGCGGATGCGGGTTTCATTGACCTCCGCCGCCTCGGGGGCAAGGGAGGACGAATCCCGCACCCTGGCTTGGCGAATCAGCAGACCAATGGCATACGCAGCGACGAGCGCCGCGACGACTAGAATGACGGTTGCGATGGCATTCGGTGACTTCATTCAGACAAACCTTTCCTGAACAGGGACTACTGAGGTCTCGCCTCAAATCTCTGACGCATCTCTTGCCTAGCCCGTCTTCGCTCCTCCGGGCTCATATTCTGCATTCGTTCCCGCATCTTGTTGATCTCCTCGGCGGAGGGTCCGCTCGGCGTCGGCTGCGACGGGCCGGACCGAGAGCCGGTTGCGACCGGCGCCGGACCGCGTCCGGGGCCCGGCCTCTCCCCGCGAGAGGGCGGCCCCGACCGCTCGGATCCTCCTTCGCCACCTGCGGAGGCAATGGGCGAGAACTCCGTCTCCTGGCCGTTCCAGGCGATCCGAACCTTGGTCGGCTCAATCGCGACAATCTTCGCGTCTTCCACGCTGTCGCCGGCCTTGTGCCATTGGCCGTTGATGAGGGCCTCTTCGCCCAGGATGCCGCGCACCTCGCCGACCGGATGCTGCCTCGGCGGAACGACGATGAACAAGTTCTTCTTCTTGAGTTCCTCCGCACACGCCTGGACGCCGGCCAACAGCTTGCCCACGTCCGTGACATCCCGCCCGTCCGGGTCCGCGCGGACCGCCATGGCCCGGGCTTGGGCGGACGCTGTCACGAATCCGGCGATCCGCAGAAGAATCAACGCACCCAGAAGCACCGCCACGGCCAGCAACCCGCGCGCGTAGGATTCGGTCCGGTCATGATGTCGATCATCGCATCTCATCTACATGGCTTTCCATCTGATCGATCGCCCTCTGCTTGTCACTGTCGGACATCCGGTTCCATTCCTCTTTGGCCCTGGCCTTTTCTTCGTCCGAGGCTCCATTCCATTTCTCCACCAGGAAGGCCTTCAAACGAGCGGACATTCTCACATTGAGCCACGCGAGGGGATCGTCCGGTTCGACAGGCTCCGGCGTCGCCGCCTTCGCAGGCGCCGCCTTGGCCTCGGGCTTGGGCGTCTCGGGCGCCGGCTCCTTCTTGACCTCCTTCGGCGCCGGCGGCGGCGCCGAGGGCGAAGAAACCGCAGCGCCGATCGGGGCAAAGTTCTGCTCCTTGCCCTCCCACTCGACCTTCACGTAGGTCGGCCCGATCTCGATAATCTTGGCGTCGCCTACCTTGCCGCCGGCCTTGTACCATTGGCCTGCGATGAACGCCTCGTCGCCGAGAATCCCATCCACCTGTTTGATTGGGTGCTCCTTGGGCGGTTCCTTGATGAACAGATTCTTCTGCTTGATCGCCTCGGCTGCCTTCTTCGCCTGGTCCCGGTACTCCGCCAGGCCGTTGGGCTCGTCCTCGATCCGCGCCAGGCCGGCGAGACCCTGGATCTGTTCCCGCTCGACGTAGAAGGCCGCCACCTTGGCGAAGGCCGAGACCCCGAGCAACACCGCCGCGGCCGCCAGGAGCCGCGGGACCCGCTCATCGTGATGGATGTCGCCTGTTCTCACCTGCATATCTCGATGAATCCTCTCTTTCCGCTCGACGCACGATATCACTTGACGAACGTGCTCACCGTCAGGTCGATCTGAATCTCCTTGTCTTTCCGCTTCTCCGGCGGCTCCTTCGTGTCGCACTGGATCCGCAACTCTTCCACGCCGATCAGATAGGGGTTCTCGTTCAGGTGCGACAGGAAGTCGAGCAACTGGTCGAACTTGCCCTTGCCCCTGCACTTGATCTTCAGCACCTTGTAAGGGACGCCCTTGGGCTTTCTCACCGGCAAGAACTGCAAGGGCTCCGTGTTGATGCCCGCCTTCTTCAGTTGCTCGTGCAGGCGGTCCCGGAAGAGGAACTTCTGCTGGTCCTCCACCAGGGGGGCATCGCACACAGGCACCAGCGCCGCCAGGGCGGCTTGCCGGCTCCGGTCCGTCTCGACCTCGCCGATCTTCCGCTTGGCCGCGGACAGGGTCGCCCGCGCCTCGGTCCAGCGGTCATATCCCTTCGAGCCATACGTGAAGATCAGGATGAGCACCGCCGACGCCGCCCCGAGCAGGAGCACGCGTTTCTCTCGTATATTCAGTCTTCTTGCCATCGGTCTTTCACCTGCAAAGAGCTACAGGGCAGCCCCCTTCTTCGTGAACTCCTTGTAGTCGAACGTAATCGTGAACTTGATCTTCTTGGTCTTGGAATCCGGCGCGGCGTTCGCAATCTCCGCGCCCTTGATCCCCTTCTGGGCTCGCAGATTCGCCTGAAACTTCCACATCTGTTCCATGTTGTCCGCCTGCCCGGTGAGCGTGACCGTGGAGCCCTTCTTGAAAAGCAGGCCGTCCAGCACGATCCCGTCGTTCTGGCCGGCGTTGATCTCGGTCAGCATGCCGAGGAGATCCGGCCTGTGGCGGGCCACCGTCTTGACCAGCGCCTGCTGCTGTAGAACCGCCTGGAACTCAGGCTGTTTCACCAATGCATCCCACCGCCCGGCGCTGGCGACGTCCGTGACATAGACCGTCGCGAGCAAGGCAATCAGCATCACGAGAACCGCAGCGCCCGCCAGGGCCACGGATCGCCAGGCGGAGACTGCCTTCTGCTGTCGCTGTTCCTCGAGCACGCGGTCGAAGAGTCCCAAGGCCGCCGAGGACTTCTCCAGGGCAATCATCGCAAGTCCCAGAGACGTGCGGTACTCATACGCCTCGCGTTTTCCAAAGCCCGCGGGCGTCTTGAGACGCTCGATCTGCGGCTCACTGGTCTGGGCCGGCAGGCCGGCTGCGACCAGCATCGCAACGATCTCCTGGATGGCCTGGCCCCCGTCGGAGAGGACGAGCAGCGGTCGGGAGCTCGTCTCATCCCAGCCAAGCGACGACAACATGATCTGCACGTCACGGGCAAAACGGTCTGGGATTCCCGTGGGCGGACCGGGCTCCACGCCGCGACCGGAGAACCCGACATCGGACAGTCCCACGTCCAGCACGCCCGCCCGCGTGACCAGGCCGTTCTGAACCAGGCACACCTGCGTATTCCCTGTGCCCAGGCTGATGAGAAACGCCTCTTGCTCCCGTCCAGCGAAGAACCCGTGCCAGGCCTTCGCCATCCCTTCACAGGACAGGAAGATGTGGCGAGGTCGGAAATCCTCCACGCTGCCCACGAACTTCTCCAGGTGTTCCTTCCGAACGGCCGCGATCGTGATGTCCATGTTGCCGTTGTGCGAGGGACAAGTCCGCCACGCGACCTCGATCTGGTCCGCCGGCAGCGGGAGCAGCGATTCCGCCTGCATCTTGACGATCGCTGCCGTCTCGTGCTCTTCCACTCGCGGCGTGTTGATCCGGTAGAACGCCACGCCGGTCGAGTCGAGTCCCACTACGGTCGGCGCGTGCCTCTTCGTTGTCCTGTCCCGACGGTCCCCGTGCGACGCCAGTCCGCACTCGGCCGCGAAGCCGCTCCACGTCTGGTTCTCCGCGGGCACGCTGCGCGTCCACACGACCTCCACACGGCCATCCAGCCTGCGGACTTCGACCGCCCGGAACTGACCGTCTTCCCTCGCGGCCGCGACCACGGAATGCGGGATTCTCTCGCCTTTGCTCATCAGTAGTTTGCTCCCTGATACCAATACAGGATCGTGCATGGCGATGCGCTGCGATCCACGACGCACTCCGTCCGAAAGCGCGCCCCGCTGACATCCGCCGCGGCAAGACACTGAATTGAATACACATCCGAACGGACGGTGACCAGATCGGCGACCGCCTTGAACCGCTCGGTCGTCATGGACTGCTGGCTCAGCAGATCGGCGACACTCGTGAATCCCTCCAGGAGGCTCGACCGATTCAGGACGATGGCCTGTGCCGTCTGACGGGCCCGGTCATCCCCGCCGAAGAACGCAGCCAGCACGTCCACCGACGCCGTATTGATGTTGATCTTGCCGGGGACACGGTCCTCGCCGGCGATCGTAATGCGATCCGCGATCTGCCCGAAAGTCTCTTTGTCGAGCGGCTCCGCCTGGTCCTGATTGCCGCTCGGACTCCCCGAGGAGGTCTGCGGACTGTTGTCGTTGAGCAGATCCCCAATGCTCTTGTATCCCTGCCCGCGATTGTCGACGATCCACTTCGCCTGGGGGGCCCTGATGCCCAGCCCGTCCTGAAGCTGCTGCTGATTCGCCTGGTTGATGTTGACCCGCTTGCTGCCGTCCGCATCCACGTTCCGCTCGTAGGAGTAGCAGGTCAGATAGGCGATCCAGCCCTGGTCGAGATGTTGGTCGCCGTTGTCGGAGGGCGGGCTCAGATCCCCGTCCCGTTCGTTCGAGTCGAGCAGGCCGTTGAGGTTCGTGTCCTCGCCATACAGCAGTTCTCGCGTCACCCCCTTGACCGCGAGCAGCTCGCGTACCGTCTTGAACGGCCCGTTGCGAATCTTGTACGGGATGCGCAGGTTCTCGTAGTAGCCCGCCTCGGCGCCCTCCGCCTGCGGATTGTCGTCATTGTCCCGCCAGTCCAGAATCGCGTCGGCGACCTCCGCCTCCATGTACGGCAAGGCCATGAGCTGGTCCTTCGTGGCAGTGTTGATGTTCAGCTTGGCCGCCTCGTCGATCACCCGCACGCTGTACCGGCACCGCTCGAGCGCCACATCGTTGAAATCCTCGTCGTTGTCGCTCCAGAGATCCGACAGACAGTCGCTGTCTTTGAGATCCTCATTGAGAATCGCGATCGCGTTCTCAATGCCCGCCCGGCAGGCCCACTTGCAGCGGACCTCGTCCGTGGCAGACATGGACATCTTCATATTCAACCGGCCGGTCCGGCCGACCACCGCGACGATGGCCATCATGACGGCCACCATCCAGAGCACGGCGACCAGGACGAGACCCGGCCTGGACCTCGCAGGTTTCGCCTGTGACACCCCGACACTCTTCGCGTTGTCCCTGCGGATTCTCATGGCTATCGCCCCCGTCGTCCCTGATTGCCCGTCGGGCGGGCGTTCTCGTTGCCCGACTCGTCCGAAGGTCCCGAGGTCGATTCCTGCCGGCCTTCCCGACCTTCGGATGATTCCCCCTCCTGCGCCTGCCCTGCGGAGACCTCGGCCATCCGAGGAAACGCGATCATGAACGTCTCCAGGACGGGATCGCCCTTCTCGGGCGTCGCGGTGCCGAGGGTCACCTCGACCAGCTTGGGCAGGGTCCGCATCTCCTCGGTCCATTGGTTCGTCCATTCCCGGCCGTCGGAGAAGCGAATGTAGAAGACCGCGATGCCCTCCGCGACGGGCGTCAAGATCCCGCCGGGCTCGCGTTCCTTGTCCGGGTTGGGCCACAGCCGCCGGAACAGAACCGTCGGCTCGTCCGACCCGCCCTTGGCGTCAAGCTCCCGGCTGCCTCCCAGGAAGTACTCGACCTCGTAGACGTCGCCCTCCGGCTGATCGGCCCGCGCCGGGGTCCGCCCGACCGTGTAGAAGGTCAAGAACGGCGGGCCCGTCGTATCGGAGCCCTGCGAGGCCCCGACCAGCTTGACGCTCTCCGGATTCGGATCCCGGTACAGGTTGGCCAGGTCCCTTGCCAACATGCGGGCGGCAAATCGGACCTCGCCGTTCACCTCGCTGGTCCGATTGACCGTCTGCGCCGTTTGCAGAACGGCATTCAGCGTGCCGACCGCAACGATCGCGATGAAGCTGCTGAGGGTCGAGGCCACCAGGACCTCCGCTAGGGTGAATCCGTTGTGCCGTGCCGGGATCATGGGTTCTGCGATTCCTCCGCGCCGGTCCCGTTCTGCGTTTCCAACGCAAGGGAAGCGCCGTTGAGCATGGTCTGGGCCGTCACACTGTACGGTCGCTTCCCTTCGAGCCAGGTCACCGTGATCTTCACGAGATAGAGGTTGTCCGTCCCGGTGTACTCCGTCGCCACCGCCCAGTGGTAGTCGAGATCGAACTGGTCGTTCATGCCCTCCATTTGACCGGCCTTGATGAACTCATCGATTCCCGTGAAGTCGATGACGCCCAGTTGCAGATCGATCACCGAGGCGGCCTGCTCATAGTGTCGGTGCAGGCGCGTGTTCGTCAGGGTGTTCGTACCGATAGCGCCGAGCGAGAGCACCGCCCCCGACAGGATCATGCTGGCCGCCAGGGTCTCGACCAGATTGAAGCCGCGAGGCTTCGCGCTCCAGACATTCTGCACGACTGTGTTTCTCATTCCTGCACGTCCAGATCGATGCTTGCGGTCTTGATATCCGTCATGATACCGGGGTAGAGGCTCGCCTTGCCGGTCGCGGCGATCACCGCAATCGAGTAGTGGGTCTTGCCGTCGCCGATCTGGACGATCGCCGATTCGGCGGACCCGTTCGGCAAAAAGACGATTCCCTCGTCCACGCCCCCGTTGTCGGACGAGGCCGCCCCGGACAGGTCCCATCGCACGTCTTCGAACTTCACGTCCCCCTCGAATTCGACCGGCTTGCAGAAGTAATCCCGCACGGGAACCTTCAGCGACTCGCCGGTCTGAGGATCCGTCTGGACGGTCGCCAGGAAGAAACCCCGGTTGTTCGGGTCCAGCTCGAGCTCATAAGGACGCTGCTGCTCGATGGCCACGATCCGGGCGTACCGGGCCATCAGCAGGAACTGGCGGGCCGCCTTCTCGACGAGCAGCTTCTTCTGCGAGCCCGCGTAGTATCCGCCGCCCAGGCCGCCGATCAGGGCAACGATCGACACGACCACCAGGACTTCGGTGAGGGTGAACCCGCGATGCCCTGGACACCATGGCCGATGCCGCCGCACGTTGACGTCAGAGTCATTCATTGACGATATCCGCGTTGTCGCCCTCGCCGCCCTCGGCGCCGTCGGCCCCATAACTGATGATGTCGTAACTCCCGACGTTCGTCTGCCCCTCCGCGAGGTATTGGTACTCATTGCCCCAGGGGTCCAGGAGCTGGCTCTTCTTGAGATATGGGCCGTTCCACTTGTCCTCCAGCCCCGCGGGAGGCGCGAGCAGGCATTCCAGCCCGCCCTCGGCCTCGTCCGGAAGGCGGCCGCAGTCGTACTGGAACCGCGCCAGCGAATCCTCGATGACCGCCATCTTCGCCCGCGCGATGTCCGTCTTCGCCTTGCCCATTCCTTTGAACACACGGGGCACCAGCATGGTCGCCAGCATCGCGATGATCCCCACCACCACGAGCAGTTCGACCAGCGTGAAGCCCCTTCTTCGTCGTCTCATATGCCTCATTCCACAGCCTTTCGCATGAGCCACGATACCGTCAGATTCTCTTGCTTTTCTTTCGACAGGCGCCCCCATCACGCCATCCCGGCGTTGAGCGACATCACTACAATGGGCAGCAGCGCCGCCGCAATGACAAAGCCGATAATCAAGGCCAGGACCAGGATCAACAAGGCGGGGAAGATCGCCATGAACCGATTGATCGCCGCGTCGGCGTCCGCGTCGAACGTATCCGCCGCATTCAGGAGCAGCTCGTCGAGCTTGCCCGTCTGCTCGCCGATGGCGACGATCTGCACCAGCAGCGGAGGGAAATGGCCCGACTGGTCCAGGGGCTCCGCGAGCGGTTCGCCCCGCTTGACCTTGTCGGCCACCTCGTCGACCGCGCGGGCCAGAACCTCGTTGCCCAGCGTGTCGCGAACGACCGCCAGGGATTCCAGGATCGTGACCCCGCCTTTGGTCAGGGCGCCGAGCGTGCGAGCGAATCGCCCGACGGCAATCGTCCGCAGGACCGTCCCGAGGACCGGGGTCTTCAGGCGGAAGGCATCCCATTGCACCCGCCCGGCGGTCTTCTTCCATTTGTGGAGCATCAGCAGACCGCCCACGAGGGCAGCCAGGACGACCCACCCGCCGGCGCTGGTGAAGAGGGCCCGCAGGGAGTGGCTGGACGCCAGGAGCACGCGGGTCGGCAGGGGCATCATCGCCTCGCTCATCTCCACCGTCCCGAGGATCTTGGGCAACATGACGGTGACCACCAGGACCGCGGAAGCTATGCCCAGGCCCAGCACGAAGATCGGATAGGCCGCCGCGGTCTTCATGTTGGACTTGATCTTCTCCTCGCGCGCCAGGATCATCGCCAGTTGCGTGCTGGTCTGTTCAAGAATTCCCCCTGTCTCGCCCACGCGGATCATCGACAGATAGAGGGGATTGAACACGCCATCGTGCTCGGCCAGCGCCTCGGAGAGGGCCTTGCCTCCGCTGACCGCCTTGGTCAGGTGCTCGAACATCCGCTTCATCGCGGGCTTTCGCTGCTGCTTGCGCATGAGTTCGAGGCAGTTCAGCAGGGGAAGGCCCGCGCGAACCGCAGTACTCAGTTGCGAGGTCATGGCCAACACGTCCCGGCTGGAAACGCGACCGTTGTGAAGGCGGTCGAGAAAGCCGGATGAACCGGTCGCTTCGGCCCCACTCGACGACGACTCGGCCCTTGGGGGAGCACTGTGCCCCTGGTCCTTCTCGACCAGTTCCATAACGAAGTGGCCGCGTTGCGCGAGCGCGGCCACGGCGCTGCGGCGGTCCGCCGCATCCACGACGCCCGCGACGTGCCCCCCTCCTCGATCAACTGCTTTGTAGGAAAACTGGCCCAAAGTCTACTCCGCTTGGCATCCAGGTTTCATCGGACGGCACCCAGCCTGCCCCCATGTCATCGGCCCCGGTCAGTCGTCCTCGCCGATCGTCTTGGCCACGCGGAAGACTTCTTCCGGCGTCGTGACCCCCTGCAAGACCTTGCCGATGCCGTCATGCACCATGCTGATGTGGTCGGCCGGAGCTTCTTTCATAATCTGGTCGGCGGAGGGACGCGACGCGATCTGCTCGCGGATCTTCCCGGTAATGCGAAGCAGCTCGAAGATCCCGACTCGTCCGGTCATCCCCGTCTGGTTGCAGTGGTTGCACCCGACGCCATGATAGAACTTCACGCCGGGCGTGGCCTTCACGGTCCCGTTGAGGCTCTTCAGGAGGGTCTCATCGGGCTCGTAGGACTCCTTGCACTTCGGGCAGATCTTGCGAACCAGCCGCTGCGCGAGGATGCCCTCCAGCGAGCTGGCCAGCAGGAACGGCTCAATCCCCATGTCGATCAGACGAGTGACCGCGCCGGGGGCGTCGTTCGTATGGAGGGTCGAGAAGACCAGGTGGCCCGTGAGCGCGGCCCGGATGGCGATGTCGGCCGTCTCCCGGTCGCGGATCTCGCCCACCATGATGACGTCCGGATCGTGCCGGAGGATGTGGCGAAGACCCGTGGCGAACGTCAGTCCCCTCTTGGCGTTCACCGGCATCTGGTTGATCCCTTCGAGCTGATACTCGACAGGGTCCTCGATCGTGATCATCTTGACCGTGGGCGAGTAGATCTTGTTCAACGCCGCATAGAGGGTGGTCGTCTTGCCCGATCCCGTCGGCCCGGTGACCAGGACGATCCCATGCGTCTTCTTGAGGCATCTGCAGAACCCGTCGAGGGTCGCGTCGCTCATGCCCAGATCGTGCAGACTGATCAGCGAGGCGGACCGATCCAGGAGACGCAGCTCGACTGCCTCCCCGAACACGGTGGGCACCGTGGAGACGCGAATGTCGATCTTGCCCTTCTTGCCCACGAACTCGATGTGCCCGTCCTGGGGTACGAATCGCTCGGCGATGTTCATGTTCGCCATGATCTTGATGCGAGAGATGATGGCGGCGTGCAGTCGCTTGGAAGAGGGCGTCTTCTCGACCAGCAGGCCGTCGATCCGGTACTTGATCTTCACCTCCCGGTCGAACGGCTCGATGTGGATGTCGCTGGCGCGAGATTCGATCGCCTCGTAGATAATCAGATTCACCAGGTTGACCAGAGAAGGTTCGCGAGCCAGCTCGTGCAATCTGGCGGGCGAGAAATCCCCGTTGGCGGAATCCTCGTCCATCCGTTGCTCCGCCGGCGTCAGATTGTCCAGCATTCGGGCGACGTTGCTGCCGTAGAACTTCAGCACCGCGTGCTCGAGCTGGGCGGGGTCGGCATAGAATCGCTGAATCAGGCAGCCCGTCACCAATCGCAGATCCTCTGTGACCTGCAGTTGGAGAGGGTCCGCCATGGCCACGGCCAGGCGACCGTTCTGGCGCCACAGGGGAAGGACGTTGTACTTGCTGACCAGCTCCGCAGGCACGAGGCCGATGATCTCGCCGGTGATGGACAGCGTCGACAGGTCGATCCGCTCGATCCCTGCCTGTACTGCCAGGGCTTCGTTCAACTGAGCATGCGTTACGTAGCCCAGCTCCAGGAGGATCTGGCCAAGCTGGCGGTGCTTGACCTTCTGCTCGGCCAGAGCAACGCCCAGATCGGCCTCATCGAGATAGGCTCGCTCGCAGAGCAATTCGCCCAGCTTTTTCTTTCGAATCGTACTGCCGTTTGAGTCCATCCTCATTGCATAACCTCGAACGGACAAGCCGGCAAGCCTGCAAGTCCATATAAGACAATTCTTTACGTTTCACACACCCCGACTGTTGCCGAGACACCTGCCCTGCGCCTGGCCGGCAACGAAACGCCCCTGTGAACCGGGGCCGCCGCAAGGTCGAGCCGAGACGCCCGGTGCATCATCACAGTCCCTAAGCGCTTCGTCGGGACAAGACCAGACGACGAGTCCCCCCAGCTTATATAGTCAGACGCTCTGAGATCCTGGTTTGTTACACGAAAATCGATATTCCGACCCTGCTGCGGGCGAAAGGATACCCCGACGCCGCCTCCGCCGCAAGGGCACGCGAAAAAAACAGTTGACAGTCCCAAGTGCTGCCAGGACAATGGCATACGATGCAGAGAGTCCGATGGGTAGGCTTTCGACTGGAGGGCAGGCAAGGATGCTCAAATCCAGGAAGGGAGCGGGTGGAACAGGGGCATACGTCTGTCGTTCGCCCGGCAAGTCGGCAGCAATCGAGCAGATCTTGGCTCTTGCAGATTCCCGCAAGATGGCTCCCGTGCCTGCGTCGAGACCCAGGCACGCCGATTCTCAACAAACGAGTTGTGGTCATCACGGCACGCTGGAGGTGACGCTATGAACCTGGAGAAACGCCAGCCATCCGGACGTGAGAAGGACGAGGCGTCCATCGAACTGCTGGAGAAACTGCGAGGGCAACTGTACTCCTCGAACATCTCCATTGTGCGTCAGAGCGCGTTTCGCCTGTCCTGGATGCAGGAAGACGGTCTGGAGATCTTGCGCGAGGCCCTGCTGGGCGATGCGCCCCGCCAGGCCAAGGGCGCCGCAGCCTACGGCCTTCGCAAGATGCGAGGCAGGATGCGAAAACGGGCCGAGCAGACCCTCATCGAAGGCGCCGCCCATCCCGACCCGTCGACAGCACAGATTTGCCGCAACGCGTTGACCGTCATCAAGAGGAGCACGCCCCCTGCCAAACAGACCCCGCGTGCGAAGGGCAAACCCCCAGGCAAGTTCGAGATCAGGGAGATTCGCTCCAAGACCCACGGGCACAAGCAGCACAAGCCCAGACGCCCGGGCGGGGGCGGACCCCCGCGATCCCACAGGCGATGAGATCCTACGGCAGCAGCGCACCCCCCTTGCCCGCAACGAATGCCTGGGTCACCTCCCATGCCTTTTCACGAGTGGACACATCGGGATATGTCGGCGCCCGCGAGACCCCCAGTCTCGCCAGCAGGCGGGCCGTCTCCACGCGGGCCTGCTGGGCCAGATTGGCCGCCTCGCCCAGCAGACGCATCGATTCCTGGGCGGAGTGGAAACCCATCCCGTTGTTGGCGCTGATGAAATCCCAGCGGAACTGGCCCCGGCGCAGGAGCTTCCGCGGCAAGGCCAGATCCTCGGCGGACGCGCCCGCCTGGGCTGCGGCGGCCACGTCGAAATGGGCCTGCACCAGGACCTCTTCCGCCTCGAGCTTGGCCTTCTCGGTCTTGGCTTGAATCCCCTCGACGCGAGTCCGGATCTCGTCCTCGCCCCAGCGATGGCAAACGGCGCAACTGTTCGCGATGTTCAGCAGCGGGCTTCGCACGTGGTGATCGGTGTACTTGACGCCGCCCTCGGTGCGGTACGGCATGTGGCAATCCGCACACGAGACGTTGCGGTACGCGTGAATCCCGGTCAGGTACAGCTCGTAGTCCGGATGCTGGGCCTTGATGATCGGCGAGCCCGAAATCGCATGCACATAGTCCGTGTGCTCGACCTCGTCGTAGAACGCGAGCATAGCCTCCAGCGTCGTGCCCTTGGCCCATGGGAAGACCAGGTAGTTCTTCATCCCCTCCTGCGGGTCCGTTCGGAAATAGTACTCGACATGGCACTGGGCGCACACGAGCGAGCGCATCTCCTGGTGCGTCGCCTGATTGATGTCCTTGCCCATCGCTGCGAACGCCTCTTTGAGAGCCGGACGCGTGATGCGGAGTCTCAGCGTCTGCGGATCGTGGCAATCGGGACAGCCGATCGGATGCGTCATTTCGGGCGTCAGATCGTGGAAATTGGCGGCGTAGAACTCCTTGACGCCCATCTTGTTCATCAGGCGGGGCACGTCCGGACTCTTGCACGACCAGCACGTGCCGGCCTGGAACGGCTTGGCCAGGCGGGCGGTCTTGCTCACATCCTCCACGGAGTAGTAGTGTCCCCTCGCCTGCCGATACTCCTTGCTGAACCCGTAGCCCGCAAACAGAATCACCTGCAACGGATCACCCTCGAGGTAGTCGCGAGGGTACGACCCGCCGTACTTGGTCTTGGTGTCGGTGACACGAGTCCGCAGATACGACTCGTACTCGTTCGGGTAGTTGCGGCCCCAGACCTCGCTGTCCAGCTCCCACTCGCCGACCGGCTGGACCACTATCGCCGGCCGTTGGGCCTCCCACCGCCGTTCCATGATCGAAACCGCCAGCAGCCCGAGCAGCGCGACGACCACCACGAGCAGTCCGGCTATCGCGATCCCCATCCACACGGGAAGGGACAACAGGGCTTTCCCTCGGTTCGCCTTTGTCTCGTTCAGGCTCGATTCGGCCGCCATCGTTCCACTCCTTTCTCATCCCTCGTCACACGCACAACCAGAAGCATCGTTCGTAGTGACGCCGTAAGGCATTCAGTAGCACGGCCGTCCCGGCCGTGAGAACCACGGGCATCCTGCCCGTGGCGACACAGGGGCAAGATGCCCCTGAGACGCATGGGCGAGACGCCCATGCTACAATATGCCCTTACGGGCACACTACAAACTGTGTCAATCGCCGGTCTTCATCCACTCCAGCCCCGCATCGGGCAGTCCCGGTCGGAGCATCGCGGGCGAGGCCGACAGGCTGTGGACTTCGCCGTGAATGTTCTGGTGACAATCCCAACATCGCCGCTCGCTGGTGTCGGCCAGGCGAATCATCGCGAACTGCCCGCTGTGGCATCGCACACAATTCGCCTGCACGACCGGCACCGCCCCCGCGGAAAGCTCCAACACCTGCGGCTCGGTCCGCATGGTAAACACGTAGGAATGCCGCATCCCATCGCGGGATTTGAATGCGTACTTCGCCACGAGGTTGCTGTGCGGGACGTGGCAATCGACGCAGACCGCGACCCGGCCGTGACTGCCCCGCTGCCAGCTCGCGTAGGCGTCCGTCATCACGTGGCAATTGATGCAGGTCAGCGGATCGTCAGACAAATAAGAAGCGGCATTGGCGACGCGAACTAACACAAATGCCAGGCCGGCCGCGACGCCAACGAGGCCGTAGATCCCCACCTGCAACGGCCGCGGCAGCCCGGAAAGCACCACAAACGACTTGGCAAGACCCACAACATCCATGCTGCACACACCCCACGACCACGCTGAAACCGACAGCCCAGGCGGCTGCCGATGTCGAGTCCGTATTATAGAGGCGAGTCAACGCCCCAGCCAACATCTTTCCCGTGCAGACTTTCTCGCCAGAAGGCCAAGAACAGAGACAACACCAAACGCCCCCGAGTACCCCATCCCCGTCAGAATACGCATCTTTGACAGTAGAATCCCTCTTCCGCAATGGGTATAATAGAGTCATGGTTCGCGGCGGGGAGCGGGGCCACTCTGCTCTCCTATTGCCGTTGGCCGTTTCCACGCCGAGCCGCTGTTCACGCCAGGCTCGCAGATCGGCAGGTGAGTCATGCAAGTCACGCGCAGATTCCGGGGGATGGTCGCCGTCGAGCCGTGCTTGCCTCAAGAGTGCCTGCAACCGCAGATAGACGCTGGTGAACGCGGTCAGACACTGGACGTGAGCCAGGATCGACTCATGCAGGGACGCCGGGACGCAGGGGCAGGGTGGGCTGTGCCCACCGCTCGTCAATCGAATCGGAGGCAAGATATGATCACTCCACGCAGATTCCGAACGTATGCAACAGCAATCGTCCTGGCCCTGGCCATCGTCTCCACTGCCCCGGCCAAATACAGTGGCGGGACGGGGGAGCCGAACGACCCGTACCAGATCGCCACGGCGGCCGATCTGATCGCCTTCGGCGAGACGCCCGAGGACTACGACAAGCACTTCCTCCTGACCGCCGACATCGACCTGGACCCCAATCTGCCCGGCGGGAAGGTCTTCGACAAGGCCGTCATTGCGCCGGATGTGGACCCTTGCGACGTAGATCGGTGGACCGAAGGGCCCATCTTCACCGGGGCCCTTTTCACGGGCGTCCTGGATTGCCGGGGGCATACGATTTCGCACCTGACAATCGCGGGCGGGAGCTACCTGGGCCTGTTCGGCCAGTTGGGATATGGGGCCAGGGTCACAGACCTCGGGGTCGTGGACGCCGACATCACCGGCTCAGGCACCGAGATCGGCGCGCTGGCAGGGGCCAACGTCGGCGGTTCCGTGACTCGGTGCTACAGCAGCGGCATCGTCCGTGGCGCATCCAACGTGGGAGGCATGGTGGGCTTGGAGAGTAACCCCTATTGGGGTTGGGGTTGGAGAACCATCATGGATTGCTACTCGAGCGCCGCGGTCTTTGCCTCGGCGGCGAATGCCGGCGGGCTGGTGGGACGCAGTGACGGGGGGACCATCCTCAGATGCTATTCCACAGGTCCGGTCGCGGCCGCGTCCGGCGCGGGCGGATTGGTAGGAGGCGAGTGGTACAGCGGGTCTGTGGCGGACTGTTTCTGGGACATCGAGACTTCCGGACAGGCATGGAGCGCCGGGGGCGCCGGACTGACGACGGAGCAGATGCAGACGCTTGCCACCTTTGCCGAGTGGGGCATCTGCGAGGGGGCGGGGGTCTGGACGATTGACGAGGGCAAGGACTATCCGAGACTGTCGTGGGAGTGGAAGGCCGGCCGGCCGATAGAGACGTACCTTGAGGAGTTCCTGACGGGCGACGGGACGCCCGAGAATCCCTATCTCATCTACACGATCGAAGACGTCAATACGATCGGTAAGTTCCCATGCGAGCACGACAAGGAGTTCCGGCTCATGTTCCTTCCGGGGACGGGTACCGAGGACGATCCGTACGTCATCCGCGATGCGAATGATCTCGACCTGCTGCTTCAGTGCCCCCACGAGCGGGACAAGAACTTCAGCCTGGGCTTTCTGCCAGGTAAAGGCACGGCGGACGATCCGTACGTCATCCGCAATGCCGAGGACCTCGACTTGCTCCTCCGCTGTCCTCACGAGCAGGACAAGCAATTCCGCCTGGGCTTCCTTCCGGGCACCGGAACGGCGGATGATCCGTATGTCATCCGCAACACGGAGGACCTCGGTCTGCTTATCCGCTGTCCTCACGAGCAGGACAAGCAGTTCCGCCTGGGGTTTTTGGCCGGCAGGGGGACGCCGGAGAATCCGTATGAGCTTCATGCTGCCCATGAGGTCGATCTTGTCGGCAGGTGTCCCTACGAACGCGGCGAGCATTTTGTGCTCCTGGCGGATATCGACCTGTCGGGTTTCGACGGCAAGGCCGGCCGGCCCACCATGCATACCATCGCTTCCTTCGCCGGCGTCTTCGACGGCAACCGTCACACGATCTCGCATCTGACGATCAGAAGCGGAAACTACCCCGGGCTCTTTGGCCAACTCCAATCCGGGGCCGAGGTCCGCGACCTGGGCGTGGTGGACGTGAACATCATCGGCTCAGGGTCCTACACAGGGGCGCTGGCCGGAGGGAACGAAGGCAGCGTAATCCGCTGCTACAGCACCGGCTCGGTCAGCGGCAGCGAGCGTATCGGCGGACTGGTGGGAAGCAACCACGGCAGCTTGATTCAATGCCACAGCACGACGTCCGTCGCCGGCACATCGTGTGTCGGCGGGTTGGCGGGCTGGAACTCGGGTGCCATGACCGAATGCTACAGCCACGGCGCCGCCACGGGCAGTTGGTCTGTGGGCGGGCTGGTGGGCAGCAACTACGGCAGCCTGACTCAATGCTACAGCACCGGCGCCGCCATCGGCGCGGCCACTGCCGGTCTGACCGTCGGCGGACTGGTCGGATACGACGAGGGCGTCCTGACCCAGTGCTACAGCGCCGGGCCCGTCCGTGGCCGGGATGGGTACGTCGGCGGGCTGGTGGGTTTCGGCGGATGGTCGGTCCTCCAGTGCTTCTGGGATACGCAGACCTCGGGACAGGCCGCAGGTTACGCCGGCACAGGCAAGACGACCGTCGAGATGAAGACGGGCAAGACGTTCCTCGAAGCCGGCTGGGACTTCGTGGGCGAGACCGCCAACGGCACGGAGGACCTCTGGTGGATCGAAGAAGGCATCGACTATCCGAGACTCGTGTGGGACCTTGTCAGTCCTCGCGACGGCGCCCAAGGCGTCCTGCCGTTTGAGGTCCTGCGTTGGGGCCCCGGGACGCCGGGCCTGGTGCATGACGTGTACTTCGGCGAGGATGAGGCCGCCGTGGCCGGCGCGACGACGGCCAGCCGAGATGTCTACCACGGCCGCCAGCCGGCGGAAACGGCAACCTATGAACCTGGTCCGCTCGCCTGGGGAACGAGCTATTACTGGCGAATCGACGAGGTGGATCAGGCCGATCCGGGCAATGTGCGGAAGGGCCATGTCCGGAGCTTCACGGTCACTGACATCATCATCTCGCCCGACCCGGCGGACCTCGCCGCAAACGTCGTTTGGTCCCCGGCTCTCAGTTGGAGAGCCGCCGTGCCGCACCTGCAATACGATATCTACTTCGGAAACACCCCGGACAGCGTGGCCGACGCGACGCCAGCAAGCCCGGATGTCTACCGCGGCCGCCAGCCGGCGGAGGCGACCACCTACACGCCCGGCGATCTGGCTCAGGGCACGACCTGCTACTGGCGGATCGACGCAATGGACGAGGCCGACGGCAGCATGCGGAAGGGCAAGATCTGGAGCTTCACGGTCATCGACGCCTGTGTCTTGCCCGATCCCGAGGACGGCGCTGCAAACATGAGTCCATCGCAGGTCTTACGCTGGACAGCCGCAGCGGCGGGCCGGCAGTACGACGTCTACTTCGGCGAAACCCACGACGGTGTGTCCGACGCGACGACTCTGACGCCCGACATCTACCGTGGCCGGCAGGCATCGGAGGCGACAGCCTACACGCCAACGCACCTGATCTGGGGCCAGACCTACTACTGGCGAATCGACGAGGTAGACGCGCTCTCCGGGGACACCGTCTGCAAAGGACCGACCTGGAGCTTCACGGTCGAGCCCTATGGCCATCTGCTCAGACCTGTCCGGGCCACCGCCTCCAGCGCCCAGGCCGGCATGGGACCGGAGAAGACGATCGATGGCTCCGGCCTTGATGCTTTGGATCGGCACTCGGTGTCCACGTCGCAGATGTGGCTCAGCACAGGCGTATGGCCCGCCTGGATTCAGTACCAGTTCGACAAGGTCTACACGCTGTCGGAAATGTGGGTGTGGAACTCGAACACGCGTTTTGAACTGCTCCTCGGCTTTGGGGCCAGGGACGTGACGGTGGAGTATTCTCTCGACGGCGCGGAATGGACGACCCTGGGGCAGATACAGTTCGCTATGGCGAGTGCCATGCCGACCTACACAGCCAACACGGTCGTTGATTTCGGTGGTGTGCAGGCTCAGTTCGTCAGGCTGAACGTGGAGAGCAACTGGGGTGGCTTCATTCCGCAGTCCGGCTTGAGCGAAGTCCGGTTCTTCTACGTACCCTTGCAGGCCTACGCTCCACAGCCTGCCCGGGGGCGACGGACGTGGCCCCGGACGCGGTCCTGAGTTGGCGGCCCGGCCGGGAGGCCGTCGCGCACGAGGTGTACCTGAGCAGCGATCGGCAGGCCGTAGCCGACGGCGCAGCCCTGGTCCGGATCGTGACGGAACCCAGCCTCGACCTGGCTCCCCTGGCCCTCGAATACGGCAAGACGTACTACTGGAAGGTCACCGAGATCGGTGACACGGCAACTCCCGGCGTCTGGGAAGGAGATGTGTGGACCTTCTCCACTGGGCAAGAACCTGACGGCGGACTCTGAGTCGCATCATGACCTTTGGACCATATGTCTAAACTGACGATACCCAACACCCGAGCCAGAGCTTTATGCCATTTGGAGGATTTTGACCATGAGAACGGCACTTGCAGCCTTGACGATGTGTGTGTTGGCCCTGCCTGCCTACGCCCAGTACTCCGGCGGCAGCGGCACGGCGGACGACCCGTACCAGATCGCCACGGCCGCCGATCTGATCGCCCTCGGCGAGACGCCCGAGGACTACGACAAGCACTTCCTCCTGACCGCCGACATCGACCTCGACCCCAACCTGCCAGGGCGCAGGGTCTTCGACAAGGCGCCCCTCGCGCCCCATCTGGGCCGAGACACATCCGGGATGAACAGCTTCAAGGGCACTCGGTTTACGGGTGTCTTCGACGGCAAAGGACATAGGATCCTCCATCTGACGATCAACGGCAAGGGGGATCTGGGACTATTTGGCAGGACGGGAGATAGTGCGGAGATCCGAAACGTGGGGGTCATCGAGGTCCGGATCACCGGCTCCGCTTCATACTACTATGTCGGCGGACTGGTGGGGTACAACGACGGTACCATCACCACCAGCTTCAGCACGGGCACAATCAATGGAGGAGACCTGGTCGGTGGGCTCGTTGGCTACAACGTGGGTGGTCCGGTCACCAGGTGCTATAGCACCTGCAAGGTCAGAGGCTATGAAGATGTCGGGGGACTTGTCGGATACGGCGGCGGTGCTTCCCAGTGCTACAGCGTCGGTGAGGTCATTGGCTCCCAGGATACCGGCGGGGTGGGTGGCGGCGACCTCGCAGCGGTCGCACAGGACTGTTTCTGGGACATTCAAACCTCTGGGCTGTACCGTAGCGCCGGGGGCAGGGGTCTGACGACCGCCCAGATGAAGACGGCCAGCACATTCGTGAACGCCGGATGGGATTTCTGGGGAGAGGCAAGCGACGGATTGCATGAGATCTGGCAGATGCCACAAGGAGGCGGTTATCCGGTTCTGGCCGTCTTCAACGGGTACACCCCGCCTGAACCTCAAGGCATGGGTACGGCAGAGAATCCGTACCTGATCTCCGATGTCCACGAGCTGGGGGCGACGGCTTACCTCAGTGCTCGAGCCCACTATCGGCTCGTGGACTCTCTCGATCTCTCCGGGATTCGCTGGGGCACGGCGGTGATCGACCGATTCGCCGGCATGTTCGACGGAAACGGGCAAGTACTGTCTCACCTGACCATCGCAGCGAGCGGACAAGCAGGGCTATTTGGCGAGCTGCAGTTCGGGGCCGAAGTCAAAGACCTGGGGATAGTGGATGCCAACGTAACGGGTCTTGGCTACGGCGTCGGTGCGCTGGCGGGATGTAACCTCGGTGATGTGACCCGCTGTTACAGCACCGGTCTGGTCGGTGGAAAAGACTGTGTCGGTGGATTAGTGGGACGAAACGGCAATGCGTACGGGTACACCGTGACCGATTGTAGCAGCAGCGCTGCGGTGAGCGGCAGTTTCGCTGTTGGTGGGCTCGTGGGCAACAATGAGGGTAGCGTCGCCACAAGCTACACCTCCGGCGTCGTCAGCGGCAATTCTTGTGTCGGCGGACTCGTCGGGAGCAACTACAGTGGCACGGTGGTCAATTGCCACAGCACCGGTCCGGTCGGTGGCGAGAATGATGTCGGTGGGCTGGTGGGCAAGAATTCCCAGAGTTTTATTGTCGCGAGCTACAGCACCGGCATAGTCGATGCCAATGAGAGTGTCGGCGGACTCGTAGGCAGCAACAGTGAAGGCAGTATCGTCACGAGCCATACGGCGGGCGAGGTCAATGGCAACAGGTATGTCGGCGGTCTCATCGGGCGCAACGACGGCAGCATTGTCACAAGCTACAGTGCCGCACCGGTCATGGGAGAGGAGTCTGTCGGGGGGCTGGTCGGCAGCAATGGTCAAGGCGGCATTTTTGCCAGCTACGCTACAGGTGCAGTCGACGGCAACGACGTTGTCGGCGGCCTCGTCGGCAGCAACAGCGGCAGTATCACAACGAGTTACAGCCGAGGCGCCGTCACAGGGACTTCCGGCGTGGGCGGCCTCGCGGGCTCCGATGACGGGATCATCGTTGCAGGTTTCTGGGATATGGAGACGTCCGGACAATCCGGCAGTGCCGGCGGAACAGGCCTGACTACCGCCGATATGCAGAATGTCGATGCCTTCCTGGACGAGGGATGGGACCTTGTCGATGAGGTTCTCAATGGCACGTGCGACTTCTGGCAGATGCCACTCGGTGGGTATCCGGAATTGTCCTACCTGGATGGGGATGGTCCATTGATGCCGGAGGGGCTGGGGACGGCTGAGGACCCGTATCTGATTCAAGACGCACGGGACTTGGGCACCGTGTGGTTTGAGCCGATGGCCCACTACCGGCTCGAATCATCGCTGGATCTATCGGGGATCACATGGTCTATGGCTGTTGTCCCGTGGTTTGCAGGGATTCTTGACGGTAATGGTTATACCATCAGCAATCTCAATATCGGGGGCGCCGGATACTTGGCGTTGTTCGGTCAACTGGCTTCTGGAGGCGAGGTAAAGACCCTTGGAATAGCAGACTGCAACATCGCAGGCGAAGGTGCGTACGTCGGCGGACTGGCCGGGAGCAACAGCGGTACGGTGACTCAGTGCTTTAGCTCCGGCACAGTCCGTGGCAACGAGAATGTCGGAGGAATGATAGGACTCAATAACGGTGTTGTGGAGGAGTGCTACGCTATTGTCGGGGTCATCGGCAGTAACGCCGCCGGCGGGCTGGCAGGGGAGAATATAGGTGGTAGTATGAGCCACTCCTATAGTGCCGGCCTGGTCACCAGCGACCAGGGTTCCGGCGGATTCGTGGGGCAGAAGGTACGTCGGTTTCCGCGGGGCGGGGGCGGATGGGACGACTCCGGGACTGTCACCGACTGTTTCTGGGACATCGAAACCTCAGGCCAGGCGACGAGCAATGGTGGCACAGGTCTGACCACGGCCGATATGCAAACGGCCGATACCTTCTTTATCTGGGGCATCAGTGGCAATGAAGGGGTCTGGACAATTGACGAAGGAACAGACTACCCGCGGCTATCGTGGGAAAATAGACCGGGCGAGCCCATTGCCACGTGGCTTTCGGATTTCTTGGAGGGTCGGGGCACTCTGGAAGACCCCTATGTCATCTACACCATCGATGACGTCAACGTGATAAAGGCGTTCTACTCTGACCAGGTAAGGTACTTCCGGCTGGGGTTCCTTGCGGGTGTAGGTACGGAAGAGAATCCATATGTGATTGAGACCGCCGAGCAGATTGCTCTGCTCGATATGTGTTGGTATGGGCGGAACGCACACTTCCGGCTGGGATTTGTCCCCGGCGCAGGTACGCAGGCGAATCCCTATTCGATCTATACCGCCGAGCAACTCAACCTGATTGGCATGTGTCGCTATGAATGGGACGCAGACTTCAAGCTGATGGCGGACATCGACTTGTCGGCCGTCGACGGCAAAGACGGAAGACCTGCGTTCAACGTCATCGGCATGGAGTATTACCCTTTCACGGGGGTCTTCGACGGCAATGGCCACAAGATCTCGCGCCTCACAGTCGCGGGCAACGAATATGTGGGTCTGTTCGGAATGCTGGGGTTTGACGCCGAGGTCAGAGATCTTGCAGTCGTCGATGCCAATGTGATCGGCTTGAGCGAGCCCTGGTTTGATACATTCGAGTGGCCCGCCTTTTATGTGGGCGCGTTGGTGGGGTACAACGATGGTGGTAATGTGATCCATTGCTATAGCACGGGTGTAGTCGGTGGGTATTCCTACGATGTGGGCGGGCTGATCGGCGCGAACACCGGCACAGTCATACGCTGCTTCAGCACTGCAACGGTCAGCGGTGATTCCAGCGTTGGTGGATTGATTGGGTACAACCGGGATGAGAACGGCGTTGTTGACCGTTGCTACAGCACCGGCGCAGTCACGGGTGACTACGCTGTCGGCGGCGTGGTGGGGGCGAATTCAGGCACGGTAGACCACTGCTACAGCACCGGTACGATCGATGGCAGCGAATATGTCGGCGGCCTCGTAGGGGAGAACAATCGCGGCATTACCAACAGTTACAGCGCCGGTACCGTTCACGGGACTGTTTCGGATGTCGGCGGGTTGGTCGGTGGCGACGTCGGGAGAGTCTTGTACGGCGTTTGGAACATGGAGACATCTGGTCTCTCGGGAAGCGCCGGAGGAGTGGGCTTGACTACTGCCGAGATGATGGACCCGTATATGCTCGGCCTGAACGGTTTTGGCAACGATCCGAACTGGATTTTGGATACCAGTAAGGATTATCCGCACCTGGCGTGGGAAGGAACGACGGGACAAGTAGTCTCGGAACCCGACGTTGACTGGCTGGAGGGAAAGGGAACCGCGGAAGACCCGTACCGGATTGACACGGCCGCGCAGTTGGTCTCACTGGGCCGCGCCGGCGCGCTCTGCGACAGACATTTCGTCCTGGGCGCGGACATCGATCTGGACCCGAACCTGCCCAATGGGCAGGCCTTCCCGCAGGCCGTCATTCCCGCCTTCGCGGGAGTTCTCGACGGAGCCGGTCACTCAGTGTCTCACCTCACGGTCACAGGCGGCACCAAGCTGGGTCTGTTCGGTCGACTGGAACGGGGAGCCAAGGTCAAGAACCTGGGAGTGACGGACGCTGCCATATCCGGATCAGGCAGATATAGCGTCTATGCAGGCGCACTCGCGGGATACGCCGATCATGCCGCCGTGACCGATTGCCACAGTACGGGGACAATAACGGGCGGCGGGCGTTTCTCGGCGATCGGCGGCCTCTTAGGCTACAATGAAGCAGGCACGGTGACCCACTGCTACAGCAATGCGGTGGTTAGCAGTACTGACCAGTATTCACCTGCCGGTGGGCTCATCGGGGAAAATCGGGGCAACGTGAGCCGCTGCCACAGTACCGGCGCCGTCAGCGGAAATGAGTCCGTCGGCGGACTGGTGGGAAGCAATACCAGGGGCGGCACTTTGAGTCGCTGCTACTGCATCGCCGTGGTAGCCGGTGAGAGCCGTGTCGGTGGACTGGTCGGCAGCAACTCCAGTCTTGTGGCCCAGTGTTACAGCACAGGGACGGCGAGCGGCGCCGAAAATGTCGGCGGTCTTGCAGGCACGAACGGTAATCGCATAGTCGATAGCTACAGCACCGGCGATGCCAACGGCACCTCGGCAGTCGGCGGTCTCGTGGGGTATAACCAAGCCGATCTGATCCGCTGCTACAGTGTTGGGTCCGTAACGGACGCTTCGGGCGGGACCTGGGGATCAGGCGGCCTGGCGGGAGGACAAGGGTATTTCTCCAAATACGTCTTCGACTGCTTCTGGGACACCGAAACGTCAGGCCTAACGACAAGTTATGGCGGCATGGGCAAGACGACGGTCGAGATGCAGACGGCCCAGATATTCCTCGACGCCGGCTGGGACTTCGTGGACGAGACAGCCAACGGGACGGAGGACATCTGGTGGATTCTCGAAGGCAAGGACTATCCAAGGCTGTGGTGGGAGCTGGAAGACGAGGCGTCGCCATAGACCAACAGTCAAGTCAGAAGACGAGGAGCAAGGCAGTCATTTCGTCGCCAGCAGATCGAGGATCATTCTTGCCTGTTGACCACTCCGGCGTTTCTGGTACACTATCGATATGAAGCAGATGAAGCCGTCAGAATGGCCGGGGGCAGTCAGGATGGCACCGTGAGGGACGCCGCCATGAAGAGACAATGCGGTTTCACGCTTATCGAGCTGCTGGTCGTCATCGCGGTCATCGCGGTGCTGATGGCCATCATGATCCCCGCCTTGTCGAGGGTCAAGAGACAGGCCGCGGGCAGCGCATGCCAATCGAATCAGCACCAGCTTGTGCTCGCCTGGATTATGTACGCACAGGACAATGACGACGCGCTCATCGGCGGCCACGACGGCTATTCCGCGTCGCCCAGCATCAAGTGCGACTGGGTCCAGTTGCCGCGGACCGAGAACGGGACCACGGTCCAGAGGGCCCAGGCTACGCTGGAAGACGAGAAGCGAGGCTGCGAGGCCGGCGCCCTGTTCCCCTACGTGCGGAACGTCGATCTGTATCACTGCCCGGGCGACCGCAGGCACCGCACCGAGATGACGCATCGCAGCTACGGCATCCCCGGCGGCATGAACGGCGACGTCGGCACGGGCGCAAGCAGTTGGCTCATGGTGAACTGGGGATATCCCTCCTACAAGAAGCTCACGCAGATCAAGAACCCCGGCATCAAGTACGTCTTCCTCGAAGAGAAGACCGACGTCGGCGGCTACAACTGGGGGTCCTGGAACCTGGAGAAACAGGGAGACCGCTGGTGGGACCCGATCGTCGTGCGTCACGGCCGGCTCAGCGTGCTCGCCTTCTCCGACGGCCACGCGATCCAGCACCAGTGGCAGCAGAAGAGCACGCTGGCCATGACGGACGTGGGTTATCCCGACTGTATCCGCTGGCCGGTCACCGACGGCACCGATGACCTCGAATTCATGCGGGCGGGCTACAATCCCGACCGATGACAGACACATCGACCCAACCCCTGTCACGGATCGGGTTAAACCCAGCCACCGGGGATCGGGTCAAAACCAGCCA
>DAOQWL010000029.1:0-61549 GCA_035342095.1 Sedimentisphaerales bacterium | reverse complement strand
GCACTCAGCGTCGAGCCAACAAACAGATGGATTCGTCATAGCGCTGTCGTACTAGCTCGTTGTCTGGCCGCGCGCCTACGGCTTGTCCTGGAAGAGCAACGGCGCAAGATCCGCCAGGTAGCGGCGCCAGACCAGGAAGCTGTGGCTACCGGGGGTTTCGACCCACGTGTGTCGGACAGCCTCAGCCTTGAGCCATTCAACCAACTTCTTGTTCTGCCCGATCAGGCCATCCTGTTGGCCGCAGGCGATCCAGAGCAGACGCGACTTGGCACTGGTGCTCTCGTTCACAGCCGGGTAAGCTCTGTCGAAGTCCTCGTCGAGGCCGCCGGAGCTGAAGGCCCCGATCCAGGCGAAACGATCCAGGGCGTTCAGGCCGATGAAGAGGGACTGTGTTCCGCCCATGGACAGGCCCGCGATGGCTCGCGACTCGCGGTCGGTCGAGACGCGATAGTCCTTCTCAACCTGCGGCATGATCTCGGTGAGCAGCACGTCGCGGAACTTGGCGATGCTGTCCTTCCAGACCTCGACGTTGCGAAGGCCCGCCCAGCCGCTCGCGATGACCTCCTTGTTTCCGTAGCCCAGCGGCATCACGACCAGCATGGGCTTGGCCTTGCCCTGGGCGATGAGATTGTCGAGGATCACGTTCGCCCGGCCCACGGAGACCCAAGCATCCTCGGCGTCGCTGAAACCGTGCAGGAAATAGAATACAGGATAGCTCTTCGCAGCCGCGGGATCATAGCCTGGCGGCGTGTAGACCAGGAACGGCCGGTCGTCGCCCAGGATGGCGGACCGGTACAGATGCCGATGGAGGACGCCGTGAGGCACGTCGTTGATCTCCCAGGGCAACGCGGCCGGTCCGGGCACATGGACCTGGTTCTCGGTGTTCAGCAGGTTGTACTTGAGCAGCGGATTGGCGGGGTCGATCATCTGCACGCCATCCACGATGAACGCGTACGAGTAGATGTCCGGCGGCATCAGCTCGCTCGTGAACGACCAAACGCCCTGCTCGTCCTTCTGCATAGCCTTCGATCCGACCGTCTCCAGGCGAATCGCGACCTCCCTGGCGTTCGGCGCCTTGAGCCGGAATGTGACACGACTGTCGGAATGCACTTCGGGCGAAACGAGCGGTTGTGCAACAACCGGCACGGCCAAAGCCAACATCAAAACCACAGGCAGACTCCTCATAGACATATCCTCCAGGCACTCGGGTCGGCACCGCAACACGCAAACATGCCCGACGAAGCGACGGGCCTCGCCAGACTCAGGAACCTCGCGGAAGGCTCACGGGCGAGATCAGTACCTCGAAGGGTTTGCCCCGTCGGATTCTTCGCACCGCGAATTCCAGATGGTCCACACGCAGTCTCTGATCGACTGCGAGGTTGTCGCCCAGCTTCGCTATCATCCAATCCGCAAGCGTGCCCTGGCTCGCAATCGCGGGCATCGCCAATCGCTCGGCCAGTTCCGTCATCGGGACGCCTCCGCCGACGATCCAAACGCCTTTGGGCAGGCTCTGGCACATCTTCGGAAGGCGGTCGAATTCGTCCTGCAGGTCTCCGAGCAGAACTTCCACTACGTCCTCCAGTGTAATGAGCCCCACGGTCTGACGCTGCTCGTCCCGGACGATGGCCATGTGTTCATGCTCATCGACGAAGGCACGGAGGATCTGGTGGCACGGCATATCCGTCCGCACGAAGCGGACCGGACGGATGACGCCGTGAAGAGTGGGCTCGGCCGGGTTCGTCCGCACCCGGTAGACAAGCTCCTTGAAGTTGATGTATCCGAGGACGTTGTTGCGGTCGCCGCCTTTGATGACGGGAAATCGGGTATGCGGGTCCATGTGAGCGGTCACCACGGCGTGCGGAAGCGTCTGATCGTCGGACAGGAAGGTGATCTGTTCGACCGGCACCATGATGTCCGCGGCGGTCTGCTTCGACAGGTAGGCCGCCTGGGTAATGATGTTCTCCTGTTGCGGCGTAATCAGACGAACGAGCCGGGCATGCCCGGCCAAGGCCACGACCTCGTCCAGTGACAGAGACGTTTCACCCGCCCGGGACCGGGACTCGAAGGGCCGGTTCAAGAATCTCAACAGACGAATGACCGGCCTCAGCACTCGCGTGAGCGCCAGCAACGGAATGGCCATCCACGCACAAATGACTTTGTTGAACCGGACGCCCAGGGACTTGGGTAGAAGCTCCGTGTACTGGAGCATGAAGAATGTGAACACGCCGGAGAACAGCGCGATCGCCTTGTTGCCAAAGAGCAGGCCGAATTCAGCCCCCGCGATGGTGGCGCCGATGGTGTGGGCCGCCGTGTTCAACGCGAGAATGACGGTAATCGGTCGGTCCAGATCATCTTTCAGACGCACCATGACGGAGCCGGCACGGGATTTCTCCCCTTTGAGCTTCGCAAGCTGCCCGGGCGTGATGCTCAGGAGCGCGGCCTCCATGAGCGAACAGAGGAAGGACACGGAAAACGCCAGACCCACTCCAGCAGCCAGAACAACCACACTCCCTTCGGATGCCACAGTATCGCCCGTCATGCTCACCAATCACCGTTGTCAACACACGTCATCGTCCTACCGACAGATATCTTACCGCGAGGAGCCGGCCAAGGCAACGCGGCACCGGGAATCCCGGCAGAGCGTCGCAAACGAATCACCCGTCCCCAACAGGTCCTGGAAAAAAGCCGAGACCTGCCCTCCGCCATCGGGTAGAATGGTCCTCCAATTGATTCACAACTCAGGATCGACTGATGGAGGTACCAGCAATGTCGTCGTCCAATGAACACCACGATCATCCGGACATGCACGCACATCATCACTGCCCACATCACGAGCCAACCTCAAGCATGGCCCTTCGAAAGAGGCTCCGTAACGGCTGGCTGTTCTGGCTGCTGCCGCTGATCGGGCTCGTGTCGTTGGCGTGGTTTCTCATCCGGGTGATCCCGAAACCCTCGCGGGCGACGTATCCCTGCCAGCGGATGGCCATGCCGCTGGCGTCGGGATTCGTCGCCTGGCTGATCGGACTGGCAGGCTCGGTGGTCGCGTTTCGCAAGGCCCAGGGACTTCTGCGCCAGTCGCGCGTCCCCCTGGCGATCGCGTGCCTGGCGGCCGTGGCCGTCTTCGGGAGCATGGCCTTGATGAACATGCCCGAGCCCAACGTGATCGCCGCCGAGCAGCCCGGGTTGGCCCCCATCGGGCAGGCCAAGGGCATCCATCCCGGCCGGGTCGTCTGGGTACACGATCCCGACGCGACGGACTGGAACGGTCCGGGCGACGGCCACCTCTGGCAGAATGAGCACACGAATCCAGTCGTCTGCGAGCAGATGATGTCCAGGGCCCTCCGCACGCTGACCGGCGAATCGACCGACGCCAAGGCATGGAACGCTCTCTTCCGCTACTACAACAAGGGACGCGGCAAGGGCGACATCGGCTACAAACCCGGCGAGAAGATCACGGTCAAGGTGAACTTCGTCGGCTTCATCCGAACCACCGACGCGGTGAATCGCCAGACCTACGCGCTGCAGGACTGGGTGGACTACATGAACACGTCGCCGCAGATGATCGCAGCCCTGCTCAAGCAGCTCACGCAGGTCGCGGGCGTCAAACAGTCGGACATCGCCGTCGGCGACGGGCTCGCCTATTTCGCCCAGGACTACTACGACATGCTGCACAAGCAGTTCCCGGACGTGATCTACCTCGACTGCCAGGGTGGTCCCGGGCGGACGAAGGTGAGTCCGTCCAAGGTCCCGTTCTACTGGAGCTGCAATCCCGAGGGTTGCACCCAGGACCATGTGCCGGCGGCATACGTCGAGGCCGAGTACCTCATCAACCTGGCCAATCTCAAGGCCCATCCGAGCGCCGGAGTCACCCTTACCGCGAAGAACCACTACGGTTCGCTGATCCGTCTGCCCTACGAGAAGGGCTGCTTTGACATGCACAAGGACTTCCACAAGGATACAGGCCGGTACAGGACTCTCGTCGATCTGATGGGCCATTCCCACCTCGGCGGCAAGACTGTTCTGTACCTCATCGACGGACTCTACGGCGGCGTCCACTACGTGGAACACCAGCCGAGGAAGTTCCAGTCCGCCCCCTTCAACAACGACTGGACATCCAGTCTGCTGGCCTCCCAGGACCCGGTGGCCATCGACTCGGTGGGCGTGGACATCCTCCACGCGGAGGCACCAATCCACAAATACTCCCGCATGGGCGGCGAGGACGATTACCTACACGAGGCCGCCTTGGCGGAGAACCCGCCCTCCGGCACATTCTATGATCCCGATCACAAGGGCAGCGTCGTGCGCTTGGCCAGTCTGGGCGTCCACGAGCATTGGAACAACGCCAACGACAGGCAGTACTCGCGCAACCTGGGCAAGAACGAGGGCATCGAGCTGGTGAAAGTGACGGCACAGTCCAAGCCTGTCGGCGTCGTCGCGCCGGGCGAGAAGCCCGTCCTGCTCGTCAGCGAATTCAAGTTCACGGAAGGGCCCGCGCCGGACCGCGAGGGCAACGTGTTCTTCACGGACCAGCCGAATGACCGGATCTGCAAGTGGTCCGTGGACGGCAAGTTCACGACCTTCCTCCAGCCGTGCGGCCGCTCCAACGGCTTGTTCTTCGACAAGCAGGGCAACCTCTACGCCTGCGCGGACATGGACAACGAGCTCTGGAAGATCGATCCGAAGGGCAACGTCACCGTTCTGGTCAAGAACTACCAGGGCAAACTGCTCAACGGCCCTAACGACCTCTGGATCGATCCCAAGGGCGGCCTCTACTTCACCGATCCGCTCTACAAACGCGACTACTGGACCCGCGACCCGGCCATGCAACAGGAGGGCCAGTACGTATACTATCTGACGCCGGACGGCAAGACGTTGACCCGCGTCGCGACGGATCTCGTCCAGCCCAACGGGATCATCGGTACGCCCGACGGGCGGCTCCTCTACGTCGCCGACATCGGCGGCCGCAAGACCTATCGCTACAAGATCAATCCGGACGCGACGCTCGCGGAGAAGACGCTCTTCTGCTCAATGGGCTCCGACGGCATGACGATCGACGCCGAGGGCAACATCTACCTGACCGGCCGAGGCGTCACGGTCTTCAACGCCGCGGGCGAGCAGATCGAACAAATTCCTATCCCGGAGGGTTGGACGGCCAACGTCTGCTTTGGCGGCAAGGACCGGGATACCCTCTTCATCACGGCCATGGACTCGCTCTACGCGATCAAGACCCGCGTCCAGGGCGCGTACTGAGGGACTCACCCCAGAGACACAGAGGACACTGAGATATGCAGGCTCGATTGATGGTCATCGCGTTGGTCGCTTTCCAGACAGTCTCCGCGGTCGCTTCCTCGGCGGAGAAAGTCGAACTGCTCGGTGTCAGGAAGATCTGGGATCAGGCGCCGCACAACGCCTTCACGGACCTCGTCCGGTGGCAGGACCAGTTCTACTGCGCCTTTCGCGAAGGCCGCGGACACGTTTCGGCCGACGGCAAGGTCCGCGTGATTCGTTCGCAAGATGGTGATACATGGACCTCGTCGAATCTGGCGGAGCTTGCCGGCTATGACCTCCGCGATGCACATCTGTCGATCACGCCGGACAACAGGCTGATGCTCCTCGGAGGAGCTGCACCGAGAGAGAAGGATGGACAGGGCGCCCCTACCGGCTCGTTCGTCGCGTTCTCGAAGGATGGCGTGGAATGGACCAAGCCGCAGATCGTCGTCGAGCCCGGCCGATGGCTTTGGTCCGTCACCTGGCACAAAGGCAAAGCCTATGGCGTCGCCTATCCTGCATCGGAACGTTCGCCCGACATCGAGTTGCTCACCAGCGCCGACGGGATCACATGGCAATCGCTGGTCCCCAAGCTCTATGGCGTTGGGTTCCCGAACGAGGTCGCGCTGCGTTTCGACGCAAATGATGTCTGCTACGCCCTGGTCCGGCGGGACAGGCAGGACAACGCGCCTCACAGCGCCATCCTGGGGATCAGCAAAGGCGACTACACGAAGTGGGACTGGTTCGACCTCGGCACGGAGTTCAACGGCTTCGGAGGCCCGAGTCTGATTCAACTGCCGACGGGCCAGTGGTTCGCCGCCGGACGGATGCACGAAGGCGGCGCCCATACCGCTCTGTGCCAGATCGATATGGCCGAGCACAAGATGACCAAGCTCCTGAAGCTCCCCAGCGGCGGCGACACCAGCTATCCCGGCCTCGTCTGGCACAACGGCCTGCTCTACGTGAGCTACTACTCCAGCCACGAGGGCAAGACCAGCATCTACCTGGCGAAGATCAAGATCGGTCTGTAGTCTATGTGGGGCTGTCTGGCGATGAACAGGATCGCCATCACGGTCGAGGAACTGAATCGCACAGGAGAACAGTGTGGGAATGTCCAGACGGATCGGCGTTGTCATCTTGCTGATCGCGGTCCCGTCCGGCGCGGGCGACTGGCCCGGCTGGCGAGGGCCCTCAAGAGACGGGATCTCCCGGGAGACCGGGCTGAATTGGCAGTGGCCCGCGAACGGTCCCAAGGTCCTGTGGAAAGGCTCGGTCGGGACGGGCTTCTCGTGCCTGGCCGTGGCCGGCGGGCGGGCATACACTCTCGGAAATCGCGACGACGTCGATACAGTCTTCTGCTTCGACGCGGAGACGGGCAGTGAACTCTGGCGGCACTCCTATCCCTGCCAACTCGATCCGAAGGCCTATGAGGGCGGCCCGATGGCCACGCCCACAGTCGAGGGCAATCGCGTCTACACGATCAGCAAGTTCGGCCATTGCTTCAGTCTCGACGCTCAGACCGGCAACGTGATCTGGTCGGCCAAGTTCGAGCCGCCGCCCAGAACCGAGGACGACTACAGAGTCTGGTGGGGATATGCCGGCTCGATCCTCGTCCTGCAAGACCGGCTCATCCTGCCTGTCGGCACCGCGGGTCTGGCGCTGGATAAGCTCACGGGCAAGACCCTGTGGGACAACGGCCCGGGCTATTCGGGCTATTCTTCGCCGATCCTCTTCGAAATCGAGCGCCAGCCGTGTTTCGCCTTCGCAAGCGGTCACGAGATCGTCGCAGCGAGCATCGACGACGGCCAGGTCCACTGGAAGATCCCGTGGAGAACCGAGTGGGATCAGAACGCCTCCGACGTGATCATCGCAGGGGACAAGCTCTTCATCTCCACCGGTCACGGCGTGGGTTGCGCGCTCTTCGATCTCTCGACAGGGGCCCCTACAGAGTTGTATCGCAACAAGAACATGCGGACCTATCTGAGCACGTGCATCCTCTGGAAGGAGGCCCTGTACGGCTTTGACGACAAGCAGTTGCGGTGCCTCGACTGGCGGACGGGCCAGGTCCGCTGGACGGGTCCGAAACAGGGATTGGGTTCGCTCATCCTGGTCGAAGGCAGACTGGTGACCCTTCAGGAAGACGGTAAGCTTCGAATCGTCGAAGCGGCCAGTGACGCCTGCAAGCCGCTGGCGGAAACGAAGGTTCTCGACGGCCGGTGTTGGTCCGCACCTGCCCTTGCCAACGGCCGCCTTTTCCTTCGCAACGCCAAGGGCGACGTGGTCTGCCTGGACCTCCGCAAGTGATCGGACGTGCGTAACCGCGAAACTCGAAGGATGCGGATAGACAGTCTGGCTCTCGCCCCTTCCGTCATCCTGCGATTGCCCGCGGCGCCGGACAGTTCGATTGACACGCATCCACCCCATCGATAGACTGCGCACAGAGAAGCATGGACACCGACGCGCGAATGCGAGGAAACGGCATGACACCAGCGGTGAAAGGAGAATCATCATGATGCGAGATGGCAGAACCGTGGTTGTGTGTACAGCTCTGGCAGCGATTCTCTCGACCTTCCTTTGGGATCGAGGACTGTGTACCCAGGTCGTGCAGTTGACTTTCAGCGGCAAGGTGATCGATGCGGCGGGCCGGCCAGTCGAAGGCGCCCGAGTCAGATTCTACCGCGAGCAGCCGGGCGAGTCCCCCACCCGATCCGCATTCTCAGTCGTGGGAGACGCACAGACTGGGTCGGACGGGACCTATGCTTTCAGCTTCTCGCCACCGGACGGTGAGTATGACAGCGGATACCTCGTCGCGGAAAAGTCGGGTTTGGCTATCGGTTTTGCCTCCGGCGAGACGAACGAGAGCCGGACGTTCGACCTGACACTGGGGGAGCCCACACCACTAGCCGGCGTGGTCGTCGATGATGCGGACCAGCCCATTGCTGACGCATCCGTCGGGATCTACCTGTTGCTGATCGGACAGGAACCGCGTGCCCAAGGCCTGGGCATGCAGATCGCGTCCAGACTCCTGGTGACGCAAACCAACGCGGCGGGCCGATTCTCGTTCCCCAGTCTGCCCGCGGGGGCAAGCGCGGAACTCGTGGTGAAGAAACCCGGCCGGGCCACCGTGTGTACATTCGATCCGAGTACCTACAGGGGCCAGTCGCTCCACTATGCGGTTGGTCGCACGGACATCCGCTTGGTCCAGCCGGTCGAGTCGAGAATCGAGGGAATCGTCGTGCAGAAAGGCGCCGACACGCCGGTCGGCGGGGTCGGGCTCGCTGTGATAGGCGCCGACAATCGTCCGCTTGACGGATACGATCAAACGGTCCAGAGCGGACCCGACGGCTCGTTCAGCATCAGTGCCCTGCCCGCCGGCGAGTATGGACTGCAACTGATCTCGCCCAAGAACAAGCTGGCTGAGTGGGTGGGGGTCCCGGTTGCCGTCGCACTCGATGCCGGCCAAACCAGGACCGGCGTGAAGATCGAACTCAGCAAGGGCGGTATCCTGGAGGTCGCGGTTTCAGGCGCCGCCAATGGCCTACCTGTAGAGAAGGCAAACGTGAGCATCCGTGTCCCGGCCTACAACCAATGGATCAGCACCGTGACGGACGCCCAGGGGATCGCGAGGACTCGTCTGTCGCCCGGCAGCTACGAGGTCCAGGGCGCCTACAAACAGGGATACATGTCCGGCGACAAGACGCAGCCGGTCGTCATTGAGGAAGGCTCCACCAAACGCCTGACCATATCCCTCAAGGAAATGCCGAGAATCCGAGGCATTGTGCGAGATCCCAGCGGCGCGGCCCTCGCGGACGTACGAATCCGCATTCTGCCCAGTTCGCGTGACGAGGTCACCTCGAATGCGGATGGCTGGTTCGAAATCGCCTGGAATCCCCGGTCCTGGGGCGAGGAGAACATGGTCTTTTGCCTCGTGGCCCGTCACGAGCAACGGAATCTTGCTGGCGCCTTCGAACTCAGCGAGGGAAATGCCACCTTCGATGCCAAGCTCGATCCCGGCATCACTTTGACAGGCCGGGTCGTGGACCCGAACGGCCAGGGAATCAGCGGCGCCAGGATCAGACCCATGCTGAACGTGTCTAACTGGGGCTCCTCTCTGAGCGACAACGAGATCGAGACCGGCAGCGATGGACGCTTCCAGATCCCGGCTCTCCCTGCCGGTCGGAGGTACTCGTTGTACGCCGGCGCCGACGGTTACGGCCGGAAAGACACGCGTGCCGAGGCCGACAACGTCGTGAATGGCGTGCTTGATGTCGGGGTCCTCACCCTGCCGCTCGCGAACTTGTCCATCACCGGACAGGTGGTGGACCCGGACGGCACGCCCGTCGCAAACGCGGAAATCGACACCTACGGCGAAGGGCAACCCGACCGGCTGGAAGCGAGAACCGATGCAGAGGGCAGGTTCAAGCTCGACGGCGTCTGCGACGGTCGGATCACGCTGGGGATTCAGGCGGGTCGAGGTGCGAAGCAACTGACTGCGAACATCCTCACCGACGGCGGCGCTGCCGATCTGAAGATCGTCCTACGGGAGGGACGGGCCCCCGTGCAGTACCTGGGAGGCAGGAGCTATAAGCAGGTCCTCGCGACGAACGAGAAGGCAATCGCTGGCGTCGCCTTGGACGAGAAGGGTTCTCCTGTAGCGGGCGTGCCGGTCCAGGTGTGCTGCCATAAGGCCGTGCGAAATGGGAGGATGTCCTGGCGGTTCGCCGACTACCGAGAACTCAGCGACACCACGGATGCCCAAGGCCGGTTCGCCATTCCGACCCAGGAGGACGGGGAGTACAACCTGCTGTTCTCGCCGGCCCAACTCGCCGCAGCCATCGTCTACGACGTGCCGGTCGGCAAGAGGGACCTGAGGGTGACGCTGCCGGAGGGCGGGACCGTCGTCGGACGACTCCTGCGGGTCGAGAAGGGCCGCAAGGTCCCGATGCCGAACGCGGAGGTGAAGGTCGAGCAGACCAGCCGTGCGTCGTTCTCCCATCTGGGCTTCGACCGCGACGGCACAACCGTGACAGACGCCGAGGGCCGATTCTGTTTCGAGCACCTCTGCACGCAGATCCGCGAGGACCACAACAAGGCAGAGTTCCTCCCCCGCGCGTGGCAGATCTCTCACGGTGAGGTCTCCGCAACCATCGTGTTCGACAAGGGCGCGAGGATCGACGACTTCGAACTGGTCGTCAGGCCGGACCCAGCAAAGGCGCCCCCGTTGACGGGAAGAGCCCTGCCCGGCTTCGACGGGATCAGAATCGACCTTGCTCCCGAGCAGCCCACAGATCGGCGCGTGCTCGTCTGCTTCTTCGACTGGGAGCAGAGGCCCTCGCGAAACTGCGTGAGCCAGTTGGCGAAGCAGGCCGACTCGCTCAAGGCAGAAGGCGTCGCGATCGCAGCGGTGAGCGTCACACCGGGCGACGAGACCGCCCTGCGAGCCTGGGTCAAGCAGAACGCCATCCCCTTCCCGGTCGGCACGATCCAGGGCGACAGGGATGAGACCCTCTGGACGTGGTCCGTCAAATCGCTGCCCTGGCTGATCCTGACCGACATCAACCACAAGGTCACGGCCGAAGGCTTCGCCCTCGACGACCTGGAGCGACAAACGGACCAGCAGTAAGAGAGATGGCTACGGGAGAGTCCTATTCGTCCGGTCTGGAGATCGGAGCGTGGGCCGCAGCGGCCTTGAGCTTGGCCGAGTCGGTCTCGGCCAGACCTGCGATCTCGATCATGGCTTCGATGAAGGCGTTGAGCATCTCCTTGTTCTGTGTGAGCAGTCAACCCATATAAACTGCCATACAATTGTATTGTCAGTAGGACTTCCCTGTGGTAGGATGCACATGGAGAAAAGGAAAGAAGACTTATGAGCAGCAGAATGAAGTATAGCGACGAGCCGATGGGGGCACTGGCGGTCGTCAAAGACTTCCTTCCCCGGCCGGAGCAGTTGGTCCTGAAGGAGGAACACGTCAAGATCACGATTTCCTTGAACAAATCGAGCGTCGATTTCTTCAAGAGAAAGGCCAGGGAACACCATACGTCGTATCAAAAGATGATCCGACGGCTTATCGACTGGTATGCTTCGCAGCAACAGAAGAGCACATAGCGACACGTCTACACACTCTCGGTCAGACACTCTCGGGCTTCGGTCTCACAGGAACGCGATGTTGAGATTCTTGGCGGCAGCGACCTCGTCCGGCCTGGAGATCGGGGCCTTGGCCGGAGCGGCCTTGAGCTTGGCGGGGTCCGTCTCGGCCAGACCTGCGATCTCGATCATGGCTTCGATGAAGGCATCGATGGTCTCTTTGCTCTCGGACTCCGTCGGCTCGATCATCATGGCCTCCTTCACCGTCGTCGGGAAGTAGATCGTCGGCGGGTGGAAGCCCATGTCGATCAGCGTCTTGGCGATATCCAGAGCGTGGACGCCGTTGGCGGCCATCTTCTCCGTCGTGCTGAACACACACTCGTGCTTGCAGACGCGATCCACCGCAGGCTGGTAGTATTTGCGGAGCCTGGCCCGGATGTAGTTGGCGTTCAGGACCGCGGTCTCCGCGACGTTGCGGAGACCCTCGCCACCCAGCATGAGCGTGTAGACGTAGGCCCGCAGGACGATCCCGAAGTTTCCGTAAAATGGCGCGATGTAGCCGATGGACTTCGGCCGGTCGTATTCGAGAGCGTAGGTGCCGTCGTTGCGTTTGACCACGATGGAGATCGGCAGGAACGGCAGGAGTCTCTCCTTCACGCCGACCGGTCCGGCGCCGGGTCCGCCGCCGCCGTGAGGAGTGGCAAAGGTCTTGTGCAGGTTCAAGTGGACGATGTCAAAGCCGAAATCGCCCGGGCGGGCCTTGCCCACGATGGCATTGAGATTCGCGCCGTCGTAGTACGCGAGCCCGTCGACGCTGTGGATCAGGTCGCAGATCTGCTTGATCTGCGGATCGAACAGGCCCAGCGTGCTGGGGCAGGTGAGCATGATGCCCGCGACCTCGTCGGTGATCGCGGCCTTGAGGGCGTCGAGGTCCATGTCGCCGTTGTCCTTGCTGGGAATCGACACCACCCGAAAGCCCGCAATCGCGGCGCTGGCGGGATTCGTACCGTGGGCGCTGTCGGGTGCCAGGACGATGCTCTTCTTGTTGCCCTTGTCCCGATGGTAGGCGGCCATGATCATCATGCCGGTCAGTTCGCCGTGTGCGCCGGCCATGGGCTGCATCGTGAAGCCCGCCATGCCGGTGATCTCGCGGAGCAGCAGGTCCATCTCATAGAGAATCGCCAGGGCGCCCTGGGTGAGCATGCCGCCCATTCGCAACTGCGGCAGCAGCGGGTGCAGGTGCGCGAAGCCCGGGTAGGCGGCGATCCGCTCGCACACCTTCGGGTTGTACTTCATCGTGCACGACCCCAGCGGATAGAAGTTCGTATCGACGCCGAAGTTCCGGCGGGACAGCTCGGTGAAATGGCGAACCACGTCCAGCTCGCTCAGCTCGGGCATCGCGGCGCAGCGGTCGCGGAGCAGGCTCTTTCGGATGTGGATCGTCTCAGGGACATCGCTCGGCCCCGGCAAGACTCCTGTCCGACCGGGAACGCTCTTCTCAAACACCAGCTTCATAGCACTCTCTCTGTCGTCGTGTTGCGACTCATACCGTGGCATGGGCATCTAGCCCATGTCTCCAAGATCACGGGCAAGATGCCCGTGCTACGTTTCACAGCACACTCTCCAGCGCCTCGGCCAACATGCCGATTTCCTGCTTCGTCCGCTTTTCCGTGACGCAGATCAGCAGCGAATTCTCCATTCCCTTGTAGTAGCGGCTCAGCGGGAATCCCGCGGCGAAACCACGCTCGATCAGCTTGGCGACGACATCCGCCGCTTCGCAGGGCAGGTCCAGGACAAACTCGTTGAAGAACCACTTCGCGTGGAAGTGCGGCTTGACTCCCGGAATCGCCGTCAGACGCTGGTAGGCGTAGCTGGCCTTGTTGGCGCAGTGTTGGGCCGTCTCCTTGAGGCCCCTCCTGCCCAGGAGCGACAGGTAGACCAGCGCCGTCAGGGCACAGAGCGCCTCGTTGGAGCAGATGTTCGATGTGGCCTTTTCCCGCCGAATGTGCTGCTCGCGGGCCTGGAGGGTCAGGACGAACGCCCGTCGGCCCTCGTGGTCCGTCGTCTCGCCCACGATTCGCCCGGGCATCTTGCGTACGTAATGCTTCCGCGACGCCATGAAGCCCAAATAGGGCCCGCCGAACGACATCGGGATTCCGAGGCTCTGGCCTTCGCCTGTGAGGATATCGGCGCCCATCGCGCCGGGCGTCTTCAATATCCCGAGCGAGATCGGGTAGCAGGACACGATCAGCAAGGCCCCGTTTTCGTGGGCCTTTTCGGCCAGATCGGTGAAATCGTCGATGCAGCCGAAGAAGTTCGGATTCTGCACGATGACCGCGGCGGTCTTGTCGTCGAGCTTGTCGAGAATCGCGGCGCGATTCGCCAAACCGTCCTCGCAGCGCGTCTCTTCCAGCTCGATCTTCAAGTTCCGCGTGTACGAGTGCAGCATGACCCGGTAGATCGGGTTGACGCTGTCGTCCACGATGACCTTGTTGCGGTCCGTGCAGCGGAGGGCCATCATCATGGCTTCGTAGAGGGCGGTGCCGCCGTCATAGAGCGAGGCGTTCGAGACCTCCATCTCCGTGAGCCGGCAGATCGCCGACTGGAACTCGTAGATGGCCTGGAGCGTGCCCTGCGAGATCTCCGGCTGGTACGGCGTATAGGCCGTGTAGAACTCACTGCGGGACGTGATCGAGTAGACCGCCGACGGGATGAAATGATCGTAGAACCCGCCACCCAGGAAGAGCGTCAGATCGATCGAGTTCTTACCCGCCAGGTCGGCCAGCCGATTGCGGACCTCCTGCTCGCTGAGTCCGTGCGGCAAATGGAAGGACTGGGCCACCAGTTCCGGCGGGATGTCGCCGAACAGATCGTCCATCGTCAGGCCGATCGCGGCAAGCATCTCCTTGCGCTGTTCGGCCGTGTGGGGAATGAATTCCATATCTATGCTCTCAAAAGACCCTAAATCCGAAATTCGAATCTCGAAATACGAAACAAATCCCAATTACGGAAACTCAAATGACCTAAACGCTGCCGCCTGGCGAAGGGGACGTTTTGAGATTCGGATCTTGGTCATTCGTGTTTGTTTCGCGTTTCGGATTTCGATATTCGAATTTCAGACGCTCCTCACCACTCAGAGCGTTTTCAAGTATTCCTCGTACTTCTTCGCATCCATCAGACTGGCCAGCGACTTCTTGTCGGCGAGCGTCAGCTTGCAGATCCAGCCGTCGCCGTAGCAGTCCTTGTTCACCAGTTCCGGCTGCGTATCGAGCTCGCTGTTGACCTCGGTGACCTTGCCCGCCACCGGGCAATACACGTCGCTCGCGGCCTTCGAACTCTCAACCACCGCCAGTTCCTTGTGCACGCCAAATTCCTTGCCCACCTTGGGCAGCTCGACGAACACAACCTCGCCCAACTGCTCCTGGGCGTAGTCGGTAATCCCCACGGTGACGATGTCGCCATCGATCTTCGCCCACTCGTGGTCCTTCGTGTAGTACAATCCTTGTGCAACCGCCATACTCATCTCCTCAGTAGCACGGGCATCTTGCCCGTGATCCAGAATGCATGGGCAGGATGCCCATACCACCTCTCTCAGAATTTCGCGAACCGGCTCACCACCGTCCCGGCGAGGTCCGCGTCGAGCTTCTGTCCCTTTTCCACTGCCTGCCTTCGGCCCTGCTCCGCCTGACTCTGACTGCGAGCCAGGTAGTAGACACCCAACTTGGTCCCTTCTGCAGCGGCCTTGCGGTCGATGTAGACCAACGCGACCTGCTTCTCATCCACCTTCGCGGCGCTGAGCACCCAGCCGACGCACTGGCCCTGCTCAGTAGCATGGGTGTCCCGCCCATGATTCGGCGCCACGGGCAAGATGCCCGTGCCACGCAGCAGCGGATCATCCTGCCGGATCGGGCGCACGCCCCTCGTGCCGGGCAGCTCGACCCGGGCAACCTCCATGTCATAGGTCTCCGCCTCTCGCTTCATCGCGGCCTGGCCGATGAAGAACTCCTTGTCCAGCTTCACCGCCCAGCCGTAGCCGGCCTCGAACGGAGAGAGGTTGTACTTGCCTGCCAGTTCGTGCCCATAGAGCGGCAGACCCGCTTCGATCCGCAGGCTGTCGCGGGAACCCAATCCGCAGGGCAGAACCCCCAAGGGCTTGCCTGCTTCGAGGATCAGGTTCCACAGACGGGCCGCCTCCGCGGGATCGACGAGCATCTCAACGCCCACGTTCGAGCCGGTATACCCCGTCCGGCAGATCAGGCAATCGATGCCGCCCACTCGCTCCTCGGTCAGACCGAAGCTCCTGAGCTCGGAGATCCGCTGAACCGCGGAGGCATCGGTCAGCTTGGCCAGGGTCTGAAACGTCGTCGGCCCCTGCAACGCCAGGTCCGCCCTCCGATCTTTGGGCCGCTTCGGGTCCCGCATGTCGCGGATCGACACCTTCAGCGCGAGCAACTTCGCCCCCCAGGACGACTTCTCCGTATCGACGACGACCCGGCCTGCCTGCAGCTCGCTGAGGTAGCACTTGATCTTGGGCTCGTTGCAGGCGTTGACCACGACCATGAAGCGGGTTTCCCCCCGGCGATAGATGATGATGTCGTCCAGTACGTTTCCAGCCGCGTCGAGGACATAGCCGTACTTGGCCCGGCCGACCTTCAGATCCGTGATCCGATTCGTGCTGACGAGGTCGAGGAAGGTCGCGGCGTCGTCGCCCTCGACCTCCAAAACACCCATGTGCGTGCAATCAAACAGTCCGGCCTTCTCACGGACCGCCCGGTGCTCCTCGGCAATCGATGAGTACCACAAGGGCATCAGATAGCCCGCGAAGGCGGCCATGTGCGCCTTGCCCGTGAGCTTGAGGTGCTCGTCGTAGAGCACGCTCGGGACCGCGTCGGCAGCCCTCTCTTCGAAAGCGAATTGTCCGGCAGACTTACTTCCCTGCACGATCAATACTCCTAATTCGAGAAGTGAAAGGCATCAGCATAGACAGAATCCCCCCGGCGTCAAGCCCCCCACCGCCAGATTTCCCTCGCACGTGGAGTTCGGCCTCGGCTACAAGGTCCTGGCCGCCGGCGCAATCCACCCGCGCAACAGCTTCAGGTATGCCTTTGAAAAGGGCACCGACTTCACCTGCATCGATGGCGTCTCATTCGGCGGTGTAAGCTCTTGGGGGGCGTGGATCGGTAACGATTCCCTCGGCAGCGTTGAATGCAATCGGATGGGACTGCATGTGTTCGGCGTTTGCGGCGGAGTAGACGCCGAAGTGCAGATGGGGGATGCTCGAATACCCGGTGTTGCCGGAACGGGCAATGGGCTGGCCGGCCGCGACGCGGTCGCCGATTTCGACGAGCACGCCCTCGAACTGGAGGTGGTGGTACTCGCCGATCGTGCCGTCCGCGTGGGCGATGGAGACGTAGTTGGAGTCTCTCTTGTGCTTCACCTCGGGTCCGCCGGTATCCGACGTCTCTTTGATGTCTACCACAACGCCTTCGCGGGCGGCGCAGACCGTCGTCCCTTCCGGCATGGCGAAGTCCACCGCGTACTGGTCCAGGCCGCGGTGCGAGAACCGCCCGTTGTAGCCCTGACAGACGCGATACGTGTGTCCGGTCTCGAAGGGGAGCCGATAGAGGGTCCTGGGATCGTGTCTCGCATCGATCGAGCCCTTGGTCCAGCGAAACGAGTACCGCCACTGCCAAGCTCTTCGGGGATCGTCAGAGCGGACCCTCACTGCCTCGGTCCGCGAGTGGCCCGCATAGGCCGCGGTCTCGGAGGTCCTCCATTCGACTGTCGCGTTGGCAGCCGTGATCTTCAGTCGGACCGTCACGTCGTAGGCCCGTCGGTTCTCCACGAAGACGCTGGTATATCCCGGCCCGCTGACGCGATCAATCTTGACTGGGCGATCCTCAACTGGAGACTGACTGGTGACGCCGGCAGAGGACGCGACCGCAGAGGAGATCGTAACGGACCAAAGCAGCCACCCCGTCAGTCGCCGCTGGTATCCCATCCCCAGTTGTGGACCCGTCGCCTCCATCCCAACTCCTTCAGACAGCCCATTCTGCTCGCGGCGCCGTCCGCACAACGCCGCAACCCCAGCTCAGCGGCTCCCATTGTACCATAGCGGCCGCCGACGGGCAATCCTCCGTCGGACGGTTGTCCCTGCTCTTTGAATGGGATATAGTGATTTGTCCGACCGGTCGTATCGGCAGGAGCGGATCGTGTCGCGAGCCGAGCCGGGCTTCGATCAGAAAGAGTCTGTGAAAGGAGTTCCTATGAAGCGCCGCATCGTTCTCTGGGTCAGCGTCGCCGTCGTATTAGGTCTGTTTCTGGCCTGCACCGCCACGGTCATCGCAGCAGAACTGGTCAAGGCCAAGGATGGCTCGGGGATCGTCGGGTACAAGGATACGCCCACACTGCCCTGGTGCGGCTATCACGTCCATGACCCCGACCGCCCTGCCCCGGTCAAAGTGCAGCCGGGAGACGCAGGCGCCCCCCCCTCGGACGCGGTCGTCCTGTTCGACGGCAAGGACCTTTCCCAATGGCGTCCATCCGACTGGAAGGTCGAGGACAATGAGATCGTTGCGGTCACCGGGAGCCTGACCACCAACGAATCGTTCGGCGATTGTCAACTGCACCTGGAGTGGCAGGCGCCGAATCCGCCGGTCGGCGACGACTGGGATCACGGAAACAACGGCGTCCTGCTCATGGGCCTGTTCGAGATCCAGATCTTCGACACATACACAACGCAACTCTATCCGGACGGGCAGGCGGCCTCGGTCTACGCCCAGACGCCGCCGAAGGTGAACGCGTGCCGCCCGCCGGGCCAGTGGCAGACCTACGACATCATCTTTTACGCTCCGGTCTTCAAGGACGGCAAACTCCAGAGCCCTGCCCGCGTCACAATGCTGCACAACGGCGTGCTGGTCCACCACAACCAGGAGATCTACGGCCCGACCGGCCACCGCATCCTGGCCAAGTACGACAAACCGATCGAGCCCAAGCGTCCCTTGACTCTCTCCGGCCACAACAACCCGGTCCGCTTCCGCAACATCTGGATCCGGCCGCTGTGAGCGGACTTGACTGGGGATGGGAAGCTCCGCAGCAGGTCGCTGGCGTGGGATAGACGCCGGCGACACTCGAGAATGGGAGATATGGCGGCATGGGGAGACACGCTTCGTTTGCGGTTGCGCTCGTTCTGTCGGTGGTTGGGTGCTCCGGTCTTTCATGCTGCGGCGCGAAAGTGCGGCCGGAGCCAGCGAGCTTTGACCATCCCGATGAAGTCGTCCGCGGCGGAGGCTTCATGGCCCTGGCGGATCGGCGGGAATTCGCCGTCATGGCGTTTCTCAACGCGACGGGCTTCGACGACGAGGCTCAGGGTCAGCAGATGCACCCCGTCCGCGTGAAGGTGCGTCAGATGGTCGCGGCCAATCTGGCGGAACATCCGAAGAAGGTCAAAGCCTGGCGGAGGTACCGCAAGGGACTCGTGCGAAAGCACCTGGGGACATATGCTTACCAGGACTACGTGCTCAGCCTCAGTACGGATTACCCCTTCAGGCGGATTCGCAGGAATGATGAGCTGGGCTACTGGTACACGGCCTGGCTTCTCGCGGACTTGCCGAAGGTCCTGAATGACTTCTGGAGGGCCGCGAAGCTCGATGAAGTCTGGGACGCGGTCAAGGCGGACTACATCGCCGAGATCAAACGGTACGACTTCGAGAAGATGCAGCTTGATCAGTATCTGCCAAGGCTGCTGGAGCTTGTGCCGAGTTTCTCTGATCACACGGCCTTGGAGCAGACAACGGAGACCGACTCATGAATTGCGTTACATCTCTGTTCGTCGCTTTTGCCTTTGTGTCCCTGGCCGGCGGCGACGTGCCCCAAGCCGTCACAATCCAGGAGTGGGATTTCGACGCGCCGCAGGATTTGAATCTGTGGCGACCGAATGCTCACTTGAGCGATGTGGCGACTGCAAATGGCATCCTTGCCGCCCGGGCGGTCGGGTCGGACCCGTTCTTCCTGTGCCGAGACATGGCGGTGGAAGCCACACCCGGTCAGTATGTGGTGATCCGGATACGAGCGACGGAAGCGGGCATCGGCGAACTGTTCTGGTCCGGCTCGCTGGAAGGCCAGTACGGCGGTCTGACGGAAGCCAAGAAGCTGCGGTTCTCCGTCGCGGGCGACCACCGGTCGCAGGAGATCGTCCTGTTTCCCTTCTGGCACACGGAGAAGACGATTCGCCAGCTTCGCCTGGACCTGTACGACGGCGCCCAGTTCGAGATCGACCGGATTCGCATCCTGGAGCGGCGGTCGAGCAGTCCCCCAAGCGACGTGTGCGTCTGGGGTCTCGGCGGGGACGTAAGCTCTTGGCAAGTCAGCCCAAGTGCGCCGGAGCTCTTTGCTCCAGGCGTCCAGATCGACCTGAACGACGAACCTTGGGTCACAGTGGAGGCCACCTCGGACAAAGAGACCGTAGCCGCCGTGCTGTGGGCGTGTTCCGACGCAATCGGCCTTCAAAGCGAGGAGTTCCCGCTCCGCGGCGACGGCAAGACGCACTTCTACAACATCCACGTGGCCCAGAACTCCGCGTGGCGAGGGCGAATCATCGCCTTCGGTGTCCAACTGCCCCAGGATGCCAATGCTCGGCTCAATCACATCGAGATCGGCGCAAAACCATCCGGGCCGGGGGAAATCGTCGTCAGTTACTTCGGCTTCGAGAACGGCGTCAATCGCGCGGGCCGACCGTGCAAGCTGCTGGCGCAAGTGACGAACGTCGGCGGCTCCGTGCAGGGAATTCGCCAAGTCCATCTGAATGTCCCGGATGGCGTACGGGTCCTGTTGGAGCCGGAAAGCCTGAGCCATCCGGGCATCGCACATGGCGATTTTGCTCGTTTCGTCTGGGAGGTCGCCGCCGACAAGCCGGGCAGTCACTCGATTCGCCTGAGTTTCAGCGGCAAGGGTCTGCTCCCGCCCGACCAGACGGCAATCCTTGAATTCACCGAGGCCCCTGCTGTTCCTCCCGCTGACTATGTCCCCGCACCCAGGCCCGTGCGGACGGAGATCGACGTCTGTGCGTTCTACTTCCCCGGCTGGGAATCCGATACGAAGTGGGACTGCGTCCGCAAGGTCGCCCCGATCCGCAAGCCCTTGTTGGGCTATTACGACGAGTCCAATCCGGAGTGCGTGGACTGGCAGATCAAGTGGGCGGTCGAGAACGGGATCTCGTGCTTCCTCGTCGATTGGTACTGGGTCCAGGGCCGCCAGCACCTGACGCACTGGTTCGACGCCTACCGACAGGCAAGGTATCGGGACTCGCTCAAGGTCGCGATCATGTGGGCCAACCACAACCCGCCGGGGACGCACTCGGCCGACGACTGGCTCAAGGTCGCGAGCCATTGGATCGAGCGATACTTCCCCCTCGACGGCTACTACCGCATCGACGGCAAGCCCGCCGTCTTCATCTGGAATCCACAGGGCATTCGCGAGGACCTCGGCGGTTCGCAGGCGGTGCGCGAGGCGTTCGACAAGTCGAAACAAATGGCCCGCGGCGCAGGTTTCGGCGGGATCAAGCTGATCGCCATGGGTTACGACTTCTCCACCAGTCATATCCAGGCCCTAAAGGACGAGGGCTACTTCGGCGCGACCACCTACCACGAGTGGGGCTCGGGAATCGACGGCCAGGTGACCGCGAAGCTCTTCCAGTATGACGAGGTCGTGACGCGAAGCCCCGCCGCATGGCAACGCAGGAACGAGCTGGCGGATGGTCTGACATACTGTCCGCTCGTGGACACCGGCTGGGACAGTCGGCCCTGGCACGGCGGCAAGGCGATGGTCATCGAAGGTCGCACGCCGCTGCTATTCGAGGAACTCCTGCGACGGGCCAAGACCTTCTGCAAGGACAACGGAAAAGGCATCGTGATCCTCGGCCCGGTCAACGAATGGGGAGAGGGCAGCTACATCGAGCCGTGCACGGAGTTCGGTTTCGAGATGCTGGAGGCAATCCGCCGGACCTTCGCGGCAGGACCGTCCGACGGCTGGCCCGTCAATCTCTCGCCCTCAGACGTCGGCCGAGGCCCCTACGACTTCCGCGTCACCCAACAGGACGGCCAAGTCCCCTGAAGTAGCGTCAGTGGTCGAGATCAGCCTGTGGAACGCCTCCCAGCGTCGCGGCCGCTCGGGCGCGGTACATGACAATGGCTGGCAGGGCGCGTCGGTCGCGTCCTGCCAGCCGGCTCTGTTTCAGACCTGCCTGCGGTCGCAAGCGGGCTTCTCTGTGGCGCTAGTTCGCGAGGAAGCCCAGACTGATGTTGTCGATGTAGATCACGTCGACATCGTCGCCTTCCTGGGCCGACTTCGTTCCGTTGCCCGCGCCGATCGTCAGCGATTTGACCTTCGTGACATCCGCACCGGCCGCGGTGATGTCCGCCAGCGGAATGCTCCAGGAACGCCAGGACGCCGATTGGATGACATACCCCGGGAGCGTGAAGGTCGCCTCGTTGCCGGCGTCATCCACCACCTTCACGTACAGGGGCTGTTCCTTGTTGCAGCCGTACGTGTCGGCTTCTTCCTTTTCGGGGTCAACGTAGTAGCCGCGGAACATGAGGGAGAGCAGATCAGTCCCGCCGGCGGTCCAGTCCTGCGCCGTGGCGAACGTGCGGGTTGCGTCCGTCGTGTAGGGCTCGAACTGGTTCTGGACTCCCAAACGCATGGACTTGTAGCCCTGCGCCACGGTGCTGCCGTCGACGAAGGTGTAATCGAAGCCGTCGATGTTGTCGACCCAGGCGGCCGCGAGCTGTGCGTCGTCCGCATAGCCCTCGAAATCGTCGATGGCCAGGCTCGGCTCCACGGTGAAGTCGGAGACCGCAGACACATCGTCCCACGAGCACGTGAAGCCGGCCGGCTCCCCATCCCCCTGTTCATTCTGTGCGAAGATGCCGCACAGGCCCTCAGTGAAGACCTTCTCCTGCTTGGCCGCATCTTCCCATGGGTCTTTGGCATTGGTGTCGACGAAGGAGCATTGGGCCACCAGCGCCCCGCCTTTGGACTCATACAGGCGTCCCGTCACAGTCACCGGACCCGCTCCGACGACCTCCAGCTCCGCGTAGAAGCTGCGAGCGTTCAGCACGCCGGGGACTGCGGCCGCGACGGTCTTGTCCATCACGTTCTGGTTCATCTTCACCTTCTCGATGTTGATCGCCAGATTGGCGGGGCCGTTGCTGTAGTCGACGTGCAGGATGTAGCCGTCCGCGACGAAGCCGGGGGCCACGCCCGTCAGCTTGCCGTCCGGGTCCATGAAGTAGCTGGCGCGGGCCATTAAGCCGTAGTAGAAGTAGTGGCAGTCGTCGCCGGTCACGTTCACCGTGGCGCCCACCCGGACGTTCTTGAACTTCTCATTGCTGCCGAAACCAGCCGCAAAGGCCGACCCGCCCTGGGCCACCGCAGTGGTCTCGGTGAACGTGAGGTAGCCGTTGCCTGCCTCGTCGGACGCGAGGGTCTGCTTGAAGGTGCCCGTCACCTGGGGGAAGGACACGAATGTCCACGTCAGGCCGAACTGACCGTTGTCGAACGAATCCGACCAGTTGGCAGCACAAACCGAAGCCAGCAGCCCGACAACCGCCAACACTGACATTGCCCTGATCGATGTGCTCATGGGATCTCCTCTCAAAAAATCATGGGGTGAAACAAACTGCGCGGACTTCGCCTGTTGCCCCCTACGCAGACTATGAACTGGTGAATACGCACAGGCCGTCCTCCTGCACTACAATCGAACCAATCCCCTCTATTGTACCGCGAATCCCAGGGGCAGATCAAGAGGGAGATCCGCTTTTCCCGACATTGACCCGTTCCCGCCAGGATTCCTGTTGAAATTCCGGCACCGATGTAGTAGAAACAGGATGGCAGCGATTCATGTATGGGTAGCATGTTCCATAGGGACGTCGGGTTTTGGTGAGAACACCGACACGCGGTGTGTGGCCCATGTCGGGTGAAGGGTTGAGAGACTCACAAGAAGGAGGAACACCATGCACAACAGAACCATCTTTGCGGTATCGTGCGCGCTCGTGTTGGCCATGGCCGGCGCGACGCTGGGCGAGCTGGTCGGGCACTGGGCTCTAGACGAGGGCAGCGGCACCACGGCCGCCGATTCGTCCGGCAAAGGCAACAACGGCACCATTATGGGCGCCACGGCCTGGATCGAGGGCGTCCTGGGATCGGCTCTGGAATTCCACGGCACCGGCGTCGCTGGTGGATTCAAGGACTACATCGACTGCGGCAAGGGCGCCAGCCTGAATATCACGGGCCCGACCTCGATAACCCTCTGGATCCGGCCCGACGCGAACGACCCGGAGGGCAAGGGCACCTCCGGCGGCGAGACCGCGCCGATGGCCAAGGCGGACTCCGCAACCGGCACGTGGAGTTGGCAGGTTCGCTACGGCTGGAACAGTCCCAAACCCTACATGTCCTTCACCTTCAATACGTCGCCGAGGGCCTGGGCCTATGTCAACAGGAACCTGGAGCAATATGAATGGTGCCACATCGCCTGCTCGTTTGACGGTGCGACCTTGAAGTGCTATCTCAACGGAGAGCAGACCGATTCGACCGCTATGGGCCCGATCACCAGCAGCAACACGCCGGTCCTGATCGGCTCGGATGGCTGGGGATGCGATTGGACCGGCGGAATCGACGATGTCCGGATCTACAACCACGCCCTGACGGGGGCGGACATCGCGACGATCTGCCCCCCTTCGCGGATCGCGAAAGACCCCTCCCCAGCCGACGGCGCGATCGGGGTCGAGGCCCCGCTGCTTCAATGGAAGGCGGGATATGCGGGCGTCCTGCACAATGTCTATTTCGGCACGAGTCCGGAGCTGGATGCAAATGACCTGGTCGCACCCGGCACCTCGGCGCTGGTGTACTGGCACATCGCCGGGATCGAGCCCGGCGTCGTCTACTACTGGCGGGTCGATGAGATCGAGGCCGACGGCGTCACCGTGAACCAAGGCGCAGTCTGGAGCTTCACGGCGCAGGCGCTGACCGCCTATGTTCCCAATCCGGCCGACGGGGCTGCGGATGTCTCCCCGAGGCCGACGCTCACTTGGGCAGCGGGCCAGTCCGCAACGAAGCATCATGTGTACTTCAGCGACAACGCCGACGCGGTCAGCCAGGGCGCCGCGGATGCCGACAAAGGCGAGACGGACGAGACGTCCTTCGCCCCGGGCGACCTTGAGAATGTGGCCACCTACCACTGGCGCGTGGATGAGGTCCTTGCAGCCGGCGGGGTCATGCCTGGCCCGGTCTGGTCGTTCACAACCCATCTGCCCATCGAAGATTTCGAAACCTACACAGACAACCAGGACGCCGGAGAGGCCATCTTCCAGACCTGGATCGACGGCCTCACGAACAACACCGGGTCGTACGTGGGCTATGAGAACGCCAGCAACGGCACGTTCGGGGAGACGAGCCTCGTCCGTAGCGGCGCCCAGTCCATGCCCATCAAGTACAACAACGTGGATGCGCCCTTCTACAGCGAGGTCGAGCGTGAGTTCGATTCCGCGCAAGACTGGACCGAGGGCGACGTCAACACGCTCGTTCTCTTCGTCCGCGGCAAGGGCAACAATGTCAAGGCGCCTCTGTACATTGTGGTGGAGGACTCCTCAGGCCATACCTGTCGCGTAGTTCATCCCGATCCCAAAATCTCGGTGACCAACAAGTGGGTCGAGTGGCAGATCGCATTCGGTGAACTCACCGCAGCCAACGTCAACATGGCCCGCGTCAAGAAGCTGGTCATCGGCCTGGGCGACACGGTCGAGCCCAAGTCGGGCGGCCACGGCCAGATCTACGTCGACAACATCTTCGCAATGAGACGCTGACCGCCTGGGAGGCGACTCATCGTCGCCTGCCGGTCGTCAGACACGTTCGTTCCTTCGAGGGGGTCGTGATACCATGTCACGGCCCCCTTCTCGGGTTGTATGTCCTTGCATCCCCGCGTGAAAACGCATACAACAGCCCTCGGTCTGTGCGCCTGTTCAGGCCGGAGTTCCAAACGAATCAGGCCCGCGCCCATCGGAAGGAAGAACGTATGATGAACGCAAGGTTGCTCGCCATCGTCTGGGTGGTCGCTTGTGCGATGCCCTCCAGCCACAATGCCGCAGCGGACGTGCTGCCGTCGGGGGATGGGCCGCCGGCCATCGAGGTCGGGCATTTCCCCGACCGCCTTCACGCATTCGTCTGGCGCAACTGGGAGATGGTTTCCCTGGAGCGAATGGCCAGGGTCCTCGACACGACCCCCGACAGGGTTCGGACCGTTGGCTTGTCCATGGGCCTGCCGCCGCACGTGACGCCGCCCGAGTTGTATCAGCAGCGAGGGTACATCTCCATCATCCGGCGAAACTGGCACCTGCTGCCCTACGAACAACTGCTCGAATTGCTCGACTGGGACGCCGAGAAACTCGCCTTCGCGCTGCGGGAGGACGATTTCCTGTGGATCAAGCTCGGTTCGCTCAAGCCGTCCTGTCCGCCCCTGCCATATGCAGAACCCAATGAGGCCGCCATCCGGCGCTGCGAGCAGATCCGGACGGTGGTCCGTTCGCAGTTCGCGGAGGAATTCGGCAAGCCCTGGAAGCCGCGATTCGACTTCCTGCGGAGCCTGTCCGCCGCGCAGCCTCGGCCCACACGCGCCGCTGCCCACGCAGGCGAACAGAAGATCCGATTCCTCTACTCCTACTGCGGCGTCTTCGGTGATCCGCTGCTCAATCCCGAACTCGATCCGTATCCGGACGGTCTGCTCCAGCAGTTGTCCGATCTCGGTGTCAACGGCGTCTGGTTGCACGTCGTGCTCCGCCAGCTCGCGCCGGGCTCGCTCTTCCCCGAGCCGGGCACAGATTCTCAGCGGCGAATCACCAATTTGCGACGACTCGTGGACCGCGCCAGAGAACACGGGATCGACATCTACCTCTATATGAACGAGCCTCGCGCGATGGAGGCCTCGTTCTTCAAGGATCGAGAGCACCTCAGAGGCGTCCAGGAGGGCGACTACTTCGCTCTATGCACGTCGGCGCCCGAGGTTCGCCAGTGGCTCGCGGATTCGCTGACCCATGTCTTCAAGGAGGTGCCCGGTCTTGGCGGCGTCTTCACCATCACTGGGTCGGAGAACCTGACCAACTGCTACTGTCACGGCCGGACCGCGGCGGGTTGTCCTCGTTGCTCGAAGAGATCGGGACCCGAAGTGATCGCAGAGGTCAACCGGACCATCGCCCAAGGGGTGTGGGCGGGGAATCCTCATGCCAAGGTGATCGCCTACGACTGGGGCTGGCCGGACGGCACCCCCGCCGGATGGGGTGGTCCCGACTGGGCGTCGGAGATCATCGACGCTCTCCCCGACAACATCTACGTGATGTGCGTGAGCGAATGGGGCAAACCTATCACTCGCGGCGGCGTCGGCAGCGGCGTCGGAGAATACTCCCTCTCAGCAGTCGGTCCCGGCCCGCGAGCCTCCAAACACTGGGCCTTGGCCAAGAAGCGAGGCCTGAGGACCGTTGCGAAGATCCAGGCCAACTGCTCCTGGGAACTCTCCGCGGTGCCCAGCCTGCCCGTGATGAACCTGGTCGCCCAGCACTACAGCAACCTGGCCCAGACCGACATCGACGGGCTGATGATGAGCTGGAGTGTCGGCGGATACCCATCGCCCAACCTGGAACTCGCGAGTTGCTTCGATTCCAGGCCGGCGCCGACCATCGAGCAGGCATTGACGCGAATTGGCGAGTCTCGCTATGGTCGCGATGCAGTGCCGGATGTCCTGGCCGCGTGGTCCAGATTCAGCGACGCGTTCTCGGAGTACCCCTTTCACGGCGGTCTCCTCTACAACGGTCCTGTCCAGTGCGGCCCAGCGAATCTGCTCTACGCCAAATCCACCGGCTACCGCGCGACCATGGTCGGATTCCCCTACGACGACCTGAACGGATGGCGCGCCGTCTACCCGGCCGAGGTGCTGGCCTCCCAGTTCGAGAAGATCACTGCGGGCTGGGAGGAGGGGCTATCCAGCCTCCGCCAGGCGCGGAGCAAGGCCGTGACGCCCTCGCAGCAGGCGAACCTGCACGCCGATCTTGGCATCGCGGAAGCCGCGGGACTTCATTTCCGCAGCGTCGCCAACCAGATCCGCTTCGTGATGGCCAGAGACGCCCTGCTCTCGGGCTCCTTGAGAAACGAGGAACGGAACGCCCAGGTCGAAATCGCCAGGAAGGCCGTCCGCGACGAGATGGAGACCGCCAGGCGGCTCTTCGCTCTTACGCTCGATGACTCGCGGATCGGTTTCGAGGCTTCGAACCATTACTACTATCTGCCGCTCGACCTGGTGGAGAAGGTCGTCAACTGCCAGTACATTCTGGATACCTGGTCCGCCGAGAACTGAAATAACAGCGACAGGAGCGTCGTCCTACACTCTGCCGACTGGTTTCCCGAGAAGATTCTGGAGATACAATCGATGAAACAACTGATGAGGGCCGTTTCAGTCTCCCTGCTTTCCCTGTGGTGGGGTCTCACCCCGATACGGACATGTGCCCAGGCTCCGACGGTGACTGCCCCGCCGGAATCATTCTTCAGCCTGGTCCGAGAGAACGACCGGGAGGCCGCCCGCGGGTTCTACAAGAAGTACATCGACGTCAAGGGTCTGCCTGTCGCGGCTGCAGGGGAGGTCGCGGACCTGGCGCTGCAACGGACCCATGAGATCGTCACGCATATGCTCGCCGGAAGGCCGGATGTGTTGGAGGCCATGGCCAAACGGGGCATGTACCTGATCGTCATCGGCAAGGACCAGGTCTACACCGACATGCCGGAGTACCGCAACAGCCGCAATCCGGACTACCAGAACGAACGGGTCCGCGGCACCGGTGGCCTGCCTACCAGCTTCGGCGAGGAGAACCTCCTGAGCCTGCCCATCGACCGCTACGACGATGAGAGCATCGCGGTCCACGAGTTCTGTCACACCATCGACGGCACGCTCAGCGAGATCGACCCGACCTGGCGAGGTCGTGTGAATGCTGCCTTCCGCAATGCGATGGCCAGGAAGCTCTACCACAACACCTACGCGGCTTCCAATCCTGCCGAGTATTGGGCGGAAATCGCCCAGGCCTATTTCGACTGCAATCGCGTGAACAACTGGAATCACGGGCCGATCGGCCATCGCGAGCAGCTCAAAGCCTACGATCCGATGGGCTACGAGCTGTGCCGAACCGCGTTCAACCTGCAGCCCGAGCTGGACTGGCGGTACCAGTGGCTCCAAACGCTGCCCTGCGTGATTCCCCCGCCCGCCAGGTTCCAGATCGACGCCTGCTACACGAAGTTCACCTGGGCCCGCGAGTTCCCTGTGCTCGGTCGGCAGGCGAGCAATGAGGCCCTGCTCCACGCCAACAAGACGATCCGCCGGATGTTCGCCTATCGTCACGACATCCTCAAGGCGCTCATCGCCGACGGGGTCAAGCTGGTGATCCTCGGACCGAGCGAGCACATCAGCGACCTGCCCGAGTACAAGGCACTCGGCGATCCGAACGCGGTCGATGCCCTCTCGCGTTATCAGACGTACACGCCCGAGATGAAGTTGCTCGTGGTGGGCGAGGAGAACGTCCTGGCCGATCCGCAGGACATGTATGTCGGCGATAACCAGGTGATTCGAGTCTTCGCCGACGCAATCTGGCGGGTGACGGGCACGCGTCCGGTCGATCCGGGCTTCGAAAACCGTCCGCGCTGGATCTGGCAACAGTACGAGTTGCGGGTGCAGCGACTCGACGAGCGATTCGACGCCAGGCTCAAGGACCTGTTCGAGAAAGCAGTGGCGTCAGGCAAGTGGCAAGGCAGCGCCGCTGCGGCGGATCGCACCGCCTACTGGGTCGAAGGCGTGCTGGCCTACTTCGACGCCCTGGGCCACCATGACGTGCCCACCGATGCCTCACACCCCATCGACACGAGGGAGAAGCTCAAGGAATACGATTCCGACCTGTTCGCCCTCGTCAACGAGACAATGGCCTATGAAAACCAGGTCGATTGGCGGTACCGGCCATACGAGAAGTGAGGGACGCCAACATGATCCTCGTGACTGTTCTCTTCATCGCAGCCCAGGCACACGTCGTCGATTATCCGTACATCCCCGTACCGTTCTCGCAGGTGCAGGTCCAGGACGAGTTCTGGGCGTCGCGCATCGAGACCAACCGCATGGTGACGATCCCGTTCGCCTTCCGCAAGAACGAGGAAACCGGGCGGATGGACAACTTCCGCGTCGCCGCCCGCCTGAAGCGAGGGACCTACCAGGGCAAGCGGTACAACGACACCGACGTCTACAAGGTGATCGAGGGCGCCGCCTACTCGCTGACTCAGCATCCGGACCCGAATCTGGAGAGGTACGTCGATGGTCTCATCGAGATCGTCGCCCAGGCGCAGGAGTCCGATGGGTATCTCTTCACCGCCCGCACGTGTGACCCGAACAATCCCGCGCCGGGCGCAGGTCCAGAGCGATGGTCGCTGCTGGCGGTCAGCCATGAATTGTACAACGTCGGGCACATGTACGAGGCCGCGGTCGCCTACTTCCAGGCGACGGGCAAACGCACGCTGCTCGACGTGGCGATCCGCAATGCCGATCTGCTCGACCGAACGTTCGGCCCGAGCCCAGGGAAACGAGCGGGCACGCCGGGCCATCAGGAGATCGAAATCGGCTTGGTCAAGCTCTACCGCGTCACGGGCGACGAAAGGTACCTCAGGCTTGCCCAGTACTTCCTGGACGTGCGGGGCCGGATCGAGAACTACATGCCTCAGTATCCGGCGGACTCCCCCTGGTCGGTCTACAACGACGCTGTGCAGGTCCAGGCCCACAAGTCGATCCTGGAACAGAACGAGGCCGTCGGTCATGCGGTCCGCGCCGCCTACATGTTCTCGGGAATCGCGGACGTCGCAGCCCTTACCCGCAACCGGGACTACGTCCGAGCGATTGACCGCCTGTGGGACGACGTGGTCGGCCGCAAGATCCACATCACAGGCGGCATCGGCGCACGTCCCTCGCACGAGTCGTTCGGCGATGGCTTCGAGCTGCCCAATCTGACCGCGTACAACGAGACCTGCGCCGCCATCGGCAACGTCCTCTGGAATCATCGGCTCTTCCTGCTGCACGGCGATGCCAAGTACATCGACGTGCTCGAACGCACCGCCTACAACGGGCTGATCTCCGGCGTCTCCCTCAGCGGCGACCGGTTCTTCTATCCCAACCCGTTGTCCTCCGACGGCAAGTTCCGCTTCAATCAGGGTTCCGCCGAACGGGCGCCCTGGTTCGAGGTCGCCTGCTGCCCAGGGAACGTCGCGAGGTTCCTGCCCTCGTTCCCCGGCTACATCTACGCCCATCGCGGCGACACATTGTACGTGAATCTGTTCGTGGCCGGCCGTGGGCAAGTGGACTTGGGTGGACGCAAGGTCGTTGTGACTCAGCAGACGCGATATCCGTGGGAAGGCTCCATTCGGATCGTCGTCGAGCCGCAAACGGAGAGTGAGTTCACTATCGCGGTCCGCATCCCCGGCTGGGCGAGAGGCGAAGCAATCCCGAGCCGCCTATACCGATTTCTTGACCACAGTGACGTTCGTCCCGCACTCAAGGTCGCCGGCCGGGAGACTCCCATCCATGTCACAGACGGCTTTGCCCATGTTCGCCGGGAATGGTCCAAGGGGGATGTCATCGAATTAGACTTGCCCATGACTGTTCGACACATCATCGCCGATGAGAGGGTCCAGGCCGATCTCGGACGTGTGGCCATTCAGCGAGGTCCGCTGGTCTACTGTGCGGAATGGTCCGACCAGCCCGGCAAACGAACCTTGAACCTGGTGTTGGCCGATGACAGCCGTCTGGAGCCGCGGTGGCGAGCGGATCTTCTGGGCGGTGTCATGACGCTCACAGGCCGCGCCCAAGCCCTCCAGGACGACGGCACGCTGCGGGACCAGGAATTCACGGCGATCCCCTATTACGCCTGGGCGCATCGCGGGCCGGGGGAGATGGCCGTCTGGCTGGCCCGCGACCGCGCGGCGCTCGGTCGGATCGAGCACGCCGGACCAGAGCAGGAATGATGATCCTTTTGTTTCGAGGAATACGATGACTGTGACCCCACGCGTCAGATCGATTGGAACGACCTTCGTCATGGCACTCTTCGCCGCGTCCATTGGGGCCGGCGCACCCCAGGCATCACCACAGGGCCGATTCGGGCCGCCCCGCCGGGTGGAGGGGTACTACAAGGGTCGAATCTCGCCGAGATGGTTCAACGAGAACAAGTGCTTCTGGTACCGCAATGACCTGAGCGGCAACGCCAGAGAATTCATCTTGGTGGACGCCGAACAAGGGACGCGCCAACGCGCCTTTGACCACACCAGACTGGCCACCGCCTTGTCGCAGGCCGCCGGCGCCGAACACAAGGCCGACCAACTGCCCTTCGACGCCATCGAGTTCTCGGAAGACGGCAAGACCGTCAGGTTCCTCGTCGAGCAGACGACCTGGGAATGCGATTTGGCCTCCTACGCGTGTGTCAAGTCGAGTGCCACGATGTCGGACTCCTCCGGCCCGGACCGGGAGGGCCCGCCATTTGGACGGCGCCCGCGGAGACCCGAGAGCCAGGGCCGAGGCCCGTCTCCCGATTCGCCCGACGGCAAGTGGACCGCCCTCGTCAAGGACCACAACGTGTTCCTCAGGGCCCGCAAGGGCGGTGAGGAGATCCCGCTCAGCACCGACGGCGCCGAGAACAACGCCTACGACCTGCTCGCGTGGGCGCCTGATTCGCAGACTCTGGTGGCCTTTCGCGTCGAGCCGGGCGACAACAAGGAAGTGTATCTGATCGAGTCCTCGCCCGCCGGCGGCGGTCGGGCGAAGTTCTCCAGCCGGCCGTATGCCCTGCCGGGGGACAAGTTCGCGACATACGAGCTGAACCTGTTCGACATCGCCGGGCGAAGGCAGATCAAGCCCGAGGTGGACAAGCTCGAATTGGACTGGGAGAGGCCGCGTCTTCGTTGGCGCAAGGACCAGCGGCATTTCGCATACGAGAAGATAGATCGCGGCCACCAGCGGTTCCGCGTCATCGAGGTCGATTCGCATACCGGCCAGGCCCGCAACCTCATCGACGAGCGGACCCAGACCTTCATCTGGACCGCCCACACGGAGAATCTGGGCCTTTCGAACGTGACCTGGCTGGACAAGAGCGACGATCTCATCTACACCTCCGAGCGGGACGGTTGGCGGCACCTCTACTACATCGACGCCGCCAAAGGCGAGATCCGCAACCAGATCACCCAGGGCAACTGGGTCGTTCGCGGCATCGACCGCATCGATGAAGACGCCAAGCAGATCTGGTTCCAGGCCTCCGGCCGAAACGCCGATCAGGACCCGTACTTCGTCCACTACTACCGCGTCGATTTCGACGGCACAGGGCTCGTGGCTTTGACCGAGGGGAACGGCCACCACTCGATCCAGTACTCGCCCGATCGCAAGTACCTGATCGACAGCTACAGTCGCGTGGACGCGCCGCCGGTGCACGAGCTGCGCCGCGCCTCGGATGGCTCGCTGGTCTGCCCGCTCGAGAAGGCCGAGATCAGCGAACTGGTCGCCAAAGGCTGGACCGCACCCGAAGTCTTCGTCGCCAAGGGACGCGACGGCAAGACCGACATCTGGGGCATCATCTGCCGACCCAAGGACTTCGACCCGGCCAAGAAGTACCCGGTCATCGAGCAGATCTATGCCGGCCCACAGAGCGCGTACGTGCCCAAGAGCTTCAGTCCCTTCTCTCGATTCACTTCCCTCACGGACCTGGGCTTCGTCGTCGTCCAGATCGACGGCATGGGCACCGCCTTCCGCTCGAAGGCCTTCCACGACGTCTGCTGGCACAATCTCAAGGACGCGGGCCTCCCCGACCGCATTCTCTGGCATCAGGCGGTTGCGGCCAAGCATCCCTGGTACGACATCACTCGCGTGGGCGTCTACGGCGGTTCTGCCGGCGGACAGAACGCCGCAGGCGCGCTGTTGTTCCATCCCGAATTCTACAAGGTCGCCGCAGCCGGCTGCGGGTGCCACGACAACCGCATGGACAAGGCCTCCTGGAACGAGCAGTGGATGGGCTATCCCGTCGGGCCGTGGTATGCGGAGAACTCCAATATCGAGAACGCCGCCCGCCTGCGAGGCAAGCTGCTCCTGATCATCGGCGAACTGGACGACAACGTGCCGGTGGAATCGACGATGCGGTTTGTGGACGCCCTCATCAAGGCGAACAAGGACTTCGACCTGGTCGTCGTCCCCGGCATGGGCCACGGCCTGGGCGGCGCCTATGGCCAGCGACGGATGGAGGATTTCTTCGTCCGCCACCTGCGCGGGGTCGAACCGCCCGACCGCAACGCGAACTGACCTGAGAAAACGAGAGCACGACAATGCGACTTGCCATCTTCACGACATTGACCCTTCTGTTACTGGCCAGTTCCCTTCCAGCGGGTACCGCCACAGTCACCATCGACGCCGCAGACAAGGGTCCGGCAATCAATCCTCGCATGTACGGGATCTTCCTGGAGGAGATCAACCACGGCGTCGACGGCGGCCTGTACGCGGAGCTGATCCGCAACCGGGGTTTCGAGGACTCGCGCCCGCCGGAGGGCTTCACGCTGCGAAACGGCCGCTGGCTCGACGCCAAGGGCTACGACGCCGGATTCGACCAGTTCGGCTACAAGACCGATGGAGTCCCCTTCTGGTCGCTCGTCCAGGAGGGCGACGCCCGTGGAACCATGTCCCTCCAAACCACCGGCGGCATCACCGAGCAGTCCTGCCATTGTCTGCGTCTCGACGTCGAGACCACCGCGGACGGACGCTTCGGAGTGGCCAACGAAGGCTTCTTCGGCATTGGCGTCAAACAGGGCCAGAAGTACGAATTGTCACTCTACGCCAGAGGTTCCGTCGCAACGGTGTCCGCGATTCTAACAGGCGCGTCGGGCAAGGTGGCCTCTGATGTCATCCGCATCGAGGGCATCGGCGAAGGCTGGAGACAATTCGAGGCCACACTCACCGCCTCAGTCACCGATCCCAAGGCCCGTCTGGTCCTCCTCGCAGAGAGCCAGGGCACCCTGTGGCTGGACTTCGTATCGCTGTTTCCCGCCCAGACCTGGAAGGGCCGGCGTAACAGCCTGCGTCCCGACATCGCCCAGATGGTCGCGGACCTCAAGCCGGGGTTCGTCCGCTTTCCTGGCGGCTGTGTCGTCGAGGGTGGCACCGTCGAGACCGCGTACAATTGGAAGCGGACCGTCGGGCCCGTCGAGAATCGCGAAGAACGCTGGGGCCCGTGGAACTATCGCTTCACGCACGGCATGGGGCTCCACGAGTACCTCCAGTTCTGCGAGGACCTGAGCGCCGAGCCTCTGTGGGTGGGCTTCTGCGGCCAGACCTGCATCTTCCGACAACTGGAGAACGTGCCCATGGACCAAATGGGCTGGGTCCGGGACAACTTCCTCGACATCGTCGAGTACGCCAACGGACCCACCGACTCCAAGTGGGGCAAGCTCCGCGCCGACGCAGGCCATCCCTCGCCGTTCGGTCTCAAGTACGTCGAGATCGGCAACGAGAACGCCGAGCGGGCCTACGAGGAACGCTACCGGTTCATCTACGACGCGATGAAGGCGAAGTACCCTGACCTGATCTACCTGGCGGACCTCTCGTACTATCGCATGCCCGCCGGGCTCTACCAGATCGCGGACCGTCACTACTACAACAACCCGACGTGGTTCATGAACCGCTTCAACGAGTACGACACGCGAGATCGCGGTCTCACGCCGCTCTACCTCGGCGAGGTGGCCGTGACCAGCCAGGATGGCGGCCCCTATCGCGGCAACCTCCTGGCGGCATTGGCCGAGGGCGTGTTCCTGATGGGCTGCGAGCGAAACGCGGACGCGGTGCAGATGGTCTCCTATGCCCCCCTGCTGGCCCACGTCGAGGGACGGACCTGGGACTGGCACGCCATGATCTACCATGACGGCACGCGCGTCTTCGGCACCGCGTCGTATTATCTCTGGAAGCTCTTCGGTCAGAATCGGCCGAGCTACACCGTCCGCACCGACGTGAAACTCGAACCAACCAAGCCTCCGGCCGTTGCGGGGGCCATTGGCGTCGGCACGTGGAACACTGCCGCGGAGTTCAAGGATATCCGCGTGGAGAAAGACGGCCAAGTCCTCTACGCATCGGACTTTTCAGATGGCTCCGCGGACTGGAGGCCGGACGGCGGAGAATGGTCGCGCGTGGAGGGAGCCTATCGGCAGGGTCGCCAGGCGGTGGGTCTGAGCTATTTCGGCGACGAGACGTGGTCCGACTACACGCTGACGCTCAAGGCCCGAAAGCTCCGCGGCGACGAAGGGTTCCTCGTCGTCTTCGGCCGCAAGGGCCAGAGCAAGTACTGGTGGAACGTCGGCGGCTGGGGCAATCGCGAGCACGCCGTCGAGCTGAACCAGAGTGCCGTCGGCCGGCACGTGCAGGGCCGGATCGAGACGGGACGCTGGTACGATGTGAAGATCGAGCTGGCGGGCAATCGAATCCGCTGCTCCCTCGACGGCCAGTTGATCCACGATGAGATCGCTCCCGCAACAGAGCACTTCTACGCTGTCGCCGGCCGCGACGAAGCCAGCGGCGATCTGGTCGTCAAGGCCATCAACACCGCTTCCGATCCGGTCACCGCTACGCTGGCTCTGCGCAACGTCAATGGCGTCAAGCCGGATGCGTCGGTCACTGTCCTGACGTCGGCAAGTCTTTCCGACAACAACAGTCTCGACGAACCGACGCGCGTGGCGCCATCCGAAAGGCGGATTCAGACGGCGAAGGGAGGGTTCGTCCACAGGTTTCCGGGGAATTCACTCACGATTCTGCGGGTCGCAACGGATTAGAACCGCCCGTCGCGCACGTTGTACTTGGTGGGTTTGTTCAGAACGGGCTTGCCCGCGGTCACCCACGTCACGACGGCGACGATCATTTCGTCCAGACTCACCGCAGGCTTGCCGAACCGTTCGACGCACTTCGATGCGTTCGACAATAGCGAGGTGGGCGCCTCGCGGGACGTGAACTGAGGCGTCTTGCCCAGCACGCCGGCGATCCGCTGGGCGATGTCGCGGACCTTGAGCGTCTCGATACCGGTGACATTCAGAATGGCGGGCGGACTGGTTGCCACGCTCAAGGCGCGGAGGATGTAGTTGTTCGCATCGCCCTGCCAGATCAGGTTGACCGCCCCCATCGTCAGATCGATCGGCTCGTCGTGAAGGATCTTGAAGGTCAAATCGACAAGAATGCCGTATCGCGGCTCATTGGCGTAGTTGAGCCGGATGAGAGTCACCGCGGTGCCGAAACAGCCCGAGAAGTACTGGAAGACTCGCTCCCGAGCGAGACAGGACTGGGCATACTCGCCGACCGGGCCTGGGTCATCATCTTCCTTCGCGCCGCCCGTGCGAGGATCGACGAACGGATAAACGTTGCCCGTCGAGAGGGCGACGATCCGCGACCGATTGTACTGCCGGGCGACGAGCGCGGGCACGTACGCGTTCATCGCCCAGGTCAAGGGCTGATTCCCCGTGGCGCCGAACTTCCTCCCCGCCAGATAGAGGACATTGGGCACCTCAGGCAGACGGGCATAGGCTGATTCGTCGAGCAGGTCGGCCTCGACGATCTCGATGCCCCGGTCAGCCAGACGGTCCGCCATCTTCCTGTCGGTGAAGCGCGAGACCGCATAGACGACTCTCTCGGGGGCTGCCTTCTTGGCCATCAGGGCCAGCGTAGGACCCATCTTGCCGCCGGCGCCCAGGATTGCCACATCGCCCGGTATCTGTGCCAATGTCTCGCGCGTCCCTGGCACAGGCTCGCTGAGCAGGTCCTCCAATCCGCGTTCGTCCACCTGCGACATATCCATCATGACCGCGTGACCTCCCAAGAACAGTCCACAACCACGTCTACCCCAAGGCAGAGCAAATGTCAAGCGAGTGAGATCAACGGGGCGAGGAACGTCTCAGGACGATGACGCAAAAAGAGTGAGAGCATCGGACAGGCATGCGGGCCCTGCCTGTGAAGTCACGATATCGAGATTCCGATGCCGCATCGGCGGCTCACGTCGATTCGATCGACTGCGGCTGAATGGGCACCGCCGGCTGCGCGGGCGCCTGTCGCTGGGGAATCCACACTCCGGCGAAGATCGTGCTGAGCTGCTTCTGGAGGCCGCGTCGCATCCGTTCCTCGACGGGCTCGGCCATCGTGGGAGTGGTCTGGAGAATCTCGGCCGCCAGTGCCCGATAATCGGCTGCGCCTTTGCTTTGTGCGGCGTACGTCAGGACCGGCTCGCCCGCGCTCGGGGCCTCCGCCAGACGGACGTTCCGATGGATCACCGTGCTGAAGACCAGATCGCCGAAGATCTCTCGCAACTGCTGCTGCACCTGCCGACTGAACGTGGTCCGCTCCTCGACGAACGTCAGGAGCAGGCCGATGCTCTCCATGGAGAAGGGATGGAACCGCTGACGGATGATGGAGACGGTCTCCAGCAGGCGGCGAAGCCCTTCGAGGGCGTAGTAATGCACCTGGACAGGGACGATAATGTCCGTGCTGCAGACCAGGGCGTTGAGCGTCAGGACACCCAGCGCAGGCGGGCAGTCAATTACGCAGATGTCGTAGCTGTCACGCACGTCGCGAAGCCCGCGGGCCAGGAGCAGTTCCTTTCCCGGCGTGCCTGCCAGTTCCATTTCGGCGCTGGCCAGCAGGACATTGCAGGGCACCAGGTGCAGTCGGTTGATCCGCGTGCAGACCGCCACATCCGCAATCCCCGTGCGGGGTTTCGTCAGAACGTCGTAGATCGTCCGGGGGAAGGAGTTTGGATCCAAGCCGAGCCCGATCGTGGCGTGGGCCTGAGGATCGAGATCGATCAGAAGAACCCGTTTGCCCATTTCGGCCAGGGCCGCTGCGGTATTGACCGCCGTGGTCGTCTTTCCGCATCCGCCCTTCTGATTGACCATCGCGATGGTTTTCACGAAACGCACCCCCCTCTGGGATCGAACGAGATTACATGCCGTTGCAGGCGCACATCGATCCGTCTATGCGCTATAGTATACTCGTTCCGCGGACGAATGTCAATCCATTATTGGTGTGAGGCTATCGCTTTTGTCCCCAAAGGGCGGTTGTGGAACGCGGGGCGCCGTCGTGATTCGTAAGGCTGAGGGCCGATAACGAGAATCGCACTCCACGGCCAGGCGAAGCGACTGCCAGCAAACCAATAAAAAAAGGTCCAGTCTTGGCGACCGGACCTTTACGACCTCCCAGTCTCAGGGCAACCGCGCTAGCACAGGTGGACCTGCGTCGCCTGGGGGCCTTTACGACCCTCGCCGACGGCATACTCCACCGGTTGCCCTTCCATCAGAGATTTGAACCCGTCGGCCTGGATGTTCGAGAAGTGCACGAACAGGTCCTCGCCTCCGTCGTCCGGCGTGATGAAGCCGAACCCCTTCTTCGCGTCAAACCACTTGACCTTGCCTCTACTCACAGTACTGCTCCTTTTTGACCCCTCGCTACTACATAGAAACTGCACAGTGGTTTCGCTGAGGAGCACACCTTTTGAGGGAGGAAAGCACGCTCCCCACCAAAATCAAAATTATTTTACAGACCCGGCCGCCGCTGGTCAAGCAAAATCGGGGGAAAATACGCTCACGTGTCTCGCCAATTCGCGTCACCAGCCCCCGAAAAAGCGGCTTTCCTTGCTGAGATTGAAGGTGTTTCCCGGACGTTCCGCGATGAGGGTATCCGTCGTGGCGGCCCCCCTCGGTCCCCCTTGCTGAGCGTGCCCTCGCGCCCACTTGACTTTACCTGCTGCTGCTGCTACTGCGCCGCCGGCGCCGCTGCTTCTGTTTTCGGATCTTCTCAGCCTTCAGCGAGGCGGGGCTCTTCTCGCCGAGCGTCTGCTCCTCCACCAGCTCGCACAGACGCTTGCGGGCGTAGTAGCGATTCAGACGCTGCTGCCGCTCCCGCTGCATCTTCACCTCCAGACCCGTGGGCAGGTGCTTCAGATAGACACAACTGGCCGCCTTGTTGACCCGTTGACCACCCGGGCCGGAAGAATGAATGAACTTCTCCAGGAGGTCCTGCTCGCGCAAACCCAGTGACGCCATCCTCGTCTCCAGTTCCGCCTGCTTCTTGTCCGTCACGCCAAAATCCATGTCGTGCATCCTCGATCTGCCGCGACCGCCAGGCGCGGTCGCGTGCGACTGCTGCGCAAAAAGATTCTCAGTCTCCCTGATGAGACGAGAGCGTCGCCCGACTGTCCGGCTGGGCCGAGCTTCGCGACGCGTCCACAACGCGATAAATGCAGCGAAAGCCCCGGTCGTCGTCCCAGGGGTACGCGGGGAATTCGGAATTGGCAAGGCCGGAATCCAGTCGGGGCGAAACCGCCTCCTCCAGGAGACCGGTTGCCATGATCCCCTGGCGGGTCCGGTACTGGGGACAACGGGTCCAGGACCCGCCGCGTAGGGCGAAATCCGCACCGCCCACTCTGCAGTACTCCCAAGCGTTGCCGACCATGTCATGGAGACCCCAAGCGTTCGGTCGCTTGCGGGCCACCGGACGCGAGCCCGTGCCCTGCGTGTTGCACCGATTCCAGCAGCAGCGGTCATCGAGAACATCGCCCCAGTAGAACTTCGTGGTCGAGCCGGCGCGACAGGCGTAGAGCCACTCGGCCTCCGTCGGCAGGTCCACGCCCGCCCACTGGGCATAGCTCACGGCATCGCGGTAGCTGAGGTACACCGCGGGATGCTCCCTTCCCTGCGGAAAGCCGGGATTCTTCCACGTGAACCGACTCCCCGCCCGCTCCGCGTCGGTGAGGCGACCCGTCAGCCGCACGAACCGACGGAATTGTCCGACAGTCACTTCCGTGCGACCCAACCAGAAACCTTGCGCAAATGCCACCTCCTGCGGGGCGGTCCTCTCCGAGTCGCCGGCAGTCTTCGGCTCCGCGGCAACCTGTGCCGTGAAGCTGCCTGGCGGCACCCAAACGAAGGTCATGCCGTCCTTCGGGTTGCGCAACAGGGTCCTCCGGGACGCACATGAAGAGAACAGGCTCAGGCTGGCCAGACAGGTCAGGACAAACAATTTGCGGAACATCTCCCCTCCTGTCAGATGGAAACCACCAGGGCGTTTTCGACGAACACAACGGGATAGGCTCTCAGCGGTTTCTCAGCCGGTCCTTTCAGCACGGAGCCGTTCAGGTCGAAAATGGAGTGATTGAAGCCGTTGCACTGCAGCACGCCCCGCTGGCGGTTGTAGCTGACCACCTGTCCGCCGTGGGTGCACAGGCGAGAGAGCACGCAGTACAGCAGCTTGTCCGCGTGGACAACGATGAGTTGGAGAGGCTTGTCCCTGTGCACGAGATAGGCGGCGCTGCCGACCTCGCGCAGCGAAGGGGCCCTCAACAGGTCGATCGTCAGACCACCCGGTCCGAACGTCAGGCTTTCGGGCTCCAGTTCGGGCGTGTCGCAACAGGAGCAGCGAAGCGCATCCGAATGCCCCGTCGTCCGGCATCCGCAGATCCCCCCCGCCAACAACATGCCGGTTTGCATCACCTCCCGCCGAGTCATTCCATGCGGCATCCCTATTCCTTTCCCAACAGAATCATCCGGCCCGGTCCGCCGCGACGCCTGTGGGCGACGGGCCTGAGCGCGGGTGATTTTATCATCTGCTGCCTCGCCTGTGCCATTGTTTGTTCTTGCATTCCGCTCGCGGTTCCGCTAGATAGGGCAAGCGATGGAGCTTCGAGGCGCGCACGTCCCTTGGCTCGAAACGACAACTTCAAGACATGTGTGAGGATCGACCCATGCTGAAAATCGGGATGATCGGTGCGGGATTTGTGGCGAAATTTCACGAGCGGGCCCTGCGCTCGGTTCGCAACGCGGAGTTGGCCGGCGTCTGCGCCCTCAAAGGGGCCGAGGCCCTGGCCCAGACCGCCCGTCAGAACGGCCTGGGGAACACCAAGGTGTACGGTTCCATCGAGGAACTGACCCGAGCGGTCGATGTGGTCTGCGTGTTCGCCCCGAATTTCGCCCGCGTGGAGATGATGCGGCAGATCGCGGCGGCCGTCGAGGGCGGCGCGAGAATCAAGGGCATCATCGTGGAGAAGCCGCTGGCCCGCAATTTCGGCGAGGCCGACACACTCGCGAGGATCGCCAAGGCCATGGGTGTGCCCACGGCGTACTTCGAGAACCAGATCCACATGCCTGCGATCGTCCAGGCCCGCGCCCAACTGGCGCAGGTGGAGAAGGCCATGGGCGCCGCCCATCTGGCCCGCAGTGCCGAGGAGCATGGGGGCCCGCACGAACCCTGGTTCTGGGACCCCACGACCCAGGGCGGCGGCGTCTGCTGCGACATGGGCTGCCACAGCATCGCCTGCGGCATGTACATGGTGACCCCCCAGGGCAAGCCGGTGAACTACCTCAAACCTCTTCGCGTCAACGCTACGATGGCCTTGCTCAAATGGGTCAAGGAGCCTTGGCTCGGGCAACTCAAGCAGCGAGGCGTCGACTACTCGAAGATCCCGGCCGAGGACTACTCCAGCGTCACCGTCGAATTCGAGGACCCGCAGACCCGACAGGGCAGCATCGTCCAGGCCACCAACTCCTGGATGTACGACGCCCCTGGGCTGCGACTGCTCATGGAGACCTTCGGTCCCGGCTACTCCTACACGGTCAACTCGCTCCAGTCGCCCGCCGGCTTGTTCATCAGCGATGCGGCGGCAACGGCCGTCATGGACGGAGAACTGGCCCTGGAGAAATCGCAGGCAAGCCGTGGTTCGCTGATTCTCCAGCCGGACGAGGCAAGTCTGTACGGTTATGTCGCCGAGTGGATCGACGCCCTGACGGCGTTCGAGCAGGGTCGCGACGCCCTGCTCAACCTGGAATTCGGCCGATTGATCACCCTGCTCATCATGGCCGCCTACATGTCGCACGAGCGCAGGAAGGTCATCGACCTGACCGACCCGGCCACCCTTGGCGAACTGCAAGTGTATGTTCCCCTCATTCAAAAAGGGGAAGGCAGGCAAGTTCTGTAGCCGCTGGGATTTAGGGGGTTTCCCAAGGCAAAGCGGTGGGCCTACGGCCCGATCCGCGCCGCAGGCTAACGAAACGGGGTCTCGGGACGTTGGGGTGACGGGCCAATGAGATTATGCGCGAATCCGGGGGCTCTGCTCGGTAGACAGACCACCCTCTCTGCTCCTCGCCTGATCCACGTCGGATGTAGAGCCCTTGCGCCCCCAACGGAAATCTGTACTCGAAGGACCGGCAGGCCCCGGCTCCGGCATCCCGGCCGCTGTGGACCCGCCGATTACAGCATATCCTCTCTCGCGATCAGTATCGACGGTCGCCGCGACCGCCGCCCTGCCGGCCGCCCTCTCTGGGGGCCTTCGGCTTGGCCTCGTTGACCGTGATCGACCGACCTTTGAAGTCGGTGCCGTTGAGCGACTCGATCGCGGCCATCGCGTCTTCCCGCGAAGGCATCTCGACGAAGCCGAAGCCACGGGACTCGCCGCTGAACCGGTCCTTGATGACGCTGGCGGACGTCACGTCGCCGTGCGCTCGAAAGAGCTGCAACAGGTCGTCATCGCTAACCGCGAATGCGAGGTTTCCCACATAGATGTTCATTGTCTTTCTCTCCTTTTACACGTCATCGTACGCCGCCCGCACTTCTCCGGCGCCAGCCACCACAAGGTAACTCGACAGCACGTGTGTCCCGAGCGACCGTTCACTCTACACCATCCGGAATCCACAGAGAAGAGGGGATCAGGGGCAGGAAATCAAGCCATCAGTCAGTGCAAACTCCACAATCCAGACACACCATCCGACTTCATTCCATACGACATCGGTATCAGATTATCAAGAGCGACGACACACTGCAAGAATTATATCCACTTTTCTTGCAAGAGGAACGTAATTCTCGCAAGCAGCAGCGACATCTTGTCCTACCGATGGTACGTCCCCCCCTTGCGACGATGCTCGGACTTCTCGCTGATAACAGTCCCCTCGCGAACCTCCAGCCCGATCCGCTCGATCAAGGTCCGGATGTAGCCCAGGTGGGGACAGGGCGGCGCATGGTAGTTGTCTTTGACCATACAGGAGGACAATTGAACCACGATCCGGTCCTTCGTGATCCCCTCCTTCCTGGCCATGGTCCGGAGCAGGTTGGTGAGCTTGCGGTGACTGGCCCGACCACAGCAGCCGCCGCAGGTGATGCTCAGATGCCGGATGGGACGGTCCTTCGGGTACTCCGAGAAGCCCCCTGTCCGCTCGAAAAAAGCCTTCTCGCAGAGATAGCCGGGGCATCGCTCCTTGACGATATGGCACTGCAGGATGACGACGTAGTCTTTGCCGGCCGGATCAGTCATCGTCTGCCTTTCGTGAACGGGCACTTATGGACAACATGGGCAAGATTCTCCATTTGCCATTCCTTTTACAGGTCAAACCGCTCCGTAGCTACTTGATTGATGTGACTGCCGATCGCGAGGGATGCCGTGGCCGCGGGCGACGGGGCGTTCAGCACATGGATCGCATTGCCTCGAACCTCGATCTTGAAATCGTCCACCAGATCCCCCTGAGGTCCGAGGGCCTGGGCTCGGACGCCGGCGTTGCCCGGCTGGATATCCTCGGCTGTCAGCGAGGGAACCAATCGCTGGAGCTGCTCGACCAGGAGTTTCTTTCGCAGGGCTCTGGCATACTCCCCGAGACCGTATCGCCAGTGTCGGGCGAAGAGCCGCCAGGTGCCGGGATAGGAGAGGGACTCCCATGTGTCACGCAGGCTCAAGTCGGTTCTGCAATATCCTTCCCGCTTGAATGCAAAGACTGCATTGGGCCCGCACTCTACGGTCCCGTTGACCATCCTGGTGAAGTGCACGCCGAGGAAAGGAAACTGGGGGTCGGGAACCGGGTAGATGAGGTTCCGCACTTTGCCCGCCGCAGCACCGCTCAGGACGGAGTAATCGCCACGGAATGGAATGATCCGGACCGACGGATCGACGCCGTCCATTCGCGCCACCCGGTCGGAGTGCAGGCCGGCGCAGTTGATGAGGTAACGCGTGCTGAGCCTGCCCTTGGTCGTCAGAACGTTCGTATAGAAGTCGTGCTTGTCGAAGCCCAGGACCCGGTGGTAGAGGAGCACCTTGTTGCGTCCGCCCGCGTCCTGGACCAGATCCGCCAGCCTGTGAGCCACTGCGACGAAGTCGATAATGCCGGCCGACGGCACGTGGAGGGCCGCGATCCCGGCCGCGAACGGCTCGATCTCCTTGATCCGGTCGGGCCCGATTCGTTGGAGTCCTTCGACTCCGTTTTGCGCGCCGTTCTGCTCGATCCGTTCGAGGGCGGGCAGTTCGGCCGGGTCCGTGGCTACGATGATCTTTCCACAGAGGTCGTGACGAATGCCGTGCGATCCAGCGAATTCGATGAGTTCCTTACGTCCGGCGGTACACGTCGCGGCCTTCGCAGAGCCGGGCTTGTAGTAGAGCCCGGAATGGATCACGCCGGAATTGCGGCCCGTCTGATGCGAGGCCAGCCGGCCTTCCTTTTCCAGCACCGCGATCCGGACACGCGGATGCGCCAGCACGATCTTGTACGCACACGCCAGTCCGACAATGCCACCACCGACCACAACGATATCGAAATCGGTCTTTGTCACAGGGAGAGGACCTCGCTCTCGCGGCTCGTCAGCAATTCGACGATTTCCTCGGGAGTCTCGGCCTCTTCGAGGCGGTCAGGAAAGTGGTCATCGTGCAGCATCCGGCACAGACGTGCCAGGACGTGCAAATGGTGGCGGTCGTCCTGCGAGGCCGTCAGGAAGAGCAGTGTGGTCATCCGACCGTCGGGAGCGCCGAAGGCGATTCCCTGGGGCGTCTTGGCTACGACGAGGATCGGTCCGGAGATCGCCTCGGGAAGCGGCCGGCGAGGGTGCGGGATCGCAATGCCCCTCTCCATGGCCGTGCTGCACAACTCCTCGCGATGCAGGACAGCCTCCAACAGGGTCCGCTCGTCCACGACCAGGCCCGTCTTTGCGGCCAGCGACACCAATTCCCGCAACGTGCTGTCCTTCGTGCGAGAGCCGAGGTGCGTCGTGACCGCATCAGGTTTCAGGAGCGGCGTGATGATCGCCTCGTCCTGCTGGGTCTGACGCTGCTCGGTCATGCCCGCATCGACGCCGGCCAGGTGGTCGTGGCTCATACCCCCCATCTTCTGCTGAAGCCACTCCGTGATCTGCGCCCGATTGAAGCGGAACTGGCCGCCCACCTTCTGGCAGGGAATCTCCCCGCGCTGGGCCATTCGCTCCACGCGACGCATATCGGCCCCCAACATCCGGGCCACCTCCAGAATGGTCAGAGTCCTGTACGGCACAAGATCGTCCTCGGTCAGCCCGCGATTCTACCCGCGCCGTGCCCCCTCCGCAATAGCCTGGACTCATGGGGAGTTGATCGGGCCGGCGACTTGGGGTAGCATCGCCGCCTGGCGTGTCTGTTCTCACTTGTGCGCCGGTGTGAACCCACGGCACCAAGGGCACACCGCAGAAAGTATCTATTTGGAGGTCTGCCATGCAGGCGATTCGGGAGTTCTTCAAGCGTGACAGGTTCGCAGAGCATAGCGGAATCGAATTGCTTCTGATCGAGGAGGGCCACGCCAAGGCCAGAATGCCCATTCGGGACTACCACCGCAACGGCGTGAATCTCGTCCATGGCGGCGCCATCTTCACCCTGGCGGACCTGGTCTTTGCGGTGGCCTCGAACTCCCATGGGACCGTCGCCGTCGCGATCAACGCCAGTATTTGGTTCGTCAAGGCCGCCAAGGAGGGAACGCTGTACGCCGAAGCGAAGGAGGTCTCGCGGAACCCGAAGCTGGCGGTCTACTCCATCGAGGTCACAGACGACGCAGGCGAATTGGTCGCCAAGTTCGAGGGAATGGTGTATCGCAAGAAGGACCCGATTGCCCCGCCGGCCTCTCCGCAATGAACAAGCACAAACGGTACACCCAGATCCGGCGAGCCCTGCTCACCTGGTACGGCGCCACCGCGAGAGATCTCCCCTGGCGCAGGACGCGCGATCCCTATGCCATCTGGGTCTCGGAGATCATGCTCCAGCAGACGCGGGTCCCCACGGTCATCCCCTACTACGAGCGATTCCTCAGGCGATTCCCCGCGGTCCGCCGGCTTGCGAGGGCCCGTCTCGACACGCTGCTCAAGCTCTGGGAAGGGCTCGGCTACTATGGGCGCGCGAGGAACATGCACCAGGCCGCACGCGAGATCGTCTCGCGATTCGACGGACAGATGCCACGGAGCAGAGACGAGCTGCTCACCCTGCCGGGGATCGGCCGCTACACCGCCGGCGCGATTGCCAGCATCGCCTTCGGAGAGCGGGAGCCGCTGGTAGACGGCAATATCGAGCGGGTCCTGTGCCGGGTCTTCCGCATTCGCGGCAATCCCAAAGACGCCGCCATCCGCAAGACGATCTGGTCGCTTGCCGAGAAGCTGTTGCCCGACGAGGAGGTCGGCCACTTCAATCAGGCCCTTATGGAACTGGGGTCCGAGGTCTGCACGCCGCGGAGCCCTCGCTGCACCGACTGCCCTATCGAGCAGCTCTGCGAAGCCAGACGCCACGGCGACCAGGATTCGCTGCCCGCGCGGGCACGCAAGAAGCCCTTGCCTCTCCACATCGTTGCGGTGGGCGTGATCTATCGCGGAGGGCGCATGCTCATCGACAAACGAAAACCCGAGGGTCTGCTGGGCGGCCTGTGGGAATTCCCCGGCGGCAAGGTCCGGCCGGGCGAGTCGCTCGAAGCCGCCCTGGGGCGCGAGGTCCGCGAGGAACTTGACATCGCAATCGAGGTCGGCACCGAGATCGCTGTGGTCGATCACGCCTATACCCACTTCCGCGTCCGCATCCACGCCTTCGAGTGCCGACACGTCTCGGGCAACCCCCGCTGCATCGCCTGCGCCGACTTCAAGTGGGTCCGCCCGTCCGACCTGGGCCGCTACGCCTTCCCCGCCGCCAACGAGAGAATCATCGAGACGCTCCGCTCCCGCCGGTCGGGTACGACTCGTGCCTGTCGGTAGGTTCTCCCAACCCCTGGAAATCGACCCTGTCATTCCTGCGCCAAGCGGGAATCCAGGAACCGTTGGACCCGGCGCATCATGGACAGTGGATTCCCGCTCCCGCCGGTCGGGCCCACGCGGCACGGTGTGCGACGCACGGGGTTGCCTATTTCCCGTTGGCCTCGCTGAGGTGCCAATCGATGCCATGGAGGCCGTGCCAGTGGGGTTCGCCATCGTCGAAGGTATACTCGAAGGGCAGGTTGCCTTTCAACTTCCGGCCGTTCTTCAACGTGAGTTCGTAGGGGACGGTGGGAAGGTCCTTCTTGCCGTTGATCTCCGCCGGATTCAGGAACACCCGGCCCAGTTGTACGTTGACAATCGGGTTGTCCTTGAACGTGGTGCACATCCACTGGACGAGGACATCGAACCAGTGATCGGTCTGGTAGTATCCGACGATGGGAAACTCACTCCAGTGCACCGCGGGCTTGAGGTAGTGCTCGTAGTCGGCGGTCTTGATCTTCTCGAAGAGGCTCTGTGCAGCCGCACGGACCTCCTGGGCATGCTCCATCCCGCGCGAGTTGCGGTCTTGGGCAATCTGCCTCTTGTTCAGGCCGTCCTTGAGGGTGAGGACGCCCGCATCGCGATCCTGGCCGGGCTTGAGCTCGAACGGCCCTTTCGTCACGTCCTTGAAGAGGACGGAGTCCACCTCCACGGAGAGCGCCACGAAACCCGGCGTGAGCCTTTCCAGAAGAAAGCGGCCCTCGGAGTCGGTTCGGATGCCCCGCTGAATCCGGACGCCGTCGGCAAAGGCCAGCACGCACAGGGCGGTCCCTCCAGCCAGAGGCTTACCCCTGTCGTCCAAGAGTCGGCCGCGAAGCTGAGCACAGGGAAGCATCGTGATTCGCAGGTTGTTGAGCACTTCGCCTGCCTTCGGGCGAACCTGCTTCGCAGCCTCGGCGACGAGCGTGCCGGAATGGTCAAACCCGCGGACATATTGCACCCCCTCGGGATACAGGTAAAGGACCGCCCAACCCTCTTTGTCGGACCTGGTTCCCTCGGTCCAGCCGCCGTCGCCGCTGGGCGACCACGTGGCGCCCGCGGTGACGCCCGCCAGCGGATTGCCATTGGCATCCAGGTACTGCACCCGCAGTTCGGCGAGATCGGCCAGCGTGATCTGCACGTCGCCCAGCGACTTCCCCGGCTCGACTTCGACCTCGGTCCGGCCGATGCCATGATCGCCTCTGAGATTGTGGGGCAGATAGGCCGTCAGGCTGTGCTTGCCCGGCGAGACGAACGGGAAGTGGAACTTGCCGTCGGCGTCGGCTTCGACCATGTTGCCCCAACTGGTGTCCAGACGCACGAGCAGCCCGCCCAGAGCATAGGTACGATGCTCAGCCGCCAGACGGCCCGAAACCGTCGTATTGGCGCCGATGGTCAGATCGGGACCCGTCACGGTCTGCCCATCCTTGGCCAGGATCTTGTACGTCGGCGCATTCGCCAGAGGCATCTGCGGATCGAGACGAGCCTGAACGTTGCACTGACCCCACTGGTCTATGTACCGACCGTTCTTTCTCTTGTAGAAGTCGATAATGCTCGGCGCACCCGGCACGCCGTGGAGGACGTAGTTGCCTTCGCTATCGGTGAGGACCTTGTCGATCGCCAACCCACAGGGATACTCCCGGATGGACACCTCGCAATTGGCCAGCCCTTTGCCGTCTGGACCGACGATCCTGCCCTGGATGCTGCCGCCGCGAGCGAGGGTCAGGGTCCCCATGTCGTTCTTCTCGAGGTAATCCCAGAACAACGCGGTCCCGTAGCCCTGTTTCGTGACATTCAGCCAGCGCCCCTGGCCCTTGCTGATCCAGAGTTCGAACTTGCCCTCCTTGTCCGTCTTCGTCTGACCGGTCGAGCCGAAGAAGTCCCAGTCGCCGTTCTCGCCGCCCTGGAGGCGGACCACAGCGTCCTGTACCGGACGTGCGTCCTGATCCACGACCACGCCGGCGATCCGCTGGCCCTTGTCGAGGGCGAAATCGAAGTTCTCGCATTGGGTGTTCTCAGTGGTCACGCGTTGTCGTGCGTATTGCGGCAGGGTCTCATACCCGGGCGCCCCGACGTAGACACACAAGCCGTCCTGTCCCTTGCGCGGGCCGGACACAGTCAGGGCAGTGACGAACTGCAGCGAGTACGACCCTCGCTCGTCGGTCTTCGTCTCTGCGTAGGGGGCCTTCTCGAACAATTCCGGCCCCTGGTGCTTCCAGAGGACGATGTGCCCCCGCACGAGCGCATTGGCGATGGGCAGACCCGTGCTCTTGTCGGTCACCTTGCCCGAGACGGAGACGGTGACGGGATCGGCCTTCGTCGAGAACCGCAGGTCCACTGCGTTCTTCCCGCCGGCCTTCGCACCACAATAGAGGACCGCGGGAAAGGACATCAGGATACACGCCAATATGTTGACAGACTCTCTACGCCACATCATGATCGCACCTCGCCTTTCAGAAGAAGAGTCCTACTCGAGAACTCCAAGCCCCTCGATCTCGCCTGCGACCGTCAGCACCAGGCGATTCAACGTCGTCGTACTCTCCACCGGCTCAGGCTGGATTCGCTCGATCTTCGCCTGGGCGGGAAGATGAAGCTCCAGCAGCGCCACGGCGCCGGATTCGTCCGCGGGAATCAGGAGCCGCGTAGCGCCCTCGGCATCGGTCTGGAAGACCCCCTTCACGTCCTGCAACTCCAGAATCAGCTTCGCACCTTGCGATGCGTCACAGCCCAGCGAGGACGCATCGACCCGTAGGTCAAGTCCCTGGGCGTCGGCGGGGATTTCACGCCCCTCCAGCGTGAACAGCCTGGCGCCGGACGCAGGCGACTTCAGGCTCAGCGAGCGTTGTCCGTTGCCTGCGTCATGGAGGTCCCCCACGCGGACAACCGTCCAGATCGCAGCGGTGCTGCCGTCCTTGCATTGGATGAGGGCGGGCAGTCCTTCCTTCTTGCTCAGCCGCTCGGCCAGTTCCGCGTTCCTGCGGATCAGACGGAGCACCTCGTTCAGCTCGAAGTTCGCCAGGTGCTTTTCCGGAGCCTGCCCTTCTTCCGCGGTCCCCTCCGTGCGGGCAGGCAATCGGACCTTCTGTCCGCCCGATTCGAACTCGACCAGGCCGGACGTGACGCCGACCCTGGTCTTGCGGGTCCCATCGGGCCTCGTGCTCAGTTGCACGGTGAACTCGGTTCCCAGGGTGGTGACGCGCGAGCCGGGAGTCGAGATCACCAGTCTCCTGCCGGCGCGTTGTTTGGCCGCCTCGATATCGACGGCTCCTGCCTTCAACACCATAGCTGGTCCCCGCCTTCCGTCGGCAACCTCCAGGACCGTGCGCGGGGCCAGGGTGATCCTGCTGCCGTCCTTGAGATCGATCGCAGCCTTGCTGCCCGACAGGGTCCTGACCGAACCGCCTGCGAGAATCGGCTCGCCGCTCGTGGCAACCCTCGATCCGCGGGCGTCCATCAGCTCGGCCGCTCCATAGAGGAGCTGCAACTGACCGACGTGGTGCGCCTGAAGTCCCATGAGGGACCATGCGACCGCCAGGACCGCCACGACACCGGCCGCCGCACTGGCGATTCGCAGGACCCATCTCCTGCGGAGGATCGCACGCTCCCTGCCGACTTCTCCCCGCACAGCGGCCAGAAGCCGCGTCTGGAAGCTCGAATCCTCCGCTCGGGCAGTCGCCAGCAACCGCCTGAGGTTCTCGTCGAAGATGTCGCGATCAGATCCCATCGATACACCCGCTCTCGTGCGCCCGACTGTCCTTGGCCTCTTGGAGAAACGCCGCCTTGAAGGCGTTTCGGGACCGGGTCAACAGCGACTCGACCGCCTTCTCCGATTGCCCGAGCAGCCTGGCGATCTCGGCAACCCGGCAGTCGTCCATGCACTTCAGGATCAGCACCTTCCTGTGCCGACTGGGCAATCCCATCAGGGCCTCATGCACCATCCGTTGCGTCTCCTTCCGGGCGAGGACCTCGTCGGGCAACACGGCCTCGTCCAGCCTCTCGATGGCCTCCGACGCGATCTCCGATTCGCCCGCCGGTCGCACCGGGTAACCGGACAGCGTCGTGTGCGCCTCGTTCCTGGCAACCGCCTTGAGCCAAGCGAGCAAGCGCCCCTGGGACGGATCGAAGCTCTTGATCGACCTCACACATCGGACAAAAGACCTCTGCACCACTTCTTCCGCCAATTCGCGACTGCACAGGAAGTGCGCCTGGACATAGGCCAACAAGGGCAGGGAACACTCCCGGCAGAACCCCTCCCACCCCCGGTCATCCATCCCGACCAGTCGGCGGACAAGAGCCTTCTCTTCTGCTTGGTCCATGAACGCGCTCGGAACAACGGTACGGCTTTCACTCCCTATACAGGCGGACGAGCGAAAACCCTTCGCTCCATTTCTCAAGGCAGCCGTGAAAACCGTGCCATCGAGTCGTTTCCCGCGATGCAGTCGCCAGTATATGCCTTGCGTCTCCAGGATTCGAGTCTTGCGATGAAATCATCAAAAAAGGATGAAGCGGTAACACAACGGTAACACGCCGGGACGACACTACTCCTGTATGAGATCGAGAATCCGGTGAACCCGTTTTCCTGAAAGGAGTGTAGCGATGAAGACATCCACAAAACTACTGATCGTGTCGGCGCTGCTGGCGGCGGTGGTCGCCCCGGCGGCGCAGGCCAAAACCGCGGCGGAACGGCTCCGCGAGGGGCTCTATGTCGAAGAGGTCGAAGGCGATCTCGACAAGGCGGTCGGGATCTACCAGCAGGTCGTCGCCGACGCGTCGGCGCCGAAGAACCTCGTCGCCCAGGCGCTGTACCGCCAGGGCTCCATCTACCTCAAACAGAAGCGGGAACAAGACGCCAAGACGATCTTCACAAAGCTCGTGGACGGCTACGGCGACCAGACGGAGATCGTCGAGAAGGTCAAACCCATCCTGGAGGAACTGGGCAACTCGGACCCGGCCATGCTGATGCCGCCCGAGACCATCGCGTACATTGAGATCGGCAGTCCCGGCCGGCAGGTCGAGACCATCCTGAACATGCTCAAGGGGACGCCTGTGGAGGAGGCCCTGGCGAGCCTGAGGCAGGAGTCCGGCTGGCAGGGCGGCGGGCCGGCCGCCATGATCCGCGGCCTCTTGAATCCCTCCATGATGGCGGAGCTGAAGAAGATCCGCGGCATCGGCCTGGGCATCACAGAGCTGAGTGAGGACAACCCGCCCGCCTTGATTGTCTTCTTCCCCGGCAAGAGCGACGCATTGAAAGGCCTGCTCCAGATGGCCCTGACCGGCCTCGGCCGGGCGGGCGACCCTGTCGAGGGCATGAAGGTCGTGACCTTCGGAGACGAGAACGAAGGCAGCGTGGCCTACGACGACACGGTCGTGATTGCGTCCACTCGCCCGGAGATGCTCAAACAGGCCATCGTGCGGTACAAAGGCAAAGCCCGCCAGCCTTCGCTGGCTTCCGCGAACCGGTCCTTCACCAGCATCAGCAAGCAGGCCCGCCAGCAGAACGCGGTCACGCTGTGGCTGAACGTCGATGAGACCTACGGGCAATTCATGAAGATGGTCCCCCCGGATCAAATCCCCGAGCACATCCAGATCGCCAACGGCTTCGTCGATTTCCAGAACGTGGACGACCTGATCGCCTCCTTCTCGCTGCGGGAGACCGGCGCGGCCCTTGACGCGAACGTCAATTTCAAGGACGGCGCCAAGTCCATGTTCTACAATCTGATTCGCACTCCCAACCTCAGCCGAGACGCACTCAAGGTGGTCCCGGCCCAGGCGGTGGCCCTGATCAGCTTGACGCTGGGCGGCGCCGATTCGGCGCAGGCCCAGGCCCTCAGCGCGAAGATCAAGGAGAAGATCGGCATGGACCTCGGCCCTCAGATCTTCGGGAACGTCGAACAGATCACGCTGTTCGCGGCCCCGTCGAAGAACGCAGTGGCCGCCGAGGATTCTCCGATCCCCGCCGCGGTGCAGGCGCTCGGCCTGGCCATCACGAGCAAGAATCCCTCGCAAGTGCATCAGCTCCTGACCACCCTGCTCCAGACAGCCGGCCTGCTGGCTCAGGACGCGCCCGCCATCCCGGCGAGCGGGCGATTTGACCTCACGCTGGGCAACGGCATGAAGCTCTTCGGCAACACGGCCCAGGCGAACAGGACAATGGTCCTGGCGATCAACTCGCAGGTCATCGACGCCGCCGCGACGGCCGGGAGCCAGAACGCCTCCGTTGTCAGCGCCGGCGTGCTCCAGGATGGACTGGCGACCCTGCCGCCTGCGACGAGCAAGCTGGCCCTGATCAACGTAGCAGGCGCGATCCAGCTCGCGTCGCAAAGCGCAAAGTTCCCGTCGGAAGAGGCGGCCGCCCAGGTTCGTCAATCGCTGGATGAGCTGGCCAAGGCCACCGAGAAGGCGACCGTGCGTCTGCACACAAGCGAGCAGGACAACAGTCTCAGCATCCGACTGAGCATCAACGACCTGCCGCCGATTCAGCAGATCATCGGGCCGATCGCGACTCTGGCGAAAATCATGGAAGAGACCCGGTCGCCCAGCCAGGCAGAGTGGGACCGGCCGACGAAGGCCGTCTGCATCCTCCAGGCGAGTCGGCCGCCCGAAATCGACGGCAAGGTGGACGAAGCCTGGTCCAACGTGGAGTCGAATCCGATCGGCAACGTGGCCTACTCCCCTGCCTCCGACGACAAGGACTTCTCGGCCGGCTTCAAGACCCTGTATGACAACCAGGCTCTCTATCTGCTGGTCGATGTCACCGACGACAGGCTCGTCAACGACTCGGACGATTTCTGGTTGGACGATACGGTGGAAGTCTTCCTCGACGCCGACAACAGCAAGTCCAACGGTTATGGCGATGGCGATTACGTGTTCTACTTCTCCTGGGACGCCTCCGTGCCGACCCTGGGCGAGACGAAGCACAACCGGACCGAGGGCGTCAAGTACGCCTTCGCCAAGACCGATGGCGGCTATCGCGTGGAGATCAAGCTGCCCTGGTCCACGTTGGGGACTACGCCAAGAGCCGGTGGACAGATCGGCATCGACGTACACGTCAACGACGATGACGACGGCGGCGATCGCGATACGAAGCTCATGTGGTGCACGACCGACGACAACGCCTGGCAACATCCCAGCGCCCTGGGAACCGGGGATCTGGCGGGGCTGGTCGCCTGGTGGAAGCTCGATGAGAGAGAAGGCAGGACTGCCGCGGATGCCTCCGGCAACGGCCACGACGCAACGGTCCAGGGCGACCCAGACTGGCAGCCCTCCGGCGGGAAGGTCGGCGGAGCGATCTCGCTGGGCGGCGACGGCGACTTCCTTGACCTCGACGACGAATCGGCCTTCGACTTCCTGGGCGGCGTTACCGTAGCCGCATGGATCAAGGTGAACGCCTTCGACAAGCCATGGCAGGCCATCGTCACCAAGGGCGACACTGCATGGCGAATCCAGCGAAACAACGAAGCCAGCACGCTCGAATTCGCCTGCTCGGGCCTGAGTATCCCCAGCGGCAGTCAGTACGGAAGCCTGTACGGAACCAGGGATATCAGCCTAGGAGAATGGCATCACGCCGCAGGTGTCTACGACGGCAAACGCATGTTCTTGTACGTCGACGGCGAGATCGACGCTTCGCAGGATGCATCGGGCGTCATCGGACAGAATGATTCCGCCCTCCAGATCGGATCGAACACCGACATGGGGGACCGCTTCTTCAACGGCTTGATCGACGACGTGCGAGTCTACAATTATGGCCTGTCCGAGACACAGGTGAAAGAGCTGTCGCAGGGACAGTAGGCGGAGTGATGCCCTCTGTATGAGGTGGACACGCGGAGGCCGGAGTTCGCTCCGGCCTCTTGCGTTTGGATCTTGAACGAAGATCCTCGCGATGCAAATGAGCGGCGGTCTGAGGCGCCCTGTGGTATAATCTGCACCATGCGGTCACTGACAAAGGCAATACGCGGCATCAATCCCGGCTACGGCCAGTACCGACGGGTTGTCCTGCTGCTGGCGGCGGCGGTGATCCTGCCGGCTCTGTGCCTGCTCTGGTTCATGAGCCAGGCGGCCCAGAACGAGCGTCTGGCCGTGCGTCAGCGTCTGACGACGGACTACAAAGGCCGGCTCACGGAGGTGACGAGCCACGCCGAACGGAAATGGAACGAGCGACGACAGACTCTGGAGGAGCAATCCACGGCCCATCCCTATCGGCGGTTCGTCTCCGCTGTCGGGCAATTCGGTTGCGCCGGGCTGCTCGTCTTTGACGGCGCCGGCCGACGCCTCTACCCGACGCTCTCCGCGGACGCCGGGTCCTCAGCACGCCCCTTCGAGAACTTCGCCGACGCGGTCGAGATGGAGATCAGGCAGGAGTACGACCGGGCCATCGAGCGGTATGAGCAGTATGCCTGGATCAGCGACAACGAGGACCGACTGGCTGCATGGATCGGCAAAGCCCGCTCGCTGGCGAAGCTCGGCCGGCTCGACGAGGCCATCGTCGAATGCCGCCGGACCGCGTCCAGTCCGCTGGCTCAGACGGGCGACTCCCGCTGCATGGCTCTGATCGCCAACGCAAGACTGCTCCTGCTGGGTTGGATGAAGGACAAGCCCGCCTACGCCCAGGTCCGCGAACAGACGTACCGCGACATGCTCGCGATCCTCTACAGCGACAACGACGCAGGATTCTCGCTACACACCGATGAGAACCTGTTCCTCGCTCGCAGGGCAATGGAAATCGGTCGCGAAACCGGCCTGACGCCCGAGCAGGGGGATCTCTTTCGCGGGACCGACCTGCAACGGCTTGTTGACGCAGAGGAACGTTCGCTCCGTCTCGCCCAGCGGTTCCCGACGCTCGATCTGTTCGCAGACTGGGAGGTAGGCAGGCTCCGCCCGATCCAGATCGATAGCAACGACTTCTACGGCATGATCCAGCCTTCGCGCGGCGGAATGTGTGTGGCGCTGCTCTCCTCGCGGGAGATCGCACGAGCGTTCGCGGACTTCGCGGGCTTTGAAGACGACAACGTGGACTACTGCATTGTGGACGCTTCAAGCCGGAGGATCGCCGGGATCGAGGAGACGAGCCGCGAGCCCTTCGCCGCGGGCTCGGTCGGTCCGGCGTTCCCCGATTGGGAAGTCCGCCTGTTCTTCAAGGGCAACGAGGTCTTCGAACGGGCGGCACGAGAGCGGATCGCCCTGTACACCTGGACCGGCCTGTTCGTCATCGGCCTGATCGTCGCCATCGGCGTCGTAGCCGCAAAGAGCGTCGGCAAACAGGTCCGTCTCAACAAGCTCAAGAACGACTTCATGGCGACGGTGACGCACGAACTCAAGACCCCCCTGGCGTCCATGCGCATCCTGGTCGATACCCTGCTCGAAGGCAGCTACTGCAATCCGCAGCAAGTCACGGAGTACCTGCAACTGGTCTCGAAGGAGAACGAGCGCCTCAGCCGGCTGATCGACAACTTCCTGACCTTCTCGCGGATGGAGCGGAACAAGCAGGCGTTCCAGATGCGAAACGTCAGTCCGATGAGCATCGCTCGCACAGCGGCCGAGGCCGCTCGGACTAAGCTGAGCCGGGGCAACTGCCGGTTCGAGATACAGATTCCCGACGAACTGCCCGCGATTCGGGCCGATCACGACGCGATGGTCACGGTCCTGGTCAACCTGCTCGACAATGCGTACAAGTACTCCGGGGACGAGAAACAGATCAGACTGAATGTGACGAGCGAAGACGGCGAGGTGCGATTCGCCGTGTCCGACAACGGGGTGGGCATTCCCCGCCGGGCCTTCAAGAAGATCTTCCGGCGGTTCTACCAGGTGGATCGCAGCCTGTCCCGACGGGCCGAGGGGTGCGGCCTGGGCCTGAGCATCGCCAAGTTCATCGTCGATGCCCACCTGGGCAGGATCACCGTCGAGAGCAAGGCCGGCCAAGGCAGCACGTTTACAGTGAGAATCCCTGTCGTTCCACGGACTTCCAAGAACTAGATAGACGAAGGCGAGGGCAATCGGAGATACTGTTCGGCCGCATTTGACACGAAGGGCGGTCTGTGGGTATCCTATACCGCCGACACGGAACAAGGTCGGCTGATCAGGACGGTGCATCTGGAGTAAGGAAGCACAAGTCCTGAATCGTTATGACGAGGCAATCGTTTCGGTGGCATCCTGTCGTCTCTCTGCTGTTCACAGACGCGTCGTTGACGGTGGGCGGGGCGAGACGCAGATTGGAGGACAGCGGATATCGGATCGTCGGCGCACGCAAAGCGGTTGTTCTGCAGGGACGCCATGGAGAGACCGAAGTGCATTCTCATCGCTGAGGAGATTCGCAGGACCATCGAGAGGCTGCACCTGCGAATGAGGGACCGGTTCCCCGAGTCCAACCTGGCCAACATCTGCAGGGAACTGTACGAGATCTCGAAGGAAACGGACCATACGGTTCAGTGGATCGCCCGACCGAACTACCTGCTGCGTCTGGGCACGTATGTCCTCATCCTGATCGCGGTTCTAGCGTTCGTCGAGTCTCTGCTGCAGTTGAACGTCAGCGCCGACGGGTTGAACCTCGCGGACCTCGTGCAGATGATCGACTCCGGGCTCAACAGTCTTGTGCTGATCGGCGCGGGCATCCTGTTTCTCGTCACGCTGGAGAACCGAAGGAAACGGAACCGGGTAATCCACTCCGTCAATCGCCTGCGGTGCATCGCCCACATCGTCGACATGCACCAACTCACCAAAGACCCAGACAGCATTGCGGAACACGCGGTTTCCACCCCTCACTCACCCCGGCGGACGCTCGGTCCATACGAGATGGCCCGCTACCTTGACTACTGCACGGAGATGCTCGCCCTCGTGAGCAAGACCGGCTTTCTGTACGTGCAGGACTACCACGACCCCGTAGCCACTGAGGCCGTCAACGATCTGGAGGATCTGACCAACGGCCTCTCGCACAAGATCTGGCAGAAGATCATGATGCTGCCTCTGAACGCCAGCGGCACCCCATTGACCATACCAAATCAGAGTGAAGCCCCAGAGATCCCACCTGAGCGGGTGCCCGAGCAGGGCAACGCGCAGCCACACCCATTTCGGACCTGAACCATGATGCCCAGCATATTCGTCCCAGCCATCGTCGTCGCGTACGTCTTGGGCTCGATCCCGTTCGCCCAGATCATCGCCAAGCTGCACGGCAAGGACCTCCGGACCATCGGCTCCGGGAACATCGGCGCCACGAATCTGGCCCGAGCGGTCGGGCGCACCTGGGGTTACGTCTGTTTCGCCCTGGACGTCCTGAAGGGCGCCATCCCGGTGGTCGCGGTCCGGGCCATCGCAGGCCCGCCGGACAGGCCCGCCCTGCTGGCTCTCTGGCTGGCCGTGGGCGTCGCAGCCATCCTGGGACATGTCTTTCCCGTCTTCCTGCGATTCAAGGGCGGCAAAGGGGTCGCCACCAGCTTCGGCGTCACCCTCGGATTGTGGCCCTACTTCACGATCTGTGGGCTGATCGCTCTGGCCGTCTGGGTGGGCGCCGTGCTGGTCTGGCGATACGTCTCCCTGGCCTCCATCTGCGCGTCGGCGGCCTTCCCGATCGCGCTGCTCGCAGGCATTCTGATTCGTCCGGACTGGGATCTGTCCCACCTGTGGCCGCTGGTGATCGCGGCGGTTGTCATCCCTGCGTTCGTCATCGTCCGCCACCGCGCCAATATGCGCAGGCTCCTGGCAGGAACGGAGAACAAGATCCGCGACAAGCGGCAAGGATAGGATCGCGGATCATCTCCGGCGGACTCGGCCGTCCGGAATGGCATGTCGATCCGCACAATCCGCACCGGGGAGTTCAAGATTCTTGTTCCCACAGGCGAGGGACTGTGATAGAATCCCTCTGGACGGCACCGGGAGAAAAAAGTGCGGGCAGGCTGCCTGCGGGCACGACCGACTGTGTCACAGGCCAACGTAGGTGCCGCCGGCGGTTCGCCCACAGCGTTTTGGGAGGAAATGTCATGAGTCATGCGACACAGCACACCAGGGTACCCTCGCGTTTGTTCTCGATCCTCGGTCTCGTCCTGGTCCTCGGGACATGCCAGGCGCTCGCGGCCGAGGACATCGCAGGCGACTGGGATATGACGATGGACTTTGGGGGCCGGTCCAGCTTCGCCACCTTGTCCATCACCCGGCAGGCAGACGGAACGCTCGCCGGCAAATGGGGTCGAGACGCGCTGTCCAACGTCAAATTCGACGGGCAGAAGCTCACGTTCACACGGACGGTCCGTTTCGGAGACAACGAGTTCACACTGGACTACGCCGGGACTCTGAAGGATGGAAAACTCACAGGCGCCCTGTCCAGCGACCAGGGCGAGTTCGGCGCTAACGGCGTCCGAGTGAAACCGAAGCCGCCGGCCGTCGGGGTGTGGGACCTGGCCTACAAGCTGGGGGATCGCGACGTCACCGCCAAGCTGACCGTATCGGAAAAAGCGGACGGATCGCTCGACGCCAAGTGGGCCGGCGTGATCGGCGAGAGCATGATCTCCAACGTGAAACTCCAGGGCGGCAAGCTCACGTTCGACCGCACGGTCAAGTTCAACGACCGCGAGTTCAAGATGGCTTTCGAGGGGACGGCCCAAGGCGACAAGCTGACCGGCGTGTCGAAGAGCGACATGGGCGAGACCGAGATCGCCGGGACCCGCTTCGGCGCCGCCCTCATCGGCAAGTGGGAGATGACCGCCAACACAGACCAGGGTCCGATGCCCTCTGCGCTGACGGTCTACCCGGACCTGACCGGGCGGCAGGAGTTCTTCGGCGGCGAGATGCCCATCAAGGATCTCAAGCTCGACGGCGATCAGGTCGCGTACGCCCTCGAGCTGAGCTTCGGCGATCAGACGTTCAAGATCGACTACAAGCTCAAGCTCCAGGGCAACACGTTCACTGGGCAGAGCAGCTCCGAGCGAGGCTCGTTCGAGATCACGGGAAGGAAATTGCAGGCTCCCGTCGCTTCCCCGCTCGTCGGCAAGTGGGAATTCACGCGGGAGACCCAGCAGGGGACGCGGACGAACACGCTGACCGTGAAACCGGATATGACCGCCACGTACTCGATGCGGGACAACGAGGTGCCCGTCACGGATCTGAAGGTGGACGGCGATCAAGTGAGCTTCAAGGTGACCATGACATTCAACGATCAGCAGTTCACGACGGAGTTCAAGGGCAAGCTGGAGGCAGGCACCCTCAAAGGGGAAATGACAAGCCCCAGGGGCACACGAGAAGCCGTGGGCAAGAGAGTTCAGTGATCGCCACGAGTGCGGCCACCCTATTCCTCGCAGCAACGGCAACAGCCTGTGTGTATCGCCCGGCCTCTCTCGTCACGACGAGGCCGGGCTCCGCATGGCAGGTATACCCTGCGGACCGCTCTCTCGGCATTAGCCCTGCGAGCCGAGGATGCCTTTCTTCTTCGAAATGATCACCACGCGCGGGCCGGGATCATCTACGGGATCAGCGGGAGTCTTCTTCGGGCGCACCTGTCGGACCTCCACATCCTGCTCGTCGGGCGCGCCGCTGTCGGCGCCGAATACGCCCTTCTGCGGGGCGGCCGAGCCGAGGTACTTCTCCCGCAGCCTGTCCATGGACGCGCCGGGTTTCACCGGCGATCGCGCTGCGTCCTGCTTCGCCCTCGACGACGAATCGACGATCTCCATGTCCGGCAGACTCTCTTTCACGATGTCTTCCGCGGTCCGGCTTGCATTATCCTTCGGTGTCTTCTTTGCCATAACTCACCTGTTCTCCATCTGTCGCCATTCTACCATACTGGGCGGTCGGTTCCTACTGCCCAGATGGTTGATCCGCGGATCACCAGCCCAATCCAAGGCAGGTGTACTGCCGCAGGATCTTCACCTCAACCGCACGACTGAATGGGTCGGCACACCCGTGCGGCATGAGCCGGGCGAACTCGCTCTTGGCCACGAACAGCGCCTCGGCCGGCGGTTTGCCGCTGGCAAGGGCGGCCCAGAAGGCGTCGTGCATCGGTTTGCCGAAGTAGTCGTACGGCTCCTGCATGGGCGAGTGAATACTCCCTCGCCTAAAGGCGAGGGCTTCATTATTTCGGCTAAAGC
>DAOQWL010000028.1:0-61617 GCA_035342095.1 Sedimentisphaerales bacterium | reverse complement strand
GCCTGCACTGCCTCCTGGAAGTTCATCCTGCCTTTGCGGAACGCGTCCAGATTGCTCGCGACGTAGGCGATCAGGCCGGCGCGGAAGGAATCGCCGGCACCGACGAGGTCCACGACTTCGCCAGCCATGAAGCGAGACGTCACCTTATCGGGGCAGTTGGTCTCGCCATTCGGCAGGATATGCTTTTCATAAGCGCCGTCGCTGACGGTGACGCCGAAGAGCTTGGTGCGGTCGTCGTCCTGCCAGAACTTCCTCGTCATGGATTCGAGGAAGTTGATGTTGTAGGCGTGCTCGTCGAGGTCGCCCCTGGCCGGTTTTCGGCACAGGGTGTTCTCGATCAGCTTGGCCTCGTCGGACGAGGTGAAGAACAGGTCCAGCTCGGGCAGCAGCGGTTCGAGGAGTCGATACTCCTTGACCGGTTTGCCCTCGGCGATGAGCTTGTGCGGATTGCCGGTCAGGGTGTGGCTGTCCGCGATGGTCACCGCACCCGTGTCCCGGCACCAGCGGACGAAGTCGGCCAGGTCGCTGCCGCCATTGGCGTCGCCGCGGTCGGAGAGGCCGGAGTACATGTAGTAGACGATCCGCGGCTTGAGACGCTCGATGGCGTCCTGGAAGACCTCGAAGTCGAAGTCGTCGTTGGCATTCGGGAAGTAGGCGATGCCGCCGCGGTCGCCGCCGGAGGTGCTGTGGATGAACGTGGTGCCCGTCGGGAGGGTGGGGTGGACGTGCGTCGCGGACATGTCGATCCCATTGGCGGTCATGACGTCGTGGAAGTATCGCCCCTGGGCGTCGAGTCCGTCGCAATCGCCTTTGCCGAGATTGACGCCGACCGCGACCTTCAGGCCCGTCCGGGCGATCAGCGGGGCGGTGTTGCCGGGTCCGCCGGCGGTGGCGAAGCCCTCGTCGATCCACTGCTTGATCCGCTCCTGCGGATAGGCGGGCATGTCCTTGGTCTTGCACTTGGCCAGCCCACCCTTGCCCACGAGCGTATCGGTGAAATCGAAGTCGGGCCGTCGCAGGTCCACCACCGCGGTATTGAGAATCAGAACGTCCACAGCCATAAGTCTTCTCCCACGGAATCAGTGCATCTCGGCTTCACACGTGCCGATCGCATGGCGATAGAAGTTGAACTGCACGTTCGGGTGATTCGCCAGCAGAGACATGGGCACGGCGCTGTCGGGAATTCGCTTGCCGATCATCAGGGTCGTCAGGCGCATCCCGAAGGGGTTGTCGTGCGTGCCCGCCTGCCAAATGGAGACCTTCTCCGCCTTCCACGTCTCGACCGGCCCGACGGAGATCGCCTGGGTCGGAACGCCGGTGACGACCCCGCCGCCGCTGGTGCGGGCGTTCTGCATGACGGTTACCGGGTGCAGGTCCACCACGCGCGTGGTGAGCTGTCGGAACTCCTCCGGCGTGGGCGGGCGGTCCTTGTACTTGCCCTCCCGTCGCACAGGGTCGTTGAAGGCCCAATGCTTGATGTCGCCTTGCCCGCCTTGCATGACGACGCAGCGGACGCCCTCCCAGCTCTTGAGATACTCCGACAGGTCGGCCTTCGGAAAGTGGAGGTTCCGCTCGGGCATCTTCAGGTCCGGGCGGATCCGGTCGAAGCACAGTTCCCGGTCGGCCTTGGCGAAGGACAGCGGATGGGTCGGCGGGACCTCGCGGCCATTCACATACCACTCGTCCATGCCCCAGAAGTGGGCATGGTTCAGATCCAGGTCCAGTGCGTTGACCATGCGTGCGACGAGCGGCAGTTGCTCGGTCGGTCCGATGGGCCCGCAAATGCCGGCGGGGTTGTCCGCGGTCGCCTGTCGCCAGGCGGTGATGTACTCCAGCGCCTCCGCGAGGTAGAAATCCTCCAGGGTGTCGTAGAAGACGACCTGAAAGCCCTGCCGGCTCATGGCGGCCATATCGTCGGCGGTCAGGCGGGCCGCGTCGTTGAGGATCGCGTCGTCGAGCGTCGTGTAGTCCCACCATTGCGGCGCCAGGATACTCGTCTTTCTCCCCATACGCGTCTCCCTACGGCAAATGAACCAGGTTGCCCAGTTCCTTCTTGAGGATGTTGTCCTGGGGGTATGCGTGCCCGAGGTGCTGACGGAACCCCTCGGCAAACCGGACCCCGGCGAGGCCGCCTCGCTTGGCGCCGAGGGCGTGCATCATCTGGACGTACTCATCCATTCCGTGGTGCTTGAGCAACCAGTCCCGCTGGCTCTCGTGGCAGCAGAGCATTTTCTCTTTGGCGTCCATGACCCCGGTGATATCGACGACCATGCCCGGGCGGATCTCCTGGCCGAGCTTGTCCTTGGCCTCGACCGGGTCGGCGTAGTACAGGTATGGAACAGGCTCGAACGGCTCGGCCCCCGGCGTGTCGATATTGACGATGCCGCAGCAGAAGCAGGCGGTCATCGCCAGCCGGCTGGCGGTCTCGTGATCGACCATGTAGTCGGAGGGACTCAAAGTCAGGACAATGGTCGGGCGGACTTCGCGGACCACTGCGATGGCTTTGGTCAGCGTCGGACGGTCGTACATGATGAACGCGTCGTCGCATTCCAGGCAATGATACCGGCCGTCCAGGATCGCGGCGGCTTTGGCGGCCTCCGCCTTGCGAATCCGGCTGATCTCCTCCCGACTGTACTGCACGGTGCCGCAGTCGCCCGGCGTGACCGACGCGATATGTACCTGCCAACCCCGTTCGCGGAGCAATGCCAGCGTCCCGGCGCACAGAAACTCCGCGTCGTCCGGGTGGGCCTCGATGCACAGGACGGTCTTTTCACTTGTCAGCATACAACGTTCTCTCGAACACAATCCATCCGCGCAGAAACTCGAAATCCGAATATCGAAATTCGAAACAAATCCAAAGCACAAAACCCAAATGATCGAAACGCTGTCGCCCGTCGGGCATCTCGTTTTGAGTTTCGAATTTTGGTCATTGGAATTCGTTTCGGATTTCGGATTTCGAGATTCGTGCTTTCTTTGTCACCTGCCCATCAAATGATTGATAATGAGCAGGTCGAGCTCCTCGTAATCGCGTTCGGCGATCAGTTGCTCGACTCGGCCTTCGTCCAGGCTGCGGACGAGATCCACGAGGTTCAGGAAGACCTCGCGACTATTGCTCAGGTGCTTCGTCGCGGTCTCGATCTTCTGCGTTCGCATGGCCTTGACGTCCAGCCCGACGAACTCGCCCTTCGTGCCGTAGTTGTACTTGTCGAGGATGCGGACCTGGTTGAACGCCCGGCGGAGGTTCACCGAGCCGAAGCTCTTGTCCTCGTCGAACTTCAGGCCGTTCTGATCGTTCAGGTGGACCGTGTACAGCTTGTTGTAGGCCAGTGCGAAGCCCATCTCGTCCGACGGGTCCAGGCCCGCCAGGATCGCGTGGGCGGTCTCGATATTGACGCCGACCCGCTTGTGATCCCTGGTCAGGTATCCGAGGGCCATCGCATGTCCCGTCGTCGGGATGTAGGCATGGTCCATGGGCTCGTTGGGCTTGGGCTCGATGGCGATTTTGATGTCGCTGTTGTAGGCGAGCATGTCGTCGATGGCCTCGACGAGCCGGTCCACCGCGACCTTGCTGTCCTTGGCCTCGCGGAGGTACGTCCCCTCGCGGGCGAGCCACAGGACGATCAGGTCCGTGTCCAGGGCGGCCGCAATGTCGATCGAGCGACGGCTGCGGTCCTTGGCGAACTGGCGGGCCTCCGGATCGTTGGAAGTGTAGCCGCCGTCGATGGTCCGCGGGTCCTCCCACAGTCTCGGCGCGACGAACTCCGCGGCAAGTCCCTCGTCCTTGAGCGCCTTGCGAACCTCCTTGGCCTGTTTGACGATCTCTCTGGCGCTGAGCTTGTTCATATCCGGGACCGCGTCGTCGTCGTGGAATTGGACGCCGTCGAAGCCGAGCTTCTTGAACATCTTGAGCTTCTTGGCGAACGAAATGCTGCGCCGCACGGTCGGCCCGAATGGATCGGCGCCCTCATGAACATTCCACGGCCCAAACGAAAACCGATATTCTCCAGCCATCTGCGTACCTCCATTGACCTTGTTTCCGTATTCACTTGTGTCGTATGCACATGGTAGTCTGCGAGGACCCGTCTGTCTACCCTTTGCTTGCTCAGATCGATCAGACCACATATGTGCGGCATGACACCTGCGAGGTCGTCGGGACACCCAGGTCAGTACGCCAGTTTCAGGCACTCGCGCCGGTACCACTTCAGGTACATCCCTGGGTCCTCGAACGTCTTTCCGCTGAACTGTACGAGGTACTCCCTGGCCTTCTCCTTCTCAGCGGGATAGCCCACCCAGCAGATGCCGATGCACTGAAGGAATCGCACGCGCGGGAACAGTCCCTTCCACGTGGTGCTGCGCCACTCCTGGGGCGTGATCTGCTGCTGTCTCCCATAGATCGTCGGCGGCAAGCCCAGACTCGCGAGCCATGCACTACGACCGCGGTCCATGGGCCGGCAGCACTCCCGGCGCACGACTTCGGCGAACGCATCGGAATCTACACGGGCAAGCCCGTCATAGGGATTCTCCGAAAGCCACTGTCGCCACTGTGCGGCGGTCTCGAACTCCTGCCCCGTCAGCAGTTGCAGGGAATCTCTGGTGCGGCGGGCGAGCGTGCCGGTGAAGACGTTCGGCTTCTGGCTTTCGCCGGCGGCCAGCCTCTCGACGGCGCAGTCCACCACCCGGCGGCTGCAGATGTGCCGGAGCAGGTGCACCTCGTCGATGGTCGGCGTGTTCAGGAAGACCACCGCATCGAAGTTGCCCGGGTCGATCCCCCTCGCCTCCCACGGGATGTCGGCAGATCGGAGAATGACGTTCCTGCTCATCAGAGCGTGGTGTGGATTGCGCGGGTCGCGGGCGGCAGGGGGAAACGGCGCCTGGGCGACGTTCAGGAACTGCTCTCCCAACTGCGTTCTCAGCAGATAGCCCAAGGGCTCCCATTGCTGAGACGATCCGAACATCCGCTGGGCCCAGGATTGCCGGGTCGGGCGGGTCCGCAGGTGATCCATGCCGTAGAAGACAAGCACCTGATCGGAGGGATGATCCTTGAGATGAGCCGTGAGCCCGGCAGCGACTCGTCGGTCCCTTTCGTTGGCCACGTCGCCGGCCTGGGCAGCGGAAGAATAGGGCAGTTCGGTGCCGTCGGCCGATCCAAACGCGCTGAAAGGCTCGAAGCCCCGGATGCTGAAACGGATGCGCCGGTTCTCGCTCGGTCCTTCGTTGACACGTTCGACCCGAAGGTGGAAATCTCGCAGCTCCTGGTAGAACTCCAGACGCTCGAGAGACGTGTAGGGCAGCAGGTGGCTCAGGATGGGCTCTGCGTGTCCTGTGCGGACGTAGTCCTGGAGAATCTCCGCGGTCTGGCTGGTCTCCTCCAACACCAGGACGAGCGACACGCTCTTATCCGCAGCCAGGTCGAGCCAGTTGGACAGGACCTGCGTCAGGCTGTAGAAGGGACACGCATTCTCGTGTGCGAAATCGGCCAGCGCCACGATCTTCCGGTTCCACAGCTCGCTGGCGACGTGTCTGAACGCCTCCGGTGCGTCGGCGATCTCCTCGCGGGTGGACTGTGCGATGACACCGCCGCACACCAGAGACAAAAGCCACATCATGGCCAGCAAATCCAGTCTTCTTCGCATCGACCGACCCTTTCCTTATGGGCGGGATGGGCGGGCGAGCCGACCTTCCGGCATGACCGATCACGAGAGCGGTCCGCCGGCGCCCGTCTGACTCACTCTCTCTTGTCGTCGAGAATTGCCAAGGCGTGCCTGGCGTAGTGGCCTCGCAGGTCCTTCGCATACTGCTGCAGGATGCTCTCGCCCAGTCCAGCGCAATCGCCGCAGCGGTATAGGGCACGGGCCAGGATCAGCTCTCGAAGCGAGCACTCCCGGGTCGACGTATCGACCGGGCTGGCTGGGATGTTGCGGGTGGCTGCGTCGATGTCGGTCCAGGCGTGGCCGGCCATGTCGGGCTTTCGCAGCAGTTCCGCCAGGGGTTTGGCGGCAGCCGGATCGCCCAGCGTCTCCAACGCCATCGCAACCGCCCGGTGGTGCGACAACTCGTGCTCGGAACCCAACTGGCGGACCTTGGCGACGATGGGCTCGGTCGCCTTGTCACTGCGGGTCCGGCCCAGCGCGACGATCAGACTGTCCACGACGCTCATGCTCATGCCGTATTGGCCCATGCCGGTGTACTTCCAGCCTTTGTCCCACTCGCGAGACGCGACAGCTTGGGCCAGCGTCTCGGCGCCGGTCGCGTCCCCCAGGATGCCCAGGATATGGGCGTAGGTCAGCTTGTCCTGGTCGGATTGCGCGGCCTTGCACGCTTCGCGGAGCAGGGGCAACGCCACCTCGATCTGCGTGAAGAGGACTTCGACGCCCTCGAAGTCCTTCGCGATGGTCCGAACCGCTTGCTCGACCCTCTCTTTGGGCAGAGGGAAGGAGTCGGACTGGCTCAGGACCTCCGCGGGCAAGTTGCCCTTCTCGACGAGGTGCCGCTGCAACTGGCGGATGTCGATCTTGCGGAGGCCCTTGCCCTCGCGGACTGCGGTCGCGGCGGCGACGCCTGCGGCATAGCCCTGGTTCTGGATGTCCGGCTGCATCCGGATGACCGGCATCACGTCCCGATGGGCGCTGACGCCCAGGCCGGTGACGAGCACGCCCTCGATCCCCTTGGGCAGCAGGCAGCGGTAGGGGACGTAGCAGGGCAGGGCCTTGCGGTCCGGCGGCCTGAGCAGGAACATCGGGTGGATCGTGAACCCGTGCGAGTCGAAGTTGCTGCTGGCTCGAACGACCGAATCGGGGTACGTCCGGTCCAGGTAGACATCCATGGGCGAGAGGAAGAAATCGCCGAGGATTTGCCTCCGCTCGCGGGTATCGATGATCTGCCCGAGGTCGTAACGATCCGCGAATTTTTTGCGTGCCGCCAGGAAGGACTGCCATGCGTCCAGGACGTCCAGGTCGTCGATGAAGGCGAAGTCCGTGTTCGTGTACCGTGCGCCGGGCTCCCAGTAGGGCAATCCCGTCCCCTGGACTGCGATATGCTGGCCGGCGGTGTAGAGGGTCTCGGCGCCCGCGGCGGCTGCGATCGTGGCGCTGCCTGTTGAGTCCACGACCGCCTTCGCGAGGACCACGCCGCGACCTTCCGGCGTGGCGACCACGACGCCCTTGACCTGGTTGCCTTCGACGAAGGCGCCGCAGCCGAGGACGCCGTACCAGATGTCCGCGCCGGCCTTGCGCAGTTCACGGCGATACCATTCGATTTTAACCTGGGTGTTCCACGGCTGGCCCGGTTTGCCCGCGGCTTCACCGCCCAATGCGATCAGGCCTTGATCCAGCTCCTTCGTGAAGCCTTCGCGGTAGCCGTAGTAGTAGTTGCCGATCAGGCCCAGCGTGCCGACGCCGCCGAGGCCATGGAGGTACTCGACGACGAGCGTCCTGGCGCCCTGGCGGGCCGCCGCGATGCCGGCGGGGGCGCCGCCCGTGCCGCCGCCTACGACCACCACGTCGTATTGCCCGAGCACCGGCAGCACGCTCGCATCGGCTCGGACTGTCGCGTTGCCTCGTCCGATCCGCATCCACGCCGGGTCGTCGCGGGCGTCGCCTTTCGCAACCACTTCGCCCGTCCGCTTCTGCACGATGACGCCGTGCGCAGGGGCGACGGTCCTGGCTTCGCTCGATGCGGCCAGTCCGATCCGTTCGCCGACCTGCATCAACTCCAGGGGTCTGAGCAAGACCTCCACCGCCCGGCGCGATACGTCGGCGCAGCCGGACAGGACGTAGAGCCGCTTCATTCGGCTCGGGCGGAAGATGCCGAGATCGACCTTGTCGGCGCCCGGCCAGTCGCAGCACTGCGAAACGCAGCCCTTGATGCGGTCCTGCGGGACCTCGAACAGTTCCTCAGAGGCGTCCACCTGCTGAGGATGCCAGGTCATGTCCCTCGCGATCTGCTCGGCCTGCGCGTACGATGCGAAAGAGGCGTCCTTCATGGGCAGATCGAGTGAGTACTCGATGGCCTGGTAGATCTGTCCGTCGGTGCCGTAGATGGGGGTCGGCAGTTGCCTGGCCTGCACGTGGGCTGTGTCGCTGGGCCCGCCGCCGATGACGACCCGTGTGAACGTCCGCGTGCCCGGCGGCACCGGATCGAATCGCACCCCCGCCATCCGTGCGACAAGAGCCCGCGGCGTGGCATCGATGACCACCTTGGCCCGGATCGCCTGGCGGCCCGAGCGATTGGCCATGACGATCCCGGCCAAGTGGCCGTCGCGGTCCTGCAGCAGCTCGGTCGCGTAGCAGCCGTAGAGGAACTGGACGCCCGCGTTGAGCAGGGCCTCGTCCAGGAGTCGTTTGATCTGCATCGGCGTCGGCGGAGTCCGGTATGCCTGGCGCAAGACGTCCTGCTGCGGACCCTCCACGACGATCTCTCCCAGGAGCACGCGCTTGGCCTCGGCCGTCTTGCGGACGGAGAACTTCAGGTATCGCGTCTCTCGGTCCATCGCAGCCGACAGGTCGATGGCGGCCTCCTCGAATGCGCCTGCCCCCAGCTTCTTGTTGGCGACGACCGCGAGCTGCTGCCACGACTGCTTGTCACTGCTCGTCCAGACGGTGACATCCGCGACCTCGAACTCGCCGGGACGCTGGTAGACCCTTACGTGTGTCCTGGTGACCGCCTGTTCGCTGCCGAGATCGACGACGAGGTTTACGTCGGAGTTATACTGGACGCTCTGTGAAGAGGCGCTGTGCCATTTGCCGTCGCGCAGACCTTCCAGGGCGGCGGAGTCCCTGTGCGGCGACGAGGATTCGACGTCCGTCTCGTAAGTGAAAGGGATCGTGTTCCGCGGCGTCCGTGCGATCTCCGGCTCGGCGAAGAGGGCCGCCGCCAGCGGCGAGGAGGGCTCTTCGTCAGGGCGCAGCCACAGGCGGTACGTGGCGCACAGGTCCTCGCCCAGGTACGGCCTCGGGGCTGCCAGGAACACCCGGGCGCCGTTCTCGGCTGCTGCGACGGCCGCGGAAACGGCCCCCGAACTGCCCCCGACGACGACGACGTCCACATCGTGGAGGACGGGAATCTCCCGGGCGGACTCAGCAACCCCGCCGCCGGAGACGGGCCACGCGCCCGGCACGCGGGCATCCGGATGCACGGCCAGTCGCGAGCACCCGCCCAGAGTCCCCACGCCGCAGATCAGTATCGCCGACCATGTTCGCAGACATCCCCGCATGACTGGGTCCTTTCCAAGTCCGATTGTAATCTCAGTCGATGGGATGATTATCCTGAACCTGGGCGTTTTTTCAACGAAAAGCTGTAACAAGACACCCCCTCCTGCGTCAAATACCAGAGAATCCCGTTGTCTACGCGGTCGATATCGGGTATAAAAGAAGAACATTCGGCGGATGGGCCCGTGAGCGCACTCCCGGCGTCGGTGGATGGTCCGCAAGTGAGGGAAAGGGTATACCATGAACAAGGTCTTTCGGTTGGGGGTCTTGCTGTCTGCGCTGGCAGTCTCGTTGTCGTCGGCGGCCGTCCTGCGGGTGCCCAGCGAGTATCCGTCGATCCAGCAGGCCATCAGCGGCAGCAACGACGGTGACACCGTCCTCGTCAGCCCGGGCGTCTACTACGAGACGATCAACTTCAGCGGCAAGAACATCACGGTCACCAGCATAGACCCCAACGACCGCGGCGTCGTCGGCTATACGATCATCCACGCCGACGGGGAGGGCACCGCGGTGACCTTCGAGAACGGCGAGACCACTGCCGCGGTTCTGACCGGTTTCACCATCACCGGCGGTATCGGGACGCTCGTCAACTCGTATGACGGCGGCAGCTACCGCTACCGGGAGTTCTGCGGCGGGGGCGTCTTCTGCTCCAATGCGACGCCCACGATCAGCCACTGCGTCATCACCAGGAACCACGGGCCGTACTCCGAGACGAACGACGAGTACATCTACTCCGTGGGAGGCGGAATCTGCTGCTGGGGGGGCGGCGCCGTCATCACCCACAACACGATCTACAACAACTCCGCCAACTACGGCGGCGGCCTCTACGCATCGAGCAACACCGTGATCTCCAACAATGTCATCTACAACAACTCCGCCTACTACGGCGGCGGCGTCTACGCCGGCTACTGCTATCTCGTCAACAACACGATCGCCAACAACGACGTGAGCAAGAACCCCGACTCAGGTCTCGGCGGCAACGTTTACGCCTATTTCGACGAGGTCTCGCCGGTCAGCACGGTGGCCAACAACGTGATCTACGGGGCCAAGTCGGGCGGCGGCATCTTCCACTATCGCGCGCACGATGATCTGATCCGGTTCAACAACGTCTACAACAACTCGCCCGGCAACTACGTCATGGAGGACCCATCCACCTATGAATACACCTGGGATGAGACCGCGGACTGGACCGGCCGCTACGGCAACATCTCCGCGGACCCGAAGTTCGTCAACGCCGCGATGAACAACTTCCGCATCCAGGAGGGTTCGCCCTGCATCAGCGCGGGCGATCCGAAGTCGGTGACCGGACAGACCGCCACGGACCTCGACGGCGATCCCCGCGTCTATGCCCTGATCGTGGACATCGGCTTCGACGAGTTCGTGGGCTACGTCAAACCCCTGGCCAACGCCGGGGTGGATCAGCACGTGCTCGCCCCCGAGCCCATTACCCTGGACGGCACGGGCAGCTACTTCTCCGACGCCAATGGCACGAATACCTACCGATGGCGCCAGACCCAGGGCCAGATAGTTGAGTTGAGCGACCCGACGGCCGGGCAGGCGGTGTTCACCCCGCCCGCCGAAGGGTGGTACGTGTTCGAGCTGATCGTCGCCGACGCCAAGCACACCAGCGCGGCCGACAGCGTTCTCGTCGTGGTCGGGAACGCGGCGCCGATTGCCGACGCGGGACCCGACAGGCTCTGGCTGATCCCCGGTTTCGTCCAACTGGACGGGTCCGGTTCCTCCGACGCCGATCCGCCGGACGAGTTGACCTATACGTGGACGCAGATCGAGGGACCATCGGTTTCGTTCTACCAGATCGATCCGGAACTGGCTGCACGTTATGGCATCGAACCCTCGACCATGTATTTCGAGTGCCAGGAGGCCGGCGTCTACGTCTTCGAGCTGGTGGTCAGCGACGGCTTCACCAGCAGCGAAGCCGATACCGTGCGGATCGAGGCCGCCCGGTACGCCGGCGGGCAACAGGAGTTGTCCATCCCGACGAGCGAGGGCTCCTACTACAGGCAATACCCAACGGTCTCCGGCGCCAAGCTCGTCTACAGCGCAGGCGGTTACTACGATTCCTCCTGGTCGATCGAGTGCATGGACCTCGAGACCGGGCGGATCGACACGCTCCAGTCGCAGCCGACGGATACGATGGCCGAGATCGACGGCGACGTGGTTATCTGGACGACCGGTCCCGAGGGCGCCTATCGGCCCATCTGCACGAGCGTGGTGGCCGCCGACCTGGTGACTCGCGTGGTGCGCACCCTGCGGACCAGCACGGGCGCCGACTCCTACGGCTACCCGGCCATCTCCGGCACGAAGGCCGTCTGGCTGCACTACCGCAGCGTGAATACCGGCGATACCTCCCAGTACGACCAGACGCCTTACGACATCTGCGGCGCCGATGTCACGAATATCGCCAAGCCGACGTATTTCACGATCGCCGAGCGGGTCGGCCATGGCGCCCCGTATCCGTATGACAACTTCCGCTACGCCTACACGGTGCCGGTCGACATCTGCGGCAACCTCGTGGTCTGGGAGGCCGACGGCGACATCTACGGCGCGGACATCTCGGACCTGGCCGCGATTCGGGTCTTTCCGATCTGTACCGCTTCGGGTGCGCAGACCGATCCGTCGATCTCGGGGCACACGGTCGTCTGGACCGACGAGCGCAACGACTCCGGCGACATCTACGGCGCGGACCTCTCCGATCCGAACCACATTCGGGAGTTCGAGGTCTACGTAGGCGCCGGGGCTCAGACCCAGCCGGACATCGACGGCGCCGTCGTTGCCTTCGTCAATGGCCGCAGTACCGATACCGGCTCGATCTACCTGTACTGTCTCACGCGCGACTACGGCCCGGTCGCGCTCGATTCGTCGCGATGGCACTACGGCGCCAGACCCAGGCTGGATGGCTCGACGCTGGTATGGCAGTACTACGAGTCTGTCCAAGGTGTGACGTTCGACTTCGGTTACGGCGTGACGAGTGGTCCCGTCCGGAACCTCACGACCGGAACGTGCCACGACTACATCCAGCACGCCGTCGATATGGCCGCAGCGGGCGACACGATCGTGGTTCCGCCGGGGACGTATGCGGAGAAGATCCGTCTGAAGGGCAAGAGTCTGACCCTGACCTCCACCGACCCCGAAGACCCGACGGTTCGGGCGGCCACGGTCGTCACGGGCACAGGCCGGCTCGTGACTTTCACCGATGGCGAGACCGCCGACTGCGTCTTCACCGGCTTCACTGTCGCAGGCGGCAGCTACGGCGTCTTCTGTGCCGGCGCCGCCCCCACCATCGAGAATTGCACGATCACGGACAGCCGCTGTGCCGGCGTGAAGATCTGGAACGAGGGCAACCCCATCCTCCGCGGGTGCCGGATCGCGGGTAATGCCACAGGCGCCGAGATGTGGGCCCATCGCGAGACGCGCAATGTGCTCCGCAACTACGGTACGTTCCGCAACTGCATCATCGCGGCCAACCGCAAGATGGGCATCGACAGCGGATACCCGACTCTGGAGAACTGCACCGTCGCCGACAACCTGGGCGCGGGCGTCAGCGCCGTTCAGGCCGTGGTCGCCAACTCGATTCTCTACTTCAACAACGAGAATTCCGGCGGCGTCAATCTTGCAGTCGAGCTTCCCGCGAAGTCCAGCGTGATGTACAGCGACGTCCAGGGCGGCTGGCAGGGCGAGGGCAACCTCGACGTCGATCCGCTCTTCCTGGCCCGCGGCACCTGGCCCACGCCGGGCGACTACCACCTCCAGAGCCTGGGCTGGTCCTGGGATGCATCGATCGGGGACTGGGCGTGGAACGAGGCCACGAGCCCCTGCATTGACGCAGGCGACCCGGCTGCCTCGCTGGGCGACGAGCCCGCCTGTGCCGCAGGCGACCCGCTGAGCGAACGGGCAGGCCCCAACACGCGGATCGACATGGGCGCCTACGGCGGCACCATCGAAGCCAGCCTGGCGCCGTGATGCCGGGTCGAGCGAGGCCTTGACTGCGGCCGTAGTTCGCCTATAATGGGGACTATGGCCGCTGAGAAAGTGCCCCGAAAGAAAAAGAAGAAGCACCATCCGCTCCTCGACTGGCTGCTCTACGCGGCGGTCCGGATTCTGGTCATCTTTCTCTTTCTGTTTGATGTCCAGACAAACCTGCGTTTCGCCTGTGTTCTGGGCGATCTGCTGTGGAAGCACTACCGCCGCGGTCGGGAACGGGCCCTGGAGAACCTGCGGGCGAGCTTCCCGGACAAATCGGAGGAGTGGATCCAGGCGACGGGCCGGCGGAGCTTTCAGCAACTGGTCATGCTGACGATCGACATCCTGTTCACCCCCCGACTGGTCCGCAAACACAACTGGCGCCAGTACTCGCGATTCTGCAAGGGCACCGAGCAGGTGAAGTGGATGATGCACGAGCGCAAGGGCCTGCTCATGGTCACCGCGCACTACGGCAACTTCGAGATCCTCGGCTACATGATGGGCCTGTTCGGCTTCGACACGTACAACATCGCCCGCCCGCTCGACAACAAGTATCTGAATCGATTCCTCTACGGCGTGCGCGAGCGGCGGGGCCAGAAGCTCATCGACAAGAAGGGCGCCGCCGAACTGATGCCCTCCCTGGTCCAGCAGGGCAGCACGATCGGGTTCATCGCCGACCAGGACGCGGGACGCAAGGGCGTCTTTGTCGATTTCTTCGGTCGCAAGGCCAGTACCTACAAGAGCATCGGCCTGTTGGCCCTCACATACAACCTGCCCATTGTGGTCGGGTGCAGCCGGCGGGTCGGGAACCACTTCTTCTTCGAGATGTGCAATACGCGGACCATCTTTCCGCACGAGTGGGCGGACAAGGACGATCCGCTTCTGTGGGTCTCCCAGGAGTACACGAAGGCCATCGAGACCTTCGTCCGCGAGGACCCGAGTCAGTATTGGTGGCTGCATCGTCGGTGGAAGACCCGTCCGAAAGAAGAACGCAGGGCCGCCGAGGCCCAAGCCGCTTTGGCAGGGACGACCAACGAACCCGATAGATGCCGGTCGGCGCAGCCGACGTCCTCGCCGGATGTGTCCGTCCCTTCCGCATGACGGAAGATCGCACAGGGTATCTTGGATGGGAGTGAAGGTATGAAAGCCAGAGCTGTGATTCTCGCCGTGTCGGTCGCGTGGGGATGGGGAGCGACGGTTCAGGCGAAACTCGTCGCCTGCGTGGGGGACAGCATCACCTACGGCGCGGGCATCGTCACCTATCCCAAGCAACTACAGGGTATCCTGCGGCAGTACGACGCGGCCTGGGAGGTCCGCAACTTCGGCGTCAGCGGCGCGACCCTCCTGCGGCGGGGGGACAAGCCGTACATCGCGCAGGCCGCGTACACCGACGCCCGCACGTGCAACCCGGACGTCGTCGTCATCAAGCTGGGGACGAACGACTCCAAGCCGCAGAACTGGCAGTACAAAGACGATTTCGTCACCGACTACAGCAACATGATCGATGTGTTTCGCTCGCTGCCGAGCAAGCCGGCGGTTTGGATCTGCAAGCCGGTGCCCGCGTTCGCAGTGAACTTCACGATCCGACCCGACGTGATCCGCGACGAGATCCTGCCGCTGATCGACCGGATCTCGCAGGAGAAGGGTGTCCCGGTGATCGATCTGTACGCCGCCTTGCTGCCCCATGCCGCCCTGTTCCCGGATTCCATCCATCCGAATACCGAGGGGGCCGGGATCATCGCCGAGACGGTCGCCCCGTTCCTGCTGGGGGTGACGTCCCTTCCCGACTACGACCATGACGGCGTCCTGAACCTGCGGGATTTTGCCCTGCTCGCGAGGCGATGGCTCGACGCGGAGCCCTCGCTGGACGTCGCGCCGCCGCCCGCCGGCGACGGGGTCGTCGGCTATTCGGACTTGGGCGGGCTGGCAGCCTATTGGATGAAGTATCCTCGCATGGTCGCCCGCTGGAAGCTCGACGAGAGCGAAGGCGATCTGGCCTCCGACGCGCTCGGGCAATTCGGCGGGACCGTGTATGGCTCTCCCCTTTGGCGACCCGCCGACGGCAGGCTAGGCGGCGCCATCGAACTGGACGGCGTCGATGACTGCATCCGCACGGGCGCTGTCCTGAACCCCGCCGACGGTCCGTTCACCGTCTTCGCCTGGGTCCAGGGGGGGCAACCGGGCCAGGCGATTCTCTCCCAGTCCAATCAGCCCGGCCCGGGCGAGGTCTGGCTCGGCACGGAGGCTTCGACCGGCGCTGTGCTCACGAACCTGATCGACGTCAGCAGGGGCGCGGCGCCGCTGGTCTCGCAGACCTGCATCACCGATGGCGCATGGCACCTTCTCCGGTTCGTCTGGGACGGGTCCTACCGGCGGCTGTATGTGGACGGTCGGGAGGTCGCGGCCGACACCGCGCGAAAACTCGGCGCCTTGAAGTTGTCGTCGGGCGGCTTCAACATCGGCGCCGGCAAGAACCTCGAGCCCGGCAGCTTCTGGTCCGGCCTGATCGACGACATTCGCATCTACGACCGGGCCGTCCTGCCCTGAGCGGTCAGTTCCAAACAAGTCCGACGATCACCGTGACCACGGCCAGGCCGAAGAAGAAGGAAAAGACGAGGAAGTGCTCCATCGTGAGCGTGAGGGTGAAGCCGGCGACCGTCACCACGACCGCGATGCCCGAGGGAGTTCCCGCATGGCCGACGATCGTGGCGACCAGACCGACGTTCAGGGATGCTGCGGTGACGGTGCCCGCCGGGGCGCCCTCGGCGGGCGAGGTCAGCAGCCCGAAGATGCCCAGGGCCGTGACCAGCAGGCCCTTGCCGAGCCCCCGCCGGGACAACTGCCGGCCCAGCGAGTGCCGGGCCCTGAAGAACAGCACCCGCGCCCGCAGTTCCTTGCAGCCCATCGTCTCGCCGATTTCCGCGAACGACATCTGCTCGAAGCACCGCAGCATCAGGACGTTGCGGTAGGTCAGCCGCAACCGCGCCATCGCATCGACGATCGTCTCGGAGAGTTCTTTGCGCATGGCGCGGTTGAGCCCGTCCTCGTGATCCTCACCGAGGTACTGGGACAGGCGTTTGTGGCTGGCCGAGGAGAACTCGACTTCCTGTTCCCTCGCGAGGTCCCGATAGTAATGCTGGACGTTGCCCAGTGCCGTGCGGAACAGCCAATTCCAGAATCGCTCCGGATGCTCCAATTCCTTGATGCTCTCGACCATCTTGAGGAGAGTGTCCTGCAACAGGTCCTGGGCCAGGTCGTGGTTGAGCGTCAGCCGATAGATATATGCGTATAGACGCTGTCTCGCCCCCTCCGCAAGGCGGTCCAGGCTGACGCGATCTCCGAGCTGCGCCTGGCGAACCAACTGAACGAAGCCGTTTTCCATATCCATGTTGTCAACTCACCACGTTAAGTCCAGGTCCCCTGGGCAACGTTACACTCTGAGGAAGCGATTTTCTAAAAAAATGCGCAAAAAGAGCGTAACGACGCCGGCCCGACCTGGACGTACTATTATACAGACGCGCGGAATGGCCCCCCCAGGTGATCCGGAGGCAAGTCGGCACAATGCAGCGAGATGTTCGCTGACTTCACGTGTAGGAGAAACGACCATGACGACGCAAATGAGTGTGCGACAACGGTGTGCTGCCTGTCTATTCACTTTCTTCCTGCTGGCCAACGTGCTGCCGGCGGCCCAGTTCGCCGGCGGCACGGGCACGGCCGACGATCCATACCAGATCGCGACCGCTGAGCAGCTCGGTTCCATCGGCTCAGACCCGAATCTGCTCGACAAACACTTCGTCCTGGTCGCCGACATCGACCTGGACCCCAACCTGTCCGGCGGCAAGGTCTTCGACCGGGCGGTCATTGCGCCGGATGCTGATCTGGCTACGGGTGGTTTTCAGGGTGTCGCCTTCTCCGGCGTGTTCGATGGCGGCGGCCACGTCATTTCGAATCTGACAATCCGTGGTCAGGATTACCTCGGACTCTTCGGCCAGATCTCCGGTGTCGTGAGGGACGTGGGGGTGACCCACGCCGATGTTGCAGGTTCGGGCGACGCCGTTGGCGCCCTGACAGGGTGGAACCTGGGCTCCATGACGTGGTGCCACAGCACCGGCACGGTTGCCGGCGTCAGTCTGGTCGGTGGCGTGGTGGGACACAATGACACGGGCCGGATGATCCTCTGCTACAGTGACGCCGCGATAGCCGCCACAGGGAATTCCGTGGGCGGGCTGGTGGGCAACAATGGGGGCGGCACTATCGCTCTGAGCTACAGCACCGGCGCCGTCAGCGGAGACGGTTACGTCGGCGGGCTGGTAGGGCGCAACTACGAGGGTCGCGTGAGTTGCTGCTACAGCCTCGGTGCAGTCCGTGGAGGAATGCACATCGGAGGTCTGCTCGGTCAGAACTGGGCCGGCTATGTGACGAACTGCTACAGCGTCGGCGCGGTCGCCGGCGAATCGACCTTCGGCGGGCTGGTGGGTTCGAACGTCGACGCGGGACGGTCGCCGGGGACCGTTATCAGTTGCTTCTGGGATGTCGAGAGTTCGGGCCAGGCCGCCAGCGGCGCCGGCACAGGCGTCTCGACGGCCCAAATGCAGGATCTCTCGACCTTCCTGACCGCGGGATGGGACTTCGCCGATGAAACCGCCAATGGAACCTGCAACTACTGGCGGACGTCGGCGGGTGGATATCCGGAATTGTGCTGCCATGCCGGCCTCCGTCCGTCGATGCCCGAAGGGACGGGCACCGCGGAGGAACCGTATTTGATTCGCGATGCGAACGACCTGGGCGTTGTATGGTTCGAGCCTGCGGCCTGCTATCGTCTGGAAGCGTCCATCGACCTGTTGGGGATCTCGTGGTCCCTGGCGGTCGTCCCCTGGTTTGCTGGGACCTTCGACGGCAATGACTGCGTCATCCGCAATCTCCACATCGAAGGCAACGGCTACTTGGGTCTGTTCGGGCAATCCACTGATGACGCCGTGATTTCCAACCTGGGTTTGGAGGCAGTGGACGTCAATGGAACCGCCAGCTATATCGGCGGTCTCGTGGGTTACCACGCAGGCAGAATCGCGGCGAGCTTCTGCTCAGGAGCGGTCGCAGGGGATTCGCTCGTTGGAGGGCTCGTTGGCGAAAACGATGGCGGCATCGAGACCAGCCACGCGACTGGTGCGATCGAGGTGACTAGTGTCTATGCCGGTGGTCTGGCAGGTCGCAACCACGGCAAGATCGCCCAGAGCTATAGCACCGGCGCTGTACATGGCGGCGCCCACGTCGGCGGTCTGGCGGGCTGCAACCACGATGGGGATATCCTCGCCAGCTACAGCACCGCAGTACCCGACGGGACCGGCAGCTACGTCGGCGGTTTGGTGGGCTACAACTCCGGCCGCATCGCGGCGAGCCACAGCGGCGGTGCGGCCCGCGGGCCCGCCCACGTCGGCGGTTTCGTGGGCTGCAATGAAGGGAGCGTCGCGACGAGCTACAGCACCGGCACAGCGGATGGCGGTGATCCCGCGGGCGGTTTCGCAGGCCGCAACAGTGCAGTGGGCAGTATCGCGTCGAGCTTCTGGGACATCGAAACCTCGGGCTGGACCACGAGTTCCGGCGGCACGGGCAAGACGACCATCCAGATGCAGAGCGCGAGCACCTTCCTCGAGGCCGGTTGGGACTTCGTGGACGAGACCACCAACGGCACCGACGATATCTGGTGGATCAACGAGGGACAGGACTACCCGCGGCTGTGGTGGGAGTAGTCCATTTGTCCAGTTCATGGATTCTGAGAGGACGCCGGATCGAGCACCATGTCGCCCAGATCATAGGTCTGGCCGGGCGCGGGGTCGATGGGCTCAGCCCTTCCTCGCAATTGCAGGGTCGGGCAGTAGATGCCCATACGCAAGGGCCGGCCCACGGGCACATCCAGTCGGAATCGGCCGTCGAAGATGAACACCTCGCAGCGCAACTGCGAATACCGATAGCCGGTCGAATCGACCTCCTGCACGTCCAGGGAGAATGCCGCGGGCGCCTCGACGATCGGATTGGCGTGCTGATCCATAGCCCTTCCTGTGAAGACCGCGACGCGTTCCAGACGAACCTCCAGTTCACCGCCCGCTGATGGCGGTGTTCCTGCGAATACGAGGGCGCGTTTGCCCTCCGCGTCTCTGGCGTATCCCTGAAGGCGGGCGTCTGGGGCTCTGTGGGGAATGACGAAACGACCGTCGGCATCCGTCGAGACCCAGCCACCGAGGAGTAAACTGACGGACCCTCGCACGGGCGAGCCGGACTCGTCCACGAGTCGGCCACGAAGCAAGAACGGCATTCCCACGGGCATGTCGATCTGGCGGTCCGCCAGGTCCGGCGTCACTCGAACGACGTGTCCTGCGGAATCGCAGTCCCAGCCGTGCGACTGAATGGCAGAGTCTCCTTCGAAGAGACGAAAGAGGCACAGGCCGTCGGCATCGGTGCGTTTGCGAACCATGAATCCCGATCCTGCCGTGAGGAGGAGACCGCCGACCGGCTCGCCTGTTGGCGTTCTCGCGCGGACCGTCACTCGGGCAGTCCTCGCGGCTCTGAGAGTGGCTCCGGCGTGAAGCTGGGATGGGCGGATCACGACCTCGGTGAGAGGGGTGATGAGATCCCCAGACAGGGGGTCCGCTGCGGCGATAAGATATTGCCCGACCGGCAAGCCGTCGATCCTGAATCGTCCATGGCCCTGCGAGGTACAGATGCCCCGTTGCGCCGGCTCCATCAGGGTGCAATCCCCGCGGTCGTAACGGCAGAACCAGGGACCCAGGCCGTTGCTCGGACTTTCGCATCGCAGGACCACCGGACCATCATGGAGACCACCCTGTTCCCGGACGACTTGCACATTGATCTGTCCTTCCGCGGGCAGCAGCTCGATCTCGATGTCCCTTCGCCCTGCGCGGATGGTGTGGGACTCGGGATCGAGATAGGGGGACGTGCCCATGAATTGCCCATAGCCCTCGCGGGAGTCGTAGTGGCGGTAGCCCCGTCGCGATACGGACAGACTCAACAGGCTGTTCTCGGGGACATCCTTGAGAATGAACCGGCCTGTCGCGTCGGTCTGGGCCGCTCGCTCGTTGCCGGCGGTGCAGGGATACTCCTGGACGCTGGCGGGCTCGTGTGCAGGCGTCATTCGAGCCTCCACGAGCGCGCCGGAGACACCCCGGCCTCGCGTGTCGGTGACGATGCCTGCGACGAAGGTCGGCCGATACAGGACGATCCTGCAATCGTTGAGGTCTGTCGTCTGGCCGTCCGTGGGCGGGCGAAGCCAGCCGAGGGCATGGCCGCCGTGCCTGCACAGCAGGTACACGCGGTCGGTTGCGTCTACATTGTCCGTCGGTGCGGTCAGGCTGAACGTACCTTGCGGATCGGTCGGGACTGGCGTTGTGAGGTCCGTCAGCTTCAGATTCTCCGTGCAGCTCTGTGCCCATACCTCCGCGTCGCGGATCGGCGAGCCGCTCCTGTCCACGACCACGCCGCGGCAGGTCAGTGGTGATATCTCGCTCGGCGACGGTTCCGGCTCCTGGGTGGTCTGGAGAACGCCGGCGGGAGCCTGAGTGTTCTGCGTCGATTCCGCTTCGTCTTGTCCATTCTCGTGGCGGATCTGATCGATTGCCTTCTGGAACGGGTTGTCCTGCGGCGAGCCCTGCCACTGGGCGGCCAGTGCCTGGAGCGTCGGGACTGAGGAGGCATCGCCGATCCGGCCGAGATAGGCGGCCACCGCGAAGACGGTTCGCGAGCGAGCGGAATGCAGGAGCGACAGCAGCCCTTGGACATCTCCTCTCGTGAACAGGTCATCTGCCAGACGCAGTTCCTCTTGCTCCGGATCGAGGACCTCGGGCCTGGGCGATGTTGCCTGGTCCGTCGCCGTCGTCGGTGGAACGGCAGGGGGCGACTGGCGACCGGCACGCCAAGTCAACAGGATGAAGGCCCCTGCGACGACGGCGGCTGCCACAGCCAGTTTGCCTGTCCGGCTTCGCGCGCTGTTTCGAGCGAGCCGTGAGATCAAAGCGAGGAAGGGCTCACTCTGCGGGATCGTCGCTCCTCGCTGTCGTAGTTGCCTGATCGCGACGGCGTGAGCATCGCGCCATGCGTCAAAGTCGGCCCTTGGCGTCTGGCCGGGCTTTGCCTCACGGATGATCTGATCGAGCCAGTCGGCCCTTTTCGAGCGTGCCATGACTATAATCCTTCAGGAAAGCCCTTCTTTCTGAGGGTCTTTTCAATCTGACGTCGGGCGCGAAAGAGCCGTCCGCGCACCGTGTGCTCGGTGATGCCGAGCGCCGCCGCGATTTGGCGGTACTCCATGTCGTTGTAGTAGTGCAGGACGACGATCTCGCGGTACATCGGTTCGAGATCGTCGATGGCTCTTCGGACCAGGCGATGGTCGTTGCTACCGTGATCGATCTGCTCAGCGTAGAAGTCCTCTCCCCTACGTGGTCCGACCGGCTGCCGGCGTGCCCGGATGAGCTGCTGGGCCTCGTTGCGGCAGATGGCGGCCAACCAGGGGCCGAAGCGGTCCGTTCGCTTGAGATCCGCGAGGTTCTCGCAGACCTTGACGAACGTCTGCTGGGCGGCGTCCTGTGCCTGGTCGCGATTGAGCAGGATCGAGTAGGCGAGCCAGACCATCGTCGCGTAGTAGCGCCGGTAGAGCGCCGCGAAGGACTCCACGTCGCCTCGCTGGGCGGCTTCCACAACTCGTTCTTCCGCTATCGATTCCAAATCCGCTCACCTTGCAAGGCCTGCCTGCCGGCCGATGCCATCATAGTACAGATGCAGCGAGGGCAGGCCAAGTGCGCGGAAAAAGCGGGAATCGTCCAGAGAGACAGCGAAATCCCCTCGGACAGAGGGATGTGGAGGAAATGCCGCCGGGGACAGGAAGCCCGTCGCTCGTCGGCGAGTTCGCCGGGCGGGGGTCTCCTGTCCCCGGTGAGAGATGAATCGCGATTAGAAGTGGTGTACGAGCCGCAGGACGAACCGTTCGCCCTCGGGACGGCAATCAGTCTCCGTCTCGAAGTAGGCGTTGAAGAACAGGTGCGTGTTTTGCGAGAAGCTCAGCAGGGCGCCCGGCCCGACGGCCAGGACCATTTCGTCATCGTGTATGTCGGCCGTGTGTCCCGCGCCGTTCGTGCCCTCGGTGGCGCTGATCTGTTTGAACCAGTACCCGTTGATGCCGAGCCGAAGTTGCTTGGGAATCACTTCGTAGGAGGTGGCGACATTGGCGTGGACCGCTTCGCCGGCCTGGACCTCATCCAGACCGAGCCCGACGAAGGGGTCGTCGTTCTCCCCGTTCCACAGGTAATGCGCCCTCGCGGACACCGTCCACTGGGGCGTGATGAAGAACGTGCCCGACCAGTAGGGGTTGAACGAGAAGGCGTTGGCGCTCGGATTGAGGTTCTTGTCCTCGTCATAACGGCCGGTCGGGAAGACCGTCTGAAACTCGATGCGGTGCATGAAGACCGGGCCGTTGGCGCCCATGATCGGGTCCCATTGCAGGTAGGGGCCCACCAGGAGGTCGCCGAGCCCGCTGGAGGTGTCCGCCAGGTATGGCTCGGGAGAGCTGTCGATCCAGACGATCGGGACCATCACATTGAGACCCCACTTGCCGCCGAACAGCAGCGGCGTGTTGGACTGGTAGATGAACTGGTTCATGCTCAGCCAGACATCGACTTCCGCATCGACGCCGGGGGCGGGGAAATCCGAGAATTTGTCGGCGGTGTAGTACTGGACATACTCGACGAAGTAGAAGCCGGGACCCGCCGGTGGGCCGCCGTCCACGAAACTGGTAAGGCCGAGGTTGACCGACGGCTGCTGATAGGCAAGAGCCGGCGCAACCGTCATGGCCGCCAGCACGCACGCCGCCATCGCGAGATGATGTAATCTCTCCATTGGTGGACCTCCACAACTGGTTTCGAAGTTTTGTGGCGTTTCCGCACCGGAAACTCCAACACACACAGGACATTTCATCATAGGTTGTTCCGGATTCTCGATGTTGTCAAGAATAATTCCGTGCCCGACCCAGCGGCGATCCTCCGGGCCCAGGAGCCACCGTCGCGACGGACTCGGACTATTTCTGAAGAAGGGAGCCGGGATCTGCCGAAAAGACAGATCAAAGGACACATTCCCGGACCCTTCCGGAGTCCAGGGGGTGAGTGATAAATGTTGATTGCAGATGATGTTATGAGTTCAGTGCGTAGCCGGTTGTCCAACGTGATCGCCATGGTGATCCTATTTCTGATGGCCACCGGCGCGGTGATGGTGTTCTCCGCCGGGGCCAGTCTGGGGTATGAATTCGACCTGCGCCGGTTCTATGATTTCCCGGCCCTGCGGCAGATCATGTTCTTCCCCATGGCAGTGGTGGTTCTGTTTGCCGCGTCGCTGCCGGATTACCGGATCTGGAGCCTGCGCGGGCGCTGGTACAAGTGCCCGACGGTCTGGCTGTCCGTCCTGGCAATTGGACTTCTTGCGGCCGTTCTGGTCGTGGGCACGGAGATGTACGGCGCCACCCGATGGCTGCGAATCCCGCTGGGACCCGCGAGCGTGAGTTTCCAGCCGTCTGAGTTCGCCAAGTGGATCGTGATCTTCTTCCTGGCGGCGGCCTGCGCCGCGATGGGTTCCGATATTCGACGATACTGGGCGCGATTCCTGCCGCTGTGTGCCGTGATCGGTCTGGTGTGTGGCCTGGTCGTGATCGAGGACTTCGGCACCGCGGCGTTCATCGGTCTGATGAGCCTCATTCTCCTCGTCGTCGCGGGCGTCAAGTGGTGGCACCTGCTGACCCTGCTTCCCGTGGGGGTGGTGGGGTTTGTCTTGGCGCTGTTCCAGTCGCCGCACCGGCTCAAGCGACTAGAGGCCTTCCTGCACCCGGAGCGGGTGCCCGATGCGGTTTATCAAGTCAACCAGTCGCTGGTGGCCATTGGCTCCGGCGGCCTGTGGGGCAAGGGGATCGGCCAGGGCACCTGCAAGTACGGCCATGTGCCGGAGGATACGACGGACTTCATCTTCGCCATCGTGGGAGAGGAACTCGGTCTGATCGGCACCCTGGGCGTGATCGCCCTGTTTATTCTCTTCCTGTTCCTGGGGATCGCGGCGGTGATGCGGTGCCGGGATCGCTTCGGACGCCTGCTGGCGGCCGGGATCGTCCTGGCCATCGGCATCCAGGCAGCCATGAATATCGCCGTCGTCACCGACCTGGGGCCCACCAAGGGTATTTCCCTGCCGTTCGTCAGCGCCGGCGGCACCAGCATGTTGCTCTCCGCTGCCGCCGTGGGCGTGCTTCTGAATATCGCCGCTGCCGACGGGGTTTGCGATCCGACTATAAGTTCCGATCAAAGCTAGGCTTAGGATCATGCAGCCCCTGCCGGGCCGACGGCGTTCCCCTCTTTGCGCGTGACTTGCCGACTCCGTTTTGCTATAATAGCCTGTGTGGATGGGTCCGCGCCCGTATTCAGGGATGCAGGAGGACATGGGGGTAACGATGCGCCGTTGTGAGAAGGGTAGAGTGAGGGGGTCGCAGATCGCCGCAGGCGTGGTCGCGGCGGTGCTGGCCATTGTGGCCGTGACGACGGCAAACGGTGCGGACGCCAGCCGATATGTTCCGAACGAGATCCTTGTCAAGTTCCGTGCGCCGTCGCCCGATACCGACGAGTCGATCGGCAGTCCCGCGGGAAGCGACGTGGAGTGGTCTGTCTCCGATATCCCGGCGTTCCGCGAGAATCGCTTGCGGGTCCGCCAGGTGCGTCGTCTCGTCGAGGGCAAGGGCCTCAGACGTGTGAGTCGATGGCGGGGATGCTCGGCCGGCTCCATCGCCCCCGCTCGTCTCGACGGGCTGTACCGGGTCCGTGTGGACGCGCAGGCTGGTGCGAGCACGGAGGAGGTCCTGGCCGCGTACCGCAGTCGGGCGGATGTGGAGTACGCCGAACTGAATCCGGTCATTGCGATTTGCGCCGCGCCCAACGATCCCGCGTACAGCACCCAGTGGTCGCTCAAGACGATCCAGGCCTCCGAGGCTTGGGACGTCTGTCGCGGTGGCGACGAGGTCGTGGTCGCCATCATCGACACCGGCGTGGACTACGACCACCGCGACCTCCAGGGCAATCTCTGGGTGAACGAAGCCGAACTCAACGGCCAGGGGGGCGTCGATGACGACGGCAACGGCTACGTGGACGACGTCCGCGGCTGGAACTTCGCCTATGACACCAGCGACCCTGACGACGACCATGGACACGGCACGCACTGCGCCGGCATCGTTGCGGCGGTGGGGAACAACGGCTTCGATATCGCCGGCCTGTGCTGGAGCGTCCGCATCATGGCGCTCAAGATTCTCGACGCCGGCGGCGAGGGCAACGCGGGCGATGCGGTGCCCGCCATCTACTACGCGGTTGCCAACGGCGCGGACATCATCTCCGGCAGTTGGGGCGGCGAGGAAAGCTCCGACGCGTTGCGGGAGGCGATCCAATACGCCTCTAAGCACGGCGTGCTCGTCGTCGTCGCGGCGGGCAACGAGGGCTCCGATGCCCTGTATTACCCGGCCTCCTATCCGGAGGTCCTGGCTGTAGCCGCCACCGACGAGAACGACCGCCGCTGGTACAACTCCAACTACGGCAGTTGGGTGGACCTCGCGGCGCCGGGATCCAGGATCCGATCGCTTCGCAGGGGCGTGTCGTCCTCCGCAGGTGGGACGAGTCTGACCACGCTCATGTCGGGGACCTCAATGGCGGCGCCGCACGTGTCCGGGACGTGTGCGCTGTTGCTGGCCGCGAACCCGTCGCTGACCAGCGACGAGCTGAGGGAGATCGTCACGACGACGGGCGACGCCATCGCCGAAGGGATCTGCTCGTCCAACGGGCGACTGAACGTGTACGAGGCGTTGCGCGGCGCGATTCCGTCTGCCGGGACGATCCATCTGGATCGGCGCGAATACGCCGACGGCGCGCGGATCGAGATCCTGCTGCTGGACTGGGACCTGTGCAACGCAGGGAGCCAGGAGGTGTATCTGGAGACCGAAGGAGGCGATGTGGAGGTCGTGACCTTGGCGGAGACGGAGGTCTCTCGCGGGGTCTTCCGAGGCGAGGTCGTTCTTTCGAGCGGAGTCGCAGCGTCCGGCGACGGCGTCCTCCAGGGCGCGGACGGCCAGATCCTCGTCGCTCGGTACCTGGATGCGGACGACGGCCTGGGCGGTGTCGACCAATGGCGTCAGGCAACCTCGCGGGCCGATTTCAGTCCGCCGACGGCGCTCGATGTCAAAGTCCAGATTCGCGGCGCCGCCGCGACCGTCAATCTGCTGACCGATGAGCCGGCCCTTGCGGAAGTCCGCTACAGCCGAACGAATGGCGGGCCTTACGACCTGACCGCGACCTCTTCGCAACTGAGCGATCTGCCCAGTGTGGAGATCCGCGATCTGAGCGCCGGGACGACCTACTACTTCGTCTTGTCGCTGACCGACGAGGCGGGCAACGAGACCCTCGCGGACGATGGAGGCCAGCCGTACTCGTTCACCACCCTGGGACGGTCCCGGACCCGTTGATGACCCGCCGCAAGGCAGGGTGTGTGTGAAGATACTCTGGCATTGGGTGGCGCCGCCAAACTCGTTTGGCGGTGCTGTTTCGACCGCGTCGGCTCCTTCGAGACTCCACGGGCAAACGAGGTTGCCCGTGCCACCCGGCGATGTCCTCGGAAACCTGCCCAGACACCAAAGCAGGGGACGCCCGACAAAACGGTGTACAAGGCCGGTTTCGACGTTTAGGATGATAGAGCCGATCCGTTGGCGGGAACGCTTGCGGGTCCGGCAAACAGACAGGCAAGGAGGCTACGGTGGACACGGTTTCTTTCTTCTTCGCGGGCGGCGGCACCGGCGGGCACATCTACCCGCTCCTGGCCGTCGCGGAACAAATCCGCCAGAGACAGCCGCAGGCGGATGTCCATTTCTTCCACAGCACGCGAGCGGTGGACGAGCGCGTGTTCGACAAGACTGGGTTCGGGCGCACCCCGCTGCCTGCGACCGGACTCTACATCCATCCGGGCAAGGTCCTGCGGTTCGTCATGACTTTCCAACAGAGCTACCGGATGGCCATGCGGATCATCGCGGAGCGGTCGAACGCGGTCGTCATTGGGGCAGGAGGCTTCATCGCAGGGCCGGTCTGCCGGGCGGGACACAAGCTGGGCGTGCCGGTGGCGATGGTGAACGTGGACATCATCCCCGGGCGGGCCAACCGCCTCGCCGGCCGGTGGGCCGACGAGATCTTCCTCCAGTTCGAGGAGAGCCAGGGGTACTTCTCTCGCAGTCGCGCGAGGGCGGAGGTGGTCGGGTGTCCTCTGCGGGGCGCCTTTGCGCATCCGGATGCGAGCCGGGCGGTCGCGGAACTCGGTCTCGATTCGGGCAAGAGCACGCTGCTGATTACCGGCGCATCGAGCGGCTCGGCGCGGATCAACGAGGCGATCTGCCGGTTGCTGCCGAAGCTGGAATCGTTTGCCGACCGCTGGCAGATCGTCCACCTGACGGGCCTGGACAACTTCCAGACGGTCCGGGATGGATACAGCGGGACGCGCATCAGCCACAAAGTGCTGGACTACTACGACGCCATGGCGGACCTCTTTGCTGCGACGGACCTGGTCATCGGTCGCAGCGGGGCGGTCAGCGTCGCGGAGTACGCAGTCGCGGGAGTCCCGAGCATCTGCATGCCGTACCCGTTCCACAAGGACCGGCACCAGTATCTCAACGCGGGCAAGCTGGTCGATGCGGGCGCTGCGGTGATCGTGGACGATGTCGCCGACCCCGAGGACCGTGTGCGTCGGCTCTGGAACGAGTTGGAGCCGCTGATGGGCGACGAGGACCGGCGCTTGCGGATGTCCGAGGCCTGCAAGCAGGTGGCCCGGCCGAGCGCCGCGGCCGACATCGCATCCCGATTGCTCGAACTGGCCCACAGGGGGCGGACCGCCGGCATGGCGACCCGCTGAAGGGCATGGCACGAGTTCGCGGAGATTTCGAGTAGTGACTGTCCTTTGGCATTCGCGGCAAGCTTGACTTTGTGCCTGAGTGTCCCGAGAATGTTCCTGAGAGAATCGTCCCGTGGGATAGACAGGGTTTCATGAGTCCGCAGGGTGCGTACCACGCACCGCCTGACTCGCATAGGGAAGGGAGTGATTATGAACTGGACAAGTGCGAAGGTCTTTGTGCTGGTGGCTGCGGCGTTAGTTTCCATGTCGAGCTGGCTTTCCTCGGTCCAAGCCGCGGAAGGGCCCGGGATCACGTATGCGGGCGGCGCGGGGCCTGGAAACGGCAAGACCATCGTCTTCGTCACCGGGGACGAGGAGTACCGCTCGGAGGAATCGATGCCCATGCTGGCCAAGATCCTCGCGACGCATCATGGCTTCCGCTGCACCGTCCTGTTCGCGCTGAACAAGGACACCGGCGAGATCGACCCGATCACCGTGGACAACATCCCCGGCCTGGAGGCCCTCGATAAGGCGGACCTGATGGTCCTGTTCACCCGCTTCCGCGAGCTGCCCGACGAGCAGATGAAGCACATCATGGACTACACGAACTCGGGCAGGCCGATCATCGCGCTGCGGACCGCCACGCACCCGTTCAACTACACCAAGCGCAAGGACAGCCCTTACGCGAAGTGGACTTGGGGCAACAAGGAGAAGGGCTTCGAGGGCGGCTACGGCCGGCAGGTGCTCGGCGAGACCTGGATCAGCCATTACGGCGACCACCAGAAGGAGAGCACGCTCGCCTACCCGGCCGAAGGCACGGCCAATCACCCCATCCTCAAAGGCGTGGGCAAGGTCTGGGGTCCCTCGGACGTCTACGGTCTGACGACCCTCTTCGGCGACTGCAAGCCGGTGCTGATGGGCCAGCCGCTTCTGGGCATGAATCCTGACGACAAGCCCAACACGAACAAGAAGCCCCTCCCGGTCGCCTGGACCCGCACGTATACCGGCGAGTCGGGCAAGCCCGCGAGGATCTTCACGACCACGATGGGCCACGCGGGCGATCTGAAGGACGAGAACTTCCGTCGCGTGCTGGTCAACGCCTGTTACTGGGCCGTCGGGATGGAGGACCGGATTCCCGACAAATCGGACGTGACCATCCTCGGCGAGTACAATCCGAACAACATCGGTTTCGGCGGCTTCAAGAAGGGACTCAAGCCCGCGGATCACAAGCTGCCGTGACGGACACCGTGACTTTCAGACGGAGGACGCAGAAATGAGACACAGCAGAGTCTTGTGGGCCGTTTCCTGGTGTGTGGTCCTGGCGGTTCCAGGCACGTCGGCCTGGGCCGAGCACGCCTACAACGGTTCGTATACCGAAGAGAACCTGGACCACGTGGCCTTTCCCCTGGGCGGCATCGGGGCAGGGATGATCTGCCTGGAAGGCGCCGGGATGCTGAGCCACTACTCGCTGCACAATCACCCCGACGTCTTCCGCGAGGAGAAAGTCTTCGCGGCGGTGTGCGTCAAGGGCGACCAGAACGTCGCGAGGGTCCTGGAGGGCCCGATCCCGAAGTGGAAGGTCTTCGCGCTCCATCCTCGCGCCGGGCAATACGACGGGCCGGGCAACGGACTCGGGTCCACGACCTACGGGCTCCCGCGATTCCGCGAGGCGAGCTTCGCGAGTCGTTTCCCCTTTGCCACGGTGGCGCTGGCGGACCCCAAGATGCCTCTGAAGGTTGAGGTTACGGGCTGGAGTCCCTTTGCGCCGCCCGACGCGGACAGCGCGTCGCTGCCGGTGGCGGCCCTGGAATACCGGTTCGTCAACACGTCCGGCGGGAAGATCGAGGCGGTCTATTCCTTCAACGCTGCGAACTTCATGGCGGCGCAGGGGAATCCGCCGCTGATCCGGACCATCGAGGGCGGGTTCGTTCTCGCCCAGCCGCCGGGCGGCACGCTAAAGAAGCACGACGAAGGCTACTTCGCCGCCTTCGTGGATGAGCCGGGCACGAAGGTCAACGCCGCCTGGTTCCGCGGCGGCTGGTTCGATCCCCTCACGATGGCCTGGAAGGACATTGAGGAGGGCAACTGCTATAGCAGGGACTTCCCCCAAAAAGACGGTCCGAGCCCGGGCGCCACGCTGTTCGTGCCCTTCGAGCTGGACGCCGGACAGACCAAGACGATCGCGTTGAAGCTGTGCTGGTACGTGCCCCACAGCAGTCTGCGCGTGGGGGGCGGCGAAGCCGGCGAGGGCGCGGACCAGATGTACCAGCCCTGGTACGCAGGGCAGTTCGCGGATATCGACGCGTTGGTTCGTCACTGGCGCCGGGACTATGAGACGCTGCGAGCCGCGAGCAGGAGATTCAGCGATTGCTTCTACGCAACGACGCTGCCGGCCGAAGTGGTCGAGGCGGTCGCGGCTAATCTGACGATCCTCAAATCGCCGACCGTGCTCCGCCAGATCGACGGGCGGTTCTGGGCGTTCGAGGGATGTCACGACAAGAGCGGCTGCTGCCACGGATCGTGTACGCACGTCTGGAACTACGCGCAGGCGATGCCGCACCTGTTTCCCTCGCTCGAACGGACGCTGCGCGAGACGGAGTTCTGCGTCTGCCAGGACGACAAGGGGCACCAGAATTTCCGCGCTCCGCTGCCGATTCGCGAGCCGGCCCACGATTTCCACGCCGCCAGCGACGGGCAACTGGGCTGCGTGATGAAGGTCTATCGCGACTGGCGGATCAGCGGCGACACCGCGTGGATGAAGAAGCTCTGGCCGCAGGTCCGACAGAGTCTGAACTACTGCATCGCGACGTGGGATCCCGAGGCGGAAGGCATCGTTCGCGAGCCGCACCACAACACGTATGATATCGAGTTCTGGGGTCCCGACGGAATGTGCAGCAGCTTCTATCTCGGCGCGCTGCAGGCGGCTGCCGCGATGGGACGGGAAGTCGGCGACGACGACGTGGGCTACTACGAGGAGCTCCTCGCCAAGGGCCGTCAGTTCGTCAATGAGAAGCTCTTCGACGGCGAGTACTTCTACCAGCAGGTCCAGACGGAAGGGCTTCGCGCGGGCAGTCCTCTCGAAGTCCAGAGTTTCAACAGGAACTATACGCCCGAGGCGCTGGACCTCCTGAAGAAGGAGGGGCCCAAGTACCAGTACGGAACGGGCTGCCTCTCCGACGGCGTGCTGGGTTCCTGGATGGCGGCGGTCTGCGGCCTGCCCGAGGCACTGGACCAGGCCAAGGTGGACGGCCATCTCAGGAGCGTCCACAAGTACAATCTCAAGAAGGACCTCTCGGAACATGCGAATCCGCAGCGTCCCGGCTACGCCGTGGGCGACGACGGCGGGCTGCTGATCTGCACCTGGCCCAAGGGCGGGATGCCGTCCCTGCCGTTCGTCTACAGCAACGAGGTCTGGACCGGAATCGAGTACCAGGTGGCGTCGCACCTGGTCCTTCGCGGCATGCTCGACGAAGGTCGGGAGATCGTCCGCGTGGCGCGCGATCGCTACGACGGCCGGGCCCGCAACCCGTTCAACGAGTACGAGTGCGGCCATTGGTACGCGAGGGCCATGTCCAGCTACGCTCTGCTCGGCGCCTACAGCGGCGCCCGGTACGACGCGGTGGACCGCGTCCTCCATCTCCGGCCGCCCGTTCGAGGGGACTTCAAGGCCTTCCTGTCCACCGCCACCGGCTACGGCCACGTCGGGGTCAAGGATGGCAAGCCCTTCTGCAACGTCGTCAGCGGCCGGATTCCGTTCCAGAAGATCGAATACGCAGCTCCGTGATCGTCCAGGCTGGCATGTTGCCGATGGTCCCATAGTTGCTCAAATGGGCCATTCGATCCCGAAGCCGTTGCACGGGATGCGACCGTGCAGTTTGTAGTGTGCCTGTGAGGGCATATTCCTGCTTGTGAGGAAGATAACGCCTTACGGCGTCACTACGAGCCTGCTCAAGGGCGCGTGCAGTCGCCCTGGTTCGATCCCCGCGCACCGTTGGCGCATCGAGGCCAATCTGATATAATACGATGCAATGGTGCATGGTTTCGACCGGTCAATCCGTTGGGGGGTGACGATCCTCCCCTCCATGCGGGGGCAGGGGACTGACACATGTCGTCGAGGGCTGGAGTGATGAACTGCAAGGCGACGTTCGTGCCGGTGCTGCTGTGTCTCTGTCTGCTCCATGCCCTCGCGTCCGCCCAGAGCTCGGCGAACCCGCAGGTCGTCATCAACGAGATCTTCTACGATCCGCAGGACCCCAGCCGCCACATGGAGTTCCTGGAGCTGCTCAACGCGGGCTTCGCCGACACAGACATCGGCGGGTGGTACTTCAGCCGGGGAATCACCTACGCCTTCCCTCAGGGCACGATCATCCCTGCCGGGGGCTACGTTGTCGTCGCGGAGGACCCCGAAGCCTTCCGGGCGGCTTTTGGCTTCGCCTGCTACGGCCCCTTCGCCGGCCGCCTGAGCAACGAGGACGAGACGCTCACCCTGCGCGACGGATCGGGCAACAAGATCGACACCGTGGACTACAAGCTGGGCTTCCCCTGGCCGACCGACACGGAGGGCCGTTCCATCGAGCTGATCCATCCGGCTCTCGACAACGAGCTGGGCGGAAGCTGGCGGGCCTGCGGGTACACAGTGGGCGAGACGGCGGAAGCTTCGGAATGGTCTCTCTTCCCGACCCAGTTCTCGCAGTGGCGATACCGACTGGGCTTCTCCGAGCCGGGGGCCAATTGGATGCAGCCCGACTACGTGGAGGGCCGAGGCTGGACCGGTCCGGCCACCGCGCCCATCGGATACGATACGAAGGCGGCGTATACGATCCACACCCCGCTTTCCGACATGCAGGGTCGGTACAGCACCGTGTACCTTCGCGGCACATTCGAGATCGCGACCGCTGCCCAGATTCCGGCCTCGCTCCGCCTGCGTCTGTTCGTCGATGACGGTTGCATCGTCTGGATCAACGGCTGGGAGGTCGGGCGATGGCACGTCTCCGCCGGCCCGCTGCCCTACACGGGACTGGCGGCCAACCACGACGGCGCCTGGGAGCAGGCGACCCTGGCCAGCCCTTCCAGCTATCTGAACGTCGGCACGAACGTCATCGCAGTGCAGGTGCTCAACACCAGCATCACGAGCAGCGACCTGGTCTTCGATCTGGAACTCTGGGGCTCAGGCTCACTGGCCGGCTTCGACAGCGGCGCGATGGCCACGCCCGGCGCCGCCAACAGCGTCTACGCGGGCAACTCGCCCCCGCAGATCCGACAGGTTTCGCACACGCCCGCGCAGCCGTTGTCCAATGAGCCCATCTTGGTCGCCGCGAAGGTCACAGACCCGCAGGGCGTGGGCCACGTCAGCCTGTCGTACCAGATCGTCCTGCCGGGGCAGTATATTCCCGCCTGGCTGCCGGTCCCGCTGGCCCAACTGAAGGCCGACGCCGACACGCCCAGGCAGCAGAATCCCGACTTCGTCGATCCGGCCAACTGGACGACCGTTGCGATGACTGATGACGGCGCCGGCTCAGTCTTCACCGCTGTCATCCCGGGCCAGGCCAATCGCACCCTGGTCCGTTACCGGATCACCGCGACAGACGCCGCAGGCGTGCCCCTGTCCGTCACAGTCCCGTACAGCGACGACGCGTCCGCAAATTTCGCCTGCTGGGTCTATGACGGCGTGCCGCCTTACGTGGCGACGACCTCCGTCCTGGGATCGCCGCACGTCTACACGCCGGACGTGCTCGAGAGCATCCCGGTCTACACCCTCATTACGCGGGCCGAGGACCTCGCCCAGTGCTATGCCTACAGGAGCAGCGACCAATTGCTCGTCGGCAACGCCCATCCCGCGCGAAAGGCCTTCAACTGGGAGGGGGCCTTCGTGTACGACGGCAAGGTCTACGACCATATCAACTACCGTCTCCGCGGCGCCAACGGGCGCTACCACCTGGCCGGGAAGAGGAGTATGAAGATCCGCTTCAATCGCGCCGCCGACTTCCAGGCGAAGGATCGGTTCGGCCGGCCCTATCCCCAGGGTTGGCACGACTTGAACGTCAGCAAGATGTTCGACAACCGGACCCAGGACTACGGCCAGGGCAACTTCGGTCTGACGGAGGCCGCCAACTCCGTCCTCTGGAACCTCGTGGGAGTCCCCACCTGGGACGCCTACTGGTTCCACTTCCGCGTCGTCGACGGACAAGAGGAAGACCCCGACCAGTACCACGGCGACTTCTGGGGCCTGTTCCTCGCGATGGAGGACTACGATGGGCGGTTCATGGACCGCCAGGGCATGCCGGACGGGAACCTGTATAAGTTCTCGTCGGGCATCTCCGACCTCGACGCCCAGCGGCATCAGGGTCGCGATGCGGTCAACGACGCCTCCGATTGCGCCCACCTCGTCAGCCAACTGACCTCGGGTAAGAGCGAGGATGCCCTGCGCCAACTGGTCAACTATGAAAAGTACTTCCGATACCTGGCGATGTGCGAGGCCGTTCGACAGTACGACAACGACTACGCCGGGGAGAAGAGGAACATCGCCTGGTTCTTCGAGCCGGACCCCACAGGACAGAACCTCTACGGTTGGCTCTGGATGCTGCCCTACGACACCGACTTGACGTGGGGACCCAACTGGAATGACGGCCCCCAGCAGCCCTGGAAGGTCCTGGAGCCCAGCGGCAACGACGGCAAGGCCCACACCGACAACCCCGGCGGCATGACCGCCATGAAGATGGAGTTTCGCAACTACCTCCGCGAGTTCCGCGATCTGCTGTGGAACCCGGAGACGATCGATCCGCTCCTGGAGGACCTGGCCGCGACCATCCGCGACTTCGCCCCTGCGGACCAGGATCGATGGACCCGTCTGCCGTCCTCGGCCTACAGCAGCGACACCGCGGGCAAGCACGTGACCGGCCACTACAGTTCCGGCACCTTCACCTGGTCCCTGGACGACAAGGTCGAGGACATGAAGCTGTTCGCCTTCATCGGCAATCACACCTGGTCCAGCGGCAACATCAGCGGATATGTCCCCGCGGGCGGGCGGGCCGCGGTGCTCGACCAGATGGCGGGGTTCGAGGGCGACGCCGCCGCGGTCCCGTACACGCCGACCATTGCCTACGCGGGCCCCGACGGCCACCCGCTCGACGCCCTGACGTTCGAGGCAGGTCCCTTCCGCGACCCGCAGGGCTCGAACACCTTCGCTGCGATGCAATGGCGGATCGCCGAGTTCTCCGACGTCAACGGTCCCGACTACGACCCTGTGACTCGCAAATACGAGATCCAGGCCCTCTGGCAGAGCGACGAGATCACTCCGTACCAGGCGACAGTGACGATCCCGTCGACGGGTCTCCAGGCGGGCCAACTGTATCGCGTCCGCGTCCGCATGAAGGACACCACCGGCCGCTGGAGCCACTGGTCGCAGCCCGTCGAGTTCTTCGCAGGACCGTCCCTGGCCTCGGAACCGTGAGACTCCAGATGCATCCGTGGACCAGAACCACGGCTGCTGATGACCGCACTACCGTCCTGCGTCGGGCTTCGTGCCCCTGATGTCGTCGATGTAGATCAATCCCGTGCCGCTTGGGGTCGGATTGTCCCGGTTGCCCAGGCCGATGTACATCGTCTTGACAGAGGCCGGATTCACGCCGGCAAACTGGCTGAAGGGGATCGTCCACTCGATCCACTCGATTCCCTGGATGACTGTCTCATCGCCGTAGCCGACAACCGCCACATGGCCCGCGGCGTCTTCCAGTGCGACGTACAGCGGCACGGCAACATTCCCCTCGCTGCCTCGGACGTAGAGCGTGAGCGTGTCCACGTCGTGGAGCGTCCAGTCCTGCGCCGCCTTCCAGGTTCGGCTCGTCTCCGCATAGTACGGCTTCTTGCTGTTCTGGTAGCTCAGCGGCATCGACTGGAAGCCGCTGTGGACTACGACGGTCTCGCCAAATGTGCCGGCGGTGGTCGTCTCGTAGCCGACATACGAGGTGGTGCCGTTTTCCAGGCCGTCGATCCAGGTCTGGAAGATGCACGTGCCCTCGTCCTCCCTGTCGTTGTAGCCCTCGAAGTCCTCTATCACGAGGAAGTCGGCCGTCGTGAAGGACCAGACGCGTCCCGTCCACGGGCTGTTTGGATCGGCGTCGTTGACCTCATCGACACGCCAGTAATACGTGGTATTCCATTCGAGCGGTCCCGGTTCGTAGCTCTCGGAACCGAGGTCTCTACTGCCCTGGTACTCGGGCGAACTGGTATTGGCGTCTCGCACCGCGTTCGCATCGGCGCCGAAATAGACGTCATGCGAAGCGGCCGCCACTCCGGCCGACCAGCCAAGGACCGGCGTCTGCGCCACATCGACCGCGCCGTTGCGCGGATCGGGAGCATTGGCAGTCCTTGCGTCGATGATCTCGATGACCCTGCCGAGCCCGGCGCTCAGCAGCATCCTGCTCCCCCCATCCACCACGTCGAATCCCCAGTTCGGATTGGTGTCTTCAGCCAGGGCATTGAGTGTTTCCTTCGTGTGTCTGGCACAGAGAGCGTCCAGGGTGGTCGCGTTGGTCATGCTGTAGACGTAGATGCCGTCGTGGGTCGTGTGGACGTACAGGAATCCGTCCACTTCTTTGACGGTCCAGAGCCCCCAACTGCCGTCGCCGGTCACGCTGAGGGTTCCCAACGGGTAGGACACACCGGTGGCGAGGTCAATGGCCCAGAAGCCCGCGGTGCTCGCGCCGGAGTCGCCGTAGTAGGCGTAGCCGCTGTAGACATCGCCCACGCGTACGTTCCGAATACGCGTCGTTGCGGCGGTTGTCACATAGCCGTTGGCGTTCCATCTCGTGTTGGCGGCGACCTGGAACGGCTCGGCAGCGACGTCCGTCAGGTACAGATTGGTCCTGAGCCCGCTCTTGTAGCTGTTGTGAATGATCGTGTTGTCGTCCACCCAGTCGAAGGAGCTGGGCGTGACGGCCAGACTCGTCGCGAAGACCCGGGTGTCCAGGTCCAGGTTGGGGTTGATCCGGGAGAAGTAGTCGTTGCTGGCGCCGCCGGCGAGCAGCACGTGCTCTGCCGCTGGAAACGCGCCGGCCATACGGACCTCGCCGCCTTCGCCAATACTGGCCAGCGCCTCATAGCCGGCCGAGCCCGCCGGATAGCAGCCTACCGCACGGTGGGGGGCATTGATCTGAACGACATAGTTCTTCCCAGCGAACGAACGCGGGTTGTACATGGAATTCTTGACGAGAAGGTCCTTCCCCACGTCGATGACCGTGCCCACCTTGAGCGACCCGCTTGGCAAGGGCACACCCGACGCCTGCCTTGCGATTGCGAATGTCAGAAGCAGAACGAGAGGAGTCGAGACAAACAGTTTCCTGGACATCGTAATCCTCCTTCCCAAAGAGTTGAACCGGCATCTCCCTTTGACTTCACAGCCTGTACTCCTGCACGGCACACATGTCATCGTACCACGCTGTGCATCCCATTTCAACCGCTATGTGGAATACATGGGTACGCCGGGTGCATGACCGCTCTTGTTGCCTCCCATAGAGTAACGAAGCTTTGTCCGCACTCTGTCATTCCTGCCCTGCCAAGGCGCCGCATCTTGCTTTTCTGACAAGCATTTCAGACAGGACACGCCCATCGCCCCCGATACGTGCGAATCGGAACGTCCGTTCCAATGGATGGCAGGCACGCCCGAAGCGGTCGTGCGAGGGGAGTTTTTCGCATTGCAGCCTCCGGCGTGAACGCGAGCGAAACGCTCGCTGGCGAGTTTGGCGCACCACGGGGGACGTTGCAGTCCCCTTGATCGCTGGTGGCCCCAACGCGTCAAACTCCCGCCGCCCTCGGCGCGAAGCGCCGCTCCGCGTCGGGGCGGCGGATTCCGGATCGGTCCGTCCGTTCCTCTATATCCAGCACTTGGGTTGCGGCCGAAGGCCGCTCCAAGTCAAGCAGGAATCCAGGAACCTCGGGACCAGGCGCGACCTGGGGAGTGGATTCCCGCCCCCGATCGGGTCGGGGGCAGGCTTTGCGCGGGAATGGCAATCCACCGCCTCCATGACCCTCCAACGCATGGGCGCGGATACGGACATGCACCCGGGCAGGCTGCGGGACTCACTTGTCCTGGGAGCCCCAGAGACGTGGGCGGGCAAGGGCCATGTTGTGCTCCAGGAAGGGCTCCGGCGCATTCAATGAGCCGGAGCACGCCTCCGCAGCGGCTTTGCAGCCGCCCTGGTTATTCCAACTGCAGCACGACCACGGACTTGGCGGGCAGCCTGGCGGTGAAGCCGGTGTCCGTGACCTTCGCATCGGTGAACGCGGCCGGCTCGACCACGGCCGGCTTCTCGAACGTGTTGTGCGAGTTGATCTGGGCGGCGGTGAGGACCTGTCCGCTGATCTGCTTCGGCGCAGCGCCCTGGACCTTCGCGGTGACCTCGACCGCGTTGTGCGGATCGATGTTCACGAGGGACACGTGGATCTTGCCCGACCGATCTCGGGACGCGGACACGTTCATCGCGGGGACCTGGTCGCCCTCGAACGCATACTCCGGCCCGCCCAGTTCCGTCGGCAGCAGCGTCGCGTCGTGATGCACCGTGTAGAGGTAGTACACCCAGTACGTCGGCGTCAGGATCATCTTCGGACCGTCCGTCAGGACCATCGCCTGCAGGACGTTGACGGTCTGGGCGATGTTGGACATTCGGACGCGGGCGCAGTGATTGTTGAAGATGTTCAGCGTCAGCCCGGCGACCATCGCGTCGCGAAGCGAGTTCTGCTGATAGAGGAATCCCGGATTCGTCCCGGGCTCGACCGCGTGCCAGGCGCCCCACTCGTCGAAGATGATCGCGACCCGCTTGTCCGGGTCGTACTTGTCCATGATCTTCTCATGGCCGCCGAGGATCTCCTCGATCCGCAGCGCGCCGCGGAGGTTCCAGAACCAGTCGATCTCGGTGAACTCGGTGGCGGATCGGCTGCGTCGGCCGGTGCCGCAGTAGTAATGGGGGGCCAGGCCGTGCATCATGGGCCGCCGGCCGCCGAGCTGGCTCATCAGGACCTCGGTCCAGTCGTAGTTGGCGCCGTTGGGGCCGCAGGCGATCTTGAAGATGCGATTGCCGCTGAAGCTCTTCACGTAGGTCTGGTAGCGCCGGTACTGGTCCGCGTAGTATTCGGGTCTCATGCTGCCGCCGCAACCCCAGTTCTCGTTGCCGACGCCGAAGTAGGTCAGCTTCCACGGCTGCTCGCGTCCGTTCTTGCGACGCAGGTCCGCCATTGGGCTCTTGCCGTCGAAGGTGATGTACTCGACCCAGTCGGCCATCTCCTCGATGGTCCCGCTGCCGAGGTTGCCGCAGATGTAGGGCTCGCAGCCCAACTGCTCGCACAGATCGAGGAACTCGTGCGTGCCGAAATGGTTGTTCTCGGTGACGCCGCCCCAGTGGGTGTTGACCATGGTCGGGCGCTGCTCACGCGGCCCGATGCCGTCCTTCCAATGGTACTCGTCGGCGAAGCATCCGCCGGGCCAGCGGAGCACCGGGATCTTGATCTGGCGGAGGGCCCCGACCACGTCGTTGCGGATGCCCCGCGTGTTGGGGATGTCGCTGTCCTCGCCGACCCAGATGCCGCCGTAGATGCAGTGGCCCAGGTGCTCGGCGAAGTGCCCGTAGATATTGCGGTTGATGGTCTCTTTGCCCTGGTCGGCCTGAATGGTGAGCTGCGCTGTCTTGCTCTCCTGTGCCGCCAGCACGGCGGACATGGCCAATCCCGCCATGAGGGCCGTCACGATGATTTGCGTCCGCGTCATTGCCGTCATACGAAGCTCCTGATTGTATTGGGCTGTTCACGTCCCGAGATCGGACTGCTGAACGCCAATCATAACCCTGCACGCCGCGCCGTCTACGCGGAAATCACACGAATTCGCAAAGTGGTGCAGGCTCGGATCGTTGCCGTCGTGTCGATGCAAGAAGGATGCCTCGGGGCCGGGCCCCAAAGATCTTTCTTACGCCCGGTTCGAGGGGTGCTATTGCGCCCTCCTCTGGAAATAGACGGACGGACAACGGAATCAAACACGCCAAGTCGTGTACTGAACAAGACTTATGTGTAACCTGGCGAACCGCCACTACTTCCATCCCCTTCGGGTGGGCCAAAGGCCCATGAACGGCTTCGCGGGAATGACAATCCAGGGTCTCCGTGCATCCGCGTGAGGGGCAAGGAACGTTTGGGCTTGACATTCGGTGCGACGCTGCATAATATAGGTCCTTGCTGGAGTGTCCGATAAAATGGCTGTTGCGCGGTCGAGGAACGCGGCCGGCAGCGGCGGCCAGGCCAGAACTGACCAGGGTGGTGACGCAGGTGGGTGTTATGATGCTGGGCACGCAGATCTTACGGGACGGGGGAATTTCCTGGGGTGCTTCGTGTCGTCGGCCGGGGTCGTATTGCAGGGGAAGCGGTCCGGGCGTCGATGCATCCCTGGTGTCATTGTAGGTGGATTTCCGAGGGACTCCGACGCGTCGTCGGGGCGCCTCCGTTCGTGCAGTATGTCTTAGGGTCGAGAAACGGTCACTAAGTAAGGAGCGAACAGTATGAGACATCGAGCATTGTGGATAGGGGTTCTGCTGATCGGCCTGCTGACGGCGGGGCCGGGACAGGGACAGGAGGGGGTGAATCAGATGACCAACGGCGGTTTTGAAAGCGGTGTGATCGCACCCTATGCCACGTACGGGACTGTGACGGCTACCGTGGTGACGGAGTGCGCCGGCGCCGATGTCCCGGAGGCGCCGATCGAGGGCAAGTACTGCCTGCACATCCAGGTTGCCACGGCAGGCGCCAACAGTTGGGACATGGGTATGACGGAGAACAGTCACACCTTCCAAAAGGGCAAGAAGTACACGTTCGCCTGCTTCATGAAGTCCAAATCCGGGACGCTCCAGGTTCGGCTGAAGCCGGAGTTGCAGGCCGATCCGTGGACGGGCTACAACGAACTGGTCGCCACGATCACCGACGAATGGGCGGAGTACTACACAACCACGGCCGTCATGACCGCCGACGTGCGTCCCGCCAGCCCGACGTTCCACTTCGGGTTTGCGAAGGGCGATTTCTGGATCGACGGCATCCGGCTCTTCGAGGGCGACTACGTGCCTCCGGAGTTCGTGAAGGTCTTCACCGCGACAGATCCCCGTCCCGAGGACGGCGCGACGGACGTGCCGCGCGAGGTGGTCTTGGGTTGGAGCGCGGGTCCCTATGCCCAAACCCACGACGTGTATTTCGGGACGAGCTTCGACGACGTGAACGACGCTACGACCGGCACGGCGGGCGTGCTCGTCAGTGCGGGCCAGCGCGAAACGACCTTCGATCCGGAGGGCCCGCTCGGATTCGGCCAGACCTACTACTGGCGCGTCGATGAAGTGAACGCCCCCGCGGCTCCTGCCACCTTCAAGGGCGCCGTGTGGAGCTTTACGTCCGAGCCGTTTACCTATCCGATCGAGAACATCATCGCGACCGCGTCCAGTTCGGACAAGGCCACGACGGGGCCGGCCAACACGGTGAATGGATCCGGGCTGGCCGACGACCTGCACGGCACGGCCAGCACCGATATGTGGCTCACCAGCGCCGCCGGAACGCTGCCGGCCTGGATTCAGTACAAGTTCGACCGGGCCTACAAGCTCGACGAGATGTGGGTCTGGAACTACAACGTCGAGTTCGAGCTGGTGCTCGGCTACGGATTCAAGGATGTCACCATCGAGTACTCCCTGGACGGGACGACCTGGACCGTGCTGAGCGACGTGGAGTTCGCCAAGGCGTCCGCCCAGACCGGCTACGCCCACAACACGACCGTGGACTTCGGCGGGGTCATGGCCCAGTACGTCCGTCTGACGGCCAACAGCAACTGGAGCACCGTGGGCCTCAAGCAGTACGGCCTGAGCGAGGTCCGGTTCTACCAGGAGCCGGTGGTGGCCCGCGCGCCGTCGCCGGCGGACGGCGACGACGACGTGTCTCTGTCGCCGACCCTGAGCTGGCGTCCCGGACGGGAAGCCGTCTCGCACAAAGTCTACTTCGGCACCGACGAGCAGGCGGTGATCGATGGGACGGCCTCCGCTTCCGCTGTGACGACCACCAGCTACCAGCTCGCGGATCTCGCGTACGGCACGGTCTACTACTGGCGCGTGGATGAGATCAACGAGGCTGCCGACCCCGCCGTCCGCGTGGGCGACGTCTGGAGCTTCACCACGACGGATCACTTCGTCGTCGATGACTTCGAGAGCTACGACGACGACGAGAACCGCATCTACGACACCTGGATCGACGGCTACACCACCAAGGACAACGGTTCGACTGTGGGCTATCTGGAGGCCGTCGAGGGGACCTTTGGCGAGAGGACCATCGTCCACGGCGGCAATCAGTCGATGCCGTTCTTCTATGACAACACCGGCGCGTCGTATTCCGCCTACTTCAGCCAGGCGTATCGGGAGTTCTCGCCCGCTGCGGATTGGACGGTCAAGGGCGTGACCGATCTGGTCCTGTACGTCCGCGGGTATCCGGCGGTGGGAGAGGTCGCCGTTTCCGAAACCGGCGGCAAGATGACCGTCACCGGCGCCGGTGCGGACATCGAGGACTACTCCGACGAGTTCACCTTTGTCTACAAGACCCTCGCCGGCGACGGCTCCCTGGTCGCGCGGGTCGCCAGCAACGGCACCGGGTCGAACACCTGGGCCAAGGGCGGCGTCATGATTCGCGACAGCCTCGACGGCGGCTCGGCCCACGCTATGGTCGTCATGACCGGCGGCGGCGGCAACGGCGCCGCCTTCCAGTACCGGAATGAAACCGACGGCGACACGACGAGCGTCGAGCTGGCCACGGCCGTCACGGTTCCGTACTGGGTCAAGATCTCGATGACATCCGGCCAGATTGCCGCCTACGTGTCCGCCGACGGCAAGGACTGGAAGTCGATGGGCGTGACGACGCCGACCATGACGGCGCCGATCTACATCGGTTTCGCGGTGACATCGCACGAGGCCGGCGTGAATCGGACCTACGAGTTCGACAACATCGCCGCCACCGGCGCCACCGGCTCCTGGCAGGGCGCGGCCATCAGCTCCTCCATGCACAACAGCCCGGAGAACTTCTTCGTCACGCTCCAGGACAGCGCCAACAAGAGCGCCACGGTGAGCCGGGCGGATGTCGTGACCGCGAGCGACTGGGTCGAGGTGAGGATCCCGCTGGCCGACTTCAGCGGCGTGAATCCCGCCAAGGTCAAGAGGCTGTACGTCGGCGTGGGCAACCCCGCCAACCCGGTTGCGGGCGACTCCGGATGGATCTACATCGACGACATCCGGGTGGGCCGCGTCGTGGAGCAGGTCTACGAGAACCTGCTCGCCAACGGCGACTTCGAAACCGGCGTCGTCGATCCCTGGAGCGCGTACGGCGCCACCATCACGGCCGTTCAGACCGACCCGGCGGAGGGCAGCTACTGCATGGAAGTGACGGTCCCGAGCAAACCCGCCAATTTCTGGGAGTCGGGCCTCAAGCACTCGCCGCACGTCCTCGAAGCGGGCAAGAAGTATACCCTGTCGGCGTTCTGCAAGTGCGACCAGGGCACCCGCCAGATCAACTTCAAGCCGGAACAGGACGGCGGGTCGTACACCGGATATGGCGAGCACACCTTCACCATGACGACGGAGTGGGCGGAGTACACCACGACGACGCCCGAAATGACTTCGACCGTCACGCCGGTCTCCGTCACGTTCCACGTCGGCTATGCCGCCGGCACCTTCTGGCTGGATTGCGTGCGATTCTACGAAGGAGACTACGTCGCTCCTGAACTGTGACCAGGAGGACCTGTGTCGGTGCTGATCTTCGCTGTACGGGAAGGTCGGGCGGGCACAGGAGATCGCGCCGAAGGCGTGGATCGATGGGATTCGATGTCTTTCCGGGGCCCGCACCCACACGGTGTGGGCCCCGGTGTTTTGTCCATCCAGTGCGTCGGACGGCCTGGTCATGCACGCCCTTCGCGACCGCCAAGGCGTCGGCACGGTCTGCACGTTGCCTCCTCCGCGATGGTTGACTTCTCTGGCCCAAATGGGTAAGATGGAGGAAGAAATGAGGTGCAGCACAATGACGACGAAGGAATTGCTCATCAACGAGATCGAACAGGTCCCTGAACCTCTTCTTGCCGAGGTGCTCGATTTTGTCTGTTTTCTGAAGGCGAGGATTGCCCGAGAGAAGATGGAGCCTGCCATGATGAGCGAGTCCGCCTTGTCCAGGGACTGGCTCAAGCCGGAGGAGGATCGGGCGTGGCGAGATTTGTGAAAGGGGACGTCGTCGTCATACCATTTCCTTTCTCCGATCTGAGCCAGTCCAAACGCCGACCGGCTCTGGTGGTTGCCGCTCTCGAAGGTGACGATGCTATTCTCTGTCAACTGACAAGTCGGAGAATCAAGGATAGCTACGCCATTCCGCTTGACGACTCCGACTTCTCTTCGGGGAGCCTCAAGCAGCCAAGCAACATCCGCCCCAACCGTCTCTTTACTGCGGACACCCACATCGTGCTCTACCGCGTAGGGGAGGTGAGGAAGGAGAAACTGATGCAGGTAATTGAAAAGCTCATTGGGATCCTTAGCCCGTGAGGCGCGTCGCGCGTGAATGAGCCAATTCCCGCACCTATTGCCACAGCGGCTGATGGGATTCGAACCCACAACATCTACCTTGGGAAGGTAGCACTCTACCATTGAGCTACAGCCGCGACTGACACCCGACAAAGGAATTCTAGGGCCCGCCGCCCGGCCTGTCAACGGAAAAAAAAGGGCGGTTCGCACCTCGAAACGAGGGCTTCGTCTGCTATAATGACGGCAGAAGGCTCCATTGGGTCTGGATTTGGAGGAGTGCCAAGTATGCGGTTTCATCGTGCGATGTTCCTTGCTCTGGTCGGTGTCGTCTGCATGTTGGGTCTGGACCCTCTCGTTCCGGCGGCCGCTGCGGGCGTCGAGACTCCCTTCCATCGCGGCGTGAACCTGACCGGCTGGCTCCAGGCCGGCAGTCCCCGCGAGATCCAGTTCACCTCGTTCACGAAGCAGGACCTCGTCAACATCAAGAGCCTGGGCTGCGACGTGATCCGCCTGCCCATCAACCTGCACTTCATGACGGACGGGGCGCCCGCCTACACCGTCGATCCGCTGTTCTTCTGCTTCCTCGACCAGATCGTCGATTGGTGCGAGGAGCTGGAGCTGCACCTGATCCTGGACAACCACACGTTCGACGTGGACGCCAGCACGTCGGACGACGTCGGCGAGGTCCTCGTGCCGATCTGGACCCAGATGGCGGAGCACTACAAGGACCGCTCGGCCTATCTCTACTATGAGGTGCTCAACGAGCCGCACGGGATCGAGGACGCCACGTGGGTCAAGATCCAGGAGAAGGTGATCGCCGCCATTCGCGCGGTCGACCCTACGCACACGATCGTCGTCACCGGCGCCGGCTGGGGCAGCTACAACAACCTCAGGTACGTGCCCGTCTATCGGACGGGCGGCAACCTGATCTACTCCTTTCACTTCTACGACCCGTTCATGTTCACCCACCAGGGCGCCAGTTGGACGGACCCGTCCATGGAACCGCTGGCGGGCGTGCCGTTTCCCTACGGCGCGGGTCCCATGCCCGCCTGCCCGGACGAACTGAAGGGCACCTGGATCGAGAGCGGCCTGGCCTCATATCCGAGCAGCGGGACCGTGGCGCGCGTCAAGGAGCTGATCGACATCGCGGTCGCGTTCCGCGATCAGAAGAAGGTCCCCATCTTCTGCGGCGAGCTCGGCGTCTACCGCAAGAACAGCGACCAGGACCAGCGGGTCTATTGGTACCAGGTCGTCCGCGAGTACCTCGAAGAGAAGGGGATCGCCTGGACGATCTGGGATTACCAGGGCGGCTTCGGCCTGTTCCACGCCGGGTCGAACGAGCTGTTCGAGCACGACCTGAACGTGCCGATGGTCGAGGCGCTCGGCCTGACCGCGCCGGAGCAGACGCCGTTCGTCTTCGCGCCGGACGTCGCGGGCTTTGACCTCTACGCGGACTTCGTCGCGCCGGGCGTCTCCAATTCCGGCTACACGACCCAGGGGACCGTGGACTACTTCTGGGATCTCGATCCCGCCGAGGGGGCGTACTGCATTTACTGCACCGGGCTCGCTCGGTACAACGCCCTCGGTTTCAACCTCCGGCCCGATAAGGACCTCACGTTCCTCGTGCAGCATGGCAGCGCCCTGGATCTCTGGGTGCGAGGCGACACGCCGACCGCGAAGATCGAGCTTCGATTCCTCGACACGAAGACCGACGACCCCGCGGACCACCCCTGGCGGATGGGCACGGCTATCGACCACAGCGTCGCCCCCTGGGACGGCCAATGGCATCGCGTGCAGATTCCACTTTCAGATTTCAAAGATCGCGGCGCGTGGGACAACGCCTGGTTCAATCCGAGAGGGGCTTTCGACTGGTCGGCCGTCGACCGGTTCGAGATCGTCTCCGAGTACCACGACTTCGTCGGGATGCAGTTCTGGTTCGACGAGATCCGCGTCACGGACCCCGCCGGCATCCGGTAGGACGGCCGACTCACCGCTCTCTTATGTCTGTTGACGGGTCACGCCCGACCTTCCCACGCCGGGCGGGCGGGTCCTCCTTCCCGAATTGGGTTCGTTTCGCACGATGGATCGTGAAGCGTGAAGGGTGCAGCGTGAAGCGTTTCGGCCGGAGATCGCGTCGCTCGTCTCTCGTCGTTCGCAGTGGCGTCGTGAGGCGTTTTCGCAGCACGGGCATCTTGCCCGTGAGCAGCATGGGTGTCCCGCCCATGATTCCCATCCGCCGCGTTCGCCGCGACGCCGCAAGGCGTTGTCTTCTCTTCGTTTGTAGTGACGCCGTGATGTGTTATCTTCCGTGGCCCCGAAGAGATGCATTCGCGCGCATGATGTTCCTGAATCGCGTTGCACTGATCGGGCGCTCGGCAATCAGCTTTCCATCATGGACGATGCTGAATACGCCGTAGGGCGTTGGGAGCTCCCTTGATTCCTTGGCGTTCCCGATTCGAACCACTCTCGTCTTCAGCCCGAGCGATCTGGACGCCTCCGCAATGTCCTTTACGCACTTCGCAATCATCGGGCACTGATCGGCAGCCAGGATCGTCAGGCCCTTCCTGTACCTCTTCAATAGTCGCTCCCTGTCGACGATGAAACGAGGATCGGGGGCTGCTTTCTGGAGCTTCTTGACGAGCAACTCGTAGGGAGGGATGCGGTCCACCGAGACAAAACCCGCCTTGAGGAACAAATCGCTTCCCGCCATGAAACTGTCGGAACTGGTCACTACGGCGACCCCCCGGCACTTGCTCCTCTTCGCGTCCTTCAGACAGCGATCCAGGAGGAGGGACCCAAGCCCTTTGCCCGTGTGTTCGCTGTGGACCATCAAGCAATGGATGACAAGGTAACCCTCCGCCTCGACGGGTCTCCACGCATGACGGCCGGGGGCATACTCGATCATCCCGATATCGCCGAATTCGCGCGAGCGGAGCACCTTGAACCTCAGGCCTTCCGCGTAGTGCTTCTTGAGCCAATCCAGCTTGCGACGACGTCCCTCGTTCTTGCCGCTCTTGTAGCGGCAGACGCCACAACCGTCGATGTTGTCGGCATCGGTGTCAATGATCTGGCAATCGTTCATGTTGTCGCTCCGATTGGTGGTGCAGCGTTTCTGTTCACCCAACCTCGGCGGGCTCCTGAGAAGCCTCCTCTCTCCGGCTTCACGTGAGTGAGAATATTGATCTGCTTGCGGCCTGTCAAGTTCCTCGACAATGGGGAGCGAATCAGCGGATGCCCTGCGGGAAAGTGGCGGGAGGGCACGGACTGTGCCCCGTCGCCCCTCCCGTTGCGGGGGATTGGGCGATTCCGTGGGTGTAGCCCGTCTTTCTGCTGCGTCGTGACTCCACTCTCAGCAGAGTACTGGACCAATTCTGTCATCCTGAGCAACGCGAAGGACCTGGCCTGGGAGTGGAAGATGCGTATCGACTTCGGATGCCACGTCTCCTACGGGGCCCAGATGCTTCACTTCGTTCAGCATGACGATTTCGTCGTTGCCGACGGAACCCCGTTTCCGATTTCGGATTTCGGTCCTTTGTGCTTGTTTCGGATTTCGGAGTTAAACTCTTCATTATGGGCGGTTCTTCGCGATGGCCTCCGCGGATCGCTGGAGCGACTCCTGCTCCTCGGGTGCGAGCTTGGCGTCGATGATCCGGACCACGCCGTGCTCGCCGACCACGCACGGAACGCTCAGGCACACGTCGTGGATTCCGTACTCGCCCTTCAGCAGGCTGGAGACCGTCAGGACGCTGTTCTCGTTCCGCAGGACCGCGCCGGTGATGCGGACGAGCGACAGGCCGATCCCATAGTACGTCGAGCCTTTGTAATCGATGATGTGGTAGGCGGAATCGCGGACCTGCTCGGCGATCTGCTTGTGATACTGTCCGCTGTTGCAGACACCGCAGATCCGGCAGTAGTCCGAAATGGCCACGCCGCCGATATGGGACAGGCTCCACGCCGCGACCTCGCTGTCCCCGTGCTCGCCGATGATGTAGGCGTGTACGTTGCGAGCGTCGATCCCGCAGTGCCGGCTGAGCATGTACTTGAATCGGGCGCTGTCGAGAACGGTGCCAGACCCGATCACCCGCTGTCGCGGCCAGCCCAGCGACTCGAGTGCGACGTGCGTCAGGGTATCGACCGGATTGGTCACCATCAGGACGACAGCGTCGCTTGCCTGTTGTGCGATCTGCGTGCAGATGGCGCGGACGATCCCTGCGTTCACGCGGATGAGGTCCGCGCGCGACTGTCCCGGGGCCTGCTTGGCGCCTGCGGTGATGACGATCAGCGACGCGTCGGCGCAGTCTTCATACGTCCCTGCCTTGATCCTCACCGGCGCCAGGAAGGGCAGCCCGTGCGAGAGGTCCATGATCTCGCCTTCCACGCGGTTCGTGTCGAGGTCGATCAGCGCGATCTCCTCGGCCATCCCCGTCTGGAGGAGAGCGTACATATAGGTCGTCCCAACCGCTCCCGCGCCGATCACGACCACCTTCGGTTTGCGACAAGCCATTGTCACTCCTGTCTGGAAGCTACTTCTCTGTATCGGCTCTTTTCCCTCCTTATACTGGCGATTGACGGAAGTGGTTCAAAATCGAGCAGGTAGTGAATTAGCCACAGATTCACACAGATGGTTGTCGCTGGGATCGTGAGAGGGGTTGCGGTACGTGGGGCCGCCGGTCGCCAAGCACGCTTCGCGTGTCCCGGCAGGGGCTGCCGGGATGGTCTTCGTCCGGGTCCGGCTTATCAAGCGAGCTTGAACGCCGGACCCTCCTCGCCCACAAGCGACCGGCTCAGACTTGTTTCGAGATCGCCCTCTTATCCTTCTCAAGAACAAGCAATGCTGATTCTCAACCCGAGCAGCAGGCCTGTGGGCCAGACGGGGGGGGGGGCGGGCTGGTCCCGGCTCGCTTGGACCCAAGTCCCCCGGCGGGGCACACCCTTGCCCGTCGCGGGCAAGGCAGGCGTCAGCCTGGGGCCCACTGCGTCCCTCGAAGGGGGCGGTTCTGGGGCACTCCATCTGTGTTCATCTGTGGCCAAAATCCCTCTTGTCTCTTACCCTGCTCGGCGGTACAATAGGGGAGATAGAAGACGAGAGCCGAAGGTGGGCCGGATGTCTTTCATATACTTGGTCGTCATCATAACGTAGCGTTTGCAGTGCCTTTCATACTCGCCCCCTTCGACCGACACGCACGTGTCTTGTGCGACGCATCCGTCGCATTCGGTCATTATCCATTCATCCAAAGGAGCGGAGCATAAAGGCGAAAACAGCAGTATTCAGTCTCGCGGCAGTCGTTTGCCTGCAGGCGGCGGGCGGGACTTGGGCGAAGGTGATCTATGTCGATGACGATGCGCCGACGGGAGGCGACGGCACTTCCTGGACTACGGCGTATCGATTCCTCCATGACGCCTTGACTAACGCGAAAACGGCCGGCGAGGCCGTCGAGATTCGTGTGGCGCAGGGAGTCTATACGCCGGATCGAAGTTCGGCTCATCCGGATGGGACTGGAGATCGAAATGCAGGCTTCTGCCTGCTTGATGGCGTCGCCATCAGGGGTGGCTTTGCCGGTCTCGGCACGCCTGATCCCAACGCCAGAAGTATTAGCGTATACGAGAGCATGCTCTGCGGTGATTTGGCCGGAGACGATACGCCCGTTCCTGACCCGTGTGATCTGCTGAACGAACCCACACGCAGCGAGAACTCCCGTTACGTCGTGACGGCAGAATCGTGCAGCAGGACTACGGTGCTTGATGGATTCACGGTCAGATTTGCGACCGGCGCTGCGATGTATTTGCCCGAGAATATCAGGCCATGTCGTCCATCCGTAAGGAATTGCACCTTCACAGGCAATCGCGGCGCTGGGGTCTGCTTGCATGCGGGCATAGAGCCGGAACTGATCAGTTGTCTGTTCGTTTGGAATGCCAATGGGGCAGGCGGAGGTGCCATAGCCGCCCTTTTGGGTCGTGCCACACACCCAGAGGCCGATGGATTTGTTGTCAAAAGATGTGTGTTTGCGAGCAACTGTGCCCCGGGCGTTGGCACGGAGATACGGGGCACTGGAGGCGCGATCAATATCAGGGGACAAGGTCCGACCATTATAGAGAACTGCATCTTTGTGGGTAATACAGCCGAGATTGGCGGTGCCATATACAGCAAATGCAGCGAGAATATCCTGAACTGTCGCTTCATAAGGAATGTTGCAGAGGACGCAGGTGGTGCTGTCTACTTCGATGGAACAGGAACGACGATGACCTCTTGTACCTTCTCCGCCAATATGGCACCGACTGGCAGTGCGTGCTATGCCGGTGCCAAGGCGGACCTCTCGATCATCAACACGATTCTGTGGGATGGCGGCGAGGAAATCGGTGCCGCAGGCGGTGCGTCGGTAGAAGTGGCATACAGTGATGTCCAAGGCGGCCAGCCGGGCGAGGGGAACATCGACCTTGATCCGCTCTTCGCTGACCCTGAATACTGCGATCCGAACGGGACGCCGGACGATCTGAACGACGACTTCTTTGTCGAAGGAGACTACCATCTGAGGAGCCAGGCGGGACGGTGGGCTTCTGCGAGCGGGAGTTGGGTCCAAGACGACGTGACCAGTCCCTGCATCGACGCAGGCGATCCGAACAGTCCCATCGGCGATGAGCCATTCCCGAACGGCGGGCGAATCAACATGGGCGCCTACGGCGGGACTACTGAAGCGAGCAAATCCTATTTCGGCGAGCCGGTCAGCGACACGATCATTGCAGGCGATATCAATGGCGATGGGAAGGTGGACTGGGCGGACCTGAGTATCCTGGCCTCCCACTGGCTCCAGGACGCCAGAGAGCTTGCGACCGACGAGAGCGACGGGTCCGGATCGTCGAACACTACCCCAAGATGGTAACCGCAGCGACAGGCGAGAGACCGGGGTGCATTGGCATCCGTTGCCCGGGTGCTTCATTTTGTTCAGCATGACAATTCCGGTGCGGCTGGCGGGGTCTTTGGTCACGGTCCAGGCGGCGTGTCTGCGCGATCTCTCGGGCGTCGGAGCCTCTCCGCTTGGGATTCGTCCTGTGCACAGGCAGTCCGTTTGTAGTGACGCCGTGAGGCGTTATCCGTAGCATGGGCGTCTCGCCCATGAGTAGCACGGGCATCCTGCCCGTGTATAAGAGTAGGATTCATGGGCGCTCGCGCCCATGCTGCTGACGGGCAAGATGCCCGTGCTACGATATGCCCCTGCGACAAGCTCAGAGCAGGCTCTTACGGGCACACAACGAGCAGGCGGTCGCTCGCCATGACCACCCGATGGCTAGTGTGTTTTCACAGACCCCGCGCGATTGTGTGTGAAGATATCCTGGGAGTCGGGTGCCACCGCCAAACTTGTTTGACGGTGCTGTTTCGGCCGCGTCGGCTCCTTCGAGATTCCACGGGCAAACAAGTTTGCCCGTGCCACCCAACGATGTGCCCGGAAGTCTGCACAGACACTCGCGATTGTCCTGTGTGTTTTCCTCTTGTCATGGGCTGCTGGGTCAGCTTACTATGGATGGTTGTGGGGAAGGCCGCAGGACGGCGACGGGGGATGCGTTCGCCGGTGCGGACTCTTCAGCCGATGCGATGGGACAGACACTTGAATGGAGGTGACACCATGTTCGAGACGTTCGACAAACTGATGATGGCCGGCCTGGGCGCTCTGACCATGACCCGCGAACGCGCCGAGAAGATGTTCGACGAGTACGTCAACAAGGGCCAGGCCATGAAAGAGACCCGCAGCGGGTTCGTCAAGGACGTGATGGACGGCGCCGAGCGGACCAAGGCGGAACTCCAGAAGCTGGTCGGCGACCAGGTTCGCCAGACCGTCAACGGCCTGCACCTGGCGAGCAAGGAAGACGTCGAGCGACTCGAACGCAAGATCGACGACCTACTGACCAAGTGCGGCACGGAGTAGTCGCCCTTGAGTCCGTGGGGCTTCCGGTTCAAGAGTCGGCTCCAGCGACTGCGTCGATACCGTCACATCGTCGGGGTCTTGATGAAGTACGGCCTGGAGGAAGTGGCGGATGCGCTGCGGTCCCGCGTGCTCGTCCGCCTGGGCGAGCGGATCGCGCCGGTGCGGATCAAGCGGATCGCGGAAGGGCGGACCCGTCCCGAGCGGTTCCGCCTGGCGCTGGAGGAGATGGGTCCCACTTTCATCAAGTTCGGGCAGTTGCTCAGCACGCGTCCCGACCTCATTCCGCTGGAATACGTCCACGAGCTTGGACGCTTGCAGGACCAGGTCAAGCCGGAACTGTTCGAGCGAATCCGCATCGAAGTCGAGGCCCAGTTGGGCGGCAAGCTGGAGGAGGTGTTCGCCAGCTTCGATGCGTCGCCACTGGCGGCCGGGAGCATCGCCCAGGTTCATCGGGCGACGACGCGGGAAGGGGACTCCGTCGTCGTCAAGGTCCGCCGGCCGGGCATCGTCCAGATCATTCAGGCGGAGTGCGAGGTGCTCGAAGAGCTGGCGGCCATTCTCAAGGTCACGCTGTTCGAGCATGAGACCATCGACCCCCGCCAGATGGTTCGCGAGTTCGCGGAGGCGGTGTCCAAAGAGACGGACCTGGCCAACGAGCGCCGCAACCAGACGCGATTCCTCAAGAGTTTCGCGAACGACCCGACCATCCACATCGCACGGATCTACGAGGACTACTGCACGGCGGGGATCCTCACGATGGAGTACATCGACGGGATCAAGCCGGGCGATCCCGCGGCCTTGCGGGAGCAGGGACTCGATCCCGTGCTGATCGCGCGTCGCGGCGCCCAGTTCGTGCTGCACCAGATCTTCGATCTGGGGTTCTTTCACGCGGACCCTCATCCCGGGAATTTCTTCCTGCTGCCGGGCGACGTGCTGGCGCCCATCGACTTCGGGCAGGTCTCGCGGCTGTCCTCTCTCGACCGCAGGCTGTTCAACGAGATCATTCTCGCGGTGGTCGAGAACGAGCCGGCGCGGGTCGTCCGGACGCTGGATCGCCAGGACATGGTGCACGAGAAGACGGACCTGTCGCGGCTGACGGCGGGCATGGAGCAGCTCGTCGACACTTATCGCGATCTTCCGCTCAAGAGCATTCCGTTCGGTCCCGCGGTGTCGCAGATCTTCGACCTGCTTCGCTCGAACTACGTCCGCCCGCCCGCCCAGTTCACGCTCATGCTCAAGAGCATGGCGACGATCGAGTCGTTCGCCCACTCGCTCGATCCTGACTTCAATCTGACGGAGGTGCTCAAACCCTACGCCCAGCGGGCGAGCCTGCGTGACTTCGAGCCCAAACGCCTGATGCAACAGATGCGCCAGATGATGCTCGACGCGGGCGACCTAGCCTCCCGACTACCCGACGACGTGAACGTCATCCTCAGCAAGTTCCGACAGGGCAAGTTCCAGGTCCGCGTGCAGCACGAGCACCTCGAGACGCTGACCAAGACGCTGGACAAGAGCTCCAATCGGATCAGCTTCGCCCTGATTATCGCGGCCCTGCTGATCGGCTCCAGCATGCTGGTCGCCCAGGAGAACCTCCAGCAGATGGGGGTGATCGGCTATATGATCGCGGCGGTCTTCGGCGTCTGGCTGCTGATCTCCATCGTCCGCGGCGGGAAACTGTAGTACGCGGTACGTGCCATCCTCTGCCGGTCAATTCGTGTAGCGAACGGTTCCCGTATCGTCCACCTCGTAACCCCACTTGCCGATGTAGTCAGCGGCGCCGAGGAAGGCGTCACTCGTCTGCGTCAATCGCTCGGCGAGCAGGGCCTCCAAGTCCTTCTGCAAGACGGCGTGCTCGGGTCGGCCGCATAAGTTGTCGAGCTGGTACGGGTCCTGCTGGTTGTCGAAGAGCAGCCAGGGACCGTCGAGGTCGCGGACGTATGTGTATCGATGGGTTCGCACGCCGCGGTACTCCCGCCCGCCGCGGGCCCTCGTCCACTGCCCGAACGGAGCATAGCACGCGATCAAGGCGGCGTTGTCCTGTGCGGGCGATCCCCCGGTCAGGAGGCCGGAGAAATCCGTACCCTCCACGGTCGGTGGTGCGGCGATGCGACTGAGGCCGAGCAGTGTCGGCATGATGTCCGGCGAGTTGATGGGCGTGTCGATGGTCACACCCCTGTCGCCCAGCAGGGCGGGATAGCGCAGCAGAAAAGGCACTCGGATCGACTCGTCATACGGCTGTTGCTTGTTCTGACCGCCATGGGAGTAGAGCAGGTCCCCATGGTCCGACGTGAAGACGAAGATCGTGTCCCGTTCGATCCCCGCCTGGCGAATCGTCTCGACGAGGTCGCCGACGCAGTCGTCGAGGGCCGCGATGTGGGCGTAGTACCCGGCGGCTGCGCGTCTGGCCTTTTCCCGGTCCTGCTCAGGGACGTTGGGTCGCAAGACGACGCCCTCGGGCGGGAGCCGGTCGCGGTACTCCTGCGGCGCGGTCTGGTAGGGATCATGAGGCGGGCCCCAGGACAGCACGAGCAGGAAGGGCCGCCCGCCTGCGTGGCTGCGGATGTACTGCTGGGTCTCGCGGGTCTGCGCGATTGCGTCGTAGCCCTCCCACTTGAGCCTGACGTCCTCGTCCCCATAGTAGAACGAGTTGTTGTAGGCGTGGGTGCAGCCGAGGACCTTCCAGAAGTCGAATCCCTGGCGCCGCTCTCGCGGGATGAACGCACTCCGGCGGTTGCCGTCCAGGTGCCACTTGCCGATATAGGCGGTGTCGTAGCCCGCCTGGCGGTAGACCTCCGCGAGGGAGACCGCTTCGTTCCTCAACGGGACGTCGTTGAGGAACACGCCGTGAGTCAGCGGGTACTGGCCCGTCAGCAGGCTGGCGCGATAGGGACTGCAAACCGGACAACACGACACGGCGTTCGCGAAGTTGACGCTTCGTTCCGCGAGTCGGTCCACGTTGGGAGTCTGAGCGTTCGGATCGCCGGCGTAGCCCGTCGCTTGGGCCCGCCATTGGTCGGCAAAGACGAAGATCACGTTCGGCCTGTTGGCCCGTTCCTGTGCCCGCCCAGCCGCCGGACCCAGCAGCGCAGAGGCCATCCCGACGGCCCCGGCCTTCAGCAACTCCCGTCTGTCCAGTGTCTCATTCATCCTCTTGTCCTCGATTCGCGGTTTACGTTGCACAGCGGCTCGGCTACAATCGAAACTCCCGGCGCATGTGCGCCGGTGCGACCAATAGTAAATCGTAAATCGGAAATAGTAAATCGCCATGGGTCTTTCAAAGCTGTTGGGAACGAGCTTCGAGTGTGGGTGCGGCCGGACGCACCGCGTGCCGATTCGTGAACTGGTGTATGCGCCGGGCGTCGTCGATTCGCTGGCGGAGGTCTTGCGGCGGAGCCTCGATCAGCCCTGGCCGCAACGGGCGGCGGTCGTGGCCGACGTGCGGACCTGGGAGGTCTGCGGGGACCGGGTCCGGAGAGCCCTGGAACGGGCGGCGCTGGCGGTGGATCGGGTGATCGTGCCCGATCGGGGGGACCGCCCACCGGTGTGCGATGACGTGACGTGCCGGGCGTTGATCGAGCGACTGCGTCCGCTCGGTCCGCAGGTCGTGGTCGCAGTCGGCAGCGGCGTCATCAACGACCTGTGCAAGTGGTCGAGCTTCGAGCTGAAGATCCCGTACGTCGTGGTCGCGACGGCGGCCTCCATGAACGGTTACTCCAGCGCCAACGTCGCGCCGAGCATCGCGGGCGTGAAGATGTTATTCGAGGCCAGGCCTGCGGCTGCCGTGGTCGCCGAGCCGGCCGTTATCGAGCAGGCCCCTCGCGTGATGACCACCGCGGGTTTCGGAGACACCATTGCCAAGCATCAGAGCAACGGGGACTGGATCGTGAACCACCTGCTGCTGGGCGAGTACCACTGCGGTTTCTGCGCCGGCATCGTCGCGGAGCTGGAGCCCCTGTACCTGGACCGTCCCGAGGACATCCGCGACGGGAAGTCGGAGGCGATTCGCGGCCTGTTCGAGGCCCTGTTCTGGACCGGCATGGCCATGACGCTGGTCGGCACCAGCGCCCCCGCCAGCGGCGGCGAGCACCTCCTCAGTCACACGCTCGACATGATGGCCGAGGTGCGAGGCGAAAGTCACGACCTCCACGGCCGGCAGGTCGGCGTCGGCACGATCCTCTCGGCGGCTCTGTTCGAGCGGATTCTGTCCCTCGAAAGCCCCGTTCTCGGCGACCTGCCGCCGGCGGTCGAGGACGGGTTCTGGATCGCGCCGTCGGTCGCCTCCGCGGTTCGGGAGCAGTACGACGCCAAGAGATCCCGATGGGACCTCGTGCGTCAGAAGATCGGCCGGCGCGACGTCTGGGATCAGCTTCGGGCGCGACTGCGGTCCGAGGTGAAGGGTCCCCGGACGATTCGCGACTGGCTCCGTCGGGCCGGCGGAGCGACCGGTTTCGCGGACCTCGGCTGCTCGCGCGAGCGGATTCGCTCGGCCATCCTGCACATGCACGAGATCCGCAAGCGAGTGACGATCATCGACTTGGCCTGGCTCGCGGGCATCATGCCTGCCGCGGCGGATGAGGTCATCGACGAATGGCTGTGTTAGTCACGCGCCGGCCTGCCTCTCGGGTTCCAGGGATTGGAGGGCGGCAAACTCGTCCTCGGCGAATCGGAACAGCTTGAGCAGACCTACGCGGGTGAAGACGCCCATGATGCTGGCGGGGACCGAGCACAGCGTGAGCTGATGGCCGGTCATGCTCAGTTGGCGCTCCATGATCAGCAGATTGCACAGGGTGGCCGACGACAGGATCTCCGCCAGCGAGAAATCCACGATCACATCGCAATCGGACCTCGCCCGGGTCAATCGCATCACCCTATCGAGGTCGTCGGTGGACTGCGGCTCGGCCGGCAGGGTCACCAGGAGAACGTGCTCCGAAAGACTCTGGATCGCCATGACACACCCTCCAATCCGCAGCGTCCGAATCGAGGCGTTCCGATCCGTTATTATCGGAGGTGCCTGCGTTTTCAAGATTGCTGCTACATAGAATGTAATGCGCCCCGAGGAAAATCCAAACGGGATACCCAGTTAAACTCTGGGTGCCCTAAGGATTTGCCTATCCGTTGTCCCCACGCGGGAGATGCCCAGGCTTCGCGGACCTTCGGGTTGAAAACCATCGGGGACGCCGGTAGACTGTCGGGCACATGCCCGACCGGGCGATGTCCGGTCGCTCACAAGGCGGGTGTCATGGTGAAATGCTACGGATATCTCGATATTGAAACGACCGGATGCAGCCGGGATGCGGACCTGACGGTGGTCGGCGTGGGCGCCGTGCAGGGGACGCAGAGCCGGTTCGGGCAGTTGTTCGGCGCCCAGATCGGCGCCGACGCGGTCCTCGGTCTGCTCGACGGGGTCGAGGAGATCTACACGTACAACGGGAGCCGGTTCGATCTGCCCATCCTCCGGCGGAGGCTCGGCCTGGATCTGCGACGTCGTTTCTCGCACAAGGACCTGATGTACGACTGCTGGCGACGGGATTTCAAGGGCGGCCTCAAGGCGGTCGAGCGTCGTCTCGGCATTGCACGCGGCCTGCCGGACATGAATGGGTATATGGCCGTCAGGCTGTGGTGGAACTACGTGAACGACAACGACCTGGAGTCGCTGCGGGTGCTGCTGGAGTACAATCGGGAGGACGTGATGAACCTTCACGTCCTCCGGGAGAAACTGGGAGTGGACTGAGTCCCTGCCGCAACGCGGGGCGAGCCGAAGGATATGCGTGTACTGATTTATGGCGGGGGCGCCGTGGGGCTGGGAGTCGCCAGTTGCCTGGTCCGCCCGCCGAACCATGTCGAAATCATTGCCAGAGGGCCGACAACGAACGCCCTGCGGAAAGAGGGTCTGACCCGCACGGGGATCTTCGGGCGGGTTCACGCGCCGTCCGATGCGTTCACGTGTCACGAGGCGTTGGACCGGATCGACGCGACGGAGTTCGACTACGTGCTCATCTGCACGAAATCGTTCGACTCCTCGCACGCGGCGGGGGATCTGGCAAACCACGGCGCCTGCATCGGCCAGGGGGCGAAGCTCGTCCTCTTCCAGAACGGCTGGGGCAACGCGGAGGCGTTCTGCGAGCATTTCGACAAGAGCAGGGTCTACAGCGCCCGCGTGATCACGGGTTTTCGCAGACCCCGGCCCAACGAGGTGGAGGTCACGGTCCACGCCGACGCGATTCACCTCGGCAGTCTGTTCGGACAGGATGCGTCGGCGGTCGAGCCGCTCGGTCGGGCGATTCGCGAGGGCGGCATTCCCTGCGAGACGACCGACTCGATCGAGAAGGACCTCTGGGCGAAGATGCTCTACAACTGCTCGTTGAATCCGCTCGGCGCGGTTCTCGGCGTGTCCTACGGTTCGCTGGCCCAGGAGACGTCGACCCGGATGCTGATGGGCCGGATCGTGGAGGAGGTGTTCGCGGTCATGGTCCAGGCGGGCTTCCGGACGCACTGGACCCGGCCCGACGAGTTTCTCGACGTGTTCTACCGCAGGCTGGTGCCCGACACCGCGGGACACAAGTCGTCCATGCTCCAGGACATCGCCGCGGGCCGACGGACGGAGATCGACGCCCTCAATGGAGTGGTCATCCGTCTGGCTCAGCAGCACGGCGTGGCGGTCCCGTACAACCAGGCCGTCTACAGTCTCATCCAGTTCATCGAGAACCGAGAATGGCCGGCAAGAGAATAGACGAACACACCCTGCACGTGCTCGAGTTCGAGGAGATTCGGACGATCCTGGCGTCTTATGCCGCCAGCGATCTGGGCAAGGACGCGGCCCGCGGGCTGTATCCCTCGGTCGATGCCCGCTGGGCGTCCGGTCGCGTCGCGGAGACGACGGAGCTGGTGAAGGTGCTGGATCGCGGCGAGCGGGTCCCCATGGCGGGCCTGAAGGACATCCGCCCGATCCTGAAGGAGTTCGGCAAGAAGCAGACCATCTTCGAGCCGGTCGAGCTGCTGGAGATCGCGGACACGCTGGCCGCCAGCGGCCGGTTGCGCCTGTTCCTCACGAACCTGGAGCCCGCGGAGAGCGACCACCTGCGAGCCATGGGCGCCAAGCTCGGCGACTTCGAGTCCACGGTGGAGGAGGTCCGTCGCTGCATCGGCGGGGACAAATGCGTGCGGGACGACGCCTCCGACAAGCTCAAGGAGATTCGCCGCCAGATCGCACAGTTGAGCGAGCACATCCACCAGCGGTTCATGAACATCGTCGCGTCGCCTGCGATCCGCAAGGCCATCGAGAACGAGAACTTCCTGATGCGTCACGGCCGGCCCGTGATCGCGGTCAAATCCAACTTTCGCCACGCCATTCGCGGCACGGTCCTGGACCGCTCCAACACCGGTGCGACCCTGTACGTCGAGCCGGACGAGCTGGTCGAGCTGAGCAACGAGCTGGAGGACGCCACCTTCGAAGAGAAGAAGGAGGTCGGGCGAATCCTGTGGGTGCTCACGAAGATGGTCCTCGATCAGCAGGAGGCCATTCTCGACAGCGTCAAGATGCTGGCCCTGGTGGATCTGACGTATGCGAAGGCGCGGTTCAGCGTCGCCTACGGCATGACGGCGCCGGACTTGGGCTCGGGCGCCTCGCTGCACCTCCGCCAGGCGCGGCACCCGCTGCTGCTGCACTTGGCGAGCCGGCAGAAGACGTGTCCCGTCAGCCAGTTGACCGACGAGGTCGTGCCCATCGACGTGCGTCTGGGCGACGACTTCGACCTGCTGCTGATCACCGGTCCCAACACGGGCGGCAAGACCGTCGTGCTCAAGACCATCGGCCTGCTGGCCGCGATGGCGCAGAGCGGGCTGCACATCCCGGCCCGCAGCGGGTCGCGAGTCTCGGTCTTTCGCCAGATCTACGCGGACATCGGCGACGAGCAGAGCATCCAGCAGAGTCTCAGCACGTTCTCCGCCCACATGCGCCAGGTGGTGAAAATCCTCGAACGGACCAACGAAGGGACGCTCGTGCTCCTGGACGAGCTCGGCGCCGGGACCGACCCCATCGAAGGCGCGGTGCTGGCGACCGCCATCCTCGACAAGCTGATGCACCGAGGCGGCAAGGTCGTCGCGACAACGCACCTGGGCCAGCTCAAGTCCTTCGCATACAGTACGCCGCGGGCCCAGAACGGGTCCGTCCAGTTCGATACGGAAACCCTCCAGCCGACGTATCGTTTGATGATCGGCACGCCGGGCAGCAGCAACGCCATCGTGATCGCCAAGCGACTGGGCATGCCCAAGGACGTGGTCGGCCAGGCGACGGCCCTCCTGGCGACCGAGTCCGACGGCACCTCGGAGCTGATCAACCAGATCCAGGCGACGCGGGAGGACGCGGAGCACAAGCGGTCCGAGGCGCAGTCCATGCTGGACGAGGCGCACACCGTGCGGTCGGAGGCCGCTGAGCGGCTTCGCAAGATCGAGGAGGAAGGCCGGCGGCTCCAGAAGCAGGCGGACCGCGAGATCGACGATTCCATGCAGGCGATCCGCAAGGTCGTCGGGGAGTTCGCCCTGGAGATGCAGAACGCCCCGAGTGCCTGGAGCCAGAAGGCCAGGACGCTTGCGGAGCGCGTGACCGAGCTGGCGGACGGGACGCCGCTGGCCCGCCGGCACGCGGAATTCATCGCTTCCCTGCGGCGGGGCGACAGCGTCTACGTCGTCCCGTTCAGGCGGGAGGGGATCGTCGAGCGGGTCCGCAAGAACCGTCAGACCATCGTGGTCCTGGTGGACAGCAAGGAAGTGGAACTGCCGTTCCGCGAGGTGCTTCGGCCCGATGGGCGTGAAGCGTGAAGCGGATTGGAAAAAGGCAGATCGGGCCTGTATTCTTCAAGGAAATCTCTTGGTTCGATTTCCTTGAAGAATGGCCAAGGTGAGACTCTCGACGCGTGTCCACGATTTGAGAGGGAGAAATCGAAGAGGGACATCTCTGGCTCATCCGGTTTTCGCGTACTTCGGTGGTTCTTGGGGACCTGTCCCCAAACC
>DAOQWL010000027.1:7539-63215 GCA_035342095.1 Sedimentisphaerales bacterium | reverse complement strand
CCGGACCGTGTTAAGGGCAAATCAAGGGAGCATTAGATTTCGGTTAGAATGAGGCAGTTGGCTGGATTCTCAGTACTGAGAGGAGGACATAACGGACAGGGAACCGAGGTCCGTCTGTTGAAAAGGCAGGGAGCGACTGGGGCCTGTAGAGGTCCGGTATCATCCTCGCGGCAGGTGGAGGGTGAAGGTGCTGCCCTTGCCCGGCGTGCTCTCGACCGTGACGCACCCGCCGTGGACCTGGGCGATGTGCTTGACGATGGCCAGGCCCAGGCCGGTCCCGCCCAGCTTGCGGCTGCGGCTCTTGTCCACCACGTAGAACCGCTCGAAGATCCGATCCAGATGCTCCGCCGGAATGCCGCACCCATGGTCCGTGACGCGGATCGCAGTCTCGTCCCGCTGCGAATCGACGCGGACCTCGACGGTCGTGCCGGGCTCGCTGTACTTGACCGCGTTGTCGATGAGGTTCACGACCGCCTGCTCCAGCAACGGCGCGTTGACGCGCAACTGGACCTCGTCCGCACAGACCAGGGTCACCTTCATTCGTTTGTCCTCGGCCTTGACGGAGGACAGCTCGATCGCACCCTGCAGGATGTCCTTGAGGTTGTGATCCTCCAGGGAGATGACTCGACGCTCGCTGCCGTCTTCGAGACGGGACAGGGTCAGCAGGTCGTCGATGATCGCGTTCAGACGCTGGGAGTGCTTGACGATAATCCCCACGTAGCGGCGCATCTGCTCGGGGTCGGCCAGGCCGCCTTCCTGAAGGGCCTCGGCAAAACCCTGGATGCTCGTCACGGGCGTCTTGAGCTCGTGGGAGACGTTGGCGACGAAGTCGCGACGGAGGTTCTCCAGACGCCGGATGCGAGTCATGTCGCTCAGGACGATCACCGCGCCCGCCCGCTCCCCCCGCGCGTCCACGAGACGCGCGCCCTGGACGTGGAAGGACCGCTCCCCCGCGCCGGGGAACGAGATATCGCCTTCGGTCGGCTTGTCGCTGGCGAGCGTATCGCGCACGAACTGCTGCAGGCCGGCGTTGCGGACCACCTCCTCGACGCTGCGTCCCTGAGCCCAGGCCGGGTCGATGCCGAGCAGCTCGGCCGCCGCTTTGTTGATACTGGCAACGGTCCCGCGGAAATCGACCGCGAAGACGCCTTCGATCATGCTGGAAAGAACCGTCTCCAGCTCGTTGCGGTGCCGGGTGATCGTCAGAATCCGATCCCCAAGCTGGGTCGCCATCTCATTGAGGGCTTTGGCGAGATCGTCCAGCTCGGTGGTCCCCACGGCGGGGACGCGGACATTGAGCCGGCCGCGGGCGAACGACTGGGCGATCCGGCGCATGCTGACAATCGGCTGGCTGATCCGCCGGGAGATCAGCAGGCTCAGCAACGCCACACAGACCACAATGACCAACCCGGCCAGGAGGATGTGGGTCCGCGTCTTTGTGATCATCTCCTCCATCGCATAGACCGAAAGAGCGACCCGAATCACCGCTCGCGAAGGATCGTTCGGGTCGACGGGAACCGCGACATACAACATGTCCCTGCCCAGCGTCGGACTGGGACGAATCGATTCTCCATATCCCTTGCGGAACGCGTCCTGGATCTCCGGCCGATCCGAGTGGTCCTTCATCTGCGCCGCGTCGTCGTGGGATTCGCCCAGGACCCGGCCGCCGGACGTCACGACGGTAAATCGGAGCCGGTCGCCGCCGGCCCGCCCGAACTTCTTGCACAGCGTATCGACCTCGGCGGGAGCAGCATCGAGAGCCCGGGCAATCTGCGAGGCAGCCACGCCGGCCAGCGCCTTGAGTTCGTCGCGAGCCTGGTCGCGATGGAACATGCGAAACTCGCGGAAGAAGGAGGCCGTCACGGCCACCACCGCCACGAGAGTCACGGCCAGGAACCAGGGATACAGTTGCCAGATCAGTCGCGTTCGGAACATGAGAGTCAATCCTTGAATCGATAGCCAACGCCGCGGACCGTCTCGATGAGCTTGCCGCTGGAACCGAGCTTGCGCCGCAAGGCGACAATCTGGACATCGATGGCGCGATCCGTCACGAGGTAGTTGTCGCCGTGGATGGCGTCCACGATCTGGTAGCGGGTGAACACCAGACCGGGACGCCGGGCGAGGGTATGGAGAATGTTGAACTCCGTAAGCGTCAACGAAATCGGCTTGTCGTTCAGCATAACCTCATGTCGCGCCGGGTCGATCACCAGACCGTGGATTCTGACGAGGGTCTTGTCGTCCGCGGCCTCGGCCGCCTTGCGCAGGAGCCGTCGGACTCGTGCGACGAGCACCTTGCCGCTGAAGGGCTTGGTGATGTAGTCGTCGGCCCCCAGCTCAAGGCCCGCGACGATATCCGACTCCTCCCCCTTGGCGGTGAGCATGACCACCGGGATTTGCTGCAGAGTCGGGTTGGCCTTGAGTCGCTTGCAGACTTCCAGCCCGTCGATGCCGGGCAGCATCAGATCGAGGACGATCAGGTCCGGCGTCTGTGCTCGGGCTACCGCCAACGCCTGTTCGCCGGTTTCGCAGGTCAGGACCCTGTACCCCTCGCGATCCAGATTCAGCTCCACAAGTTCACGAATGTCTTCTTCGTCGTCGACGACGAGAATGGCGGCCTTTGCCATGGACGTCTCCTTCCCGGACTCCAGACGGTCGAAGACCCGCGCGAGGGTCCAAGACCGTGCGTGGAGCACACTTTTGTCGCAATTATACCGCGGTCCGAGGCAATAGGTCACGATTAACAGAAGTTTAACACATGCCTAACCGCCCATTAATGCGGGCACCCTATCGTGGGAGACTGAAAGCGCCAGAGGGTGTCGAATCGCTCGGCCGACAGCCCTGGAGTTGCAGCGCGATCGAAAGGACCTGCTCTGGCGGTCGGGAGGAATAGAAATGCTGGATGTGCTCAGAACGCTCTTGTGTGCGGCGGGAGTCGTGTACTTCGTGGTTCGCATCGGCAGGCTCGTGCGCACTGTGGTTCAGGGACGCGCACACTGAAACAGGCAGTCACGCCCTGGCAGCAATGCCCTTGACGGATGCTCCGCCTGCCGGCCAGGCGAACGGGATCAGGCGAGGCGGTGACGCGCCGGATGCCCCGGGGGACGCGCCTCGCCCGATTCCGCACACGGGCCGTCAGGACTTCCGGATGTTCTCCGCGATCGCCGAGAGCAGAACCTCCGGCTTCACCGGCTTCTCCAACACCTTTTTCACGGGCAGCCAGGTCTCATCCGGCTCGAAACCGAACGGCAGGTTCATCTCGCGCCGGATGCCCGTCATGATGATGATCGGCGTCGTCGCGAGCTTAGCATCCTCGTGCAGCTCGCGGGCAACGTTGAACCCTTCGTTCTTGGTGGTCATCATGACGTCAAGCAGGATGATGTCCGGATTCTCGGCCTTGGCCTTCGCGACGCCGTCCTTGCCATTGGAGGCGGTGTGGACCTCGTACCCCTTGGCATCCAGCAGGTTCGAGATCGCGTCCACGAATTCCGGATCGTCGTCAATCATCAACACTTTCTTCGACATCGTTCACTTCTCCTTCAGTTCGCGTACATGCTATGGCATTGCGATTTCGCCGGTTCGGCGCCCGATGGGGCCACCGACTGCGAGGAATCACACCCCAGCGTCTCTTTCAGTCTTATGGCATCGCCCCGGGCGTAATCGACCCACCGGCCCATCGCGGCGGTCATCCGCTCGATGGCCGCGACGCTCGTTCGCGGCGACAGATCACAACCGGCCTTGCCGGGATAGATATCATACAATCGCCGGACCGAATCCGGCGTGAAATTGGGCATAACCACGTTGGCGCCGGCCGCCAGGGCTTTCGCCCGCTCGTCCCGGCCGTGCAGCGACCCGATCGCGGTGCTGGCCGGAATGTGGGCCTTCGGGCAGACGATCCGCGTCAGGGCGATCATCTTCAGGGTCATGGTCAAGTCCCCCGCCGGTTCGTCGGCCAGAGGGGTCTGCGAATGGGGGATGAAGGGACTGACGCTGATCATATCGAAACCGCCGCGTTTGAAGAACTGGATGTCGCCGGCCAGGCCCTCGACAGTCTGGCCCGGCAACCCGACAAGACTGCCGCTGCCGGTCTGGTATCCCAGAGCGGCCAGGTCCTCCAAGCACCTTGTCCTGTTCTCGAAGCTCATGCCGGGATGGAGTTCTCCATAGAGCCGGGGATCGGAGGTCTCGATCTTGAGCAGATATCGATCTGCGCCCGCCTGTTTCCATGCCTGGTACTCCTCGCGGCTGCGCTCGCCGACACAGAGCGTCAGGGCCGCATCGAGAGACCGTCCGATCTCGGCGATGACATCTCTCAACCAATCGGCGTCGAGATTATCCTCTTCGCCGCTCTGGAGCACAACGGTTTTCATGCCGGCCTCGTGAATATTCCGGACGGCGGCCAGCACCTGATCCTGGGTCAGCCGGTACCGCGCCAGGCGCGTGTTTCGCCGGTTCAGGCCGCAGTACAGACACGTGTTGCGACAGACGTTGGAGAACTCGACGATCCCTCGCAGCAGCACGCCGTCGCCGACCGACTCCCGCCGAACCGCGTCCGCGAAACCGAACAGACACTCCAGCTCCACCGGGTCCGTGACGCGCAGAACAAGACTCAGATCGCTGCGGTCGGGCATCTCGGCCGCGTGAATCCGCTCGACGACGCTCTCTATGCCGCCACGGGTCACGACTTCTCTTTCTCCGCCTGCTTGCGGTAGTCCTTGAGGATCTGGACGATCTTCTTGGGCGTCAACTCGCCGTGAATCTTGTCGCCGATCATCGTGACCGGCGCCAGGCCACAGGCGCCGAGGCAGCGGGCCGGAGCCAGGGAGAACACCCCGTCCTCGGTCACACCGCCGACGTCGATCTTCAGCTCGTCCTTCACGGTCTGCAGGAGCTGGGCGGCGCCTTTGACGTAGCAGGCCGTCCCCAGGCACAGCGCGATCTCATACCGTCCCGGCGGCGTCAGCTTGAAGTAGTGGTAGAACGTCGCGACACCCCAGATGTGCGCCGTCGGAACGCCCATCGTTTCCGCGATCTCGTCCATCACCGGCCTCGGGAGGTAGCCGAACAGCCCCTGGGCCTTGTGCAGGATGGAAATCAACTGCGAGTGAGGGTTCTCACCCGCCTTCATCTGCGCCATGTGTTCGCGGAGGTCCGCCATCTTCTCCTCGTGAGTTGCCGGCGCCGCCTTTTCCTTAATAGAGGTTTTCGTCATGTGTGAAGCCCTGGTTCCTTTCTCAACAGGATTGCGCGACCGCGCAATCGTCAATTCTAGAAGTACAAATCCCTCTGCCCGGTCCGGGTCTTTTCGTAATAGCTCATGAACGTCTCGAAGACCTCGGGCATCCGTTGTCTGACCTGCTCGATCTCCTGGGCGATGACCTTCTCGCCGACCGCCAAGGTCTCGGGGCTGGCGAAATCGTCAAGCCACTCGCGGAACGTGATGACCGCGTTGAGCTTGCAGAACTGCCCTTCCTTGCCGCTTCGCAGCAGGCCCATGATCTTCTGCCCGGTGCGTCCGCAGCGATAGCCGGCGGTGCAGAACGACGTGATCGAGCCGGCCCGGGCCAGCTCGCGGATGACCTCGTCCAGCGACCGGGTGTCGCCCAGGATGAACTGCTGTCGGTCGTCCTGCTGGCGGTCGTCGGGCCGGTCGGCGTACCCGCCAATCCCGATGCGACTGGACGCATCCAACTGCGTGCAGCCCAGGGGCAGAGTCTCCCGACGAAGCTGTGCGGTCTCCCGGGCGGTGATGATCATGCCGGTGTAGGGCACCGCGAGCCGAATCACGGTCACCAATCGCTTGAAGTCCTCGTCACTGACTCGGTGCGGAAGATCCTCGACGAACGGCGTGTTGTGCGCAGGCTCCAGTCTCGGGAAGGAGATCGTGTGCGGCCCGATCCCGAACTGCTTCTCCAGATCGATCGAGTGGCACAGAAGCGCCATGACCTCGAACTTCCAGTCATAGAGGCCGACCAGCGGCGCGATCCCCACGTCGTCGACCCCGGCTTCCATCGCGCGGTGCATGCAGTACAGCCGCCAGCGGTAGTTGCCTTTGATCGTATTGCCCGGGTGCAGTCGTTCGTAGGTCTTGCGGTGATACGTCTCCTGGAACACCTGGAACGTGCCGATGCCCGCGTCCTTGAGGATACGAAGCTCCTCGATCTGGAGCGGGGCCGCATTGACGTTGCAGCGTCGGATCTGTCCCCAGCCGCGTTTGGTCTTGACCTTCACGTCGTAGAGGGTCCGCAGCGTCTCGGCGATGTAGTCGACGCCGGACTTCGGATGCTCGCCATAGACCACGATCAGACGTTTGTGGCCGATCTGGCCGGCCAGGACCTCGGCCTCCCGGCGGACTTCGTCCTGCGACAGAATCCGTCGGGTTTCCTTTCGATTGCTGCATCGAAAACCGCAGTAGACGCAGTCGTTGACGCACAGGTTGCTCAGGTACAGCGGCGCGAAGGTCACGATGCGATTGTCGTAGACCTTGGTCTTGACCGCCGCGGCGGCCTGCCGCATCTCGGCGAGCAGCTCCGGATCCGTGACATGGAGCAGGCACGCCGTCTCATCCAGCGTCAAGGTCTCGATGGCGAGAGACTTGGCCAGGATGTCCCGGACCCGTCGAGCGTCGCAGCCCTGGTTGGCCGCGAGAGCCCGCTCGATCGCGGGCTCGTCGACGAAGTCTCGACCGTTGTCGAGGTACTTCTCGATCTGCTCCGGCTTGATCCGGTCTTGGATCCACCCGCGGGTGGACTGATTGTTCTTCAAAACTGTTGTCATCTGCAATGCTTTCATCGTAGCACGGGCATCCTGCCCGTGCCATTCACGGGCGTTTGCACCTATGCGACGAGTTCTTGTTCACGGGCGGGACGCCCGTGCTGCTAAACGATCTTCAGTTCCGGCGACACGATGCCCTTGGGCAGCTTCGCCTTGTAATGCGTGTGGAGCAGCTCATGCGATTTCTCGCTGAGCGGCCGGCCAAGATACTCACGGTACAGCCGCTGGACATCCGGGTTGTCGTGGCTTCGACGGATCGTCTTGGACCGATCCAGATCGTAGAGCGCCTGCGCCCGCAATTTGAGCGTCTCTTCATCCAGCGGAATGGAGTTGACTGTAGCATAGGGCTGGCCGCCGCCGCCGATGCAGCCGCCGGGACAGCCCATGACCTCGATGAAATGGAACCGGTTGCGGTCCTTGCGGACCATCTCCATGACCTTGTGGGCATTGCCCAGGCCGTGCGCAACCACCAGGCGCAGCTCCTTGCCGTCCAAGTTGATCTTGGCTTCCTTGACGCCTTTGAAGCCTCGGATGTCGGCCATCTCGATGTCGATCAGCGTCTCGCCCGTGTACAGTTCATATGCGGTGCGGACGGCCGCTTCCATGACGCCACCGGTGACGCCGAAGATGGCGCCGGCGCCGGAGGACAGGCCCAGAGGAGCGTCCGGCGTCTCCGGCTGGATATTCACGAAGTCGATGCCTGCGGACTTGATCATCCAACCCATCTCGCGGGTCGTGACGACGATGTCCGTCGTTCGCATCCCATGGACCTCCAGTTCGGGCCGGGCGGCCTCATACTTCTTGGCCGTGCAGCACATCACGGCAACGCTCACGACCTTCTTGGGATCGATCTTCATCTTGTCCGTCCAGTAGGTCTTGAACATGGCCGAGGCCATGGACATGGGCGACTTCGCCGTCGAGATGTTGTCCACCATGTCGGGGTAGAACTGTTCGACGTACTTCATCCAGGCGCTGGAGCAGGACGTGATCAGCGGCAGCGGGCCGTTGCCCTGAACGCGTTCGAGGAACTCGCTGCCCTCTTCCATGATCGTCAGGTCGGCGGCGAACTGGGTGTCGAAGACATAGTCGAACCCGAGCTTCCGCAAGGCCGCAATGAGCTGGCCCTCCATGTTCCGCCCGGCGGGCAGGCCGAAGGCCTCGCCAATGGCCGCCCGAACGGACGGCGCAAACTGCACGACCTTGATCAGGTTCTTGTCGTTAAGCTTCTCGAACAGCTCCTGTGTGTGGTTCTTCTCGACGAAGGAGGCCGTCGGGCAGACGTTGATGCACTGGCCGCAACCGCTGCAGACCGTCTCCGCGAACGGCATGTTGTACGCAGGCATGACCACCGTGTTGAATCCGCGATGGGCCTGGGTCAGACAGTGGACGCCCTGGATCTCCGAGCACATCCGCACGCAGCGCCCGCACAGGATGCACTTGTCCGGGTCGCGGATCACGCTGGCGCCGGAGAGATCCTTCTCGTAGTGCTTCCGCTCGCCGGTAAAGTGGCGATGGCGAATGCCCATCGAGTAGACGAGCCGCTGGAGCTCGCAGTTGCCGTCGCGCTCGCACGTGTGGCAGTCCTCGGGATGGTTGTCCACGAGCAGCTCGACGATGTCTCGCCGGGCCTGGCGGACCTCCTTCGTGTTCGTGTGGATCTTCATGCCGTCGGCCACCGGGTAGCAGCACGAGGCCACGAAGTTCCGCATTCCTTCCACCTCGACGATGCAGACCCGGCACGCCCCCTCGATGGAGAGTTTCGGATGATAGCACAGGCGCGGGATGTGGTAGCCGCACTTGTCCGCCGCCTGCATGATCGTTTGGCCAGGATCGACCTTGTATTCCCTGTTGTTGATCGTGATCGTAATCTTCTTCGTATTGTCCATGTTCTATCCTCAAACCTTCGCGATGGCTTCGAACTTGCAGGTGTTGAAGCACATGCCGCAACGGACGCATTTATCCTGATCGATCGTGTGTTTGCTCTTCGGACTGCCGGTGATGGCGCCAACCGGGCAGACCCGCCGGCACGCGCCGCAGCCGATGCACTGGTCGGTAATCTCGAACGAGACGAGGCACTTGCAGGCTTTGGCGCGGCATTTCTTCTCGTGGATGTGCTCTTCGTACTCCTGGCGGAAGTTCTTGATCGTGCTGAGCACGGGGTTTGGCGCCGACTGGCCCAGACCGCAGAGGGCGGACTTCTTGATGGTGTTGCCGAGCCGTTCGAGGTTCTCGATGTCGCCCGGGCGTCCCTTGCCTTCCGTGATGCGGACCAGGATCTCGAGCATCCGCTTGGTTCCCTCGCGGCACGGCGTACACTTGCCGCACGACTCGTCCTGGGTGAATTCAAGGAAGAATCGGGCCACATCGACCATGCACGAGTCCTCGTCGATGACGATCATGCCGCCGGAGCCCATAATCGAGCCGGCCTTGGCCAGCGACTCGTAATCGATGGGCGTATCGAGATACTGCTCGGGGAGACAGCCGCCGGAGGGGCCGCCGGTCTGGATGGCCTTGAACCGCTTGCCGAACGGGATGCCGCCGCCGACGTCGTAGATGATCTCGCGGAGCGTCGTGCCCATGGGGACCTCGATCAGACCCGTGTTGACGACCTTGCCGGCCAGTGCGAAGACCTTGGTGCCTTTGCTGGTCTCGGTGCCGACCGTCCTGAACCAGTTGGCGCCGTCAAGGATGATGACGGGCACATTGGCCCAGGTCTCGACGTTGTTGATGAGGGTCGGCTGGTTGAACAGGCCGGAGGCAGCCGGATACGGAGGCCTCGGCCGGGGCATTCCCCGAGCCCCTTCGATGGAGTGGATCAACGCGGTCTCCTCGCCGCAGACGAACGCCCCCGCTCCCAGGCGGATCTCGATATCGAACGAGAAATTCGACCCAAGGATGTTCTTTCCGAGCAGGCCGTGCGCCCGAGCATCTTCGATGGCCTTCTGTATCCGCTTGATTGCCAGCGGGTACTCCGCCCGGATGTAGACGACGCCGTGGTCGGAGCCGACGGCGTAGCCGCCGATGGCCATGCCTTCAACGATCGTGTGTGGATCGCCCTCGATGGCGCTGCGATCCATGAAGGCCCCGGGATCGCCCTCGTCGGCATTGCAGATCACGTATTTGCGCGTCGCTTTCTCCTTTGCAGTCAGTCGCCATTTGCGGCCGGTGGGGAAGCCGGCGCCTCCGCGTCCGCGGAGCCCGGACTTCTCGACCTCGTCGATGACCTGTTCCGGCGTCATCTCCGTGATCGCCTTGGCCAGCGCCTCGTATCCGCGAAGCGACAGGTAGTCGTCGATATTCTCGGGATCGATGATGCCGCAGTTGCGAAGCGTGATCCGCATCTGCTTGCCGAAGAACTTGGCGTCGCCGAAGACGCGGAAGAAGCGGTTGTACAGGTGGTCTTCCTGGATCACGAGGCGGGCGATGGGCTGTCCCTTGATCAGATGCTGCTCGACGATCTCGGGAATGTCGGCCTCGGTGACATTTCCGTAGATGGTGTAGCCCGGGTTGACGACCATGAGCGGGCCCTTATCGCACATGCCGAGGCAGCCGGAAAGGCCGATGGTCGTTCGATCCGCCAAACCGTGCTTCTCCAACTGCTCTCGCAGGAGGACAGTCAGTTTGCGGGCCCCCTTGTTGATGCAGGCCGTCCCGTCACACACGATGATTCTATACGATGTCGCAGTCACTGTGCGATTCCTTTCCTTCTTCAGTCGATGACCCACTCTTTGATGATTTCGCCGTTCTTGATGTGTCGCTCGATGATCTGCTGCGCCCGGTCTTTGTCCACCTTGCCGTACTTGACGGGGCTCTTGCCCGCCTCGATCACCTCGACGGTCGGCTCCAGGTTGCAGCGCCCGGCGCAACCCTTCTGGCTCAGGTACACATCGGTCAAGCCGCGACTGACGGCCTTCTGAAACACCTCCATCACGTCTTTCGAGCCGGCGGCAATTTCGCACGTGGCCATGCCCACGTAGACTCTCTTCGTGGAGAGGTAGCCCTTGCCGATGATTCGACTGACCGCCTCGGCCCGTTTCTTTTTGACCAATTCCAATGGGGTCGGCATTTGTTCGGTTCCTTTCTAATCACGTTCCGAGAATCGGAGACTATGCCGGATCTCCGCTCTTCGGAACTCCCGTTTCAATATCGAATACAAACGAGTTCCCGTGTTCGCGAGGCTCGACCGAAATCGTGCCTCCATGCCGCTCGATGATCTGTTTGGTGATGTACAGACCCAGTCCGGTGCCCTTGACCTTCTTGGTTTCCGGATTGTCGAGCCTCGAGAACTTCTGGAACAACTTGCCCCGTTGCTCCTCGCTCATGGGCGTCGAATCGTTGTACACATCGACGTGGACCATGCCGTTGACCTGCCGGGCGGTGACCTTGATCTGCCCGGTGTCCGGACTGTATTTGATCGCGTTGCTGACCAGGTTGTTGGCCACGATCTGCATCAGGTCCGAATCGGCGTTCACCACCAGATCGGGGCTCACCTCGTTCGCGATCTTCAGGTTCTTCTTCACGGCCATCGGTGCCAGCGAGCTGATCGAACTGTCGAACACGTCCTTCTTCAGGTTCAGGCGCGTCTTGTTGACGGGCAATTCGCCCCTCTCGACCCGACCCAGGCTCAGGAACTTCTTGACCGTGGCGTCGAGGTAGTCCATGTTCCTCGTGACCGAATCCATGGCCTTTCGCTGCTTGAAGTTGATCAGGCCGAGGTATCCGTCGCGCACGGCGTACGCGTTCATCACCGCCGAAGCCAGAATCCCTTTGAGCTCATGGGCGACGAAACCGATCAGATCGATGTAGCTCTTGTTCATCGCCGCCAGTTTCTCGTTGGAGACCCGAAGGCTCTCCTCTCGATCCTTGAGCCCGACGGCCATGGCGTTGAACGCCTCCGCCATGCTGTTGATTTCCTTGATCGACGTATCCCCCTTGACCTGGTATCCCCAGTCGCCGGAGGCCAGACACTCGCTGGCGTGGACCACCTCGATGAGCGGCCGGGAAATTGTCCCGGCCAGAACGAATGCGAACAGCACCGCGATAACCGACACGCCGACCACCGACAGCAGGAACAACTGCATGACCTCTCGAGCCATGTCGGTGAACGGCTGCTCCAGGGTCCCTACGTACAGAATCCCGATGATGTCCCCGTGGATGTTGCGGATCGGCTCGTACGCACTCTTGTAGTAGTCGGTAACGACGAAAGCCCTCTCGTCCCACGTCCGCCCCTGCTTGACCACCGCCCGGTAGACCTCGTCGGACACCTGCGTTCCGATGGCCCGCTGGCCGTCCTGGTCCTGGACGTTCGTGGCAATCCTCACACCATCGAGGAAGATCGTCACGGTGCCGACGGGCTTGTCCTTGTACATCTCGGAGCCGAAGACCATCTCCCGGACGTGGTCCACGAAGGTGTAGTCGCGATTGATCGCACGGCCGCCGTACAGAACGCCTTCGATCTCGCGTTGGCCGTTGAGGATCGGCACGGCGTATTCCTTGGCCAGGACCGAATCGACCACTCTCTTGCCCGTCGGCGTGGCCTTGGGCGTCAACTTGATCTCGATCGGAATCTTGCCCGGGAAGCTGGCGTCCATCGCCGCCAGCTCGTGGGCTGAGATGATCCGGGTGCCTCCGACAGGCTGGCCCCTGCTTACGGCCGCTTGGGCGATCTCGCTCGACAGCGAGTCGAAACCGTCGCGGGTCACGTACTGCACGTAGTGAACGCTCTTGTCCTTCAAGGCCTCCATGTTGCCGTTCGGCCAGACCAGCTTCAATGCCTGGCCGATTCGCTCGATCTCCGACGTATAGACCGTCCGCGCCGTCGTCAGATCGTTGCGAACCTTCTGCTCGGCCCGCCCAATGATGTCCTTCTGGACTACCCAGTAACCCAGCAGGGCGATCGAAATCGACAGCACGAGGATCACCATAAGGAACGAGAGGAGGATTCTCGTCTTTACGGATACCGGCGGCAGTATATGGTCAGTTCCCGTTCTCACTGGCATTGACGAAGTAGATCAGGTTCTCAAGTTCGGTTTCCAGGTTGATGTTGTTCACGATGCAGCCGCTGGGTGCCTTCAGGCAGATCGGCGCGAAATTCATCACCCCTTTGATCCCGGCGGAAAGCAGCAGGCCGAGCACCTGCTGGGCAGCGTAGTCGGGAACAGCCACAATCGCAAGGGTGACGTTGCGGTTCTTGACGAACTCGCTCAACCGCTCCAGCGGCAGCACGGGCGGCGTGTCCTCGGGCGCATACTTCGCGGGATCGATGTCGAAACCGGCCGCGATGTTGATCCCGCTCCTCTCGAAACCTGGGTAGTGCAGCAGCGCCCTGCCGATGTTGCCGACCCCGATCAGGACGAACTCCTGAAGCTGCTCCTTTCCCAGAATCTTGTTGAGCTGATCCGCCAGGTCCTGCACCTTGTAGCCGCCGCGTCGATTTCCCGTGATTCCAAACAGGGAGAAATCCTTGCGGACCTGCGCAGCCGTCACGCCGGCCGCGTCCGCCAGATTGTCGGAGAAGACCCGCACAAAATTCAGTGCTCTCAGCCGATTCAGCGCGTTCTTATACCTGGATAATCTGATTATGCAGCTTCTGTTGGCCATAATCTGCATACCCTGTTTCACTCACTGTCCTCGTTCGACATCGACATAGACGGGGTGCCCCCCCGGATGCTCCACAGATCTTTGGTGCACATTATCGAACATAAACACCACAAAGTCAAGCAACATGTTGCACCTTTTGTCACATTTTTAAGACTACACCGACTGTAAGCAGGACCTAAACGTAAACAGAATTGCACATAAATGGCCTATATCAGGATGTGCAATATACGTGTTCAGGGTAACCCTGTCGCGATGCGCCACATCTAAGGTCTTATGTAAACAAGCCTTGCGAGAATCCGACGCAAACGTCGCGCCACAACTCGCCGGCCCGCGCACGCGGAGAAGATCGCCTGGAGTTATCACTTGGCCGGGAGGGTCTTCGGACCCGAAGGCCAGGGTGAAAAAGAAAGCCCCGCGGTGCGGAGGGAGAGGAAGCGAGACTACGCGGGGCTTTGTGATGCACACAGTATCGCAGGCAGCTTCATATGCCCATGGACTCTCATGAACCACATGGTCACCGGTGGTTCATGCCTGCCACAACCACTGGTTCCATCATGCCCTACGCAGGCCGTCGCACAGAGTTCACTTAGTTGCTGTGAAAATCTTGCACCGCATTGCGTAACAACAGCAGAGAGGTCGCACCGAAGGCATCGCCAGGTTGGACGACAGTTTCACAGAACAATTCGTCCCGACGGCTGTACAAGTAGGACGACGGCCCATGATGGGCACCTCGGCATACATACGCGGGCCGGAAAGAGCGGGAGAATACAGAAGAAAGGAAGAAGGATGGACGTATTCAAATTCGCGATGGACAAGGAGAAATACAGCGAGTTGTACTACCGCGATCTGGCGGAGCGGACGGCCAACGCGGGTCTCAAGAACATCCTGACCATGCTGGCCGACGACGAAGCCGAGCACCTACAGGCAATCGAGCGGTTGAAGGCCGGCGTCCCCAAGAAGACCATGAGCACGTCCATCCTCGCCAACGCCAGGAAAGTCTTCGAGAGAATGCGAAAGGCCGGAGGGAAATTCGACTTTCACATGAGCGAGGCGGACCTGTACGCCAAGGCCATGAAGATCGAGGAAGAGAGCAAGCGGTTCTACCTGAAGAAGGCGAAGGAAGCCACGGACCCCGATCAGAAAGAGATTCTGGAGAAGCTGGCGCAAGAGGAAGACCGACACTTGGTTCTCATGGAGAATCTCCACAGTTTCGTGTCGCGGCCCGAAACCTACCTGGAAGACGCGGAATTCTGTCATTTCGATGACTACGTAGACGGCGAGTTCTGACAAGCGCGCACCGGCGCCGTGCCGGGCTCAGGCAGCATCTGTCCCAGCCGGAGAATTCCGGAAGAGATAGTTGTGCGCGCGGACTCGCGCGAGTAATATGGGTCCTCGTCCATCGAAGAGACGTTTGATATCATCTGGTCCTCGCTCATGAGGTTCCATATGCTGTGGGCACAGCCATCTATCAGCACAGTGGGAAGCACAATTATTGAACTCGCTTGCCTTGTCCTCTGTATTGTAGGTGTTTTTTGCCTTGTCGGTTTGCAGGAAGGGATTTGTAAGGAGAGAAATCATGGGACTGCTCAAGGAATTCAAAGACTTCGCCGTGAAGGGGAACGCATTGGACATGGCCGTCGGCATTATTATCGGAGCCGCGTTCAATAAGATTGTCAGCTCCCTGGTCAATGACATCATCATGCCCCCCATCGGCATGCTCCTGGGCGGCGTGGACTTCAAGAATCTGCAAGTGACCCTGAAGGACCAGGTTACGTCCCCCGCAGGCGATATCTTGCCATCCGTGGCCGTGCGCTATGGCCTGTTCATCAACAATATCATCGACTTCCTTATCGTCGCGTTCACAATCTTCATGGTCATCCGAACGATCAATCGGCTCGGCAGTCTCCGTCAGCCGGCCAAGGCGTGACCGGCGCAACGTCGCGAGCCCAGACAGCGTGACACCCTCCCCTTTGCCGGGCTGGCACTCGCGTCTTGGGCAATACGGATCTGCAAGTGTGGCATACCTCGGCCCGGGCTGAGGGCCATCATTGAGAGTTAGGAAAGGAGTAACCCATGCGTGTGCGAGTATTGTTTCTATTGGCGTGCCTTGTCGGCATGTGCTCCGCTCTGTACGCCGATCAGGTCGTTCTGAAGAACGGCGACCGGCTCACGGGCAAGATCGTCCGTCTCACGGACGGCAACCTGGTCCTTAACAGTGAGCAGGCAGGCCAGATCACGATTGTGATGGCGAACGTCGCGACATTCCAGAGCGACGCCGCCGTCGAGCTCCACCTCAAGGACGGGACCGTGGTCAATCAGCCGGTGATCTCGGCCGAGGCGGGTCAGTTTGCCATCGCCCAGGGCCCCACGCTGCGCCCGCAGACGTTTTCTCTGGCCGATGTGGCGTCGATCAACCCGCCGCCGAAGCCGCAGCCCAAGTGGACGGGCAGCATTTCCGGCGCCGTGACCTCCACCCATGGGAACACGACATCTGAGTCGGTCGCTGCCAATGTGAGCGTCATGCGGCGATCGGATAAGGACCGGACCACCGCCGGGGCGGACTACGGCAAGAGCAAGCAGACGGACCGGGACCGGGACCCCGTCACCGGCCAGAAAGAGGAGAGAACGACCGAGGATTGGTGGCGGGCCAAGGCCCAGTACGATTACTTCTTCACGAAGAAGTTCTTCGGATTCATGAACGGCCGCTATGAGAAAGACGCGGTCGCCGAACTGGACCGACGCGTCGTGGTCGGCGGCGGCGCCGGTTATCAGTGGATCGAGACGCCCCGGACAAACTTCTCCACGAACCTCGGCCTTGCATCGCTCTACGAGAAATTCGATGTTGATCCTCCAGCCGATGACAGCAACAGCCAGCTCTCCATGCAGGCCGGATACAACTTCGACCATCGCATCACAGACACCCTCCGGTTCGTTCACGATCTGACCTATTATCCGAGCCTGGAACAGTTTTCCGATTATTACCTGACCACGACCGCGGAACTGCGGGCCAACCTGACGAAGATGATGTTCGCAAACTTCCGCGTCATCTTCAACTACGATGAGAGCCCCGCGCCGGGTCAGGGCAGCACAGATGTCAAGTACATACTGGGCATCGGCATGAGCTTCTGACAAAGACGGGGACAACGAGCGTCATCGCACCGGGCTCGCCCCATCGGGCGGGCCCGGTCTGTTTGTCTCTCTGAGTGTCATCGGCCTGTCGCATTTCCCGTCGCATCCGCCTTTGCAGCGAGAGCCTGGGCCAAGTCGGCTTCCAGACGGGTCAGGATGTCCGCGAGACTGCGGTTCATCGCGTCGATGAAATCGGGGGTCGTCCGGCTCGGTACTGCGCACGCAGCTCGATAGCTGCGGGAGAACACAACGCGATCGGCGCCGGCGGCATTGCCCAGCAGGAAGAACCGAATCTCCATCACCGCCGTCGGGGCGGATTCACTGGTGAAGTCGCCGTACAGGGCGGTGACGTTTCCCTCCAGCATATGGGCTGGCACGACGCGGCTTCCCGAAGGCAGCACCGTGCAGAACAGGCCCGAGGCCGCCAGCCAATCCCGCGTCTTCTCCGTAATCATCACCCCCGGCGAGATGAGAAACTGGCGATAGTAATCCGCCTCGTATTTGAACTCATCCAGCCGGTACACCATGTTCTTGGCGGCAAAGGCGGCATCGACCGTGAACCGATGCACTGACAGCGAGCCATCGCTGACAGGCTGGAGCGGATCGCCTCGACGAGCAGCTTCGAGGATGAAGTACTGCTCCCGGTGCGACGACCCGCTGGTGCAGCCGCCGGCAATCAGGGAGACCGTCACAACGATGGCGAGACACAGGGGTGAACGAACTCGACTGCGAATCATTTCAAAACCTCCGATTCACGGGGCGGATTGCCGAACAGAAGCTCCGACGGACGCTCCTGGAGACTCTGGACCAGGTCGTTGAGGTTCTCCATGGTGTCTCGCAGCTCAGCCAGGATGATCTGGATCTCGGGCCGTTCGGTGGCCAGCAGGCTGTTGATCTGAGAGAGGGTCTGCCCGAGCCGGGCCACGACGTCGGGGACGTTCGCCCCCTGGGCAAGCCCCTCTCGAGGCGACAGCAGACTCTGCAATTGCCGGTTCGTCGCGCGAAGCTCGGCCATCAGGCCCTGGGCCTCCTGACTCAGAGCCGGGACGTTCGCGTCCGCCACGGACCGATTCAGCGTGTCCAGGAGCCGCTCGACATCCGCGTTGATCTGCGCCGCGTTCAGAGCGGCCAGTTTGCGATCGATCTCCGCCAGAAGGTCGCTCGCCTGCCGGCTCAACTGCGGGATATTGGCGTCCGCCACCGCCTGATCCAGCGACTGGAGCACCCGCTGGATCGAGGCATTGATCTTGTCCGTGTGCAGGGCCTCCATCTTCTGGCGCGCCACCTGCAGGACGGCACGGGTCTCCAGGCTCATCGCGGACAGGTTGATCTCGGTGATCGCAGTGTTCAACGACGTGAACAGGTCCTCCAGCGAACCGGCCAGGCCCACCACGTCGATCGCCTGCAGTTGCGTGAGGATGCTGTCGATCGAGTCCTTGATCGTGGTCAGCTCCCCCGGCGCGGCGGGAATCCTCAAGTACCTCGGCGTCCACGGCACCTCTTTCACGGGGAACCGGCTCGGATCGAAATAGTTCATTTCGAGAAAGGCCTGACCGGTAAGAATATTCGACGTGATCCGCACGCGGGCCCCGCGTTCGATCATCTGGCCCAGCACATCCTGGACTTGCCCGGAGGAGAACCCCGGCAGCTTCGACCGGGGCATCGCGACGACCACGCGGACGTAGAGCCCGTAGGGAGAGAGGCCCCCGTCCTCCGTGGGCAGCTCATACGTGTCGCCCACAAATCCGATCTCCTTCACCTTGCCCATGCGAACACCTCGAAACTCAATGGGCGACCCCAGGCTCAGGCCGGTGATGGACTCGGCAAAGTAGGACTCGAAGAGCAACTCGTCCTGCGCCAGCAGTCCGGCCCCGAAGACCACCACAGCCACCACGATCAGCGCGGTCGCGATCAGGACAAAGACCCCTATCTTGAAGTAGTGCGGCTTGGCATCCATATCTTATGCACTCCCCTTCTCTTGCCGGCGACGGAAGAACTGGCGGACCTTCGGGTTCTCGCTCTGGTCGCGAAGCTCCTGCGGCCGCCCGTCTGCAATGATCGTCCGCGTCTCCTTGTCCACCATGATCGCCCGGTCCGCCACGGCAAAAATGCTCGGCAGCTCGTGCGTCACGATCACAAAGGTCACACCCAGACTCCGCGACAACTCGAGGACCAGCTCGTCGAGCTGGGCCGAGGTGATCGGATCGAGACCCGCCGAAGGCTCGTCCAGGAACAGGATCTTCGGGTCCAGGGCCAACGCCCTCGCGATGGCGGCACGCTTTCGCATCCCGCCGCTGAGCTCGGCCGGCATCTTGTACGCCGCCGCCTGGAGCCCCACCGCTTTGAGCTTCATCTGGGCAATCACCTCGATCGCGTCGCGAGGCAGATCCGTGAATTCCTCCAGGACCAGGGCAATATTCGACAGAATGGTCATGGACCCGAACAGGGCGCCGCTCTGATACGCAACGCCGATCTTGCGGAGCACAGCGAGCTGCTCGTCGCCCGCGGCCGTTGCGATGTCCGTCCCGTCGATCACGATGCTGCCGCCGAGCGGCTGCTGAAGGCCGATCATGTGCTTGAGCAGCGTGCTCTTGCCCGACCCGGAACCGCCGAGGATCGTGAAGACCTCGCCCGCCCGGACGTCGAAGTTGATGTCCTTGAGGATGACCGTGCCGCCGTAGCCGGCCGTGAGGTTTCTCACCTGAATGATCGGTTCGTCCGACATTTAGATTCCCAGGAAGTAGTAGACCACAGCGAACACGCCGTCAGCGACCACAATGGCCACGATCCCGCTGACCACCGCTCGCGTGGCGGAGTCCCCGACGGCACTGGGCCCGGTGCCCGTCTGCAATCCCCGGAGACAGCCGAGGCCCGCGATCAGCGTCCCGAACACGAACGTCTTGACCATGCCTCCGAAGAAGTCGTTGAGGGTCACCGCCTCGCGAACGCGGTCGATATAGGCCATGGCGGGCATGTCCCACGTGCTCATCACCAGCCCGCAGCCAATGAGGCCGAAGAGAAGGTTGAACATCGTCAGCAAAGGCAACATGCACACCGCTGCGATCACGCGCGGCACAACCAGAAACTGCACCGGGTCCAATCCCATCGTCACCAGGGCGTCGATCTCTTCGTTGACTTTCATCGTGCCCAATTCGGCGGCGAAGGCCGAGCCGCTCCGGCTGGTCAGCACCAGCGCCGTGATCAGCGGGCCCAGCTCGCGGAACAGAGCGAGCGCCACGAGGTCCGCGACGAAGACCTCCGCGCCGAACTTCTCCATACCCGCGGCGGATTGAAACGCCAGGATCAGACCGATGAGAAAACCCAGCAGAGCGGTGATCCCGATCGCATTGACCCCTGCCTTCTCGGCCATCAGGAATGTGTCTCCCCAGCGCAACAGGCCGGGGTGCAGGAGGGTCATCAGCAGCTTCACGAAGATCTCGCCGGTAAACGCCACCTGGGCTGCGAGGTCGCGAGCCAGTTCCGCGGCCCATCGTCCGATATTGCGGACGGCGCACGTCAGAACCCCCGGCGACTCAGGCGGCGCCACGAGGTGATCCGTCTCGAACAGGGCCACGAGCTGCTGGAATTGCGGGCGCAAATCGCGGATCTCGAAGCTGCCCTCTTTCTGCCCCTGGATTCGCTTGTACTCCATGAGCAGCGCCACGCCGGCGGCATCGCAGTACTCGACCCCGCCCGCCATCACGATCAGCCGCTCGGGCTTCGTCTCGCGGAGTCGCTGCACGCTCTGCCGCCAGAGGCGGGCGGTGGTGTCACGGTCCAGCCGGCCCCTGAGAGTCAGGATGACCCCCGGCCCCTGCCCCACCTCCAATTCGAATGTCGCTTGTTTCGTATCGTCCATGATACCCGGTCATTCCAGAAGTCGTATCGCGGGCCATTCTAAACGGCACCACGACCCCTTGCATAGTCCCTTGTCGCTTTCCTCGCGGTTGGCCGGGCGTCACCGGGATCGCGTGTGTCCCCCTGCCGCCGTCAATTCCATCCAGTTCAGGTTCCAGGGCCCCTTCTCCACACACAATCGCAACACATGCTTGCCTGTCGGAAGATCGACCTGGCCGGAGATTGTTTTCCAGCTCTGCCAGCCGCCCGTGGCGGGAACCGCGAACGTCCACAGCACGCCGCTGTCCGTCTCCAGTCGGCCGGAACCGCCGGTATACGCGTTGTCGAGAGCGACACGCAGCGATGCCGTGTAGCGCCCCGCCTCGTTCACATCGACCAGGTATTCGAGCCAGTCGCCGGCGTCGAACCAGCCCACGTTGAATCCCGCGTCCTCGTTGAGCACGATCTCCGTCTTGATGCCGGCCATGTCGTCGAAGTCCTCCGCCTCGATCCGGCCGGGCAGTTCGTGGTAGTTCAGATCGACTTCGCGAGCCAGTTCGAGCCAATTGATGTTCCAGCCTCCGCTCGCCACCCGCAGGCGCAACGTCAGGTCACCCGCGGGCAGCGAGACAGTGGTTTCGAGGGTTCGCCAGTCCTGCCAGCCGCCGGTGGCGGGAACGGAGAAGGACGCCAGGACCGAGCCGCCGACTCGGACCTGACCCGCGCCGAAAGAGCCGGCCGCGGCAATCCTCATGCGAAGGCGGTACACATCGGCAGCAGGCGCTGCGATCTGGTAGTCCAGCCGGTCGCCGGCGTCGAGCCAGCCGATGTAGAACCCGCCGCCATCGTCCTCGCAAATCCCTTTCTCGACGCCGGACATCTGCTCGTAGTCTTCGGCCTCGATCCGCCCGGGGAGCGGGTGCCGACCTTCGACCGTGAAGTTCCCGAACACGTCCTGGGCCCAGCGGTAGGCGGCATCACCATACTCGGTCGTGGGCACGCCGGCGTAGCCCTCCGTGTAGCCGTTCCAGGCACTGAACGTCACCCCTTGACACCTGAGCTTGCCAACCAGGTCGCTCTGGGCGTCCCGCCACGTGGCGGTATTGCCGAAGATGTGGGGACCCGGAAACACGATGTGCGCATCGTAGCCCGGGGAGATGTCCTGGATGAACGGGATGCCCGTGTTGATCCACTTCGACGCGTATCGCTCCTTCCAGCGGATGATGGTATCCTCATCGTTGACGCCGATGGAGTGGCCGGAGAAGTAGGACTGAATCGCGGCCACCGACGACTGGGCCGCGAGCCAGGGCCCCGTCGTCTCGGCCGAGGGTATGAAGCTGGCCCACAAGTAGGTCCCGGGAGGCATCACGTCGAGCGCGAAACCCACTCGCACCCCCGTTCGCTGGTAGATCCGGTCTGCGACCCGGTCGAATCCCTGGGCGAATTGCTGGTCCGTCAGGCCCTGCTGGTTGGACGCCACCTGGATGATGCAGACAAGGTATCGCTTCTGGCCGAGACGGTCGTAGACCTGGGCCCATTGGCCCGGCCACCGGCTGTTCGTCGGATGCAGAATGTACCGGTCGATCAGATCCACCACACGCTCGACGAGCTTGGGCGAGGGGTCGGCTGTCGTCCCTGGGAAGTCGTCGAGGAACGAGAAGGCGGGCGAACTCGGCGTCGCCGCACACACCTCGATATATGGGGCGATGAGGATCTCCTTGCCGAGCACCGCATCGAAAAGCTCGTCGTGAGAGTAGGTGGAGGTCTGCATGGGCGCCCAGTACGCCCAGTTGTCGGCGCCTCGCGGCCCCCAGTAGGACATGTTGATCACGTTCACGCCGGCTTCGATCATCGCATCGACTGCGAACGTGCGATTCGCCTGGCTCTCGGACCATTTCAGATGGCGGGCATCCGAGGGATGAACGGTGTACAGCTCGGTATTGGGCGAGGGTGCGTACTCGTAGAATGCGGTGCGGCCGTCTCGCGAGCTGCCGGTGAAGAAGAAGACGCTCTTGACGGGCTCGTTTTCGAAACCGGGGTTCGCGAGTCGCCCCCAGACGCCATCGACCGCGACGGACAGAGACGCCCACGACGCTGCGCACGCGATCACGGACCCAAGCACACCCATGAGATCCTCCCCGCTGCATCACAATCGTACATTGCCTGCACCGCCCGCTGCCGGGGCGTCCACTCGTGAAAGCCGCCCGACGACACAGGATTTGCCATACCTGTTATTATGCCTCAAATCGCCCGCCGGAACAAGCACAATCTCCCCGTTCGCATCTGTGCACGTCGCCCGGCATCCGTGTTTCGTGTTGCATCCGCGCCCGCCTGAGTCTATGATCCAGTTGCACATGGGGTGAAATGGCTGTGTCTGAAAGGAGACGAGCCATGCAAACACGATGGGTGCAATCGGCGATCGTCTGGGCCGTCGGATTCGCGGTGCTGCTATCCGGGTGCAAGAAGTCGCCCGACGCGCAGTTCCCCGCCAGCGCATCGGCTGCGAAACGACCGCACGAGTCAGACAGCATCAAGGTGGGCGGCATCTTCGCCGTGACCGGCGGGCCGTCCCTGGTGGGCGGGCCACAAGCCAGAACCGCCGAAATGTTCGTCGAGACGATCAACCAGGCCGGCGGAGTGGCCGGCCGCAAGATCGAACTGCTCCTGCGAGATTCCGCCGGCAAAGCGGAGAACGCTATTTCGCTGGCCAAGCAGCTCATCGATGAAGAACAGGTCCTGGCCATCGTGGGGCCCTCCACGAGCGGCGAAACGATGGCCATCAAGAACCTCTGCCAGGAGAACAGGACGATTCTGCTTGCCTGCGCCGCTGCGGAGGACATCGTCAATCCTCTCGCCAGCTACGTCTTCAAAACCTCCCAGAAGGACAGCGACGCGGTCCGGCGGATCTACCGAGTCATGAAGGACTTGGGGATTTCCCGCGTCGGCATCCTCACCAGCAACGACGGCTTCGGCCGTGCGGGAGCAGCCCAGCTCCACAAGATCGCCCCCGAGTACGGGATCACCGTCGCTGGATATGAGGTGTACGATGAACAAGAGACGAGTCTGACGGGCCTCCTGACGAAGATCAAGAGCTTCGACGTGCAGGCCATCGTCAACTGGTCCGTCGTCCCGGCCCAGAGCCTCGTGGCCAAGAACATGAAGCAGATCGAGCTGGAAGTCCCGCTGTTCCAGAGCCAGGGGTTCGGCAATATCAAGTACGCCCAGGCCGCAGGCGAGGCCGCCAACGGAACGATCTTCCCCTGCGGACGACTGCTGATCGCCGACCTGCTGCCGGACAGCGATCCGCACAAGAGAATCCTCATCGAATACAAGAGCCAGTACGAGAGCCGCTACCGGGAGCCGGCAAGCAACTTCGGCGGAAACGCCTACGACGGCCTGCTGATCCTCACGAAGGCCATCGAGAAGGCCGGCACCACGGATCGAGAACAGGTCCGCGCAGCCATCGAAACCCTCGACGACGTCCTCGGAGTCTCCGGCCCGTTCCACCTCTCGCCGCAGGACCACAACGGTCTGGCCGAGGACACATTCGAAATGATCACGGTCAACGACGGCCAGTTCACGATCTATCAACCGTGATCCCCACGCAATGCTGCCGTGCAGGTCCACCCGCATATCCCTTGGGATGCGCACCCATTCTGGTCGCGATACCCCATGTTAATCAGGCCCCAGCCACACACAGCTTCAGATCTCGTATCCACGCACGCATGACCCACGTCCTCCCCCTATGATTATGCGCTCGCACAAACAAGCGTGAAGGGTGATTCGCTGCCGCGTGAGTGGCAACTCCCGCCTGTTCAGGCATTGATCGACGCCTTTATCTGCAAGTCTGTTTGCAGAATCCGACTGTATATGTAGCGTATGATGTCCGCCAATTGTCTGCCTTTCTCTTGCAGATCGGCATCGAAGGTACCCTCATGCAAAATCCTACTACGAATCTGATATGCTTCTCTGACACACTGAACCACCTTGGGGTTTCCAGGGATATGCGTTTGGACAAGGCGAATGATGCTCTGAGATATCGACTCACGACACAAGGCGCGTGCTCTTGATACCACTGATTCTTGCATCACCTCTGGCAGGCTCAGGGTAGCCAACTGGCACGCGAACTGCGATATCGCATTCTCCAGACGGTCGTTTGCATACGATTCCTGGGAAGCTAGTGGTTCCAGGCACGAGACAAGCGTGATGAACCTAGCCCTTTCCGTCAACTCAAGCATTGACGAAGCGAATAGTTCCATGGAAATCAAGACGCACGGATCAACTTCCCGATTTCTCCCAAGCACCTCATCGAGTGGGATGCGGAGTCTGGCTGGGTCAGAGGAGAGAGTAAGCCTCGCTGAGAAGGAAAAACCACTGGCACTCTTCTGGGTCCGGTCAAACACTACGCATGGTTGCGGGGTGTGGTACTCCAGCCTGAGATGGTGTTTCGTCGAAACAGCGAGCCAAAGCAACGCAAGCGACAGCTTCAGGCCCATTCGTTCAGCCTCACTGGCGGTGGCAAATCCTTCTATTGTGGCAGAAAGTCTCTGTAGCCGGCTATTGTCTTGGGGGCACTTTTCCTTCTCTGGTTTGAACCGAACGATGAAATTCCCCTCTGTCAGGAGGCACGCCTCACCGTCGAAATGATACTCTATGCCCTCTTCAAGGACTACGCCAACTCGCGCAGCATAGGGTCTCCGTGTTGGGTGATCTGAGATCATGGTGATCTCAGCCTCTCGCCGTTCGCTCATAGGCATTTCCTTCCTGCAGGAAACCAGATGAGAGACCAGTGACAACCGGCACCGGCATGTCACTTCCGCCGGGCGCTGCGGACTTCGTCGAGGTTGGCCTCGGCTACCGGGACGTTGAGGAGGAACTTGCTGACCTTGTCGCAGGGATAGTCCTTGCACAGGCCGCAGTTCTTGACCTTCCTGGCCAGGCCGCACTTGCGGATCTCGCACTGGGCGCAGTGGCCGATCTGCGGACCCTCGGTTTGAAGGCAGCCGACGCAGTTGATGTCCTCGGGCTTCATCGCGACGTTGAACTGCGCGGACCACTGGGCGGCGGTCCTGACCCGCACGGCCTGGTCGTTGGTCTTGTAGGCGACGTAGGCCCCACAGGCGGCGCAGTCCAAGCCGCACATGCCCAGCACCTTGCCATTCCCCTGGTTCTCTTTCATACAGCCTGCTCCCATCACACCTGCGGCGACGCAGCCCGCGGTGGTTGCCAGAAAGCCGCGACGCGACAGATTCGAACGATTCGATTCCATGTTTGTTTTCCACTCCAAGAAAGCACAGTGATCTCGGAATCCACAGCGGTATTGTAGGATCGGCCCGGCTCAAAGGCAATGGAATTGAGCCGAAAGGAACGAAAGAACACGCAGAGAAGGCTGCCATGCTGACCGTCTGCCTCTTTCTTTCGCCCCCTTTTCGTTTCTTTCGGCTATTGCGGTCTCGGTTGCCGTTCGGGGGCAGTCCGTCAGTTGGCGCGGAACGTGCCGTGCCGTTAGAATGGCTTTCGTGCTCCCGGCGGTCGCAGCGTGGCCACGGTCGGGGAGTCTTGACACAGGGAATAAAGGAGCTCGGCTTATGGCGGACGTTACCGCGGGTTCGATGGTTCGACGGGAGTTCCTGGAGAAGCTGGGCGTGCTCTCGCTGGGCGCGATGGCGGGCGGCGGTCTGGCAGTCAACCAGGGACAGGCGAAGGAGAAACCGGCGAAGAAGGTGTGGGAACCAGTCTCCGAGCGGAAGGTCCGCGTCGGCATCGTCGGGTTCGGCGTGTGCCAGTTCGGCGCCCAGTTCGGCTTCCAGGACCATCCGAACGTCGAGATCGTCGCGGTCAGCGACCTGATCCCCGAGCGGCGGAACGGCCTGATGAAGGCCTGCCGATGCGAGAAGTCGTACGACTCGCTGGAGGAGATGGTCAAGGACCCGAACATCGAAGCCATCTTCGTCGCGACCGACGCGCCCAGTCACGCGAGGCACTGCATGGAGGTCCTCAACCACGGCAAGCACGTGATGACCGCGGTGCCCGCGGTGGTCGGCTCGCTCGAACAGGCTCAGCAGCTCGTCGAGACCGTGCAGAAGACCGGGCTGAAGTACATGATGGCCGAGACGAGCTGTTTCCGCGAGGACTGCTACGCCATGCGGCAGATCTACCACGCCGGCGGGTTCGGCCGGCTCATCTTCTCCGAGGGCGAATACTACCACTACAGCCCGACCCCGATCCCGTCCTACAAGGACTGGCGGGTCGGCATGCCGCCCCTGTGGTACCCGACACACTCGACCGCCTACTATATCGCCGTCACCGGCAAACGGTTCACGTCCGTCTCGTGCGTCGGCTCCAACGCAGGTTATCCCGCATTCCAGCCGGGGGCCAACAAGTACGGCAACCCTTTCTCGGACGAGGTCGCCCTCTTCCAGACCAGCGAAGGCGGCTGCTCGCGAATGCTCATGTGCATGGGCGTATTCGGGCTGGTCAACGAGACGGGACGGGTCTTCGGCGAGAAAGGCTACATGAACGAGATGAACTATCAAGGATCGATGAAGGACCTGCCCGACCTGGCCCGTCCGCCTCTGCCGCCCTCGGTAGATCCCGGGGGTCACGGCGGCTCTCACGGTCTCCTGATGAACGAGTTCGTCACGTCGATCCTCCAGGACCGACAGCCCATGGTGGACGTCTACGAGGCCCTCGCCATGACCGTCCCCGGCATCATCGCGCACCAGTCCGCCCTCAAGGGGGGAGAAACGCTCCAGGTCCCTCAGTTCGACAAGGCATAGCGTCCCGTCACAAACCCTGTTCAAGGCATTGCATGTATACCATCAAAGACATCCTGCGAATCCAGGTCGCGCCGGCGCTGGGCTGCACGGAACCCGGCGCGGTGGCCCTGTGTACCGCGGCCGCCGGAACTGTTCTTCATCACAAGGCCATCGATTCCATCGAGTTGTGGCTCAGTCCGAGCATCTACAAGAACGCCTTCGCGGTGGCAATTCCCGGCACGGACGGCGCCAAGGGGATCGGTCTGGCCGCAGCGCTCGGCTTCTTCGCCGGAGACCCTGGTCGCAAGCTGGAGGTCCTGGAACCCGTCAACGCCGATTCGCTCCGCACGGCCGAGGAATTCGTCGCCGCGGGCAAGGTGAGCGTCAACCTGCTAAGCGGACAGGCGGGCATCTACATCCGATCCACGCTGAAGGCCGGCCCGGACACCGTCGAGGCGGTTATCGAGCGGACCCACGACAACCTCGTCAGTCTCAAGCACAATGGACAGGCCGTCGAACACCATCCGCTGCTGTCGGGGACGAGCGCCGACCAGAGCGAGATCGAGCGGCTCGAGAGCTTCCTGTGCAGCCGGACGCTCGAACAACTGCTGGTCCTCGTGGAAGGCATGGACGACGAAGACCTCCAGTTCGTCATGCGCGGCGTCGAGTTCAACGTCAAGCTGGCGGAGCACGGGATGGTCTTCCACGACGGCCTGGGCGTGGGCAGCACGCTGGAGCGACTGGTCCGCGAGGGTCTGACGTGCAGGGACATGGCGATGGAGGCCCGCATTCTGACTTCGGCAGCTTCGGACGCCCGGATGGCAGGCGTGAAACTGCCCGCGATGAGTTCTGCAGGCAGCGGCAATCACGGCCTGACCGCGGTCCTGCCCATCTGGGCGGCCAGGACCCACCTGCACCATGTCACGGAAAAGCACGTGCTCAAGGCTATCGGCCTCAGTCACGTGGTCACCGCGTACATCAAGGCCCACACCGGGCGCCTGTCCGCGGTCTGCGGCTGCTCGATCGCTGCGGGCGCGGGGGCCGCGGCGGGAATCGCCTATCTCATGGGCGGCAGCCTCGCGCATATCGCAGGCGCGATCAAGAACCTCATCGGCGATCTGGCGGGCGTCATCTGCGACGGCGCCAAGGCGAGCTGCTCGCTGAAGCTGGCGACCGCCGCGGGCACCGCGGTCCAGTCGGCGCTCTTCTCCCTGCACGGCCTGACCGTCGGCGAGCGGGACGGCATCGTCGCGCTGACGCCGGAACAGACGATGCGAAACATGGGCCAGATCAGCACGAAAGGTATGATCGAAACCGACCGCACGATTCTCCAGATCATGATCGACAAGCAATTCAGTTGAGAACCTCTAGCGTCGCGACGGTGCCGCCGGCGACAAGGCAACCGTCGCAATTCCACGCGGGCCGACGGTAAATGGGATTCGATCCCCTTTGGCTTCCAGAGGCTTCTGCGGCCGTTCGAGCGCGTCGCATTCCTCCGCGGTCGGCCAGTGGGAAGGCAGCCGGAATGACCCGCGGGCTTCGCGATCCAGGACATTCCAGAATCGCAGAATAATCCGCCGATCGTCTTGTGCGACCTTGAAGGCCAACAGGGGTCCTGCCGGAAAGTCAATATCCAGAGCAGCCAGGCCGGACGCGACAGGCGGCTGACCGGGCGCCTCCAGAAACGGCGGGACCCCGAATCGCTGGGCTTCCTGGACCGCGACGAGCGGATCGAATGGTTCGTCGAGCAACAGAATGCGATATCGGAATACCCATTGCCGCCGGCCTCCCTGGCCAAACTGGTGATCGTTTCGCGTGAGGTTCATCATGGGCATCGAGGCCATGCACGCGTGGTCGCGGCCGAACCGCCAGAGCAGCGAGTCCGGTGCGAGCACCAGCGCCGTTCGCCCTTGGCCGCTCGCGGCGGCGAACGTCACCCCTGCATATAACTCCGGATTGGCCCCAGGCAGATCGTCGCCCCGGGCTTGCTTGGGACCCGCCGTGACGATCGCCCCCGGCGTGTCATACCGATACACCGGCTCGTCCATCGCGAGGGGGAAACGGAACTCGACGGTCTGGGGATCGTCGGTCCATCCGTCCCGCAGTTGGTAGCTGATGTCGATCCACGGATGCGCCTCGTGAAAGAGCCACTCGCTCGACACACTGAAACCGGAGCGGTCGAAGTTCGCGGTGATTCGCACCCCCAGATCGGTCTGAGAGCAGCGCAGGCTCCGAAGCGTCGTGGACGTCGAGGAAGGGAGGGTTTCAGGAAAGACGGAGTCCGATTTGGCCTGGTCGCGATAGCGCGTGTGCACGAATCCTCCGAGACCCGAATTGCGATCCGCAGATACCCATGACCGGCCCCCGTCGTCCGTCACGCAGGTCACACAACACCGGTTGGGGTCAAAGACGACGCGACCACCCCGCCAGGGGAACGTCGTCTCCTCGGGCCGGCCGCCCTCCGAGGGGACCGTCTGTTCCACAGGTTCGGATTGCAGCGAACGGGCGATATCCGTCGCCTGGGTGACTGCGTCCGCCCTCGTCCCAGCCGAGAGCGCCGCCCGCTCGCGATCCGTGCCGCCAAAATCGTGTTCCGCAAACCGCACCAGTTCGGAGAAGCCGCGACGAATCAGATCGCGGTTCTTCGCATCGCCATGCCCGGCCATCGTCCTGAGGGTCTCGCCCGCCTCGGCCAGTCGCAGCAACCGCTCGGCCTCGCGGAACTCCGCGGTCAGTCCTGCCAGATGGGCCGCCCACTCCTCCCAACAGATTCCGAAGGTACCCTCCACAACCGGGACGACCAGGTTCTTCTCCCGGATTTCGCGCTGTGCGGCGGCGAAGAAGTCCTCACACCTCGCGTCCACAAGTCGGATGGTCCCATCCGACTCGTCGTTGAACTTCCGGATGAAGATCGAGAGGTCCTCGGTCTGCGTCCAGTTGTCCCAGCCTGTGCCGAGCAGCAGGATGCTCGAAATGGGGTAGTTTGCACCGTGGGATTCATAGCGTTCGATCGTACGGCGGATGAAGTCCTTCCTCTTGGCGAAGACCTCGGGGCTGTTGCGGTCGCCGAACGATTGAACCCGGAATGCGTCCCACTTCTCGCCTGCGAGGTCCGACAAGGTGCGTCCCTCCGCATATCCTCCCCAACTGGCGGTGTCGGAGTAGAGGTCCCACCGCATGAGGATCCGCTTGCCGTTCGGCGCCTGCCACCACACCAGGGGCAGCGCGTCCCGCCGGCCCAGGTAGCTTTCCGCTCGCAGGTTGTAGACGCCCCGCCCGAGGAAGTCGAAGCCGCATTCGGTCAGGATGTTCACTATGCCCCAGGGGATCGTGGAGTTCTCCATGACCAGCACCGTCCGCGTCCGAACTCCCGTGGACCGCTCGATCTCCGTCGCGGCGAGAGAGGCCCGAATCGCCGTCTCAGTATCGAGGATGCCCCACAGAAGGACTGCGTAGTTGCCCACGTATCCGATGCATCCGTCACGGATTGCCCGGCGGAGCCTGTCGCTGCCGGCCCGGCCGCGATGCCGCGCATAGACCTCGTCCCAGATCGTCCCGTCGAGATTCCAACGAGCCCGGTCCTGCTCCGCAAGGTCCAGGTAGTAATCGAGAAGAGCCGCCATCCGCAACTCGACTTCCGTGGTCGAGCCGCACCAGCCGTAGTCGAGATGCTTGTCCTGGACCAGGTAGATGGTCCATCGCTTCCCGCCCTCGGCCCCTGGACAGGGGTTCCAGATGAGCAGGCATAGAAGCCATGCGATCAAGCAGGACGGTTTCCCGATGGATACACCTCGAAGCATCCAGGCTCCTTTCGATTTACGCATCCAGCCGGAACCGGCGCAGCGACCTCTGAAGGCTCTTGGCGTGGCCGACGATTCGGTCGAGCTCGTGCCAGAAGGCCCGGCTGTGGTTCTTGTGCCGAGTGTGGACCAGTTCGTGCAGGATCACATAATCCCGCAATTCCTCGGGCAGGCGGAGCAGGTTGACGTTCAGGTTGATGTTGTTCCGCGGCGAACAACTGCCCCAGAGCGTTCGCTGATTCCTCACCGCGACCCTGTTGAATTGAAAGCCGTGCAGGCCCGCCAGTTCCCGCAGTCGGCCGATCAGGAGCCCACGGGCCTCGGCCCACGTCGCGACCGGCATCTCTCCAAGCCGGCGGAATCCCTGCTGATGGCGCTTGATCCAGCCAAGCCGCGAGTGGAGAAACTGCCGGGCTTGTTCCAGGGACACCCTCTTGGGGACCATCAGCTTCACCGTGCCGTCGCGAGTCAGAGTGATCCGCGTGTACTTCGAGCAGGTGGAAGATTCCACCGTGATCGGGCCGATATCGGCGATTTGCCAGGTGTCAATGAGTTTGGCCATAGAGACAGGACTTGTGAAACGAATAGGACCGATGGAACTCACCTCGGGACCCTCACTGTCTCGCCGGTCGCCTGCGATTCGAGGGCGGCGGTGAACAGTCTGTGCCATTGGCCGCTCTCTTGCGGCGTAACGCAGCCTGCGAATCGGCCGGACGTGCGGCCGGTGTCCAGCTCGTGCAGGAACGCCGCCCACATCTGCAGGATCGCATCGCTCACGCCAAACTGGAAGGTTGCCGGCGAGATCGACGCATAGGTCACCTCGTGTCCCACATCGATCCGGCGCCAGGCTTGTTCCCCGCCGGGCGTGTATTCCAGCAGTTCCAGCGTGTTGGCCCGATTGAGACTGAACCTCGCGGAGGCCTGTGTCCCATAGACCTCGATGTACCAGTTGTTCCGCTCGCCCGGCGCGATGCGATGTGTCCTCAGATGGAACGGGAAGACGCTGCCGGAAGCCGGGTCCTCGGCCTCGCACAGCAGCGAGGCGTTGTCCCAGGTCTCGCAGGGGACCATCCCGCGTTTGCCATCCGGCCGCTGGGGAACGAGGTTGGACAGGACCGCACGGACATTCCGTGGGACCCAGCCTGCTCGCAGCGGGATGACGCAGGCATGGGGGCCCAGGTCGCCCAGGACGCCGTACCCGCCATTGAACTCCAGCATCCGTTTCCAGTTGATGGGCTTGTTGGGATCGAGGTCGCTGCTGTGCAGAAAGCCCGCGTGGACCTCGATGATCCGGCCGAAGGCCCTCGCCTCGATCATCCGCCCGATCCGCTGTGCCGCGGGGAAGAAGACCCACTGCGAGGCGCATCGGACGAAGCACTCCCGGTGCTTCTCGACGGCCCGCAGGATGGCAGTGTTGGCCGCCAGATCGATGCCGAAGGGCTTCTCGCCCAGCAGGTGCTTGCCGGCCTCGACGGCCGCGATGTAGAACTCCTCGTGCAGATGGTGCGGCACCGCGATATAGACCGCTTCGACGTCGGGATTCCGCAGAAGCTCGCGATAGTCGCTCGTCACCTGCCGGACCGTCGGGATGTTGTCCCGGAACCAGTCCACCTTGGGCGTGCCCAGCGTGCGATTGCAGATCGCGACAATCTTGGGCCGCACGGCCATCTCCGGCAAATGTAGCCAGCGTGCCGCGGCACTGGCAAACTCCCGGCCCATCGTTCCACACCCGACGATCCCGAACCGAACCGTTCGCATTCTCGCACCTCCACGCCTTGCCGACCCATTCATGCCCGGCCTCTCGGAAACAGGCCGTTCGAAGGCAGATACTACAGCAGTCCAGCGTCTCCCACAATCCCGATATCGCCTCACGGCGCCGCTGCGAGCGAGGTCAGAAGATCTTGCGGTATATATGACAGTATGGTGTTTCCTGGGTCTTGCTGTAGTAGTCCTGATGATAGTCCTCCGCAGGCCAGAAGACGCCGGCCTTGGTGATCTCGGTCTTGACGTCGAAGCCCTTGTCCCGCAACTGCTGGACGAGCCGCTCAGCGGTCTGTCTCTGCTCGTCGTTAAGATAGAAGATGGCGGAACGGTACTGCGTGCCAATGTCAGGGCCCTGGCGATTCACCTGCGTGAAGTCGTGCGTCTCGAAGAAGAGTCTGGCGAGTTGCTCATAGCTGGTCTTCGACGGGTCGTAGATCACCTCGGTCGTCTCGGCGTGGCCGGTCCGCCCGGCGCGGACCTGTTTGTAGGTCGGGTTCGCGACGCGTCCGCCTGTGAAACCGACGGTCGTGGAGATCACGCCGGGGGCCCGCTGAAAGTGGTATTCGGTGCCCCAGAAGCAGCCGGAAGCGAAGAGCGCCCGCGCCGTCCAGGGTTCGGCCTTCGCCTGGCGCTGCTCGGCGGGGATGAAGTCCATCGAGATCGAGTTGACGCAGTAGCGCGTGTTCTTCTCGGTGAACCGTTCGCCGAGAAAGACGTGGCCGAGGTGCCCGCCGCAATGGTTGCAGACGATCTCGGTCCTCATGCCGTCGGCATCGGGCTGCCACTTCACCGCGCCGGGGATCTGCTCGTCAAAGCTCGGCCAGCCGCAATCGGACCGGAACTTGGACGATGATTCGAACAGCTCCGAGCCGCACTGCCGGCATGTGTAGGCCCCTTTTTCGAAGTGGCGGACGTACTTGCCGCTGAACGGCGCCTCGGTCCCTTTGTGAATGATTACCCGCTCTTCTTCCGCAGTCAGTTGTCGGAACATATTCCCCTCTCGGTAGAACCCGATTTCGTCAACGTAAAGACTCGCGACGGATTCCCTGTCGCCTGTGGCGAGGACGATGCCCGTCAGCTCCATCAAATTCAACGGTCGCGTCGCCGCGGAGGGCACGAAGCCTGTAAACGGCAGTCGGATCTCCTGCCACTGCCCGCTCGTCGCGAACTGCGATTGATAATACTGCTTCGGATAGCGGGTGTCTCGGGTTCGCAGTTGAATGGCGTAGGTTTCGCCATTGCCCTTGGCGACCAGTCGAATCCCGGCGTAGTACCGGCCATCCAGGGGGCGACGCCTGACGATCAGGGACCGTCGAACCTCAATACCCCCGCCTGCGACCGGAGAAACCGCCCCGCTCACATGCAGACACGTCCGGCCGTCGGATTCTGTGAACTCAACTTTGCCAGCCGTCCCCTGGTTCACCCGGCCCCCGACCAGATTCCATCTGGCCGCCGGTAGCCCGACACCCCCATCCGGCGCGAAATCATCAATCAGTAGCCCCCCTGTCCGCGGACGGGCCTGCTCACTGCCCACAACCGACACAGCCAATCCAACGCCAATCACAGAGACCACCATCCAGGCGATCCCGAGATGCCTTTTCGCACTCATGCTCGTACCCTTCACAAGTGTTTCAGGCCTCTATACCGTCCACAGGCAGGTTGTGTTTGCCCATTTTCTTGCTCAATTGTGTTCCGTCATTGTCGTGGCCTTCTGATCCCGCGCCCGGGCTGCAGCGGATCGTCTCTTGAGAATACGGATCAGAGTATAAGCAATTACCCCAGAGAACAGGGTCTTGAAAGCATTGATCACGAAGCAAAACAAAGCTTCGTCTGCATGAACCCCTGCCGCTCTGCATCTGTCGAATGCCGAGGCAGCGAGACCTGTGAAAGTTACATTCCAGAGCGTCACAATGGACCAGATGATCGAGGCGCTGACAATCGCCCACTTCTTCCCTACCCAGAGCCCGCTGATAACAAAGATCAGGAGGATACCCACCCCGCCGAAACTGAATGTGAGCACATTGGTATCTCGCTCATTGAGCGCAAACAGGAAGATCCCGATACACATCAGGTCAAGCATCGCCGTGAAGAACACGACCCATCCCAGGTTACGCCCCTCCCGGCGTTCAGCTTTGATCTCGTCTGGCGTGGGGACGTGAAAGCCGCTCACGTCCATCTGCCGCCTGTCCATTTCTGCCTTCACCCACAGGACCACCTCCTGGAGGTACTCGTGCTGATTTGCCCAGACGGGCGTGACTTTGCTCTCTGGCACAGTGCCACTCGATTAGACGCACCTGGCGGAGGATGCCGGTTGCACGGGAGAATCCAGCCGACATGAAGTCCGCTTGACAACCACTCGCGTGAGTGCTACTTTGAACAAAAAGAGTTGATAGGACAGACCATGTCGGACGCCATTGAAATAGCTCGTCTCTCCAGAGAGGAGAAGCTGAGGGTCATGGAGGCCATATGGGAGGACCTGTCACGAGATACCGCGCAGGTCGAGTCTCCCGATTGGCACCGTGAGGTTCTGGAGGAAACCGACCGCCGCCTTGGCGCGGGACAAGAGCCCCTTGTGGACTGGCAGGATGCGAAGAAGAGACTCAGGAAGCGATTCCGATGAGAATCAAGCTGCTCTCTTCAGCGATGGAAGACCTGTTTGAGGGCCGTTTGTTCTATGAGAGACAAGGGGAGGGAGTAGGTGAGTACTTCTTTGATTCCCTGTTTTCCGATATCGATTCGTTGACCTTGTACGCTGGGATTCATCCAAAGGTCTTTGGCTGCCATCGCCTCCTGGCCAAAAGGTTCCCGTATGCGATCTACTATAGGGTGGGAGAGGGGCCTGTCGCAGTGGTTTGAGGAAATCAACAATGCGGATCGGGATCATCGGCGCCGGACACGCCGGCGTAGAGGCGGCAAAGTCCATCACGGACAAGGGCGGCGAGGTTGTCCTGTACTCGGACGAGTCGGTTCTGCCGTACATCCGGCCTCGTGTGGTGCTGCTGGCGTTCGGGCGGGTCCAGCTCGATGGGATCGCAATCAGGCCGCAACGATGGTACAGCGACCGCAAGATCGACCTGCGGCTGGGCTGCCCCGTCACGCAGATCGACGCCCGCACGAAGACCGTGACCGCCGAAGGACACCAGGAACGGTTCGACGCCCTGATCCTCGCAACCGGGGCCGGGCCTTTCCTCTTGCCCTTCGTGCAGAAACTGCCGGACGATGTGATCCCTGTCTGGCGAGCAAAGGACAGTCTCACCCTCCAGCAGCGTCTGAAGAGCATTCGGCGTCTGACCATCCTCGGCGCGGGCATCAGCGGTCTGGAGGCCGCGGCCTACAGTCGTAACGCAGGTATCGAAGTCACAATCATCGAGAAGGCGCCGCACGTCATGGCCCTGCAGTTCGGTCCCGCCGCGGCGGGCGTCCTCGCCAATCGACTGCGGGATCAGGGAGTCGATCTGAGGACCGGGCGCGTCGTGACCGACGTGTCGAAGAGCGCCGGAGGACTGAAGGTCGTCTTAGACGACGGCGAGAAGATTCCCAGCGACCTGGTCCTCACGACCGTCGGCGCCGTCCGGAACACCGCGGTGTTTGCCCAGGCGGGCCTGCGGACCGACAAGGGCGTCCTCGTGGACGAGCACCAGCGGACCTCCGAGCCCGGCGTCTTCGCCTGCGGCGATATCGCCCAGCGAGACCACATTCGCACCGCCAGTATCGTCCTGGCGGCCGAGCAGGGCCGCGCGGCCGCGATCAATGCGATGGCAACCCTGGCGGGCGGACCGCTGACGCTCGTCGCCGACCGTGCGATCCCCCTGTCGTTCAAGCATGATCGCATCGAGTTCCATTCCGTCGGAGTTCCGTCAGGCCCGGGTCTCGAGGAGAAAGTCCTCTCAGACGACGGGCAAGGGATCTACCGCTCCGTTGTCCTGGAAGGTGACCTCCTTCGCGGCGTACAGATGGTCGGAAGTCGGGAGGGCTTCCGCCAACTGGCCGACCGCCTCGGCCAGCGATACACCGGCTTGTGACTGGAGATTCTCCTCCCCGAGCAAGAACTCCCGATCCGACTTGCACCCGGTGCTCCAATCTGCTATAAATGATGCTAGAAGGCAATGTGCCAATCTTGCCTTCACGGGCTCCTGCCTCGCTTGCGTCGTGGGCACTGTGCAGGGCTCGTACCGACTGTAGGAACTTAGGAGGAGTGATCAATCCGCAAACCATCTCCGCTGCGGCAGGCATTTGCGTCTTCGCGGTGCCGTTCTGCGGTCTGCGCATTCGAACAGAAGAGAGGAGGTGTGTGAGAGCCGAATCATCCGTGTCGTGTACGTGTAACCGGAAACTGTATTGACGAGGTGAATGACATGAACAAGAAGATACTGATATGTGCGGTTCTTGTGAGCGCAGGCGCCGTCCTGGCGTCCACCGCTCTGGCCGGCAGCGTCGTGGTAGGCGACTTCGAAGGCGGTTTTGACGGCTGGCGAGCGGGTGACGGTATGACGCTCTCGTCCAGCGCAACCGGAGCGACGGTCGGCGCCCAGGCATTGCAGATCGATGGTCCCGGCGGATGGCACATCGCGACTCTCGTGGATGCGAGGGCACAGATGGCGGCGCTGGCCACCAAGGGCGTGAAGATCACCGCCGACGTGACGGTGGTTGCAGCCGATATGACCACGACCTGGATGCAAGTGGGCCTGGTCGTCAACGCTCAAAACAACGACAACAACGGCGCCAACAACAACCTCGGATGGAACGACCTCGGCGGTCAGGACGTCGTCCGCGACGGACAGCCCCACACGTACACGTGGGTGCTCTCGGAGGAACTGGTCGGCAAGATCGCGGGAGCGGACGCCAGCATTGCGTGGTTCGAGCTGGCGCTGATATCGAACCTCGATGGCGCCTCGGCGACCAAGTTCTACGTTGACAACATCCAGGTGGTCTCCGAGGACGCGGGCGAGAGCATCCTCGTGAGCAGCTTCGAAGGCGGTTTGGACGGCTGGTACACCGACACCTGGACCGCGGGCACCACCGCCGTGGGCACAACCGGCGCGACGGACGGCGTCCAGGCCATGCAGGTCGAAGGTCCCGGCGGATGGCAGCAGCTCACCAAGGTGAACGTGAAACCCTATCTCGAGCAACTGTCGAACAAGGGCGTGAAGATCACGGCGGACGTCACGGCGTTCGCGGCCGACATGACCACCACGTGGATGCAGGTCGGAATGGTCCTCAACTGCACGAACAACAATGACAGCGGCGCCAACAACAACCTCGGCTGGATCGATCTCGGCCTCCAGAACGTCGCGATGGACGGTCAGCCGCAAACACTCACCTGGACGATTCCCGACGAGCAGGTGGAAAGGATCGCCGGAGCGGACGACAACATCTCGTGGTTCGAGTTCCTGCTGATCTCGAACGTGGACGGCGCCTCGACGGTCAAATTCTACGTCGACAATGTCCGGATCGCCGGCCTCCCGGTTGCGACCGGCAAGACCACCGATTTCATCCTGGGCAACTTCGAGCAGAGCCTGGATCGCTGGGTCGTCGCCGGCGGCGCCGATGTCCGTTACAGCGACACCAACGGCGTCACCCTCGACAACTACAGTCTGGACGTCTACACCACCACCGGCGCCTGGGCCAGCGTCCTGACGATGAACCTCTTCGAGCCGAACAACGCGGACATCCTGGCGGCCTTCCGCGCGAACACCAAGCTCAGCGCCGACATCACACACCTGGTCGTCGACTGGCCGGTGGACGACATTCCCCCGTGGAACGGCACACACTTGATCATCAACACCAATGCCGAAGCCGTGCCCAGCCAGTCTAGCGGATACGTGAACCTGGGCTATCGGGCGGGCTGGTCGCAGAACAACGGCGACCGGACGGACACCGCCACCTGGGACTACAGCCAGATTGTCGCCGACCTCAACGCCAACTGGGACAAGGTCACCTATCTCGAACTGCACATCGTCGTCAACGCCAACAGCGCGGACTACGCCGGCTGGGTGTGGTTCTACCTCGACAACATGAGGTTGACCGGAGGCGGCATCCCGATGAGCCCCCAGCCCGCCAACGGGGCCAAGGACATCAGGGTCGACACCCTGCTCAGTTGGACCGGGGGCGCCTATGCGACCTCCCACAACTTGTACCTGGGCACATCGAGCGGTGCAGTGGCCGGCGCCGAAGGCAACAGCAATCCGGACGTGCTCTTCGCGACCGTGGACGGAACCAGCTTCGACCCGAGCGGTCTGGAGTTCAACACGCAGTACTTCTGGCGGGTCGATGCGGTCAACGATGTGAATCCGGACAGCCCCTGGAGCGGCGGGGTCTGGACGTTCACGACCGGCAACTTCCTGGTCGTCGATGATTTCGAGAGCTACCAGGACGTGCTCGACGAGGGCGTCGCGATCTTCGACACCTGGCACGACGGCTGGCTCGACGACAACAACGGTTCCGTCGTCGGCAACGACTCGTCGCCGTTCGCCAAGGACGACATCACGGCCCCCCACAGCGGCGCTCAGCTCATGCCGCTGCGATACGACAACACGACCGCCCAGGTCTCCGAGGCCGCACGCACGTGGGCCGAGCCGCAGGACTGGACGATCAACAGCTTCAACACCTTGAGACTCTTCATTGCCGGCAAGTCCTGGAATACCCCCGGCGTGCTGTACATCACCGTGGAAGACGAAGCCGGGAAAGCCGGCACGGTCGAGCGCGACATTGCTGAGGCGTCTGTGCTCGAAACATGGACCGAGCTGGAGTTTGCACTGGGTGACTTCTCCGGCGTGAACATGGCCGCCGTGACGAGCATGGTCATCGGCATCAAGAACAAGAGTGGCGCCTCGGCAGCCGTCGGCACACTGCTGATCGACGACATCCGCGTCGGAGTCAGACCGATCGGCCTGGTCGCCCACTACAAGCTGAACGGCGACCTGCTGGACAGCTCCGGCAACGGGCACGACGGCACGTTCGGCGGCGATCCGAATCTGCCCGCCAAGTTCGTGACCGGCCCGACCGGTTTTGGCCAGGGGCTTCTCTTCGACGGGACCGGCGGCCACCAGAACGTCGAGTGCGGCACGTGGAATCCGTCCGCCGCGACCGGCCAGCTCACCGTCGCCCTCTGGGCCAAGTGGGATGGCGCGAGCGATCAGTGGCAGGGCCTCATCGGCAAACGCGACTCTTGGGCGGTGGACGACATGATGTGGCATCTTGAGGTCAACCGAGACGCCGGCACGATCGGATTCGCCCGGTACGACGTCTACCCAAGCAGCGGCAGCGCCAAGCTGCCGATCGGCACGTGGGCCCACGTCGCCGTGACGTTCGACGGGACGACCGCCAGGTTCTACCTGAACGGCACGGAAACCGGCAGCGGCGCCTTCTCCTTCGGCCAGGACAAGGACTCGGCCGTACACTTCGGATCCGACGATCCGAATGGCGGCAATGCCTTCAATGGCGCGCTGGATGACATCCGTCTCTATGACAAGGCCCTGTCGGCCGACGAAATCAAAACGCTGATGACCCCGTAATGGTTCGTCGCAAGCGACCTCGACGAATACAGGTCTGATCTCGGGGCCGGCATCGTTCAACGCGGTGCCGGCCCCGATGCTTTTCCTCCCCTCAGCGAAGACCCTCACTCCATTGGCGAAGAACACACCAGGCACGAAGCAAACGCCTGACAGCGTTGCAGACCCGCAAACACGGTTCCTTTTGTGCTTGATTGGCGCGACCGGTCGGTGTAGTTTCCTGGCTTTGTTTCGTCGCGAACGCTATGAAGAGGGGCTTGCAGCAACGGCCATGCTGATCGGATTGAAACTTGACATCGGATTCTCGCATGAGGATCTGTACCGGCGGCTCTACGGAAACCGAGAGGTTCTCCCCTTTCTCAGGGAACTGGGCTTCGATGCGGTCGAGACGCCGGTCGGGCCGGAGACGGATTCACAACGACTGAGAGACCACATCGCCCGCTGCACCGACGCGGGCCTGAAGACCTCGCTGCACCCCTATTCCGAAACCACGATCTGCAACCCCCTGCACTTCTCGCCCGACGCGGACAATCCCTGCCGGCGGATGCACGAGCGGTTCTTCGCGATAGCCGCCGAGGCAGCCAGGATGCAGCAGTGTCCCACGGTCGTGAACCTCCACGGAGCCGCAGGCGCCTCCGACGACGACCGCGAGCACTTGCTCCGCCAATCCATCGCCTTCTTCACGTGGGCGGGCCAGTGGTGCCGGGACCGCACTCCCGAGGTCAATGTCACAGTGGAACTGCAGATGAGCCCGAGTCCCGGCGAGCCGAGGCAGCGGATCGGGGACACCTATGCGGAGTTGCTCGATGTCGCCACACAGAGCAATGTCCCCGTCTGTTGGGACTTCGGCCATGCCTTCTGGAACACACGTCTCTACGGCCGGCCGATCACGCCGCCGGAGCCCCTGCTGGGCCGGATCATCCACGTCCACTGCCACGACGCATCCACCGAGGACCATCAGCCGCTCGTACACGGCAACGTGCCCTGGAGGGACTTCATCAAGCTGCTGCGCAGTCACGGCTTCGACAGCCGGGTGATTCTCGAAGTCCCGCCCGATCAGTTCCTCCGCGCCGGCGGCCTCCAGAGCCTCCTCGACTCCGCCAGGGCCCTGCGAACTCTCCTGATGAGTTTTGACAGGTAGGTTCGCTGGCGTGTACCCCCGCGATGGCGGACTTGGTTCGCTTGGCTCGGAGTTCCTTCAGGCGACAGTACAGTAATGTAGCCCAGCCGCCTCCGGCTGGGATCACCCCCGAGGGCGGGGGTGCCACACGGTTCGATTGCCGATCTTGCTCGTCAAGACTCATCAGGCCGGGCGCAGCGCGCAGATGGGAACGACCGGACAGCGACGCAGTACCGGAGATGCCGCCGGGATAGGGCTTCGCTACGGGATCGTCACGCAGGAAGGCTGCCTGCGTCCGGACTTGGGCGAGTACTCGACGATCGGAACCCGGGCCAGGAACGGCTCAGCCGAATACGTCGCCTGCAAAGTCTCCCAGTTCCGCGTCCCGCTGTCCCTCGCGACGAGCCAATCCCGAGTCCGCTCCCAGCGAGGATGGAACCAGTCCCGCACAGGCGACTCCCAGAGCTCCTGCGGGAGCGGGCTGTCCCGATGCTCCTCCAGGGCCTTTCGGGCGCCGCTGTAGTCGATGTAGACCAGGGTCCATCGCGACTTGAGTTCCAGGCGGCGAAGGAGCCCGATGTGCTCGCTGTACCCCAGCGAGGCCAAGGTCCACGCTGCTTCGACGCCCAGCTCGCATTCGACCTCATCGCGGGCGATTCGTTCGAGCAGTGCGACGCAGGCCGCGACCACTTCGCTCCGCACGGTTGGGTCTGCTCGGACCGCCAGTTTGGTCAGTCCCCAAAGCTGGCCCCAGGCTTCGGACGAGACGACTTCGTCGATGACGACGCCGAAGACCAAGGGCAGAATCACCGGCCCCATCGCGCCGGCTGCGGCGGTGAGGACCTCCATCATGAGGTAGTCGTCCTGCTCCCCGGCCTCGACAAGTCGGGCGATCAGCGACTCGCCGACCTCCTGCCGGCGCCGCTCGTCGAGCTTGGGCGCCGCGAGGGCAAAGATGGCCGGCACGTACAGATGGACGTAGCTGGCCCTGTCGAGGACGGCTTCCCGAGCCTCGTCGTAGGCAAGAAACAACTTGTCGGTCAGGTCCGGCTGGGCGACCAGGGCTTCGGCCACAGCTTCCATCTCGGACCACGGAATATCGCCTTCGCTGCGATGCAGGGCATCCCAGAGAGACTGCAAGGATTCATCGTTCACGGATGGAACTCCTACACATACCCCAAACCCCGCCTGCGGCGCAAGACTATCCACAGACAGAGACCTTCATGATTATAGACATCGACCCGCGATTGGCAAGGAGCTTGAGCCTTTTCGCAAATAGCGCCGGCTCAACATCGCAAGGCGGCAAGGAATGGTGTTTTTATAGGACTCGCCGCAAAGGACGCGATGCCACCAGAGGAAGCGGGCGTTCTCAGCGTATCGCGGCGGTGATCATGCCATAGGCAAGGGCGCCGTCGCGATAGCCCTTCTCCATCGACTTGAGGGAATCCACGAAGTGCCGGAGATGGCTGCCCTTGGTGTACAGGAACATCTTCGCCATCGGAGTGCTCGCCACCTTGTTGCAGTACTCCCACGTGGGCAGAACGCTGGCGGTGATATTATCGGCCTGGATATCCTGAAAACCCGTGGTCTTGAGCATGGAGACCTGCTCGTCCAGGGTGAGCAGCGATGGGCACAGCGTCGTCTCGCAGACCCCGCGAACAAGCCGGTCATGCTCGGGACCGTCCGCCTCGCCGCGAAGCCACACGCACAGACCCAGCCGACCGCCGGGACGAAGCAGCCGGGCACAGTTGTGGAAGAACGTCTGCTTGTCCTCCATGTGCTCGCTGCACTCGACGATCCAGAGGCGGTCGAATTGCCCCAACGATGCATCCAGACGACTTGCATCCATCTCGCGGAAGGACACGCGGTCGTCCACACCCTGCTCCACTGCGTGCTTCCCGGCGGCCTGCACCTGCGCCGCGCCGAGCGTCACGCCGAGGACGGAGCAGCCGAAGGTCTTCGCCAGCCAGCAGGCGGAGCCGCCGAGCCCGGACCCGATGTCCAGCACGCGGTGCTCGGGGGCCATCTCCAGGCGTTCCGCGAGACGCTCGATCAGCTTGATCTGGGCATGGGCGGGCGATTCGCCGTCCTGCCAGTAGCCGTGGTGCATGTGCGGCCCCCAGAGAAGCTGATAGAAGCCCGACAGCATGTCATAGTGCTTGCGGATATCCGCGGCCAGACTCGATGGGCAGGACGACTGGTTCATCCGTGTTCTCTCCGACGGGGGGCTGACAACAAGAACGGGTGGCGCCCCTGTGTGTTGGCGGCGCCACCCGCTGGGTTCTGTCGTTTGGGCGAGTCACTTGATGCCCGCTTTGTCCTTTGCCTGGGCCAGGGCGGCTTTGGCGCGATTGACGAGGTCGTCGCCCGCGGCGGTTTGGGCAGCCTTGTCGAGCGATGGGACCAGCTTCGCAGCGAAGGACGCTGCGTTGTCGGCCTTGAGCAGCTTCTCGGACACTGCCACAACCGCGAGCACCGCCTCCTGTCGACAACTTGCGTCGTCGAGGTAGGGCGCGATCACCTCCGCCGCGTCGGGCGATTCGATGTTGCCCAGCGTGCCCAGCAGCAGGCGTTTCTCATCATCACGGGCGATCAGGCCCGCCGCCTGTCGGCACATCGCCAGGCGCTCCGGAACCGGCAGATCGCCCCGAGCGGCCATGCTCACGTAGCCGCGAAGGAAGAGCGTCTTCTCCGATGGGTTGCTCGTCTCCTTGGCCAGGCTCAGCAGAATCGGCGCGGCATCGACCGTCTTCCACGTGCCCAGGGCGCGGGCCGCGGCCGAACGCACGTCTGCGTTGTCGCTCTTGGCGCAGGCGACGACCGCCTGCAATGCGTTCGGCCCGCCGACGACGCCGAGCACACGGACCAGAATCGCCTTCTGCGGAGGTTGCGCCTTGTCGAGTTCCACGATCATCGCATCGGCCAAAGGCTTCGAATCGGTCGCCTTCAGGCAGATCGCGGTGATCGCCTGCTCGACGGCGCTGAGGTCTTGCGGCTCCCTGGCGTTCTTGAGCAGACCGAGGACCGCGGGCAACTGCTCGGGTCCGCCCAGGTCGCCGATCATCTTCGTGGCGTCCGCGCGGACCTTCGAGCCCGACTCGCCTGCCGCCTTCAACAGAGCGGGAACGCCGCTGGTCATTCGTCGGCGTCCCATCAGGTCGAGGGCCAGCCGTTGCTTGTCCGTGTCGCTGCCGGCGAACAGCCGCATCACGACAGTGTCAGCCTCGGAACCGGGGAAGGTCGCGAGAGCGTCCTGTGCGGCCTTGGCAACCTCGCGGTCGCTGTCGTCCAGCAACTGGACCAGCATGGGGACCGCGGAGGGTTCGCCCAGTTCGGTGACCGCCTGGATCGCCGCGATGCGGACCCGCGTATCGCCGCTCTTGGCGGCATCGAGCAGAGCCGGCACCGCACTCTTCTCCCCCCGCACGCCGAGGGCCTGGATCACGACGATCTGGCGGTCGGCAGGCAGGTTCTTCAGGGCGCCGGTCAGGATAGCCGTGGCGCCGGCACTGGGCATCTGATGCGATGCCTGGATCGCCGCGGAGAACAGGATGTAGTCCGTATTGGGAAGCTGCTCCTGCAACAGCTTGAGCCCCTGGGTTTGGCGGACGAGAATCGCGGCTCGCAGCGCGCCGCCACGGACGTGATGCGGCGCATCCGACTGGTACAGCGGATCGTAGATCGCGATCGCATCCTGGGTCTTGCCGGCAGCGGCCAGAGCCTCGGCGCATCGGAGCAATCCTTCATAGCAGTCGAGCTTGCACTCGGCCGGGACTTTGGGCAGCGCCTGCCGAAGGGCCTGGACCGCCTCTGCGGTACCGATGCTGCCCAGCGCCCTGGCCGCAGCGGAGGCCACAACCGGATTGCCGCTGTTCACGAGTTCGCCCAACGTGCCGACCGCCTTCGCATCGCGCCGATAGCCGACGGTGTTGATAACGCCGACCAGCGGGCGGCCCTTGACGGTTCCCAACGCGCTGCGCAGGGCCTCGTCCACCGCCGGGTCCGGGTTCATCTGCAGAGCGTATCGGGCGTTGTGTGAGAGCTGCTCGTCGCCGAGCAGCGCCGCCAGTGGGGCAATCGAGTCCTTGCCGCCGATGATGGCGAGCTGGCGACAGGCGTCGATCTTCGCCTTGAGCGGGGCCGCAGGGTCCTTCACGACCGAGATCAGCTTGGGCTCATCGGTCTTCGACGCGACGGTCTGCGCGAACGCCGATCCGGCACACGCCGCCAGCAGTGTAACGATCAGAATGAGATGTATCCTCGACTGTGACATTGCAATCTCCTCAGATGTAGGGTGCGTATCACGCACCGTTTCAACCGTCCTATGCAACAGAAGATGGTGCGTAGTACGCACCCTACTTTGGCTTCTCATATGGTCCACGGCTCACGCATCGCACGCGAACGGAAACGGTTCGCCTCGGCGTCGTTCACGAATTCCTCTTTCGCGGGGTCGAACTTCATATCGCGTTTGAGCCACATGCAGACGTTGGCCGCATGGACGGTGGACATGGAGCGATGCATCACGACCGGGTTGGCCACGGTGAGCCGACGGGATTTGACGCAGTCGAAGAAGTTGCGGACGTGGTTCATCGGACGCTGCGTGCGGGCCATGTAGTCATCGACCAGCTTCCGGAAATCAGCCATCCAGGCGGGATTGGAGACCTCGCACTTCGAGTAGCCGTCCGCGATGGCAACCCAGCCATGGTCTCCTTCGTAGCGGACGCCGCAGGAGCCGTGCCAGATTTTGCCCGCCATGTCTCGTTCGAGAACGAGTTTCACGCCGTTGGCGAAGGTCGCCACCATGCCGTCGCCGCTATCGTTGGCGACGTACTTGTACTCGACGGGCGACGTGTCCGCCAGGCCGGCGGCCACCTGCACCTGAGCGAAGGTATGGGCGCCCCACTCGCCGATGCAGCTCGTGTGGAAATCGTAGTGGTTGCGCCAGCCGCCGCGGGTGTACTCCGAGTTGTAGGGCCGCCAGGGACAGGGTCCCAGCCAAGCGTCCCAATCCATTTCCTCTTTCGGAGGCAGAGGCTGCTCGGGCAGCCAGTCATGCCGCATCTCCGCGGCGTCCCACGGCGCGATGTGCGCCCGGAGGGTGTGGAGCTTGCCCAGGTAGCCGAGCCGGAGCAGCTCGTTGGCGAAGGTGAAATTGCCCTCGCTGAGCCGCTGCAGGCCGCTCTGGTAGACCCGACGGTGTCGCCTGGCAGTCTCCACGACGCCCTGCCCCTCCGCGATCGTCATGGCCGACGGCTTCTCCGAGTACACGTCCTTGCCCGCCCGCATCGCCATGATGGCCGCGAGGGCATGCCAGCGGTCGCCCGTGGTGCTCAGGACCGCGTCGATGTCCGTGCGGACCGCCAGGAACTCGCGGATATCGGCATAGAGGGCACAATCGCTGTTGCCGTAGCGGGTGTCCACCATCTGCTTGACCTTTTCGCGCCGGGCCTTCTGCGGGTCGCAGGTGGCAACGAATTGGACGTCGCGTTCCGGCAGCATCCAGTTCAGGACGCCCGAGCCGCGGTTGCCGATCCCGATGCCGCCCAGGATGATGCGTTCGCTCGGCGGGACGGCTCCGTTGCGCCCGAAGGCCGTGGCCGGCACGATGCACGGGACCGCCAGAGCCGCCGCAGTGCCCAGGAATGCTCGCCGCGAGAGATCGGAGTGATTGTGTGACATGGCATTCTCCTCTTCGATATTGATAATGGACTGCTGACGATCGATGATTGGCGCAAGCCGTCGCCAAGAACGATTCATCATGGCCTTAACCAAAACGGGATTCTACCGCCCCAACCTGCTCGCGCCCACCCCCAAGGAACGGATAATTGATTATTGACGATGGATGATCGGCCGGACTACCCAAGTGCCCCGCGGGCGGATATCATCGACCCTTTGTACTCAAAAGCCCGTTGATCCAAGAGGCATCGCGATGCATTTGAAGAACGTGCGGTTCCATCCTGATCTGTATCCGACGCGGGAGCACTATCCATTCAACCTGGAGATCTTTCGCGAGACGACCGAACTCGACCTCAACACCGCGGTGACCTTTTTCGTCGGCGAGAACGGGGCCGGCAAATCGACGCTTCTGGAGGCCATCGCCCGCCGGGCGGGCATCCACATCTGGCGCGAGGGCGAGCGGACCCGCTGCGTGGTCAACATCTACGAGGACAAGTTCTACCGCGGGATCTCCATCGAGTGGGTCGACGACATGGTGCCGGGCTCGTTCTTCGGCTCGTCCGTCTTCCAGGACTTTGCGCGTCTGCTGGACGAATGGGCGGCCGCCGACCCCGGCCAGCTCGACTACTTCGGCGGCAAGTCCTTGCTCACCCAGTCTCACGGCCAAGCGATCATGTCCTTCTTCAAGGCCCGCTACGCGATCAAAGGACTATACCTGCTCGACGAGCCGGAGACCGCCCTCTCGCCCAAGACCCAGATCGCCTTGCTCGAACTGCTGACGAAGCTAAGCCAGGCCGGCCACGCCCAGTTCCTCATCGCGACGCACTCGCCCATCCTCCTGTCCTGTCCCGGCGCAATGATCTACAGCTTCGACCACAGCCCCATCACTTCGGTCCCCTACCAAGACACGGAGCACTACCGGGTCTATAGGGCGTTCATGGAAGACCAGAGCAGACGCGAGCCACCAGACGCTTCCTGACGCCCGAGTTCAATTGGATCTCACACAAAGCCACGAAGACACAAAGAGATACCAGATGGAGCGATATGGATAGGTGCTTCATGACTCTGTAGCTTCATGTGAAACCCTTCTTACGATCACTCGACTTGACCGTTAAGGATGCGAGAGATTCCGTCCTTCATCAGTCCCTCCCCGAAATTGAGCAGGTATCCTAACTTCAAACCGGTGAGACGCAGATAGGTCAGGACTTGCTTCTTGTGTACATTCGTCGTCTTCTCCACCGACTTCAGTTCCAGAACCACCTTGCTTTCAACGATCATGTCAGCCCGGAACCCCTCGTCAAACCGGATTCCGTGGAAGGTAATGGGAATGGGAACTTGCCGCTCGACGTGCAAACCTCGCTGCTGTAGTTCATGCGCCAGAAGGACTTCGTACACCGTTTCCAGAAGGCCCGGGCCAAGCTCTTTGTGAAGACGAACGGCGGAATCAACGACGATCTTGCCAATCTCGTTTTCCGTCATTTCTTCGTGCCTTCGTGTCTTTGTGTGAGATCCCTCTTGTCGTCACATCGGAAGGCGACTCGGTCAGAACTCGTCTTTGATGCCGGCCATCCACTTGGGCCAGGCGTCGTCGCTGACGCCGCCTGCCTTGGTCCATATCCCCTGAGTATTGAAGTTCTTGTGCCACTTGAGCTGCCAGAGCTGCTTGAGCGAGACCTTCTTGACGGACCAGTCGGCAAAGACGCAGAACTGGGCGCCGCCATGACGATTCACGCACAGGCGCGGCAACTCATTGCTGCCGACAGGGAGGTCTGGCCTCTTGTCGCCGGTCGGAGGGGGATTGTCGATGTGCAGGGGCCAGCCGTCCACCCACCAGCCTTCCGTGAAGACGGGGATGTTATCCGCCCGTTTAACCAAGGCAGTGCGCCAGTAGTTCTCGGCCGGACCGCGACCCCACATACTGGTGTATCCGGAGGGGATATTGCACATCCAGCCGTTCGGGGCATAGCTGCCCTCGTCGCCGCCCTGAGAGGAGGGGACCGCCCAAGCATCATACGGACTCGAAGCGGGGCGGCTTTCGGTCACCGCCGCAGAGGAGCGGTTCTTGAACGCGGTGGGACAGAGCCACATCTTCTTGTCCTTGGACAGGGGACCCATGGTCTCCCGCCACCACTCGCCGTTGGCAACGCCGGCAGTGCTGTTCTTCACCAGGCCGCTGTAGAACTTGCCGTTGTTCTCGTCGGTGTACATGGCGAAGATCAGGCCCCACTGGTGCAGGTTGGCCTTGCAGGCGACCCCCCTCGCCTGGGTGCGGACCCGCTGCAGCGCGGGCATGAGAATCGACATCAGCACGGCGATGACCGCGATGACGACGAGCAGTTCGATCAACGTGAAGCCGTTTCGTTTACGCATGATGGCACTCCTGTTGTATAAGACACCCGATCCGCCCAGCCTGTTCCATCATATCTGCAGACCTTCGATAATGCAAGGGCACGCCGAGAGATGCCCAAGGCGAACGCAGAGTCGCCCGTCGGAGGGACGTGTGATTGTAAACCAAGCTAGGAAAAGGGATTAGATCACAGACACCATCGGAAGGCGGGTGCTGTCGGAAAGGAGAGGCATAGCACAGGAGCGGTCTGGCGGACGCCGGTCACCCCAGGGTGTCTGAGGCGACCGGCGTCGCATGACATGAAGAGTATCGGGTCTGCGGGACCGTGGCCGATCCCGCGGCAACTACATCCGGAATTTCTTGAGGTTGTTCAGGGAGACCTGGATGCCCGTCATCGACGTGGCGTCCTTCTCCTCCTCGACGATGTACCACTGCGTGCCACCGATGGACCGGCAGAGCCTGAAGACCTCGGTCCACTTCACGTCGCCCTCGCCGATCATGGCCTTGGGATTGGTGGCGGAATGCTCCTTCAGGTGCACCGTGACGGCCCGGCCGGGGTATTTCTTCAGGAAGGCGATGGGATCGCCGCCGCCGCTCATCACATTGCCGGTATCGACCTGCATGATGACGTCCTTGGTCGTGTTGCTGAAGAAAATGTCCCAGGACGTGGTGTCGCCGAGCGGGTGTACGTCATGGGCGTGGGCGTGGTAGCCGATGAACATGCCCTGTTTTTTGAGCTTCTCCGCCAGGACGTTGAACCGCTGGGCATATTTGAGCCAGGAATCCTTGGGGTTGTTCTTGTCCCCCTCGAGCCAGGGCACGATGACGTACTTGTTGCCGAGCGTCTTGTTGAATTCGAGGGTCGCGGCCAGCTTGTCGTCCGCGAGGTCCGCGTATTGCGTGTGCGTGCCGCAGCAGACGATCTTGTTGTCGTCCATCATCTTGCGGATGTCCTTGGCGCTGTGCCCATAGTAGCCTGCGAACTCGACGCCCTGGTAGCCCATCTGTGCGATCTTGGCGATCGTGCCGGCCAGGTCCTTTTGCGCGACTTCGCGAACCGAGTAGACCTGCACGCCGATCGGGATCTTGCCCTTTACCATGCTCGTCACACTCTTCCTTTCCTCTTTCGCGCAGCCCGAACCGAGGACGCTCAGGGCCGCAACCGATGCGGTGGTCGCCAGGAAACCGCGACGGGACAGGTTGGGGTGGTTCGACTGTGTATTCATGCTCCTTCACCTCATCACAATTCACATGGACCCGGTTTCGGCGGCGGATCCTTCGCCTGATCTAAACCTGGATGCGCAAAATTGTAGTCGCGTCTCCAACATCCGTCAAATCCAAAAGAATGCCGGCTCCGCCGAGGGCAGAGTCACGCGGGGTCGTCACGGGACCACGTGCCCGCGATGGCGCCGTAGACGATCAGCATCTGTCCGATGCCATAGGTGATCCAGCACAGGTCGCCGATGCTCCGCCAGTTGTCCTGGAAGAGCCGGACCGCCAGGAAACCATCGCTGGCCAGGAAGAGAAGGCCCCCGATCCCCATCGGCAGGAACCGCCTGTCAAGAAGAGCCACGGTCGCCATCACGCCCGCGGCGGTTGACAGGAAGACCGTGTAGCCGGCTGTCGGCAGGTGCATCCCAGGCAGGTCGCCCGACGGATGAACCAGCACCGCCCACAGCGCCAAACCCGCGAGATTGCAGACCACGACGGCGCCTGCCAAGGTCGGCTTCCAGCCGGCCCGGGCGGTCAGCCGCAGATGGCGAGCCAACGTGAGCATGCCCGCGATGTAGGCAACGTGTCCCAGGGCAAACAGCGGGATGATCATCGTCAGCGGCTCGGTGAAGCGGAGGACCCTGCAGGCGCCGTAGAGATCGGCCAGCATGCCCAAGGTCATGCCCAGGGCAAGCAACGCGCACGCCGGACCGAACCGATCCCGACGATGAAAAACCCAGTTGAGCCATGCACTGACGCAGAGCGTCAGCGACGACATCCACCAGAACCGGCTCCAACTACTCTGGCCCGTGATCAGAACGGCTGCAAACGTCGCCGGCAGGAGCCCGAACCACAGCACCCACAGAACGGAGACCAGCACACATGCCAATGGTTTCTTCATTGCATCCAGACTACCAGAAATCCGCGCCGCCGGAAATGAGGCTCATCCGGTTTTCGCGTACTTCGGTGGTTCCTGGGGACCTGTCCCCAAACCCCTGAGGTTTATCGCTTTGGGCCAATAGCATGGTATGGATAAGAGCGCGACGCCCCGTCAGGCGGAGTCGGCATACCCTGTGCAAGCGAGCACGAAGGGGTCTCACCGGGGTTTCCGCCGACCGATCCAGAAGGGCCCAAGACATCCGCACTGTCGCGTCGTGCCGCCTTCCCGGCATGCTATTGGCGGAAAGCGGAAAATCTCCCTTGCACGACCGCTTCGGGCGTGCCTGGATCACGAAAGCACGCAAGAACCGGATGAGCCACGAATCTATCTGCACGGGCCGGCAAACCACCTGGAAAGAGACCAAGAAGGATGCGACAATCGCCTCGGCGCGCTATAATGACAGCCGGCGGCCGATCTTTGGTGATTTCGAGAACGGCACCGTGTGTCAAAACGCAGTTTTCATCGGTTCAATGACAGGAGTCAAACGAATGCCACGGAATCCGTGCAGTAGAGCATCCATCGTTCGATCGTGTTGTGTTCTCCAGTTATTCCTCCTGGGTTCTGTCTCGGTCCATGCGGAAGATACGGAGGAGGTCGCAGGGGCTGCGCCGCAGATCACCTACAACGTGCGTGCCTTCGGTGCTCTCGGCGACGGCAGGACGGACGACACCGCCGCGTTTCAGAAGGCCCTTGACACCGCTGGACAGGCAGGAGGCGGGACCGTTCGCGTCCCCCAAGGCAATTACTTCTTCGCAGGACATCTGAACGTGCCCAACGCCGTGACGCTGGCGGGCGTCTGGCAGTCGGTCCCCGCCCACAACGGGCTCCGCGACCGCGGACTGCCCAAGCCGACCGACGACGGCACGACGTTCCTCGTCACCGAGGGCGCGGGCAGCGAGGAGGGACCCGCCTTCCTCACACTCAACACGAACAGCACGCTCAAGGGCGTCGTGCTCTACTATCCGCAGCAGATCGCCGACGGCGTGCCCCAGGCCTATCCCTGGGCCATCGCGATGCGAGGCAAGAACCCCGCGGTCCTTGACGTCGAGTTGCTGAACCCCTACAACGGCATCGACGCAACGCACAACGAGCGGCACCTGATCCGCAACGTGCATGGCCAGCCGCTTCGCAGGGGCATCCTGGTCGATGCGATCTACGACATCGGACGGATCGAGAACGTCCACTTCAATCCGTGGTGGAGCATGAAGCCGGGCCTCTTCCAGTGGCAGATGAACAACGGCGAGGCCTTCATCTTCGCCCGCTCCGACTGGGAATACGTGCTGAACACGTTCTGCTTCGGGTACAAGGTGGGCTACAAGTTCATGGCCAGCGGCACAGGCGCCTGCAACGGCAACTTCCTCGGCATCGGCGCCGACGACTGCCAGACCGCCCTCGTCGTCGAGCAATCCGCGCCCTTCGGCCTGCTGATCACCAATGGCGAGTTCGTCTCCTTCCACGGTCCCGACCCGACCATGATCGAAGTGATGCAGGCCAACACCGGGACGATCCGCTTCGTGAACTGCGCCTTCTGGGGCCCCTGCAACCAGATCGCCAAGATCGCCGGCAAAGGGACCGTCGGCTTCGGCGATTGCACCTTCACCCAGTGGGGCGGCAGGGACGGCCTCCTGCCGGCCATCCAGGCGAAGAGCGGCACCGTGCTCGTCCGAGGCTGCGAGTTCCGCCAGGACCGCCCGCAGATCCAGTTGGGCAAGGAGGTCCGTCGGGCGGTGATCGCGGAGAACGTCTTTACCGGCGCAGAGCGGATCGCCAACGAATCGACGGGCAACGTCCAGGTCGGACTCAACAGCAGCGGTTCATAGCACGACAGAAAAGCCCAAGAGCCGGATGAGTCCTGGGGACTCATCCGGCTCTTGCACACGTAATCCCTGGAGGGGTTTAGAACTGGATACTGATATACGTCTGGAGTGTGTGGGCATCGAATCCGGAACCGAGATCCGCGTCGTACTGGGCGCAGAAGGTCTTGGACTTGTCGATCTGCCAGTTCAGGCCGACTCCGATACTGAAGATATCGTCGACGACCTCGATTCCCGTGGTCTTGAAGGAAGTGCCGGCGCCCGCCAGTCTTGCGACGGTGACCACCTCATCGGCGAACTCATGTCGCCAGGCGAGCTTCAGCTCAGGTGTTAGAGAGCCGCCGTTTCGCATCGCCCAGGTCCTGTACAGATGCGTTCCCAGTTCCGTGGAGAAGCTGTCGTCGGTGTCGTCGCCGACGGACAGATCCGCGTCACCGGCGCCTTCTTCCGTGTAACCGTCCTGGGCGAAATGGGTATAGTTCAGGCCGACGTACGGCTCGATCCCGTACGATCCGCATCGGAACAACCTGCCGATCTCCGGGGCGATCGAGAGGGTTTGTGCATCGAACTCGCCGTCGGCGCGAAGCCCGGCGAAGCTCAGCCTGCGGGTGCTGTCATACCAGTGATAGCCGTAACCGAGGGTCAGGCCCACGTAGGAGGTGCTGTTGAACCAGGTGCCGTAGAGCGACGCCGAAAGCGAATCGATATCCATCGAGGACAGGTCGTCCCCGCTGTCGACGCTTGTGCCGCCGTAGCCGATGGAGCCGCCCAGAACCACATTCTCACTGACGAACTTCTCGGCGCCCACCAGCGTGCCGTAGGTGTCGTAGTCGTATCCGACAACGCCTCCGTCATCGGCGCGGTCGCCCCAACTGCCGTATCCCTGAGCAAAGGCTTGCCAGCCGCTGCACGACGGATCACTGACGCTCATCGGCGATAACGACGCCAGCGAAGGCCCGCTCGTCGACCCGACGAGAGTGTTGCGAGCGACCGTGCGAGCGTTCTGCATGCGTTGGCCCAGATTCGTGTTCACGGCGGAAACCACACGGGAGGCCGCGAACGATGCGGAGGTCTGAAGCTGGTTGGCCATCTGAGCGTAGGAGCCGGCGATATCGTCCGACGCCTGGGCCTGTGCGACGATCTCCAACAATTCCTCGGTCGCGCTCTCGGCAAAGGCATCGCTGTCGAGCATGCGGCCTACGCTCCTGACCGTCTTGGACCCGGTGTCCTGCAGGTATTCGGTGTTGGACGTGAAGTGGACGTTCATCTCGACGACTTGGCCTGTATCGTCGACGACCAGCGAACTGATCGTGGCCAGGTCCGTGTTCTGGATGAAAGCCGCGAGGCTGGTGTGGGCTCCCACGGCGTCGCCGTCAACCTGAATGCTGCCGCTGCCTTCCAGCGTGACAATGTCATAGGTGCCGCTGGGGGCGCTGCCGATGGCGACCGCGACCACCTTGGCCCCGGTGACGAAGTTGGCATTGCTGTCGTCCGTGACGCGGATACTGTCGTGATTGCCTTCTTCATCCACTTCGATGTTCAGCGTCGCACCGGCGCCCAGGACGAAATCGCCGCCGGAGACCGTGATCTCGCCGGGCGATTGACCGGGTTCGAGAATCCCGCTGGCGATCGTCAGGCCGCCCTCGAAGGCGCCGCTGCCGCCCAGAACCGCGCTGGCGTCGTTCACAGTGACGACGCCTTCGACGGTGCCGTTGATTGTGCCTGTGCCCGCCAGCGTCACAGAGCCGCCCAGCACTGCGTTCGCGCCGACTTCCACCTCCGCGTCACTGGAGATCTCCAACTGCTGGGTATAGGCCGTGCTGTCGCCGGTCAGGGTGATCTTGCCGCCGGCCACAGTTACATTATTCGAACCACTCAGCGCCTCTACCTGTACTCCCGCATCACTGGTCGTGAGGTTGGCTGCCCCGGTGGAGGTGTTCAATGTCCCAACGACGACCGCATTGCCGGAAAATGTCACATTCCCGCTGACGGACGCCGTTTCGATTTCCACCTCCTCGACCGTCGCTTCCACCGTCGCGTTGGTCAGCGAAACCTGGGCGCTGCCTGTTGCGGAGACGCTGCCCAACCTCAGGGTCGAGTCGCTGACTGCGACGGTGGCCGTCGATCCCAGACCGGAATTACTGGAGTTGATCGCCACCGTGCCGCCGCCGGTAACACCCAACGTTTCCCCAGCGTTCACGTTCAACGCCGCATTGACCTGGACTGCGGAGGAACCTGCGACCTGAAGCGTCGTGTTTCCCGCCGTGTTGAGCGTCTGGAGCGTGACGGCATTGCCGGTGACTGCAACAGTCCCGCTGACCGTCGCCGTTTCGATTTCCACTTCCTCGACCGTCGCTTCCACCGTCGCGTTGGTCAGCGAAACCTGGGCGCTGCCTG
>DAOQWL010000027.1:0-7439 GCA_035342095.1 Sedimentisphaerales bacterium | reverse complement strand
ACCTCAGGGTCGAGTCGCTGACTGCGACGGTGGCCGTCGATCCCAGACCGGAATTGCCGGAGTTGATCGCCACCGTGCCGCCGCCGGTGATGTTCAATGTCTCGCCGGCCTCCACGCTCAATGCGCCGTCGATCTGCATCTGTGCGGTGTCACCGACATCAAGAGTGGCGTTGTCGGAGGCCGTCAGGGTCTGATTGGCCGCGACGACGACGGTGGACGCGCCGACGACTGCCACCGTCGCTCCCGATTCGATTGCCACGTTCTTCGTGATCTCCAGGGTCCCACCCTGGGAGGTGGCGATCGTTGCATCGGCGAGCGTCAGATCATTGCCATCGACCGTGCCCAGATCATTGAGATAGTCCTCTTCCGAGGCAAAAGCGTTCACCGTCTTGACAATGGTGCCATCGCCGGTGATGAAGCTGATGAAGTGCGTCGGCGCATCGACGATCAACATCGCGTCGTCTTCGACGATGATCTCGCCTCCGGCCTGGCCCGGCCAGTCGCAGGCCCAGATCTCGTCGCCGGTCAGATAGAGCGTGCCCGAGTCGAAGGTGATCGTGCACCCGACCCGGTTGTCGAGATTGCGGATGGACGCGGCGTTGTCGCCCGTCTGGCTGATGGTGGCGGCGCCGCCGCCGGAGAACGTCGGGTCGTCCAGGGTCAGCAGCCCGTCGCTGCTGTCGAGAGTCACAGACGCATGATCGTCGATGGAAACCGACGACGCGACTAGGCCGTCCTCGTCCGCCTTCAACGTCGAGCCGTTCTGGAGATCGATAGCCACATCGCCGAGAGAACTCGTATCGCCAACCAGCGTGCCCGAGTTCTCGATGGCGTCCCCGAAGAAGAACTCCACAGAGCCATTGACGACGGCGGTCGCTCCGCTGGCGATGGTGATGGCCTGGTCGGAGCCGGTGTCGCCATTGAGCGTCAACGTTCCCGCGTCCACCGCCAACGACTGAACCGACAGGTTCGCATCGATCACGTGAGTTCCGCCGGCGATGGTGACACCAAGCAGATTCTCGAACGTCCCGCTGAAGAGGCTCTCGCCATTGCCGAGGGTCAGATTGTTGACCTGAGCGTCCAGAAGTCCCGACCCATGCAACGCCAGGAGAGTCTGGTCGGCGCCGAACTGGACGGTTGCCCCTTCCGCGATGGTTACTGGAGCGGTCGCAACCGCGTCTTCCACATCCAGCAGGACGGCGCCTTCGTTGACGTCGAGGCCGCCCGTGAAAGTGTTGACGCCGCTGAGAATCAGCGTGCCGTCGCCAAACTTGCCCAGCGTGTGGGAGCCGCCGGACTCACCGATCGCCCCGGAGATCTTCAGAGTGAAATAGTTCTCTGCGAGGTTCAAGTCGGCAATCGCGTCGTCTGAGACCTCGTCGTCCGCGTCGGTCTCTTCGGTGACGACGGCAATGGCCGTGTCGCCCACGAGCGTGGTCGGTCCGGAGATCTCGATGTTCGAGCCGATCAACGCAACTTCGACATCGTTGCCGTCGTCGAACCAGTCGTCCATCTCGACAAAGGAATAGCCGGCGAAGGCAATCTTCCCCTGCATTTCGACCTCGTTGCCGATTTCCACGGTGTCAACGCTCTCGTCCCAGGGATTGTCGTCTTCGTCCAGCCACGCATCGTCATAGTAGATCTCTCTCGGCGTCCCGCTCACAATGACCTTGCCGAACTCCGCGGCGTCGCCATTGAGGGTCAGCGTCCCGGTGCCCAGCGTGCTGGTCCCGGCCTGGTTGGAGTCGGCGACCACGAGGGTTCCCCCATTCACCTCCACGCCCCCGGCGAAGTCGTTCTCCGTGTTGAGCAGAATCAGCAAACCCGTGCTGTCGCTCGTGATGGAAATCCCGCCGTCGCCGGTGATTTTGTGCTCGATATCGGCCTCCGCATATACAGTCAGCTCGTGCATCACATCCGTGCCCAACAGCGTGATCGTCGAGGAGCCGGGATCATCCTCGACCATGGGTTCGAACTCCACGAGCAACTCGTCGCCGTCGGTGGGATTGCCGAGAACCAGGCTCGCCGGCACGACGCCGTTGCCGTCGTCATATCCCAGAACCAGACTGTTCATGATGACCACATCGAAGCCGTCATTGCCGTCGTCGTCCAGGCCCGCGACATACTGACTCCAGTAGATGCCGTCCCCCAGGGGAACCTCGGAACCGACATGTGCCGCATCGATTGTGACGGCGTTGCCGTCCGGACCGCCGATGTAGAGGACCTGGGTGGGATTGATCATCTCGTAGTCTTCGCTCAGGTTGCCTGTGAAGCCCAGCGTGCCGCCGTATAGATAGACGTTGCCGTGCCCGAGCGCGTCTCCTGTCGGGTTGTCCATATCATTGCTGTCATAGCCCGCGAGGACCAGCAGGCCGTCGTGGAGCGTGACATCGCCCAGGAACTCGTTCGTGTATTCGCTGACATGAATGAGCAGCGTTCCGGAACCGTCCTTGGTTATGCCGCCGTTTCCGACGATCGGACCGTAGATGTGGACATCGTTGTCACCACCGATCTCGAGGTCGCCGTTGAGGGTGATGGTCTCGACGTAGTCCGGTCCGGCGCCGGCCAGTGTTATGGGGCCTGCGTTGGCAAGGACCGACAATCCGCCATCCGGAGCGTTCACATCCGTCCCCAGATCCAACAGTGTGCCAGCAGTCGAATCGTTTGTGATCCAGCTCGCAGTCAGCGTGTACTCACCGAAGATCAGCCATCGGCTCCCGGAGGCGCTCGGATGCAGTTCCAGACCGGCGATCGTGGTGTCACCGTCGAAATGGACAAGATACCCTTCCGTGGCGAACAAGGCGGTGTCTCCGGCGTCGGGCACTCCGGCGCTCCAGTAGTTCGGATCGCCCCACCGGTCGGCGCCTGCTCCTTGGCCGGTCCAGGTGGTCACATCCGCATTCGCGCCGAGAGCAGTCCACAACGCGATACTCGTCACAGTCAGAATTACTCGCCGCATGATCATTACGAGTCCTCCAGAATGATCCAATTGGTGTTTCTACATCCTTGGTAATCCACCATACTACGTTGTACTCCTCTCGGTCGTGACTGCGGCAGTTCTTGAAAAATTAGCACCCGTGTTTCTCCAGCACGAGATCGGCAACAAACGAGCAGCGCGCGCGATCGAGTGAGATCGGCGAGAATCCGCGGATCGCAGATCCCTGATAACAGTGCTGGGAGCCTTCTTTTCTGCCGTTATCGGTCACAAACACTCCTCTTGAAGGAACGGGTCGCAGGCCGTATACTTGTGTCGGTGACAAAAAACCAACGGCTTTGAAGGGTGCAGACATGGCGCAGCAAGTTGATCGTCGCGAGTTCATGAAGGCGTCCGCGGCCGTCGCGGCGGGAACCGCCATCGGGCTCGGACAGGGAATGGCAGTCGCGGCCCAGGCGGGCAACGCGCCGCCCGTCGGCGAAACAGGTCCCAACGGCATGCCGATGGGACGGATCAAGAACCTCAAGCTCAGCCGTCTGCTCTCCGGCGGCAATCTCATCAGCGGCTGGTCCCATTCCCGGGACCTGATCTACGTACACCACCTGATGGAGAACTACAACACGCCGGAGAAGGTGCTCGAGACACTCGCCCTGCTCGAAGAGAATGGCGTCAACGCGATCATCGCGGATCCCCGCAAGAAGCCGATGGACGTCTTCAAAACCCACTGGAACCGCGGCGGCAAGATCCAGTGGATCGCCGAGGGACATCCCGAGTTGAACGACCTGAAGACCAACGTCAAGGCGTCCATCGACTGGGGCGCCTCCGCGGTCTATATCCAAGGCGTGATCGGCGACCGCTGGCTCAAAGAAGGCCACGTCGACAAGCTGGGCGAGTGCGTCGAGTTCATCAAGTCGCAGGGCGTCCCAGGCGGGCTCGGCGCCCACATGCTCGACGTGATCATCAACTCCGAGGCCCGGGAGTTCGATCCCGACTTCTACGTCAAGACGCTGCACCACTCGAACTACTGGTCGGCCCGCCGGCCCGACCAGGGGACGGATGTCCTCGCCAACAACGCGGACAACTTCTGGGAACCCACGCCGGAGGAGACCATCCGGTTCATGAAGACGGTCAAGAAGCCATGGATCGCGTTCAAGACGCTCGCCGCGGGCGCGATCCACCCCAGCAGTGGATTCCAATATGCCTTCGAGGGCGGCGCCGACTTCATCTGCGTCGGCATGTTCGACTTCCAGGTCCGCGAAGACGCGATCATCACCAAGAAGATTTTTAGTGAACTCAAAGGACGGGAACGTACCTGGTATGCCTAAGAAGTCTCTTGCCGTCACAGTCGTCGTGGTCGCATCGCTGGCTCTGCTCTGGGGATATGACCGGGGTCCCACTTCACAGGCCATGGAAAGGGGCATGCGACCCGGTATGCGGATTCGAGACCCCGGCATGGACGCGCCCCCGCCGCCGCGACAAGAGCGGGCCTACCGTTCGCCGTTCGATCTGGCGTTCTCGCCCGACGACACGATGCTGGCGGTCTCGGATCGCACCGCAGGCTGTCTGTACGTCCTCGACGCCCGGACCGGCGATCTCGGCAAGACCATCCAGCTCCGAGGCAAACCCTCCGCTCTCGCCTGGACCTCGACCGACACAGTCGTCGTCTGCGAGTACGGCGCCGGCAGCGTGGCCCAGGTGAACGCCCGGACGGGCGAGATCGTTCGTAGATTCTTCGTGGGACCCAAACCCATCGGCCTGGCAGTCGCGCCGAAGAAAGGGCTGCTGGTCGTCTGCGATCACGGCCTGCACACCGTGTCCATCGTGGATCTTTCCACCGGCAGCACGCGACCGCCGATCCCCTGCGGAAGCCATCCGTTCGCCGTCGCGATCACGCCGGACGAGCAGATGGCGATTGTCGCCAACCTGCTGCCCTCGGGTCCCGCAGTCGAGCACACCTCCACTGCCCTCGTCAGTCTGATCGATCTGAACGCCGCCACGAAGATCGTGGATGTACCCCTGCCCGACAACTCCGCCAACGTTCGCGGGGTCGCCGTGTCCCCCGATGGCCGGTGGGCCTATGTGGTCCACACGCGAGGCCGAACCATGCTGCCCACGACGCAGCTCGACCGGGGATGGGTCAACACGAACGCTTTGAGCATCATCGATCTGGCCGCCGGATCGGAAAAAGGCAGATCGGGCGACGGGGTAGATGCGTGGATGCGTAGAAGCGTAGATGCGGACGACGCTTCCACGCGTGCACGCTCCAACGCTTCCACGCTCTATGCGACGGTCCTGCTGGACACCGTAACCGAGGGTGCTGCGGACCCCTGGGGTATTGTTCTTTCGCCCGATGGCGAAACCGCGTGGATCAGCGTAGCGGGCGCACACCAGATCGCGAAGATCGAACTGGGTCGGCTCCACACGCTCTTGACTCCGGGATCGGAAAAAGGCAGGTCGGGCCTATATTCTTCAACGAAATCTCGCAGTTCGATTTCGTTGAAGAATGCTGGCCCAGCCGCCCCCGGCTGGGAATCGATCACCCCCGAGGGCGGGGGTGCCACGCGACCAGGGTTTGAGGGGGAAAAATCGAACCAGCAGATTTTACCCCCTCAAAGTGGGCCCGATTCGCCTTTTTCCGATCCTGCCATCGCGAAGGCCGGCGACGCGGCGGCCATCTGGCAGCAGATCCAGGAAGACCCGGCCCAGCGTCATCAATTGTCCTATCATCTCAGCGCCCTCTATGCGGCGGACCTGATGTCCCGCACGCCGGTCGCCGCCAAGGGACCGCGGGCGATCGCCCTATCCCGCGACGGCAAGCAGTTACTCCTCGCGAGCTACTACTCCGGCGAAGTGCTGGTCCTGGACCCGAGCCGCTGCCAGGTAGTCAAGCGACTCGGCCTGGGCCCACAGCCCGCGCCGGACAGCGTCCGCCACGGCGAGTTCGTCTTCCACGACGGCCGGCACAGCTTCCAGAACTGGCTCTCCTGCGCCTCGTGCCACCCGGACGGCCGGGCCGACGGCCTGAACTGGGATCTGCTCAACGACGGCATCGGAACCCCCAAGAATGCCCGCTCCCTGCTGTGGTCGCACAAGACGCCGCCGGCCATGTCGCTGGGCGTCCGCGCCAACATGGAGGAGGCCACCGAGAAAGGCTTCCTGTTCATCCAGTTCCGCGAAGTCGAGGCGGGCGACCTCAACGCGGTCCGGGCCTACCTCCGCTCGATGGAGCCCGAGCCCAGTCCCTACCTGGTCAACGGCCAGTTCTCCGAGAAGGCCCGCAAAGGCAAGCAGATCTTCGAGGACCCCGCGGTCGGCTGCTCTGCCTGTCACCCGGCCCCCCTGTTCACGTCGCTCAAGACCTACGACGTGGGCACCAGGTCCGCGCTGGATCGAAGCAGCGAGTTCGACACGCCGACCTGCGTCGAGCTCTGGCGGACCAGTCCCTACCTCCACGACGGCAGCGCCGTCACTCTCAAGGAGATCTTCACGACGAAGAACCCGAACAACCAGCACGGCCGGACCTCAAACCTGAGCCCGGAAGACCTCGACGCCCTCGTCGAATACCTCCTGTCATTGTAAGAAGGGAAGAAGGGACCTTCTGCTTTTCCTCGCGTGCCATCTCTATCAACGGTTCCCTCGCGACAAAGGAGAACGTCCCCTTTTTGCCACCGAATATGCAATGCGCAGGTATGGCCCCCAATCGCTATCTCATGTGCCTACCGACGGGGTTTCTTTGCAATACTTGCTGCAAACCTCTGCGCAAGTCTATCCGCCACATCAGAGCAAGGACTGCCGTAGGCTCCTGTCCGACATGTCCTGTTCTTGTCAGCGGATTCGGGGAAACAAGCTTCGAAGACGTCTCGTGGCGAAGTGAACTCTTTCTGTCTTTTTGGATTCATCGTCTGCTCTACCTCCTGACAAGACGGGCCATGTATCGCGGGTTCAGTTCAGGAACAAAATAGTGCTTTCGCTTTGTCCAGACAAAGCCCTCGCCTTTGGTAATGACCGCGACATCAATCGGGCCGCCCACTGTTTCTGGTTCGCTACTTATCCGGCGTTTGAACCTTGTTAGATTCACCAGGGCTTCTGCCATCGCAGCCAGTTCATCCTTCGGCAGGGAGGCAGCAGTGTTCATCACGGGATCCGTGTACTGCCTTCTCCTGAACACACGCCATTCATTGTAGAGATCCGGCAGGAGCTTGTCAATGGCCTGCTGAACCTGTTTCAGGGCCATCGCATGAAACGGAGTGGAAGAAATTTTGGAATGTTAAGATAGGCAATTGCGCCAGGCTGTACGAGTCAGTATAGTCCACCTTCTTTAGGGCAAGGCCTTGCAGAAATGACGATCAATGCCCTGATGAAGGAGCCCTTCATGGAAGAGTCGGCTCGGACGCTCTTGGTACAACTATTTCGTGACATCCCCGACCCGCGGATGGTCGGCAAGATTTCCCAGTGAACTTTCGTACTTTTCTTGAGGCATCATGCGGCCCTTGAGAGGGCTTCC
>DAOQWL010000026.1:0-65057 GCA_035342095.1 Sedimentisphaerales bacterium | reverse complement strand
GTTGAAGTCGGGAATCCTAACAATTAAAGTGGTACTAAGGAAGGGGTACAGTCAAGACCCACACGATTGCTTAGACAACAGCATCGCCTCAGAGCCTATCCTCGGACAATTGCGAGAGTTACTGAGTTTTGCGGAGAAACGGTGTACATGGAAGACCTCCTAAGAGAGCTGGAAGAAGAGGCTGCCAGGTTGAGCACGAAGAGCCTTCCCCCCATTGGCTTCGACTACAGAGGACGGACGAAGATCGAGCGACTGCTCTTTCTCATATGCAAGGAGCACTGTAAGACGACCCTGAGCTACGACCTTGGCGGTCTGAGCTATGCACATGAACGGCTCCTTTCTGAGGAGACGCAGAAGCGTGATTGGAGAGAAGACAGTACTGAAGTTGTGCTAGATGCTTTTAGGCTCTCACGTCAGATCAGTGACCTATCATCGAGTGATCCTTATATCAGAGAACGGACACTGGCCGATCTTGGCGGGAGCATAGTAACGATGTTTCAGACATTACATGATGAGATTGTCAGCTTCGCCGCTACCGTGCGTCGGCAATATCGTCATGAGAAGCCGCGGACATAGTAGGGGGGATCGGGCTCAAACCTACGCATTTCACAAACGTGACGAATCGCTCCGGCTGCATCGGCACTCGTCGGCTGTCGTGGCAATGCCGGCGCAGGGCTGAGGCGGCACGCACAACAGCATCACGCCTGTCGAGGGCAACAGGTTTTGTCACTGGCACGATGGACTAACGGGCGATCTCCTTTCGAGGGGGGGCCGGAGTCGCACCTACACATTTCACAAATGTGACGAATCGCTCTGGCGGCATCGGCACTTGTCGGCTGTCATGGGAATGCCGGCGCAGCGCAGAGGCGACACGCATGATCGTATCACCACTGCCGAAGGCAACGGGTCCTGTCACCGGCACGACGGACTAACGGGCGATCTCCTTTCGGAGCCACTCGATGCTCTGCTCGATCTTGCCGGGGGCGGCTTCGGATTCGATAGACAGGACACCGTCCCATCGCGTGCTCTTCAACACTTCGATGCAGCCCGCGATGTTCTCGGCGTTCACCCCCTCGCCGATACCCACGACGGACGATGCGATGCCCGTGTCCTGGCCTCTGGCCGCCCTCGCCAGCCCCTCGCTGACGTCCTTGATGTGGCAGTGGGACAGCTTGTGTCGGAACCGCTGGAGGAATCGGACGGGGTCCTGGCCGGCGATGAACGTATTGCCCGTGTCGAGATTCAATCTCAGGTAGGGGGAGTCGAAGAAGCCGAGGATTTGTTCCATCGTGTCCGGGTTGGTCGTGTAGGGTCCATGCGGCTCGACGTTGATGACGATCTCGTACTTCTCGGCCCATTCCAGCACGACCCGGTAGTACTGCTTGATGAGCGCCATGACCTCCTCATCGGTATATCCCGCGGGTTTGCGAGCGCCGTCGGTGGTGTCCACGCAGGGGCAGCCGACAGCCTTGGCGAACTGAATCGCGCGAAGCGTGTAGCCGATGCCCCGGTACTGGCCTTCCGGCGAAGACACCGGATACGCCGCATCGAGTTGCGACATCTTCAGTCCCAGCGAGTCCAGATATCGCTTCAACTGGAGCGGGTCCGAATGAAGCGGTATGTGCGGGCTGTACCCGAGGGCCTGGATGAAGTAGTCCCCGTCGATGGTGCCGAACTCGACGTACTCAAGGCCGTGATCCTTGGCGAACTGGCAGGGGACCTGATAGGAAACATCGAAGTGCCGCCAGTTGTCCACGTGCATCCCCAGTTTCATCATGATGTGCTCCCCTTCGAGTCTGTTGTGCCGACATTTCCGATCTGACCTCGTCCGACCACGCGGCCGGACTGCGATGCATCATTGTACCAGATTATTGCGAACCACACACGAGCGAGAGGGCGGTTGACCGAATTCGACTCCGTCCGTAGAATCCTGTCGTGTTCTCTCGATTGCGAAACCGAATGATTCGGCGATGGAGGTGCCCAGCCATGCTCAGAACAGTCAGGCCCGTTGTGTTCGCCCTGTTGGTTGCCCAGATTGCGTCGGTGTGCCAGGCGAAGGCGTATCCTTGTCGGTGGGTGTTCGTGTCCAATTCGCTGGGGTCCGAGAAGGACGTCAACGACGTCGAGCGGATCGTGAAGACCGCGTCGGAGCACGGGCTCAATGGCATGCTCCTGACGGCGGGACTGGACCATATCGACCGGCAGCCGCCGGAGTTTCCGGGCAGGCTGGCGAGGGTCAAGGCGACCTGCGACAAGCTCGGCATCGAGATCATCCCCTGCATCTTCAGCATCGGCTACGGCGGGGACGTGCTGACGTACAACCGCAACCTGGCGGCGGGAATCCCGGTCCGCGACGCTCCGTTCGTCGTGAAGGATGGCGAGGCGCATCTCGATCCCGACCGGGCGGTGCGGATCGCCAACGGCGGGTTCGAGGAGCACGACGGCGACCGGCTCAAGGGATACGGCTTTCACGACAAGCCCGGCGATGTCTCGTTCGTGGACTCGACCGTCTTTCACAGCGGCAAGGCGTCCCTGCGGTTCGAGGGCTTCGGGCGATACGAGTACGGACACGGCCGTGTCATGCAGCAGGTCGCGGTCCAGCCGGGACGCTGCTATCGTGTGAGCTGCTGGGTGAAAACGGAGGGTCTCGAACCGGCCAATTCCTTTCACGTGCTGGTGCTCGGCGAGGACGGCCGCGATCTTGCCCCCTACGTTCCCGGCGTCATACCCCCCGGCCAGTGGCGTCGGATCGTGATGGGTTTCAACAGCCTCGATCGGGACAAGGTCAATATCTACGCCGGCGTCTGGGAGGGCAAGGCGGGACGGCTCTGGATCGACGATCTCGAAGTCCAGGAGGTCGCGCTGCTGAACGTCCTGCGAAGGCCGGGGACGCCTGTGACGGTGCGAAGCGAGCGGACGGGCGAGGTCTACGAGGAGGGCAGGGACTACGGGCCCATTCGGGATGAGCAGCTCGACTTCCGATTCGACCACGAGCCGCCCGCGATCAAGCTGCTGCCGGGCGGGCGCATCCATGAGGGCGACCGGCTGAAGGTCAGCTACTACCACGGGATGGGCATCTACGACGGCCAGGTCACCGCCTGCATGTCCGAGCCCGAGGTCTACGAGATCTGGACGAAGCAGGCGGAACTGCTGCACAAGCATCTGGCGCCCGCCAAGTACCTGCTGAGCATGGACGAGGTCCGAGCGGGCGGGAGCTGCCAGGCGTGCAAGAGCCGCAATCTCAGCATGGCCCAGATCCTGGGCGATTGCATCACCAAGCAGGTGGCCATCCTGCGTAAGGTGAATCCGAAGGCGGAGGTGTTCATCTGGTCGGACATGCTGGACCCGAACCAGAACGCCCACGGTGACTACTACCTCGTCGAGGGCGACTTCACCGGCTCGTGGGAATATGTCCCGAAGGACTTGCGGATCGTCTGCTGGTACTTCGACATCTGCGACAAGAGCCTCGGCTTCTTCTCCTCGCACGGATTCCAGACGCTCGCGGGCGCCTACTACGACGGCGACACGCTCGACAATCCTCGCGGCTGGCTCGACGCCTTGGACAAGACCCCCAACGCCATCGGCATCATGTACACGACCTGGGAGAACAAGTACGAGCTACTCGCCCCCTTCGGCGATCTCGTCATCGACCGCTGGTAACCGGCAGAGCCTAATCCACGGCAGCCGTTGCCCGGGCTTCCAGCTTGGCCTTGAGATTCTCCTCTACCGCCTTCCATTCTCGTTCGTTCATCTTCTTGAGCAGCGACTCCGCGATCTTGCCGATCAACGGGATAGGAATCTCATACTCGCAAAAGCCGCTCAGACGGCAGCCTTTCTCCGTGGGCTCAAAGCCATGGGCGAAGGTCATCTTCTCGCTCCGGATCGTGATGCGCCTTTGCGGAACGTACTCGGTGACCTCACAGGGCATGGACAATCGCACCCCGAGCACCTTGTAGATGAGCGTATAGGTCATACCTTGGCCTTGGCCTTTGATGTCTTTGACCTCCACGGCACTGGGCAGGTCTTCCACCATGTTCATGGGATCGCTCAGGTGGGCAAAGACGGTCTCCACGGGCACGTCAATCTCGATACTGCTTTCCGATCTGATCATGGTTTGAGTCTCCTTCTACTGAACTGTGGATATGTGCGTTCCTATTGCTGGCTCGCCTCGGAGCCTGTTTCACGATAGAGTTTCTCAACCTCCTCGGCCGTGAAGGCATAGCTGTAGATGCGAACGTCGTCGATCAGTCCGTTCCAGTGGCGGTCCTTCCTGAAGGGTGCGTCCGGCGACTGTCCAATGTAGATGGGCTGATCGCTCGAGGTGATCTTCCCGTAGGCCGGCTCGGAGTTGTCAAGCCTGCCATCGACATAGAGGCGCAGTTGTGTCCCGTCGTAGGTGCCCACGGCGTGGTGCCATTGTCCATCGTTCACACTGACGCGTCCCATGACACCGGACGTATGCAGTTGGGTTTCAACCGTGGTTCCCGTACACGCGAACTCAAGGCAGTCGCTCTCCCACCATCGCTGCAATCGCCAGGATGACTCCCCGCGGGCGACGATGTTCTCGCAGAATCGAGCAAAGGAAGACACCCGAATCCAGGCCGCAACGGTAATCTCATCCGCGGTGTCGAAGGCTGGGTTGCGACCACAATCCACATGGTCTGCTTTGTCGGGGAATGCGATCGCATCTGCGGTTATGCCCGGCTGCCACTGGGGATTCCCTACCAGTCTGCCGTGAAGGCCATTACCGGAGGAGTCGGCCACGATTCCATCCGTCGGCTGATCGAGCTTCCACCACGCAATTGCACCTCGCGCCAAGGCAACACGATAAGGCTTGCGCATCTTGTACAGATCGAGTCGTTGCTGCATGGCCGCCTCTTGCCCGGCCCGCTCCTCCTTTGAAAGGAGAGCTAAGGCATCCTCTTGCCGCTTGATCGCCGCCTTGAAGTCGCCGGACTCCGCATAGCCGGCGGCAAGCGTATCCAGGTACAAGGGGTTCTTCCACTGGGCCAACTCACAGGCATTCGTAGCGTTCTCGATGGCATTCCGTGCGTTACGGAGTTCCTGCGATGGGGTGGAAGCCTGGATGCGGGCCAGATCATTCCACGCGGCTGCCAGCATCGGGTCGAACCGCACGGCTGCCTGATAGTTCTCCACCGTCTCCTCGACCGGGCCACCCCGACGATAGCTGCGGGATCCCGCACAGTAGTGAGCTCGCGCCATCGCCTTTGTGATCCCGTCCAGGGCGTCCGCCCTCTGGCGATCTGGGGCGGCCTTGATCTGAACGAGTCCCTCTGCGGCCTGCCGCAGTTGCCCTGTCTCGATCTGCCGCCAGATCTCAACCAGTATGCTGTCACTGGCAGCCAGAACAGTCTCCGCTTCCCAAAGGCACCGTTGATGGGGTTCCAGAACGGTTTCGTTCCCGTTGCAGCGGTCCCGCAGCCGGGAGAGGGATGCCTGCGCTTCCCCGTTGCGGCCCAGACGATGCTGCGCCATGGCCAAACCAGCCAGCACGCGAGGTTCCGAGGGACTCTGAAGCACAGACCGGCGGAGCTCATCCTCGCGGCTCAGCATCGTAGCCGCTGTCTCGTAGTCGCCCTCGCGATAGCGATCCATTGCTTTGGATGCGAGTGTTTGCAGGACCATGGCCAGGCACTTGGTGGCATCGCCGGTCACGTTGTGGTCTTGGCCAAGCTTGCTGCGACTGGTTTCGAGTGACTCCAGCAGCAGGGAGGCGGCTTCGCTGAGCCTTCCCATCTTCATATGCAGAAGACCGAGATTGTTGGCGGACACGATCGTCAACGGGTCAGCCTCACCCAACTCTCGACGACGAATGTCCAAGGTCTTCTCGAAATACGTGCCGGCCTCCTCATAGCGTCCCAGGTTCTCGCACGTGTGTGCGAAGAAACTGTAAGCGCCGGCTCTCAGTATGTCCGGGCCTTTGAATTCCTGCTCGAACACCAGAGACGCAGTCCCTGCAATGAGCTCAGAAATGGGCAAATCCATTGCCAGGCGTCCCCATCTGTGCGTCACAGGCCATATGTCATACCCGTAGACAGGCACCATCGTTTCGATGGTCTCCGCGCGCTGCCTGGCCTCGTCGCGGGCGACCTCCGCATCGCGGCGTGCAGTCTCGATCTCCCCGCGTGCCTTCCTCTCCTTTTCCCGTGCATCCTCGGCCTCCATGCGAGCAGCGACCTCTTCTTTCCGAGCCTCTTCGGCCTTCAAGTACATGGTAGTGCTCACGACCAAACCCAGGACGATGGCCGTGGCCACGAGCGCCACCGTCGCCACCGAACCTGCGTGGTTGGAGACGAACTTGCGGACCCGATAGGCGGCCGTTTCTGGACCGGCAATCAGCGGCAGGCCGTTGAGGTAGTTGCGGACGTCATCGGCCATCTCGCTGGCGGAGCGGTAGCGGCGGCAGCGGTCCTTGCGCATGGCCTTCATAGGAATCCATTCCAGCTCGCGATGCAGCCGTCTGGCCAGGGCCAGGGCGTGAGTGCCGCGGCTTTCGGCAATGATCCGGGCCCGATCACCCAGGCTCGTCACCCGCGTGCTCGGGGAAACCGCCTCAATCTCTCGAACGGTTCGCTGCATCTCCGCCAGGCCGCCCTTGGCAAAGAAGTCGTTCTCAAAAGGCAGGACCCCTGTCAGGAGTTCGTACAAGACGACGCCCAGCGAGTAGATGTCGGAACGGGTATCAATGTCCTCGGTCGCCAGGTTGACCTGTTCCGGACTCATATACTCCGGCGTGCCCAGGAGCTGGCCCTGGAAGGTGACCAGGGTCTTATCCGTCAGGGGCGAAGTGATGGCCTTGGCGATGCCGAAGTCGATGATCTTGGGGACGGCTCGGTCGTCGTGGACGCAGACGAGGATATTCGAGGGTTTGAGGTCGCGGTGGATGATCCCCTTCTGGTGGGCGTGGTGCACCGCTTCGCAAACCTGCTCGAACAGACGCAGACGCTGCTCGATCGTGAGTCGGTTCTGGTCGCAATAACGGGTGATCGGCAAGCCTCTGACGTGTTCCATCACAAAGTAGGGCCGGCCGGCGGAAGTACAACCCGCATCGAGGACGTGGGCAATGTTGGGGTGGTCCAGCACCGCCAACGTCTGGCGTTCCGCCTCGAAGCGGGCAATGACCTGCTTCGAATCCATCCCTGGCTTAATGATCTTCAGGGCCACCTTCCGGCGAACCGGTTCTTTCTGCTGGGCCAGATATACCAGTCCCATGCCGCCTTCCCCGATCAGTTCCAGGAGCTCATAGCGGTCGATGGTGGTGCCGGGCCCCTCCGGCTGGCAGACACCTACAACCGTAGCCTGGACGCCGCCGGGAGGACCTTCGAGAAAGCTGTTGGCCTGACCGTGCCACTTGAGCAGGTTCTCCACCTCCGCCCGCAGCGCGGCGTCGTCGCCGCAAGCCTGATCCAGAAAGCGGGCCCGCTGGCCATCATCTGCCAAGGCCAGAGCCTGATGGAAGATCTCTTCGGGGGTTTGTTTTTCCGCGGTCATGTCTATACTCCTTGGCCTCTGCGCTTCGTGGTGGCGGACTCTTCGTGGGACCCGTGTTCATACCGATCTTCAAGCTGTCTATCCGGGTCCATCGCTGCCAGCAGTATACAAATCCCCGCCGCTAGCACGACAGGCCATATGATCCCGCTGTCGAGGAAGGACCAATCCCAGCGTGTCGCTTTCACCAGCTCATTTCCGATAAGGTCCCAGGCATTCATGTTTTGTCTCCTTGTTCGGATTGGGCCTCGTGGGTGGTTCCAAATGCCCTATCACCTGGGAATGCGCCATCTGCTGAGCCGGCGGTTCACATATTCTCAAAAAAAGTGTCTCGAACCTGGAATGCCTTCTGACAGGCTGAAGGGCGGGTGGAAACACCAGCGGTCTGAGAGGGCCGGGACTGGCGGTCAGTCCCGAACGCGGATTCGGCCATAGAGCCAAGCTTTGGCGTAGGTCCAATGTCGCTTGGCCGTGCTCGGCGAGATCCCCAGGACCAGGGCCGCCTGATCGAGCGTAAGTCCTGCAAAATAGCGGAGTTGTACGAGATCGGCCTTCGCGGGATCCTGTTCGGCCAGTTGGGTCAGAGCCTCGTCGAGGGCGACCAGGTTGTCCGACTCGGCATCGATCGCTACTTCCAGGCCGTCCAAGTCAACCCTGTCCCGATTGCCGCCGCGTTTCAGGCGTCGCCTCCGCCGGGCGCTGTCAATCAGGATGCGGCGCATGGCCTCGGCCGCCGCGTTGAAGAAATGTGTATGGCCCTGCCAATCCGGGGCGCCCGCACCAACCAGCCGGAGATAGGCCTCGTGGACCAGCGCCGTGGCTTGGAGCGTTTGCCCGGGCCGTTCCTGGGAGAGTCGATAGGCCGCCAGACGGCGCAGCTCATCATAGACCATCGGCAGCAAGCGATCCGCCGCCCGGGCGTCCCCCTGTTCCATCGCGTTCAGAATGCGAGTAACCTCGCTCACGTTTGCCTCCCCAGACACTCATGTCGTGACCACACGTCTGGATCGTGCACAGGCTGATTCTCTGACTGACGGAGACGAACAAACAAAGTATACCCGCCTACGCGCGAGTACTCAAGGCGATTCGCGAGGGCTCGGCTGTGTGCCCCTGTTGCCAGGATAGTATCGCTTGTTTGCACGTGGGTTGCGCACAAAAAGACCTGCCCACCGGGGAGACCGGCGGGCAGGTTGAGTGGTCTTCGCGTCACAGGGTTCTCCCTGGGCGGGACGCCCACGGGACTCACGGGCAGGATGCCCGTGCTACGTATCAGCGGCGGACGCGGCTGAGCTTGTAGGCCTCTTCGCCTCCGTTGAGCAGGTAGACGAGCGGCTGCGGGCGGTCCGTGCCCTCGACGAACTTCGGACGGGCGGACCACGGCGTGACGCTTTGAACGCCCAGCAAGTCCATCCAGTGCTGCAAACGGGCCACCGGCAGGTTCCACGTCATGTGGAAGTGATTGGCCGGCGGATACTGCTTGTATTCGAGCATGGAGGCGTACTTGGGGACCACGAACGTGTGCGGCCACGTCGGGTTTGTCAGGTTGCACATGGCCTTGCCCAGTTCCTCGGGGACCTCGGTCGTGTGGGCCTGGTCCCAGATCAGACTGAACAGGCCGCTGGCGCTGCTGTAGGCCATGCGTGCGGCGATGCCCTCGATGCCCGCGGGGGTCATGAAGGTGACGGAGTTGCCGCCGCCGGGGAAGTAGCCGGGATCGGCCAGGGGCATCGAGACCCGGTCCATGATCTGCTTGACCGACGTGCCCGGTGCTGCCGCCCAGTCGAAGGCGGCGCTGCCCGAGTTGTCGCCGTCCACGAGACCCTTGGTGTACCAGTCGGCGTTCGCGTCGAGCTTCTTGAGACCGAGCTTGTCGGCCAGGGCCTTGATCTCCCATGCCTCCCAGACCTTGCGGAAGTCCATGAACAGCGGGGGATTGCCGCCGCTGAGGTAGGTCATGAAGAGCATCGTCAGGAGGGCCTGCACGTCGGCCTCGGTCGCGTAGGGCAGGGGGGCCTTGCCGCCGGTGTGGTCGAACGTGCTGTTGAACAGCGACTCCATCACGTCGGCGACCGGCATGGGGATGCCGCGACGGTCGCTGCCCCATTCGAGCTGGCTCATGAAGCCGCCGCCGACCGCGTTGAGGTCCGCCATCAGGTCGCGAACGATCAGGTACATCGCGAGGGACATGTTGAATCGCTCGTTCTCCTCGTCGTTGCGCAGCTCCAGCCGCTTGCCGACGTAGCGATTGATCCAGCCTCGCAGGTCCTTGAGGGCCTTCTCGTCGTAGGCCTTCTTGGTGAGCATGTCGGCCAGGAGCTTCATATCGAGACGGGTGATCTCGATGCCGAAGGTGTTTCGTGTCGGGATGACGTGCGCGAGGGCGGTCTCCATGCCCATCGAGTCGTGCCCGAAGACGACGACGCGCCGTCCCCGCAGGGAGACGGCCGTCACCGCCGCATAGCACCAGTCGATCAGGTTCTTCGCGGTCTGGTCGGTCATCTGGGGATTCATCCCGGTATCGGGCCAGGTGCCGACGTTCAGCGTCGCCATCCGCCCGTACTGTGCCAGGGCGCCGTTGAGGGCATGGGCGTAGACCACGCCGGGACGCGGGCCGCTGTTGCCGCAGGTGATATTGATCGGCGTGCTGGCCGGGAACTGCTGGAGCAGCGAGATGGTCGTCAGTTGCGGGAACGACCACGGGTCCGCGGCGCAGACGAGGATCTCGACGCCGGCCTTGCGGAACTGCTGTGCGACGATGTCGGCCTGGGGCTCGCCGTCCACGAGCACGGTCGAATAGACGACCGGCACCGGCGTCTTGTCGGGCAGCAGGACCTCGCCGCTGATCGTATCGGCCACCATCTGGGCGACGTTGCGGCACCGGGTCCGGCTGTCCTCGTCGATTCGCGGATCGCCTACGGCAAACACCCCGATCACAGGCACTTTCGGCGTCGCCTTCCGCATCGCCGGCAATCTCGTCGCTTCAACCTTCTTGGCCATGAAGCACCCTTTCGATTTATGATTTGCGATTTACGATTTATGATTTGGAGCTTGCGCGAGCCCAATAGTAAATCGTAAATCTCAAATGGTGAATTCCACCGGGTTTTCCAGCGTTTTCTTCACGAGATCGAGGAACTGGGCCGCGTAGGCGCCGTTGGCGACCTTGTGATCGACCGACAGCGTCATGTTCATCAACTTGCGGACCAGGATGTTGCCGTCGTCCGGGACGCAGGTATCGGTGATCCGCCCGACGCCCAGGATGCTGCACTGGCCGGGGACGACGATCGGGATAAACGACTCGATGCCGAACGCGCCGAGGTTGCTCACCGTGATGCAGCCGCCTTCGAGGTCGGACAGGTCCAGCTTGTCGGCGCGGGCCCGCTCGATCAATGCCTGGCTGTCGCGGGCGATCTGGGCGACGGTCTTTCTGTTCACGTCCTTGACCAGCGGGGCGACCAGCCCGTCCGGGACAGAGATCGCCAGGCCGACGTGGATCGCATCGGCCAGCTTGATCGCGTTGCCGGCGAGCTGGCCGGTCATGAGCGGGAATTTCTCCATGCCCGTCGCGACCGCCTTGAGGATGAAGTCGTTGAAGGCCACCTTTACGTCGCTGGTCTCGTTCATCTTCGCGCGAGCGGCGACGAGGTCCGTCATATCCACTCGGACCGTCAGGTAGAAGCACGGGATCTCCTGCTTGGATTTGAGCATCCGCTCGGCGGTGATCCGCTGGAGTCGATTGATCGCGACCGTGCTGCCGAGCTTCGCCTCCGCCGCTGCGGTGGTGGCGGGTTTCGCTGCGGCCACGGCCGGCGTGACTTTCGCGGGTTTCGCCTCCGCGGCGGCGCGGATATCCGCTTCGGTGATCTTGCCCGCCGGACCGGTGCCTCGGACAATCGCCAGATCGACGCCCATCTCCTCCGCCATCTTCTTCGCCCGCGGCGAGACCATGATCTTGCCTGCCGGCTTGGCCGGTTCGGGTGCGGGCTGAGGTGCGGCGGCCTGTGCCCCAGCCGCAGCAGGAACGGACGCTGCCGCGGGGGCGGCGCCGCCGGTCAGGGCATTGATGAAGCTCTGCGGGACCTGCTCATCCTTGTCCCCAAGCACCATCAGGGGCGCGCCGACGGGCAGCGTCTGGCCCATCTGGGCCAGGATGCACTTCACGAAGCCGCTTGCCGGCGACTCCATCTCCAGCGTTGCCTTGTCCGTCTCGATCTCGAAGATCACGTCGCCCTTCTTCACTTCGTCGCCGACCTTGACGAGACAGTTGACGACGGTCCCTTCCTCCATCGTCTGCCCCAGTTTCGGCAGGTTGACTTCTTTGGCCATGTTCATCTCCTGGATTGATTATGGATTATGGATAACGGATGATTGTCCCTTACCCATCATCTCATCTTCTTACTGTCCGCATGCCTGCTTGACCGCCTCGACGATCTGTGGGACGCCCGGAATGCTGGCCTCCTCGAGCGGCTCGCTCATCGGCGGGGGCACGTCCCTTGCCGCCAGATTGATCGGGCGGGCGTCGAGGTAGTCGAAGCCGCGAGTCCCGTCCTCGAACTCGTACTCCATGTATTGGCCTGCGATCTCGCGACCGGCGCCGCACCAGCAGAAGCCTTCGCTGAGCGTGATGAGCCGGCCGGTCTTGCGAACGGACTCGGCGACCGTCTTGATATCCAGCGGCTTGAGCGTGCGAAGGTCGATGACCTCGGCGTCGATGCCATGCTGATCCGCGAGGATCTTCGCGGCATCGAGGGCCCGCATCGCCATCCGGCTGTAGCTGACGATCGTCGCGTCGTTGCCGGGGCGCTTGATATCCGCAACGCCCAGCGGGATCGTGTAATCGCCTTGCGGCACCGGGCCGACCTGGCCGTAGGTGGCCTTGTGCTCGATGAAGACGACGGGATTGTCGCTGCGAATCGCGGCCTTGAGCAGGCCCTTCGCGTCATACGGCGTCGAGGGCATCACGACGTACAGTCCCGGTGCGTGCATGAGCCAGGCTTCGAGCGACTCGGAGTGGTGGGCTGCGATGCAGCGACCGACGCCGCCCTCGGTGCGAAGGACCATGGGGACCTTCGCCTTGCCGCCGAACATGTAGCGGTTGTAGGCGCCGACGTGCACAAGCTGGTCCATCGCGATGGTCACGAAGTCCACGTACATGATCTCCGCGACTGGTCGCATCCCGCGAAGGGCCGCGCCGACCGCGGCGCCTGCGATGGCTGCTTCGGAGATGGCGGTGTCGATCACGCGTTCCTTGCCGAACTCCTCCAGCAGGCCGCGGGTCGCCTGATAGGCGCCGCCGTAGAGGCCGACGTCCTCGCCGAAGACGAAGACCTTGGGATCGCGGCGCATCTCTTCGGCTTGTGCCGCCACCACCGCGCCCGCGATGTTCACGATGTCCATCCCGAACTGGGACTTGATCTGGGCCTTGGCCAGTTCGGTCGCCTCTTTCTTGGTCTTGGCGCCGCAGGTGGCGACGACCTTCTCGAAGGCTGCGGTTGCCTCTCGCACCTTCGCAGCGGTCGCGTGCTCGCTCTCGATTGCCTCGGCGGGATAGCTCTCCTCGACGTACACGTCCTGGTCGACATCGGCACCCTTGGGCCAGGGGCTGCTCATCGCGAACTGCGTGGCGTCCTCGATGCTGGCGAACGCCTTGTCCTTGATCTGGTCCAGTTCCTGCTCGGTGCACAGGCCGTCGGAGACAAGCCGGTTCCGCAGGACGGTGATCGGGTCTCGCTCGTGCCAGGCCTTCTCCTCGGCCTTGGTACGGTAGGCCCGCGGGTCGCTCCGGCTGTGGCCATACCAACGATAGGATTTGCACTCGACCATGGTCATCTGATTCTGCTTGCGGGCCCGCTCGATCGCCTTGCGGATCGCCAGGAAGACCGCGACGGTGTCCTGGCCGTCCACGATCATGCCAGGGACATTGTAGGCGACGGACCGCACCGCGATGTCGGTGATGCTGCTGGCGCACGCGGTGCCCGGGACCTCGCTGCCGGAGAACGGGACGCTCATTCCGTACAGGTTGTTCTCGATGATGGCTACGAGCGGCACCTTGAGCGTCGCGGCCATGTTCATCGACTCGTGGAAGGTGCCGGTGTTGCAGGAGCCGTCGCCGAAGAAGGACAGGACGACCTTGCCGGTGCCCTTGAATTTCTCCGCCAGGGCGGCGCCGACCGCCGGGGGCTGGTTGCCGCCCACGATGCCGGTGGAGCCCAGGTTGTTCTGCCGCTCGACCTCGGCGATGTGCATCGAGCCGCCGCGGCCCTTGCAGTAGCCGGTCTCTTTGCCCATCAGCTCGGCCATCATCGCGTTCCAGTGGGCCTGACGCTCCTGGTCGTTGTTGGCGTACTTGTTGCCGACCGCGCCGCAGTGGCCGTGGCCGCGGTGGGTCGAGCCGATGACGTCGCCGCGTTCCATGGCCGCGATGGCGCCGGTGGCGACCGCCTCCTGGCCGGCGTAGAGGTGCGATGCCCCCTTGATGATGTTCTGCCCGAGCAGATCGTAAACCTTCTCCTCGAAGAACCGGATCTCATAGATGGTCCGGAGCCAATCCTTGGCCTGGTCCAACGTGATGACGCCGGAGCGGATCAGCTCCTTGGCCGTCGGAAGGGCCTGTTTGCGGGTGTCTTCGATGGAGAGATTCATGTCAACGGCTCCTCAAAAGAACAGTGTCCCAGCCCCCCCGGCGGACCACCGCCGGATCATCTCGGTGCGGGGACGCTGAAAGAGCGGTAATATAGCAGATTTCAAGGGCCCGGACAAGCACCTGCTTCCATTTCACCATTTTTTGCCCTGCCTGCTTGTGGCCCTGCCCGCGTCGCGATAACATACGAGAAATCCAGCACTTAGGTGCGATGAGACGGCGTCGTTCCCCGGCTCGATGATGAGTCTCAAGTGGCAAGATTGGCGACGGCGTTCGTGGAAATGGCCCTCGTCCGCGATATCCACGAAACGCCGGAGAAATTGCGAGGATGGATATGGGTGTCTTGTGGGAAGTGGTGCAGACGGGCTTGATGTACGGCCAGAAGCGAAAGTCCGATTCCGTCGAGGACCGGGTCCGGGCCCTGGAGGAACAGCTCCAGTTGACGCAGAACACGCTGCGGTCGCTGGTCAAGAAGCTCGAACAGCTCCACGGCCTGGATATCGACCAGGACGGGCGGATCGGGTAGGGATTTGCCCGACACTTATTCTGCTTTCATGGTAGAATGGGTACCATTATGGCGCACGGTCGATGGCCAGAATGGTGGGGTTGGGAATTCAAATTCAGCCCGCATTTGTTCAATCGGATGGCAGATCGCCGCTTCTCAGAATTGGATTTGCGGTCGATGCTTGAACGGGCGAGAGGCTACAGGCCCGACATCGTCGAAGGACGATGGGCGATTGTGACCACGTTTCGCAGAAAGACGTGGGAGGTCATCGCAGAACCAGACCTGGCCACAAAACATTTGGTCATAGTGACTGCCTATCCATATGAGGAGTCATGAGATGAACGAGTCCTATCTTGAAGTGACGTTTCGGCGAGGACGGCCGTTGGCGGCTTACTACTACCTGCCACGCAGCGCGAAAGACAGGAGCCATCGGACCCAGCGAATTGAACCCGGGCTTGTGATCGATTTCCGCCACGATGGGAGACCTATCGGTATTGAGATCCTGGCCCCTGAGAAGCTCACCTTGAGTACGTTCAATCGAGTCCTTCGCGACCTCGGCCTGCCGACGTTGAAACGGGCGGATCTGGCTCCGCTGAGGGCGGCATAGTTCAGGACTGTCTTGTCGGGGGGAACGAGCGGGGGCTTGCTTGAATGATCCAATTGGGACAAAGGATGCTGGATGGGGACAGGGAGCCTGATGCGACGAGCGTGCAGGAGTGGATCGGGGCTCGGAACTACAAGCGATGGACGCGGCTGCTCGCGTTCATCGACGAGAACTACCCGGGGGTTTTCACGCCGGACTGGATCTTCGGCGGCAAGAAGCATGGATGGGGTCTGCGATTCAAGAAGTCCAAGTCGTTCTGCACGCTGATTCCCGAGCGGAACCGGCTCCTCGTCCAGATCGTCTTCGGCGGCGACGAGCGGGAGAAAGCGGAGAAGATCTTGCCTGAACTGAGTCCGGGCGTTCGCGAGGCTTATGCGAATGCTACTACATATCACGACGGCAAGTGGCTCGCGTTGGTGTTGGACAGTGACGAGGTCCAGGCCGACATCGAGCGGCTGCTGGCCGTCAAGCGCAAGCCCAGACGTCCTTGATTTGTGCCTCATCACGCAGGAGGCGCGCATCGGTCGGATGCGAAACACCCCGTGGCCGCGGCTCTGTGGTTCCGGTACTGCAAAGGCGCTACGTTTTGTCTTCTTGGCAAGCACTCTGGCCTCATCCTGTCCTTGCGTGCCCGGGGATCGGGACCGCACCGTACGTCCGGGGGCGCTGCCCCCGGCCCCCCGGCATTTTGCGCTTTGCGCCAGCAGCATGGTGGGAAGGCACGCCGAGGCGCGAGTCCACCGCTCCTGTTTTCCATGCTATTGGCCCAATGCGTCAAATGCCGGGGGTTTGGGGGGCGGCGCCCCCAAGAGACCCGAATGGACTCAAGACCAGGTGAGCTTGAGCTTTGCTCGCGGCCGAAGGCCGCCCCAAGCCAAGCAGAAACCCAGGAATACTGGGATCAGCGCGACGCTGGAGAGTGGATTCCCGCTTCCACGGGAATGACAGGGCGGCGGGGATTCCTGCCCCTCCACTGGGTCGAGGACAGGTCTGGAGGGAATGACGAAGCGGGAGCGCTCTGTGTCGAAGTGGGAGCCGAACCGTTTGACCGTGTCGGCGTCGTCGCATACAATCTACCCGGTCCGAACCTCACGGGCGGCACTTGTCGCTGCGGAGGCGTCACAACGAAGGCATCGATCCGAACCACTGCGGGAGGGAGAAGGAGTGCCACATGCTGCACGCAACCCGACGCATGTCACGATGGCGAAGCTGCCCATCCATACTGTCCGCGCTGGTCGTCTGCGCGTCGCTGTCGGCGACGGTCCCTGCGGGCGGCAGGACCGGACTCTTGAAGGTCTCGGAGAACGGGCGGTTCCTGGTCTATGAGGATGGGACGCCGTTCTTCTATCTCGGCGACACGGCTTGGGAGCTGTTCCACCGGCTCAATCGCGAGGAGGCAGACCGGTACCTCGCCGACCGGGCGGCCAAGGGCTTCACCGTGATCCAGGCGGTCGCCCTGGCCGAGCTGGATGGGCTGCACGCGCCGAATCCCTATGGTCACAGGCCGCTCGCCAATGACGATCCGACGAAGCCCGATGTCAAGGACGGTCCGAACAACGACTACTGGGACCATGTGGACTACATCGTGAAGAGGGCGGAAGCGTGTGGTTTGTACATCGGCCTGCTGCCCACCTGGGGGGACAAGTGGAACAAGAAGTGGGGCGTCGGGCCCGAGATCTTCACGCCGCAGAACGCGGAGTTCTACGGCCGCTGGCTCGGGCGGCGGCACAAAGACGCTCCCAACATCATCTGGATTCTGGGCGGCGACCGGCCCGTCGAGAACGACACGCACAAGGAGACCATCCGCGCGATGGCTCGCGGCCTGGCGCAGGGCGACGGCGACCGCCACCTGATGACCTTCCACCCGACGGGCGGCCAGACCTCCGCTGCCTGGTTCCACGAGGACGACTGGCTCGACTTCAACATGCGCCAGAACGGGCACGTGGCCGAGTACACCGGGCGGTACGACAAGACCCGCGAGGACTACGACCGCAAGCCGGTCAAGCCGGTGATCGACGGGGAGCCGATCTATGAGGACCACCCGGTGTCCTTCGACGCCGGCAAGCTCGGGCACTCGATCTCGTCCGATGTCCGCCGGCCCTTGTACTGGGACCTGTTCAGCGGCGCCTGCGGCCACACGTACGGCCACCATTCCGTCTGGCAGATGTGGCAGCCGGGCCGGGGTCCGATCAACGGCCCGCTGATGCCCTGGTTCGAGGCGCTCGATCAGCCCGGCGCTGGACAGATGCAATATGGCCGGCGGCTCATGAAGTCGCGGCCGTTCCTGTCGCGCGTGCCCGACGACTCGATCATCGTGACGGACCGCGTGCCGACCAGCGTGCCGGGTGCGGGCCGATACCGCTTCGTCGGCACGCGCGATGCCGAAGGGTCCTACGCGATGGTCTACGCTCCGGTGGGCCGGGCCTTCAAGGTCCGCATGGACGCTGTCAAGGGCTCGAAAGTGAAGGCCTGGTGGTACAACCCGCGCGATGGGCAGGCCACCGCCATCGGCGGATTCCCCAATACAGGCGAGAGGGAATTTCAGCCGCCCGACAAGGGCGAGATGCTCGACTGGGTGCTCGTCCTCGACGACGCGTCGAAGGACTTCCCGCCGCCCGGCCAGGTGCGACAAGGAACGGTGCTAGGCGTCGAGGGGACTCGATTCACACTGAACGGCGGACCGGTCTTCCTCCTGGGCATCAGCTACTACGGTGGCCTGGGCGCATCCCAGGATTCGATCCGCCGGGACCTCGACGACATGCAGAAGTACGGCTTCAACTGGCTTCGCGTCTGGGCCACCTGGGGTCTCGGCGATGCAGATGTCTCCGCGGTCGATGCACAGGGTCGGGCGCGCGAGCCCTTCCTGGGCAGGCTCCGCTGGCTCGTGGCCGAGTGCAACCGGCGGGGACTGGTTGTGGATGTGACCCTCACGCGGGATGCGAGCGGACGATTGCCGGATCTTGCGGCGCACCAGCAGGCGGTGGCTACTCTGGTCGAGGCTCTCAAGACGCACCGCAATTGGTACCTCGACCTCGCCAACGAGCGGGATGTCCGCGATGGTCGTTACGTGTCCATTTCGGAGATCAAGATCCTGCGGGACCAGATGCGTCGAATCGACCCGCAGCGATTGGTCACCGCTTCGTTCGGCGGACACGATCTGGATGAGGAGTACGTGCGAGAGTCGATAGAGGCCGCCGGCATCGATTTCGTCTGCCCCCACCGCCCGCGACATGCCGAATCCCCTGGGCAGACCGAAGGGCGCACCCGCGAGCTGCTGGCCCTGATGCAGAAGATCGGCCGGACGGCGCCGGTACACTATCAGGAGCCGTTCCGACGCGGATACACGCAGTGGGAGCCCACAGCGAACGACTTCCTGACGGACCTGCGCGGAGCCGTCGCAGGGGGCGCCGCCGGCTGGTGCTTCCACAACGGGACCCAGCGGGACGCGCCCGATCAGCAGCCGCGACGGTCCTTCGACCTTCGCACCCGGCGTCTGTTCAATCAGTTGGACAGCGAGGAACGGACGTTCGTTGCCCAGGCTTCCGCGAACATGCCTCCCTCCAGAGGCGAGGAGAAGACGAAATGAACACATCGACTCGCCGGCAATTCCTGCGATGGACGGCCGCCGGCGTTGCGGGAATGCTGCCCTTGGGAGGGGCCCGCGCCGGCGCACCCGGAACCGTTGTCCCCGGCGTTAACGATTTTCTCCGTTCCATCGGCGTGTGTTCTGCGGTGTCCCGGCGAGGGGAGAATCTGGCGAGCACTATCGACGCCGCTCGATACCTTGGGCTTTGCTGGTTGCGGGTCGGCTATGAAAGCGGCATTCCCATTGCCGATCTGGTCGAACTCCACAATCAAGCCGGCGTGTGTCTCAGCTACGGACTGATGAGCGGCGGCACGGACCTTGCCAGACTCCTGGCCGGCGCCGGACAACTGGCTTCGGCCGGCGCCCTGCTCGCCCTGGAGGGCAACAACGAGCCGAACAACTGGGGCGTCACGTACCAGGGCGAGGCCGGCGGCAGGGATCTGTCGTGGCTGCCGGTGGCGAAACTCCAGCGGGATTTGTACGCCGCGGTCAAGAAGGACCGCGTCCTGAGCAGGTACCCTGTTTGGAACGTCTCGGAGGGCGGCGCCGAGACCGACAACGTCGGCCTGCAATTCCTGGCCATCCCCGACGGAGCCGGATGCCTGATGCCGGACGGCACCCGATACGCCGACCATGCGAATTGCCACAACTACATGACCCATCCGGGCTGGCCCGGTCTGCATGACAATCAAACGTGGATTGCGGCCGATCCCACATCCGCCTGCAAAGTGGACGGACTTTACGGGAACTACGGCCTGACCTGGCGACGCCGGTATCCGGGGTATTCTGAGGCCGCGCTCGCGACGCTGCCGAGAGTTACCACGGAAACCGGCGTCACACTGGGTGGGCCGGTCACCGAGCAGGTTCAGGCCGCTCTCTACATGGACGTGTATCTGGCCCAGTTCAAGCGGGGCTGGAGTCACACCTGCGTCTACCTGCTCCGAGATCGCACCGACGAGAGTGGCAATCAGACGTTCGGTTTCTACCGACCCGATTACAGTCCGCGACCGGCCGCAACCTGTCTCCACAACCTGACGAGCATCCTGGCCGACGATGGTTCGACCCCGCCGGGCGGAACTCTGAACTACTCCCTTGCGAACCAGCCGGCGACTGTCCATGACCTGCTTCTCCGGAAGAGCGACGGCACGTTCGAACTGGTGGTTTGGGATGAACGGTTCACAGGGGGCTCGGACAGCATCACGGTGAACCTAGGTGCTCCGCACGCCGCTGTCCGGGTCTATGATCCGACGGCAGGCACGTCGCCAATACAAACCCTGACCAACGTTGACTCGCTCAAACTGACGCTGAGCGACCATCCTGTGGTTGTGGAGATCGAAAGCCCGGCCGCCTGCGGGCGTTGATTCGCTCCGCGTGATCTGAAAAGGGCAATCCAGGGGTTGCGTAGAGCAAAACCCAGGAATTGTTTGCCTCAGGGGGAGAACTGCGATCCCAAACCGAGTACCCCCTGCGCAGGTCCTCCGACACGGTATCGTGCATAGGAGAACCTACCCCTGGATTGCCACGATGCGGGGCGAAAGGAAAAGTCCCAGTGGTGGCGCCGTGCGGCCCGAAGCGTCCTGTGGGAGAGGCCGCACGGCGCCTTGTGAGAGATAAGTAGAGGAGAGAAGTCTGGTAATCCGCCTCGGAGGGCGGGGTGGTTGCGGGAGAATGCCGCCAGAAGGCTGTGAACCAGCCGAGGATGGCGTGTGGACGAGCTTCGCATTGGCTGCTGCGAGGCAGTGTCGCGGACTTGCCCCGGTCGTTCGGACCGAAGAACAGGCACCGAGGGGGTCTGAATCGCCTTGGCAGTTGACCGATCCATCGCCATGCCTCCGTTCATCAGAGGCGCTCCTCCATAAGCTCATGGTCCCTTACTCTGCCACAATTGCGTTGAGGTGTGGCCTCCTCCATCGGTACGGACCATAACAGGCAACTGTCACGCTTGTATCCGCGAGGGATCAGCGAGTCAAGCGAAAAGTTGAAAAAAACACAGGAATTCAGCAGATTTCCGGACGTTGCTTACGCACAGAAAGAGAACACCCTTCTCTCTCCACAGCCCTCGCGCCGAGCGGCCACGTCTGTGTTGGAAACCATCCGGTCCCTGTTAGATTTTCCCGTCAGCGGACCATGACCTGGCCGGAATCGGCGACGATGGTCTGGCCCGTGATCGTCCGGGCCTTGTCCGAACACAGGAAGACCACCGCGTCCGCGATGTCCTGTCCTTTGATCTCCCGCCGCAGGGCGGTTCTGTTCACGTAGTAGGGGATCACCTCTTCCGGCCGGATGCCGTACTTCTTGGCGCAGACTCTGATGTACTCGGGGTTCCAGATCCTGGAGCCCTCGAAGACGTTGCCCGGCGCGATGCAGTTGACGCGGATGCCGTATTCGCCCAGCTCCAGCGCCCAGCCGCGAGCCATGTGCAGCTCGCCGGCCTTGGTCGCGTTGTAGGCGGTGTTGTTTTTGCTCGCGTCCAGACCCGACTTCGAGCTGAGATTGATGATGCTGCCGCCCATGCCCTGGGCGATCATCACTCTCGCGGCCTCGCGGGCCATCAGGAAGTAGCCCGTCAGGTTCACTTCGAGCGCCAGTCGCCACTTGTTCACGGGCATATCCACCAGCGCAAACGGCGGCGCGATCCCCGCCGCGTTGACGAGGATGTCCAGGCCGCCCCACGAGGCCATCAGGTCCTCGAACGCCTTGCGGACGCTGTCCTCGTTCGTGACGTCGCACCGAATGACTCTGACTTGGGCCTTGGGCTTGTCTCTGATGATGCTCGCGGCGGTCTCCTGAGCCCCGGCTTCGTCGATATCGGCCAGTCCGACCATCGCGCCGGCCTTCGCCAGGCCGATCGCCAGGCTCCGGCCCAGTCCGCTGCCGGCGCCGGTGACCACCGCGATGCGGTTGCTCAGCTCGCCTTTGCCCTCGCCTCCGACGAGCTTCTTGCGGAAGGCTTCGGATTCCCAGTTGTTGATAAAATCCTGCTCGCGCTTGCTCAGGCCCAGGACGCCGCCGAACCGGTGGGCGTTCATGCGGACGGCGACCGAGCCGCCCGCCATCTCCGCAGCCAGCGGGACGAGCGACTTGTCGGCCGCGATGAACAGGCCGAAGTCCTTTACGATGAACGCGTAGGGCGTCTTGTGCGTTCGATCCGTTCGCACCTGGAGCTTGCGGGCGATCTTGCCTGCGTCCAGGTCCTCGACCCACAGGGCCGGACCGTTGGAGAAGACCAGCTCCTCGGGGTGCAGCGCGGGCGCGTCGAGCAGGGCCCTGGCGTCCCTGTGCTTCAGAAAGGCAGCGATGCTCTCTGTCGGCGGGAAGAAGCTGACCGGTACATACTGGCCGGTGGTCTCGAAGACGGCCTTGCGAATCATCAGCTTGGCGGCTGTGATCTCGTCGGCCAGCGGGGTCTTGATCCTCGTCGCCCCCGGCGTCTTGATCTTGCTCTTGCACAGATCGATGACCTTGCCGACCAGTCTCAGCGCCGCGTTGGCGCTGTCGGCGGTGACGAAGACGCCGTGCTTTTCGAGGAACAGGATCGAGGGCTTGCCGCCGTGCTCCGCGACGTAGCCCTCGACGAGGGCCGCGATCTTCTTGGCCAGCATGTAGCCGGGATCGGCGTAGGGCACCCACAACGGCGGGAACTTCTCCCCTGCGAAGAGCTTCGCCAACTCCCTCTCGCCATTCTTCGCGTTTACGTAGGCCGAGACCACCAGCGGGTGCAGGTGGATCACGTGTGACTTGAGCAGCGCGTGCAGGTGCGACTCGACGGAGGGTCGGGCGCCGTGGGCGAGGCCGTCGTCGCAGGCGTCCAGGAGCCGGCTGACGACGTTGTTTTCGCGTGCGATCGCGTCGAGCTTGCTGAGCGACCTGTCCTGGATGATCGCCAGGACGGGCTCGATCCGCAGACGCCGCCAGCCTCGCTGCTCGTTCATGTCCTTGAGGGCCGTGCCGCTGGCCTTGATGTACATGTGCTTGCCGTCCTCGGTCTTGACCGAGGTGTTGCCGCCGCCGCCCAGGACGAGCGCCGGGTCCTTGCCCGTGATATTCGACATTCGAATCAAATCAGCCAACGCCTTGTTCATCGCAGAGATACCTCACAAAACTTGGAACGTCCATCGAACAAAGGGGTCATTATTAGCACAATCCGGCCCATCTGTCCACGCAGAAGCGTTTGCACAAACGAACCCAATCGGCCGTTTCCCGGCTCTCTCCCGCCCGTGAAATTGGCTTCGTTTCGCAAAGTCCGGCCCACTTGCCACTTCCAACTTCCCACGTGCAACTCTCCCCAATTGGCTTCGTTTCGGACGCGGGCCCCGGTCCCAGCCTTTTCCGTTCGGAGTTCCGCGTTTACGCGGTCTTGAAGCCGCCCGAAGGCCGGACTCCGAACGCGTTTCTCCGACCGAACGGCGGCAATCGAAGTCGCAGGAACGGCCGTGCCGCCAGCTTTGGACAAACGAACCCAATTGGCCCTTTCCTGGTTCTCCTCCGCTCGTGGAATTGGCTTCGTTCCGCACAAATCCTCGCCCCCCAGGCACAGGGGCTGCCGTACGACTCCTGGCGGTAGCCGGAGGACCGCCGGCCCGACCGTGCGTCGAACAGAACGCATGGAAAACAGGAGAAGACACGGATTCACGCGGATGAACATGGATTCCCGGCATGCCACGACTCGCATTGATCTCTGGGGCCTCGGTGTCTCAGTGGTGAAATCGCACCGGCAGCCGCATCGCTACTATGATTACAGACGCTTTACATCGCCTGTATGTTTCACAAAAATCAAAATCCGGACGGGAATTTCTCCGCCCCGTGGCGAGGACGCGAGCATCCCTCGGCAAACCGACGGGGGGGGGAAGGGCGGACATTCTACTTCTTCCCGGCAGGACCGCCGCGACCCGTGTGCGTGCGGCTGGAATCCGCTACCGATCGGTGCGACTCTCGTAGCATGGGCGTCCCGCCCATGAGTACCAGGGGCATCTTGCCCCTGGATTGCCGCAGCCACGGCCGGTACGAGCCGGGCACGCCCGAAGCGGTCGTGCAGGGGAGGTCTTTCGCTCTGGGCCAACAGCATGATAGGCGTGCTTCGCACGCGTGGCCGATGCCCTGTGACCCGTGCCACGGGCCACTGGGCCGCGGGGAATCCCTCTTTACACCCTGCCGACGAGGTCCTACAATGAATTCACAGACTCGCAACGAAGGAACCTTGGCTGGTGCCGAGACACGCCGGCTTCCGCAGGCGGAATACCGGCTGGAAGAGAGTGAAATGTGTAGTGAACGACGTATCCTGTTGAACGCCGAGGCCGTGAAGACAAAGGCGGAGGTTGTCCAAACGATTTGCTGCGCGCAGTCTCAGATTCGGGAGCTTGGTGTGAGGCGATTGGGATTGTTCGGTTCGTTCGTTCGTGGGGATCAACACGCAGGCAGCGATGTGGATCTGCTCGTCGAATTTGAAGAAGGTCAGAAGACCTTCGACCATTTCATGGGGCTTTCGTTCCTGCTGGAAGATCTGCTGGGACGAAAGGTCGAGTTGGTAACTCCTGATGCGCTCAGCCCGCACATAGGTCCGTATATCTTGAGGGAGGTGGAGTATGTCTCCCTCGCCGCTTGAATATCTTCGGCACATCCTCGATGAATCACGGTATCTGATGGAACGAACGTCCGTATTGAGCCGTGAGCAGTTCCTACGCGACGAGACTGCGAAGCGGGCATTTGCACGCAGCATCGAGGTCATAGGAGAAGCGGCCAAACAGGTGCCGTTGGGACTCAGACAACGCTATCCGCAGGTGGAGTGGCGAGCGATTGCCGGCATGAGAGACCGGGTGATCCACCACTACTTCGGAGTAGACTACAATATCGTCTGGGACGCGGCCGTGAACAAGGTACCGATTCTGTATGACCAGATCAGCGAGATTGTGCATCGCGAAGGCGGCAACTAATTGGGAAATGGGGACATTCTGCTTTCTGCCGCGGGGGTTTGGGATCCGGCGGGCGGCTGACTGCGAGTAATCAGAATGGCCCCTCTTCCTGATCGTTTGTGTGCCCTATTGGCAACCGCAACCCGCCTATGCCCGGCCGGTCCTGCAGCGGGAATCCCTCTTTACACCCTGTCGGCGAGGTCCTACAATGAAACTGTCAGGCCGTGACCGAATCTATTCACGCCCGAAAGGAGATTTCCCGAGATGGACATTCCACGGATCTTCAACATCACCGAGAGTGCTCACCGCATCCATAATCCGTTCACGCCCGAAAAGCTCGCCACTCTCGGCGCGGCGCTGCGTCTGGAATCGGGGGCCCGAGTGCTCGACCTCGGCAGCGGCTCGGGGGAGATGCTGTGTACCTGGGCACGCGATCACGGCGTCATCGGCACCGGCGTCGACATGAGCCAGTTGTTCACCGAGCAAGCGAAGCTCCGCGCTGAAGAGCTCGGCGTCGCCGACAAGGTCAAGTTCATCCATGGCGATGCCGCCGGTTACGTCTCTGACGAGAAGATCGATGTGGCAGCCTGCGTCGGCGCCACGTGGATCGGTGGGGGAGTCGCCGGCACGATCGAGCTTCTGGCGCGGAGCCTGTGCCCCGGCGGGATCATCCTCATCGGCGAGCCCTACTGGCGGCAGTTGCCGCCGACGGAAGAGGTTGCCAAGGGGTGTCTTGCCCACTCGATCTCCGACTTTCTCATGCTGCCGGGGCTTCTCGCGTCCTTCGGCCGCCTTGGCTACGACGTCGTCGAAATGGTCCTGGCTGACCAGGACGGCTGGGACCGATACGAGGCGGCCAAATGGCTCACCATGCGCCGATGGCTCCAAGCCAATCCCGGCGACGAGTTAGCGAAAGAGGTTCGAGCCAAACTGACCTCGGAACCCGAGCGCTACGCCGCTCATACGCGTGAATACGTGGGCTGGGGAGTGTTCGCGCTGATGTCGCGGTGATTGTCATCCTGGGGACGCCCTGCTCATGGTGCAGTGGTCCGTGACCGGTGACCCGTGACCCGGACCACATGCCACGAACCACGGGTCGCGCGTGCGAAGCACGCCTATCATGCTGCTGGCCCAAAGCGCAAAATGCCAGGGGGCGGGGGGCAGCGCCCCCATCGCACAGGGAAGCGCGCAAAAACCGGACGAGCCTTGCTTCTTTCAGCCCCGACTTGAGCATGATCTCCCGAGATTTCCGGCCGGCGGGTGCACGTCCGCAGTTGTGTCTCGTGTTGGCGGAGTCGGGCGTTCTTGCTGTTCGGAGTTCCGCGTTTACGCGGATCCAACAGTCCGAGCGGCCTTTGCATTCTGCGGTTGTCGGAGAAGAGCCGTCTGCGCCGGAGGACTCTTCAACCCGCCTGAAGGCGGAACTCCAAACAGGCTCCGCCGCCTGCGCAGACGGACATGCACCCCAGCCGGTCCGGATGTGACTGGTTCTTCAGGCACACGGCCGACGTCTCCTCGTGGGCGAAGGAAAGACGGACTGATCCAGAATCCGCCGCCATGGATAGGAAGCGCCGCTGCGCGACAGGGCGGCGGGAGTTTATCGCATTGGAGCCACCAGCAGTAGGGGTGCTGCGCACACCCCAAGGGAAGCGTTTCGCTCGCGTTCACGCCGGAGGCCGCAATGCGAAAAACTCCCCCTCGCACGACCGCTTCGGGCGTGCCTGCCATCGATTGGAGTGGACGTTCCGATTCCTATGTATGGGGGGGGAATCCCTCTTTACACCCTGTCGGCGAGGTTCTACAATGAAATGGCAGACTCAGAACGAAGGAGCCCTGGCTGATGCCGAGACACGCCGGGTTCCGCAAGCGGAAGTGCCGGTTGGAAGGAAGTGAAATGCGTAGCTGGGACTCCAATTCTTCCCAGATGGAATCGGACCGAGTCTTGCGAGATCGAGTCCGCGACATTGCCGACGAGATCCAACAAAAGCCTGAAACAAGGGCTGCCATTCGTTACTTTTCCCGTTATCTACATCAGCCCCTGGGCTGATTTCTCCCTTGAATTGTTGCCCCCACAGGGGATATGATCGTGACATGGCTATGAAATCAAAATTCCGATCAGCGATTGTTTGTTGTTGGTTACTGGTCACCGTTCAGGCGTTCGCCGGGGAGCGGGTTGCGCTGTGGCCGGAAGGGAAGATCCCGGATTTCCAGAGCGGTCAGATCGCGGCGACCACCCAGGAGGTGACGGCTCCGGGATTCAAGGCGGCGGACCATGCGATGCCGTATCTCGACTGGTACGAGGCGCCGGCGGAGAAAAACGGCGGATGCATGTTGCTCATTTCAGGCGGCGGTTATTACAGTTGCTGCGACGGGGTGTGGATTGACCGGGTCGCAAAGAAGTTCACCGAACTCGGGTTCGTTTGCGCGAGCCTCACCTACCGTACGCCGCGTCCGCAAGGGTTGCCGATCTACCAGAGCGCGTGGGAGGATGGGCAACGCGCCGTCCGTCTCGTCCGCAACGACGCGAAGAAGCGAGGGTTCGACCCGGAGAAAATCGGCGCGTTCGGGTTCTCCGCGGGTTCGCACCTGACGGTCTTGCTCGCGACGAGCTCGCTCACACCGGCGTACGGGCCGGTCGACGAACTCGACCAGCTTCCCTGCCACGTCAACTGGGCAGTGCCGATCTACACCGCGTACGCGCTCACGGACGGACTTACCGGCCCCAACACGCGCGAGGGCGACGCGATCGACGTAAAGCTCTCGGACGTGTTCAAGTTCGACGCGAAGACGTGTCCGATGGCGCTCTTCCACGGCGGGGCAGACATCTATTCGCCGAACGGCTCCACGCAGATCTACCGCCAGCTCCGCAGGATGAAGATCCCGGCCGAGATCCATCTCTTCGCGGACCGTCCCCACGGTTTCATGGGCGACTCGAGCAAGGGCGAGAACGGCACGGCGTACGACCACTGGCTCGACCGTATCGCCGAGTACCTCCGCCAGATGAATTGTGACGGGCGTCTCGGCGAGGAAGAAGATCTGATGGCCCGCTATCCGGACGACGATGCTCGCGGCGAATACCGCAAGGAGCCGGTCTGGCCGGAAGGCAAGATGCCGGATGTGCAGACGAACCAGTGCCTGCCTTATCTCGAGTGGCACATGCCGAAGGAACTCAAGACAACGGCGATCCAGATCATCTACTCGGGCGGCGGCTACAATGGCAACGATCCGGACGGATTCGAAGTCGCGCCGGCGCGGCGTTACCTGAACGAAAAGGGCATGACGGTCGTAACGATGAAATACCGCACGCCGCGTCCGCTGGGCGGGCTGGCCAAGCACACGACGGCGTGGCAGGATCTGCAGCGAGCCATCCGAATCGTCCGCAGCGAGGCCGCGGCGAAGGGGCTCGATCCCAACCGCATCGGCATCATGGGCTCCTCAGCCGGCGGACACCTGACGATCATGGGCGCGACCAGCTCACAGCGTCGTTCCTATTGGCCGATCGACGACCTTGACAAGATCCCCTGCAACGTGCAGTGGGCGGTCGCGATCTATCCGGCGTACGCGCTCACGGACGGCGCAGATACCCCTAATGCGAAGGGCGGCAACGAGGACGACGCGAGGCTCGTCCCTGAGTTCTCGTTTGACCTCGCGACCTGTCCGATCCTGTTCATCCACGGCGATGCGGACGGTTGGGCGGCGATGAATTCGGTGAAATGCTGGGAGCAGCTTCGCCGGATGGGAATCCAGTCCGATCTCCACACGCTCGTCGGGCGCAATCACTGCTTCCAGAGGAAAGCGGCTCCGGGCACGGGAAGCTATACCTGGATGGGACGCATTTGGGAATTCATGAACCACAGAGGTTTCAACAAGTAGAAAAGCAAGCAAGGCAGTATCAGGATCCTGGGGACAGGCAAACAATCGCAGCCCAGTACGACGGCAAACGTAAACTCGAAACAGGTACTGTGTAATCCGGGGACCGCATACTCAATTCCAAGCCGAAATGGGCAAGGTGTCCCCCGATTTTTCCGCGCCCTCAATCGGACTTGGGGAAAAGCGCCATGAGGCTGTCGGCGAAAAGGGTGTGACCGTAGACGTTGGGATGGTTGATGTTGTTCTCCATGAGGGTGATGTACGGGATGCCCTGCCGCCAGAGCCGACCGTAGCGCAGGGATCCTTCGGCAACCGCGACCTGATTCTCCTGGGCGAAAAGACGGACGCCTTTCACATAGGCGCGGGGATCCTCGTCGATGTCCCGCTGGCTCGACAATCCCATCCAGCTTGGACGGATATAGTGTGGGGTGAGAATGATCCACTCTGCGCCGATCTCGCGGAAGTCTGCAAGGATCTTCCCGTAACGCTCCTGGACTTGTGCTTCTGAAAGCCCCCCGTCATTGACGAATTCAGAGACGACCAGATCGGGCTTCCTGTCCAACACCCTTTCTCGGTAATTGTGTTCGCTGCCCGGCGGCTCGCTGAGGTAGCTGTCGGTATTGCGTCCGCCCCAGGCTTCCGTGACCAATTCAATCTTCGCGTTTGGATAACGTTCTTTCAAACGCTCGACAAACATCGTCTGGTAGCGATGGAAGGTGGTCACGCTGTCGCCCCAGGCGAGGATCTTTAGCGGCTCTCCAGACCGGAGCTTTCGCAGGGACTTGGGCAGTCGTCTCTCCGCAACCGACAAGCCGGTCGCCGCCGGCTCGGGATAGGCGGTTTCCAGAATGGGGAAGAGGTTGTCCTCCGTCAGCGCGTCGAGCGGGCCGGAAACGAAGATGTTCGCCAGCCGGGTCTCGCCCGGAGCCAGCGTCGGTGGTTCGGGCATGACCGCGTGCGGCGTTCCTGTCTTGAGGACAATCCGGCCATCGGCACAGAGCACTGCCGAATCGATGCGCATTCTCGCGTACCGGTAGTCGATGTACACCGGTTGGTCGGGGGCGATCCCTCCCTGCGGCAAACGACCGACGCAGCCGGAGACAAGGTCAGCCTCATAATCAATGCCCTTCCTGAATCCTGCAGCAGCAGGTTCCGGCCCGGCTCGGACCACGAGACTCTCGGGGTCAAGCAGGCCTTCCACCGTGCATTCCTCCGCAACGACTCCCGTGAGCCGGACGCCCTTTCTCCAGCCCGCTGAAGTGTTGGCGTCGAAATCCGGGAGCTTGTCGTATTTCTCACGGGCGACCGTGACGATATTCGGGCCGGGGATCCTCAACTCGGCGGCAACTGGAGCGGGCCCCGGGACAGTCACCGATACGGTCCAGTCTCCCGTCAGGCGGATCTGGGCCGGCGACATGAGCGGGGCTGCCGCCCCGACCGATGAAATGCCGCACATCACGGCGGCGACACAGATGACTTGTATGGCTTGTTCTTTCAACGTGACCTCCTTCGTCGGCGCCGAGACACAAAAGAGACAGCAGACCTTTGGTTCATACGTCTTACCTATTAACGATTCGCCGTCTGCTTTTCAATCGTATTGCTGTGATTTCTGGCGACAGCATACTCACTTGGATCGGAGTCGCTGTTCTCGTCGCGACATAGCGATGGTATGCGATGCGCACGTTACGAGACTCTTTTTCATTCCAGAGGAAACAAGTCCTTGGATCTGGGCTCGCCACATCCGGCGCATACGCCGTGAACACGGGGGTCGGACCTACGTATTGCATATTCCGTCCGCCGGCAACTGAGGGAGAACCTCCGTTGGTTCTGATTGTATTCACCCGGCGCACAGTCTATGTTTGAGAATCTCGCTGGCGGGTTCCTTTACGGGCTTGTGCTCTCTCTGGGCGACCTCGCGCCGGGCCAGGAACGTTTCGTCGCCCACTCTGTGTTTCACATAGAGTCACCGCCACATCCTATGAATCCGTACTGCACTGCAGCGGAAAGCCGCGGCAAAGGCAGGACAAGCGTGGACCGTTGGTGGTGTGGCCGGCATCTGCCTTCTCGCGGCATGGACTCTCAGCCCAGGAAGCATCGGCAGGATGTGGATACCACAAAGACCTACGGGCAAGATGCCCGTGCTACGAAGGCCGTCTCAGCCGGACTGTTTCCACATCCAGGGTGTCGCGGCGACGAACCAGACGATGGTCGCCAGCAGCATGATCCACTTCACCGTGCCCAGCTCCATGCGGCCGGCCAGGAACAGGATCGACGGGAGGAATAGAGCGACCAACGCGAGCAGTGAAACGATCATCAGAATCGTGGTAGTACGCATGAGAAGTCTCCTATGCCTGGGCCGCCGAGAGCGGGACTTGTTTCTGGTAGATCCGACTCAGAACGATGTAGATGATGGATGCGATGAACCAGCCCGGCAGGGCGATGAAGTACAGTATCCAGTTGCCGACGATGAACACGATGCCCAGGCAGACGGCCAGCGTCACGATCCAGGCGGCGCCGGCGGCCCAGTTGCAGGGGCGGCCGCTCAACTCTGCATAGGAGCCTCGCAGGCCGAGTTTCGGGATCAGCCAGAAATCGACGAAGACCACCGCTCCCATGGGCATGAGGACCAGGCCGTACAGCGCGACGAAGTCCAGCAGCCGCATGGCGAGGGCGGGGAACATGGCCGCGATAGTGGCGATGCCGCCGGTGATGAGCGTCACACGGAATCGAGAGGACCTCGGGATGATCGCCTGGAATGCCAGGCCCGCCCGGTAGATGGTCGGATTGGCGGTGGTCCAGCCGGCGATGATCACGCAGATGAGACCCGTCAGCCCGACCGCCTGATACGCGAGTGGCCCGGGGAGCACGCTGGTGTTGCTCGGGTCCTGGTGTAACTGGAACGCATAGAGAATCGAGGCCGCCAGCCAGGCCAGGAAATGCCCGAGGAACATGCCGGTCGCGCTGGCCACGCCGTACCACGATTTCTTCGCGAAACGCAGCACGGACAGATCGGACATGCCGACGTGCATCGCCATGTTGCAGAACCAGGCGAAGAACATGACGTGCCAGAAGGTGAACTTGACCCGTCCCGGGTGCGGGTCGGCTCCTCGCCAGATGTGGGTCTTGGCCAGCGTCCAGACGTCGGAGAGACTGTTCACCTCGGTCCCGGTGGCATCGATGAACTGCCGCAGGCCGATCAGTCCGAACGCGATGAACACGAGCACCATCCAGGGGGCCGCGATGTTGGCGACCTTGGAGACGACTTCATAGCCATAGGCCGCGACGACCGAGATCACCGCGCCGACCGCCAGGACGGCGAGCACCCATCCGATGCTGTTCGGGTAGAAGTCGTTCAAGGCGGGCATCGGGAACTTGAACCAGACGCCCAGCGCCGTGGCCGAGACGGTCACCATGGCGCCGGCCAGGAAGCAGAACATCACGCCGTTGGCGAGGTTGTACAGCGTTACGAGCTTTCGTCCGCAGATCTTTTCGAGCTGATAGTAGAGCGTCAATCTCGCCCGCGTGGCGATCGGGGCGCACAGGAAGATCCAGCTCAGCACAGCCAGCACGTTGCCCGCGATCAGCCCGACGACGACGTCGTAGGCGCTGACGCCTGCGGCCACGAACAGGGGCCCGATCGCCAACTCGGTCCCGGCGGTGTGTTCGCCGGCGTACATCCCGATGAAGCTCTTGAAGCCGAGCAGCCGACTCTGCGGCACCGGCTCCCGCTCGAACTCACCGCCGCTCTGCTGTTGTTGTGACTTCTGCTCCGTGTCCATTCTGTACGTCCTTATAGCTGGTTCAAGTGCGATTGCTGAGCACGTTCTGTTCGTAGGCCTTCACTTCGCGCAGCCAGGCGTCGCCGACCGGCACGTTCGACCGGGTGCAATAGTAGTCCCAAACCGCTCCGAAGGGTAGGGTCTTGAGTTCCTCCAGCATGGCCAGGCGCGACGTGTGGTCGCCCTGAGCCTCGATTCGTGCGAGCTTCTTCGTGGGCTCCAGCATGGCCGTCAGCAGGGCCTTGATCATGCAGCGTGTGCCGATGACCCAGGCCGCGATGCGGTTGATGCTCGCGTCGAAGAAGTCCAGGCCGATGTGGACGCGGCCGAGGTAGTCGCCTCGCACCAGCTCCTGCGCGAGGGCGGTCAGCTCGTCGGAGAGGATCACGACGTGGTCGCTGTCCCAGCGGACGCCGCGACTGACGTGCAGCAGGATCTCATCGACGAACGTCATCACCGCGGAGATCTTGTCCGCGACGGTCTCCGTCGGGTGGAAGTGGCCGGTGTCCAGGCACAGCAGGATGTCGTTGGCGACCGCATAGCTCAGGTAGAATTCATGCGAGCCGACGACGTAGCTCTCGGAGCCGATGCCGAAGAGCTTGCCTTCGACCGCGTCCAGCAGGTAGTTGGGGCTGACCTTGTCGGCGCGGATCTCGTCGAGCGATTCCCTGAGCCGCTCGCGCGGGCCCTTGCGGTCGATGGGGATGTCCTTGTAGCCGTCAGGAATCCAGGTGTTCAGCACGCAGGGAGCGCCGAGCTGCTTGCCCATGTAGGCGCCGATCTTGCGGCAGGCGATCCCGTGCTCGACCCAGAACCTGCGGACGTGCTTGTCGGCACTGGAGAGCGTGAAGCCGTCGGCGGCCTTCGGGTGCGAGAAGTAGGTCCCGTTGAAGTCCATGCCGAGCTTGTTGGCCTGGGCCCACTGGACCCAACCTTTGAAGTGCCTGGGCTCCAGCTCGTTGCGGTCCGCTTTGCCCTTGCTCTCTGCGTAGTTCGCGTGCAGGTTCAGCCGATGCCGGCCGGGGATCAGGCTCAGGGCCTTTTCGAGATCGGCCCGCAATTCGTCGGCGGTTCGCGCCTTGCCCGGATAGGCGCCGGTGGCCATGATGCCGCCGCCGCTGAGTCCGTCCCCGCTCTCGAAGCCGCCCACGTCGTCCCCTTGCCAGCAGTGGAGTGAAATGGCGATCTTGCGAAGCTGTTTCATCGCCTTGTCCGTGTCCACGCCCAGCTCGGCGTACCGCTCTCGGGCCAGCTTGTATGCCTGCTCGATCTGTCTGGTATTTGCCATGGCCATCCTCTTTCTGTCAGGTTTGTAGTGGCGCCGTCAGGCGTTATCTTCGATTGTCTCTCGAGCACATCACCCATTCAAGATATGCCCTTACGGGCACACTACGAACGGTCACTTCTGCACTTGCAGCGGCCCGATCTTCAAGGCGTCTGCGCCGGGCAGCTTGGGGAAGGCCGCGTGCGGCTCGGTCTGGTACCAGTAGGAAACCGCCGCGATGTCGTCTTCCTCCTGGAGGTAGCGTCCGTCCTTCTGCCAGCCGAGGGCCTGGATCGTGACCTTCAGGTCCTTCTCGAACCGGACCGGGTCGGTGATGTGCCAGCGATACAGGCCGAACCGCTGGCCAGCTTTATAGATTTCGTCCCTTGGCAGAACCTGGGCCAGGCCGGTGTAGGGCGTCGAGAACTCCGTGTAGCGAGCCTTGCCGTCATCATCCTTGGTGTCGAAGTTGTAGGAGCCGCAGAAGTAGTCCTCGGTGCCTGTGCCGCAGATGGTCGGGAACTCCTGGTCGCCGTCCAGGAAGAACTTGATCTCGCCTTCGCCCCACCAGCCGGGACTGTGGACTTCCCAGGCGAGGTAGGTGCCGACGAAGTGGCCCTGGCCCTGGACGCCGTCGAGGATGGTGAACAGGCCCTTGGTCTTGAGCGGGGATTCGCGCCGGTACTGGGCGTGGAAGTAGCCCATGCTCTGGGGTACATCCGTCAGCGTGTAGTTGATCTGGTAATAGAGGGTCATGTCCTTTTCGTCGAGGTTCTCCATCGTGACCTTGGCGCTCTTGCGGAAGGGCATCGGCCAGTAGCAGTTGAAGGCGCTGCCCGGATTCACGCAGATGGCCAGCGAGTTGATTTGGGAGTACTTGCCCCAGCCGCAGGCGAAGAAGTGACTCATCGGCACCTCGACGGAGGGGGTCGTCTCGCCGTCCCAGTAGAAGCGGAGGATATAGAGCTGCGTCTTGTCGAGCGGAGCGGGCGTCATCCAGATCTGCTGGATCGCGCCGGCGCCGTTGATTTCGCCCATCGTGAACGTGGACTTCGCGGGGATCCGCACCGAAGGCGAGATCTTCCAGCCCTGGCCCAGGTCCCGTGCGGCGTTCTTGCCGGTGCCTTCGGTGGCCATGCCGGCCTTGCCCTTTTCGCCGGTGAAGTTCTCCGGACTGATCGAGCGGCTCTGCGCGTGTGACAGACGAGGCAGGTTCCCCAGATCGGTGCCCAGCCCGTTGAACTCGCGACCCTGCGCGAATAGCCCGCCCGCGAGGAGACCCACGATCGCAAGAGATGCGGCCAGATGCGCTCGATAACTGCGTGGTGAAGGTCCGCCAATCCGTCTCATCGTCTTACCCTTTCATGGTCAGTCAGTCTGCGTATTTTTCCAGCAAGGTCTTCTCGGCCTCGCGTGTCCAGAGGCCGTTTTTCAGGCAGGCGGCGACGTCCGGCATCTTCTGCGGAAGGTCTTCGAGCCGGATCAGACCCAGGCTCCGGCACGCCGGATACACCATGATTTTGCCCGCGATCGAGCGGTTCTCGACCGCGCGGATGCCCTCGACCGCGCCCTCGAAACCGCAGATCGCCGCGACGCTGACGTTCGTGTCGAGCCGGTCGGATTCGACCTTCTCCAGCATGCGCTTCATGTCGTCGAGGGTCGAGCCGCTGGTGCCGATGAAGTACAGGCGCTTCTCGATATAGGCGTCCAGGTCGATCTGGCCTGTGACGGTGGCCGGGATGCCCGCGAAGATGTTGACGATGCCTCGCGGCGCGGCGCAGTGCACCGCCGTGGCCACCAGTTCGGGCACCGGGGCCATCAGTACTGTGTAGGTGTAGTCTAATTCCATCTGCTCGTTGCTGGCGTTGTAGGGCTTGTACTCGACGCCGTTCTTCTCCGCGAGGGGAGCGACAATCTGGCTCAGCGCCGCCAGGCGGTTGTCGTCCACGTCCCCGGCGTAGACGGTGACTCCCGGGACGCCCTGGCAGACGTTGCGGATGACGTGCATCATGCCCATGGGACCGCCTGCGCCGACGACGTTGACGATCTCGTCGTGTCGGATCTCGCCGGTCTTGGGGATGTACTTCATCGATTCCGCGGGATCCGTGGTGGTGGTGCCGATGATGCGAATGCCGCCGTAGTGGACGCGGCCGACCATCGTGACGACCGGCTTGCCGAACCGCTCGCCCTCCAGGACGATGTTGAACAGTCCGTTGGCCGCGACCTTCGGGAACAACTGCTCCACGGTCCGCGCATTGGCGCCGAAGTAGATCACGTCGTCGTACGCCGCGTCTTCGAGATCGAAGATGCTCTTGACGTGGACGACGGTCGAGCCCAGATCGGTCGGCGGGATCGACTTGGAAACCCATGTCACCTTGGCGGGCGTCCCGTACTTGCGATAGAGGTTGTTCATCCGGCCGTTGGGGATTCCGATGTCGGCGACGATCAGCATTCGGCCGCCCGCCTTGAGCGTGGTGCGTTCCTTCGTGACATAGGCGTCCTCGACGCAGGCCCAGGGCTCGCACAGCGCGATGGCCGAGCCCGCGCGTTCCTCGCCGGCCGGGATGAGCATGGACTCGCCGTCGGGGGCGGTGATGATCCGCTCGTCCATCAGGACGTATTCCTGCAGGGCGCCCTCGAAGTTGTACCCGAAGGCGGAATTCGAGGAGGCGGTGTGTACCCAGCGGTAGTCGGTCTGGACAAGATACCGCTCGCCGGGCTTGTGGCGCTCGACGCCGGGACCGACCGCGACGACCCGCACGACCGTCTCGTGTCCGGGGACGGTGGGCGCCGCGTCCGGGACGTAGCTCGGGATTTCCTTGAGGATATCGAGGTCCACGCCGGAGACGACTGGGCCTTTGCGGACGTGCCCGGTGAACTGCTTGAGCAGCTTCAGATCCGAGAAGCACAAGCCGACGACCTCGACCTGAGCGAGGACCTGGTGCTGCCCGGGCTTGAATACGTCCTTGCTCTTGTTCAGAATGAGCTGGTCGGGCCCGACCAGTTGCACGGCGTATTGCCGATCAGGTATTCTCTCCATGGTCTACTTCCATCTCTCGAACTGCGGCGCAACTCCAGCGATCCCGACACGGATCAGGGACGCTCGTGGGTTGCTCTGTCTTGTCATCCTGAGCGAAGCGAAGGATCCGGGCCGGGAATGCGACACACACGCCGTGTGCGTGCCGCAGGCTTCCCGTCCGTTGGGCGTGCATGACTGTACCTGCGTGCGTGCCATGGAGGTCCATGTGGACAGTGGATTGTCATTCCCGCGAAAGCGGGAATCCACTCCCTGGGACGCGTCGCATACCACGGTCTCTGGCTTCCTGCCTCCGCAGGAATGACAGAGTCCAGGCGGCGCCTCGCCACCCGACGGAAGGCCACCACTGCGGTCGGGTACCCATCCATCGGCCGGGTGTTTCACTTCGTTCAGCAGGACAGATGCCATCCGAATTGCCTACTTGCTCACGCTTGTACTGTTTTCAGGACGTCGTCAGGCGACGCCGAACTCTTGAGTCTTCCCAGCCGGTCTTCGTGCTGCGGCTTCAAGGTCATGCCGACCTCCTCGAAGAACGCGTTCTTGCGTTCCGCGGTCCCGAAGTGCTTGTCGGCCCAGGCGCTGGTGTAGCCCAGCTTGCACTGCTGCTGGAGCACAGAGTGGGAGTAGACGATGTACGAGCCGGTCAGGAAGGCCGGCAGCAGGGGGGCGAGTTCCGCCGTGGTGAAGTCATCGACGAACTTCTGGCCGGGACTGTTCATTTCGGTGCCCGCGACGAGAACGAGGTGCCGCCGCTGGGCGAGCTCGACGACCTCGTACAGGTTCTGGACCTTCTGGTCCTGCGATCCCGGCGTGTAGTTGCGGTCGGGGATCACGTTGAGCGCCACGGCCCCTGTGCTCATCGCGACGTTGAGCAGTTCGTCCATGGCGTGCTCGCCGTCGCTGGTGCCGTCGAGCCAGGTGTGTACGGGCATCCCGCCGGAGGCCAGGATGAAGCGGTTCGTGTCGGCCATCTGGGGGAATGAGCCGGAATCGGGCTGGACGTAGCCGACGCCGCCGCGCTTCATCGTCTTGGAGCGGATCGTGTTGATCAGGTCGCGCCCCTCGGGCAGCCCGAGCTTCCTGGCGTCGGTCCCGAGCTTCTGCGACCAGAACTCCGCGAGTTTGTCGCCTTCGCCGAAGGCCGCCTTCGCTTTCCTGGCGTACGCGACGCACATGTGACGCTCCGTCGCATTGCCCGCCGGCGTCAGAGTCAGCACGTCGGCCTCGTAGTCCAGCTCGACGGGACTGAGGTGCTTGTTGACCCGCTGCATCAGGTCGCGGTTCCGCTGTTGGGCGGTTTCTTTGAGGCTCTTGAGGAACTGCCGCTGCGATGCGGGCACCTTCGACGTGGGGAATCCGACGCCCATGTGGTAGGAGATGCCCGGCTCGCCCGGCGAGTTGATCACCCTTGTGGCGAATTCCGGCACGTAGACCCGCGTCTCGAGTCCCGAGCAGCCCTTGAGGCCCAGCAGACGGCAGGCCTCGCGAAATTCGTCGAGCGCGTCGAGGACGTCGAAATCGACGGTCCCCACCACCGCCAGACCCGCCTTGCGGGCCAGCCAGGCGAATTTCGTCGGCGAGTAGCCGTAGGCGTTGTACGAGAAGAACGTGTGGCAGTGCAGGTTCGTGAATCGTCCGGGCTCGGGCAGAGGAACCTCGCCGGCCTGTGTCTTCTCCAGAAGCGACGCCAGGGCTGCTCTGCGCTCCGCGGCGTCGAAGCTGTCCAACTGTTGTTCCAGTGTTTCGATCAAAGTCACTATCTCCTTCCCTCCACCGGTCTATAGAACTACATATCCGTTATGGGCAAGCTCAGCATAGTAGCACGGGCATCTTGCCCGTGAGTCTCCGGGGCGTCCTGCCCCTGTCTTACCACGGGCAGGATGCCCGTGCTACGAAACGCCTTACGGCGTCACTACAAGCGGACAAACGTTTTGTACTGGCGGTCCCAGAGGTCTCGGTTCTGCGGCTTGTACTCTTTCATCTCGAAGGAATTGCGGACGACCTGGCGGGCCTCGTCGATGCTCTTGAGCTGGCCGACCGCCTTGGCCTGCATCAGGACGTTGCCGCTGGCGGTGGCCTCGATGGGACCGGTGACGACCTTGCGTCCAATCGCGTCGGCGGTGAACTGGCAGAGCAGCTCGTTCTGAATCCCGCCGCCGACGATGTGCAGCACGTCGATGCTCTTGCCTGTGATATCTTCGATGGCACCGAGCACGGACCGGTACTTCAGGGCCAGGCTCTCCAGGACCAGGCGGACCATCTGGCCTTTGTCCTGCGTGGGCTGCTGGCCGGTTTCGGCCAAGCACTGGTTGATCCGCGAGGGCATGTCGCCCGGCGCGAGGAAGTCGCTGTTGTCGCAGTTGACGTATCCGAAGAAGGGCTTGGCCTGGGCCGCCATCCGGGTCAGCTCGCCGTAGGAGAGGTCCTGGCCGTCGCGCTGCCACTGGCGCTTGCACTCCTGGACCAGCCATAGTCCCATGATATTCTTGAGCAGTCGGATCGTGTTTTCGACGCCGCCCTCGTTGGTGAACTCGTAGGCGAACGTCTTGTCGTTGACGATGGCCTTGGGCAGCTCGACGCCCATCAGGCTCCAGGTCCCCGAGGACAGGTAGGCCCAGCGGTCGCCGCTGCCGGGGACGCCGAGCACTGCGGACGCGGTGTCGTGCGAGCCGATCGCGATCAGCGGAATCTGGGCACAGCCGATTTCCCTGGCGACCTCCGCGGTCAGCGTGCCCACGACGGTCCCGGGCTTCGTGATCGGGGGCATGATCTCCAGCGGCAGCGAAAGCTCTTTGAAGATGGCCTTGGACCACTGGCCTGTCTTCATGTCCATCATCTGCGACGTGCTGGCCATGGTGTATTCGCCGATGGCCTTGCCGCAGAGGAAGTAGGAGAACAGGTCCGCCATGAACAGCAGCCGCTCGGTCTTCGCGAGCGTTGGCGAGTTCGCCAGGCGCATGGCCAGGAGCTGGTAGAGGGAGTTGAGCTGCATGAACTGGATGCCGGTGTTCTCATAGACCTGTCGTTTGGGCATCTTCGCGAAGGCCTTGTCCATCATGCCGTTGGTCCGGCTGTCGCGGTAGTGGTAGGGCTTCTCCAGGAGCTTGCCATCCTTGCCCAGCAGGCCGAAATCGACGCCCCAGGTATCGACGCCGATGCCCTGGATCTTGCCGCCGGCCTTCTTGGCCGCCAGGCCGATCCCGGTCTTGATGTCCGACAGGAGCCGGTCGAAGTCCCAACGCAGCGAGTCGTCCTGCTGGACGGGACCATTGGCGAAACGATGCACCGGTTCGAGTTCCAGCCGCCCTTTGGCGACACGGCCCAGCATGACCCGTCCGCTCTCGGCCCCGAGGTCCACCGCGATGTAGTAGTTGGCGTTCTGTGGCATCGTCTGCTCCTTCGGGCCTCCAGACGCGACGCATCGCGTTGGGGACCCGTTCCTGCAACGGTCTTTCTCCTGCCTGCCGACGCGCGCAAACCGCACGCAAGATAGAGATTAAACGGCTCGAAGAAAGGCTCGTCAACCATAAAAGCCGGGCCGACGCGCCGAGGACGGGCTTGCTGATTCGCCGGAGGCACGGTATTGTAGTCAGACCATGAGCACAATCGATGAAAACCTTCGTCGGCAGGTCAACCAGTTGGTTGACAGATACCGGAATCGGTGTCTTTGGTTCCTTCGCGCCGACTACTACCCGACCGATCTGCCGGATGTGCTGCGTGCGCTTGACTACATCCGACGCTACGGCGACCGGGAGGCATTTCGCCAGGCAGGGGAGTTGTACCAATGGCTGTCACGGGATTCCAGCGGGCCGTCTGTCGCCTCATAGCGTCGAATCGTCTCGAACAGGGAGAAGCCTACGTGGCGGGAGGCGTCGCGCTGAACCTCCTGACTGGAGGCAATCGGGTCTCTCGTGACATCGACCTGTTCCACGATACGATCGAGGCCCTCGATGCCACGTGGCAGGCGGACCGCAGACTCCTGGAGAACCACGGTTACGAATTGCGATCCATCCACGAGCGTCGCGGCTACGTGGAGGTTCTGGTAGGCAAGGGGGGCGATACGGTCCTGATGCAGTGGACTCACGACAGTGCGTTTCGTTTCTTCCCCTTGGTTCAGCACGAGGAACTGGGGTTGACGCTGCACCCATTTGACCTGGCGACCAACAAGGTCCTGGCACTGGCGGGACGGCTGGAAATCCGCGATTGGATCGACATCATTACCTGTCACGAGCGAATTCAGCCCTTGGGATATCTGGCGTGGGCGGCCTGCGGCAAAGACCCGGGCTTCAGCCCTCTGGCGATCCTGGAAGAGGCCGGCCGTTCCGGGCGGTACACGGTTGCCGAGCTGGAGGGACTCTCTTTTGATGGTCCGCCTCCCGATCTGGCGGGTCTGCTGCGGAAGTGGCGCTCCATGCTTCAGGAAGCCCGTGAGATCGTCGCGGTTTTGCCCGCAGGACGAGTGGGCGCGTGTGTCCTTCAACGCCAGGGGGATCTCTACCGGGGAAACCCGGCACAACTCCGACAGAACCTTGCCACAAGCGATCTGGCCTTTCACACAGGCAGTATTCGCGGCGCCTACCCGCAGGTATCGAATTGATTTCTTTTGTCACAACAGTTGGGAGAGAAGGGTCTTCGCGGGGACTACTATGGGCTGACGCTTTGCGGCGAAGCAGTCGGCCGCAACGAAGTCGGCCTCCATCAGGACTTGAAACGCGAAAGGCACGTCCAGTCGATCCTGATAGTGCTTCAAGGCGGGGCTGATCCTCTCGTCGTTGGACTTGACCTCCGCCAGGAACCACGGCTTGCCATCCCGCACGACGACGAAATCTACCTCTCGCTGGTCCTTGTCCCGCAGATATCCCAGATCGAAGGCGCCGAGTCCCACGTCGGTCCAACCCTCCACGGCCTTGAGCAGATGACACGCGACAAAGGTCTCCGCTCGCGAGCCCGGATCGTCGATGCCCGACCAATCCCGCAGGTACCACTTGGGCTCCTTGCGAAGGGACCGCGAGACGTTTCTAAACCAAGGCCTGACCAGGAAACCCATTTGAAGATGGCAGAGGATTGCGATCCACCGTCGTATCGTATCGACCGACGTCTGGACCTCGGCTGCAAGACTGCTGTAGATCAGTTGTTGGCCCGATCTGTCCGACAGAAGGGTGGCGAGGGTCTCCAGTTGGCCCAGTTGCTGGATCTGAGTCACGTCCCGGACCTCTTCGCGAAGCAACTGCTGCATCCGCAGGGCACGCCATCTGCGGGTGAACCGGATGTCCCGCTTGACGAACGGCTCGGGATACCCGCCGTGGGTCCACAGGGCTGTGAAATCGTCCCCCGGGATGGGCCGCGGATCGCGGACGATGCGATCCGGATCGGGCAGATCCTGCCGGACAGCTTCGGCCACCGTGAAAGGATGCATGTGGTACAAGAGATACCGTCCCATCAGGCTGTCGCCGTCTCGCCGGTAGATGTCCATGCGGGAGCTACCCGTGATCAGGATATGTGCCTGCTCGGCGTATGTGTCCAAGAACCCCTTGAGGAACTGCTTCCACTTCTTGAACTTATGCAGTTCATCGAAGAGAACTGTTGGTGGTGAAGCCCGGAGCCTCTGGAGTCCCAGTCTCTCGGCTACCGCGCCAGGTCCCCTCAAGACCAGTGCGCGATCGTCCAGGTTGTCCCAGTTCAGATACAGGTCGGCCAACCGACGACAGGTCGTGGTCTTTCCCACCTGTCGAGGGCCGCTTACCATTGCCATCTGCCGGTGTGAGCCGAGATGATCTGCCAGGACTTCGTCGTAGACTCTTGCCCGAATACCCATGACGACCATTTTCTATTGCATCGTAAAACAGTCAAGACTATTTTACGACGATCCGTATTTTGGTCGGAGGAGATGCGGCCGCGAATTTGGGGTCTACGGAATTAGGACGCCACCGGCGCCAGTTGGGGCTGGAAGCGGACTTTGGCCTGACCGATGAGGTAGAAGCTGCCGGTGATGCAGATCAGGTCTTCTTTGCCGACCGCGCTGCGGGCGAGCATCAGCGCCTCGCCGAGCGTGCTGGCGGTCTGGCACATCTTGCCGCAGATCTCGGTGTAGGCGTCGGCCAATTCCTGGGGCGAGACCGCCTTGTTGGAACTGCTCCGCGTGAAGATCACCTTGTCGGCTCCGTATTGGAGCTCGTTGAGCATGCCGGGGACATCCTTGTCGCAGTTACAGCCGAAGATCATGACCATGGAGTCGTAGGGGATATTCTGCCCGATAGCGTGGATCAACGCTCGGATGCTGGCGGCGTTGTGGGCGCCGTCGATCATGATTCGCGGGTCCTCGCAGATCATCTCCATGCGTCCGGCCAGGCGGACATTGCTCAGCCCGACCGCGGCCTTCTCGACATCAATCTCGTAGCCGGCCGATTTGAGCTTGTCCAGCATCGCCAGAGCCAGGCCGCAGTTGATGGCCTGGTGACGCCCGTAGAGGGGCACTCGCAGATGTTCGAACTTGCTCGTCGGAGTCGAAAGGCAGATCCGCGTGTGCGGGCCGTGCTCTCGCGACGTCTCGAAGCGGTAGGAGAAGTCGATGTCGGTGCCGGTGACGCTCAGAGGCGTCTTCATCGCCAGAGCCTGGGCCTTGAGCACGTTCATCGCGATGGGCTCCTGCTGTACGGTGACGGCGGGGACGCCCTTCTTGAACACGCCGGCCTTCTCCATGGCGATGCGGTCGAGCGTGTCGCCCAACTGCTGCTTGTGGTCGATGCTCAGGCTCGTGATGCCCACCACCTTGGGCAGAATCACGTTGGTGCTGTCCAACCGGCCGCCCAGACCGGTCTCGATCACGCCGATATCGATCTGGCGGTCCGCGAAGTGACAGAAGGCCAGCGCGGTCATGATCTCGAAAAACGTGGGCGGGTTGTCTTTGGCCAGCTTCTCGATCGGAGCGTACAGACGGTTCATCAAGGCGAGCATCTGTGCCTCGGTGATCATCTCGGAGTTGACCGTGATTCGCTCGTGCAGATTGACCAGATGCGGCGAGGTGTACAGACCGACGGTGTAGCCGTTGGCTTCGAGCATCCGCGCCAGCATGGTGGCGGTCGAGCCCTTGCCCTTGGTTCCTGCGATGTGGACCGTGCTGATCCTGGTGTGAGGATCGCCCAGGAGAGACAAGAGTCTCTCCATCCGTTCCAGGCTGAACGTGGTCACGTTATAGCGTACGTGCTCTTCCTTCTCGTAGTCGGTTCTCTCAAGCAGATAAGCCAACGCTTCCTGATACTTGCCGAAAGCCCTCTTGGCTTTAACCGGGGCGACCTTGGAAGAGTCCTTTTTCGCCTGTTTCTTACCCGTTGTCCTTATTGTCTTGGCCATGAACCCGCCATGTTAGCAAATCGCGTTCTCGCAGTCAACTGCCAACCTGCCTCCACACGGGGGAAATCTGCACCCGGCGGCAGGCTCCAGTCATGTAACTGTCTGGCAATACTGGCTTTACGAAAGCCCCATAATACAACCATCCACTGCTACTTTGCGGACGGATTCATGCCCCTGAGGGCACCTCTGGTCATCGCACCTTTCCTCGTCGGGCGGTTCTGTTCTGCGGCCTGTGTCCATAACCTGTCATCTGTCGATTCCTGACTGATTAGACGCGGTTCGTGAGTGGAATATTGCAGAAGCAGCCTGGAATGGCCCGTCTTGCGGTGGGAAGGAAGCCCGCAGCGGGTGATCCTGGAACGTGCGCCCTTCGCAGCACGGCCGGGGTAGGGTCAGAAGACCCGCAGGGGTTCGGCTCAGCTTCAGTGGCGTCTTCTGAGAATGACCAGGCTGCCAAGGCCCAGGATCGCGAGCGTGGCGGGCTCGGGGACCATCACCGCGGCGGAGAAATGGACCGGGTCGATGGTCTCGCTGTCGAACTGAAGACCCCTGATCACGGTATCCGCGCCGAGGGGCTGTCCATTGGCGTCCAGCAGGTCCGAAACGGAGAATGCGACGCCGCCGATAGACTGACCCGACACCAGCAGGCCTACCCTGTCCAATCCCGTATCACCCCAGTCCGACTGGGAAATTGTGACCGCCTGACCCAGTGTGCCGTCGGCGAAGATTGCCTGCACGGCGACCGTGTCGTTCATGCCGACCTCGAACAGGAAGAAATCGGGATGGTCGCCGTTGGTATCTCTATAAGTCTCGGATCCGCCAATGCTTGTGACTCGCCAGATGCCTGAGTCGTTTCGTGAGGCTACGGAGTTCAGATCGAAATTGTCCGCGCTGGAGATGTCGCTGAAGAGAATAGACTCGCCGGTGCTCTCGCCGAGGGCCAGGAATTCCTTCGTGATTGTGTAATCACCCACCGTGATGCTCTCCAGCGTGTACGGGGGTTTTCCGTTCATGCCGGCGACGACGCTAGTGATTGGCACAATGGCTGCGGAACACACATTGACCCCAAGCAACACCGTCAGCACCATCAACAATGCGAGGCGCGCAGATGTGCTCATTTCGTTTCCTCCTATCGTTCTCTCCGAACAGCAAGGGCACCCCCCCGGACTCTGGGTCTATCCGCAGGGCAATGATCCGGGTCTTGGGGTTTATATATTCTCCAGTTTACGCATTTTGCCTGCTTTGTCAAGAGAAATCAGCCTGTCAAGAGCGGATTCGGTCTGCGCCTCGCAATGCCTGAGAACAGAGGTACGGCGATCCCAGCGCGAAGCCGCGGGGAGGCCGCATTGTGGAATCCCCCATACAGCGAGGCCCGTCTCTGGGGACGGGCCTCGCTGTATGCTTTCTTGCAGCCGTCAGGCGTCGAGTGGAGAAAGGACGCGGCGCCACGGCGGGCTGATCCGCGATGCTACCGCTGGATCAGGCGGATATCGTCGAAGTAGAGCAGGCCGAGACCAGTGGGGGAGGTGGCGTCCCGATCGCCGACCCCGATGCACAGCGTCTTGACCCGCTTGGGGTTCACTCCGGTGAACCTGCCCAGCGGGATCGGCCACTCGGTCCATTCGGTGAGGTTGACGGCCGCCGGATCGTCATGTGCGACGACCGCTGTCTTGTTGCTGCTGTCGGACAGGGCCACGTACAACGTATCGCGATCGCAGCCGGGATTGAACCCGATATTGGCTGCCGTCCATGCGCCGCTGACCGACCCCGTCGTTGCGACATCGGAGAAGTCCCCGAAGCAGGCGGCGACTCCGGCGTTGTTGCTGGTCACCGCCATGCCGATGTAGACCGTGCCCGTCATCGGGATGACCTGGGGATTGCCCGAGGCGTCGGTCCCGGTGTTCTCATTGGCGGGCTGCTTGACCCAGGTGACGCCGTCCTGGGAGTAGTAGGCGGTGAACTGGGTGCCCTTGCGCTCGACCCGGACCCAGATCGGGAAGGTCACCGCGCCGGCGGCGCTGTGGGCAGACAGAGCGGAGGTGCCTGTGCTCGAGCGGTTCTGGTATGCCCTTCGACCGTCGGGCGTCGGGAACATGAACGCATAGGAGGAGGCGGGGTCCAGGCTCTCGCGGATCATGACGCCGGCCTTCGCCCAGGTCGTAGTGCTCGCGGTGATGGCATTGACCTTGGCAGTGATCGTGCCGTCGCCGGAGAGACGCTTGTAGACGAAGCGGAAGTTGTCCGCTGTGCCCCAGACGTCGGCGCTGATGGAGCTGATCACATACCGTCCGGGTTCGGGTTCCGTGAATCGCTCCACATTGCCTCGGAACCAGACAACCAGGGTGTCGACGCCATTGATCGTCCAGTCCTGCTGCGATGCGAAGGCCAACTCGCCCTCGCTGTAGTAGTGCGGCGCGAGGTTGTTGTAGTCGAACGGCATGGACTGCTTGCCGCCGTGGACGATCTTGCCCTCGGTGAACGGTGCGTCGAGGTAGCCCACGATCGAGCCGTTCGCTTTCGTGGCGTAGCCGTCAAGCCAGGTCTCATAGATCCGGCTGCCCTCCTCGACCGTGTAACTCTCCATGTCGTCCACGATGTAGAAGGCGGGAACTGTGAACTTCCAGACAAGACCCTTGTGGATCGTGACGCCGTCGGCTTCGACCTCGTCGATCCGCCAGAAGTAGTCGCCGCCGCCGAATTCGACCAATCCGTCGAGCGGGTAGCTGGCGTCGGCCTGGCGTCCGAGGTACTCGGGGGAATCGACGCCGGCTGTTGCGACCGCGTCCTTGTCCTGTCCGAAATAGACGTCGTGCTGGGCGGCCGTCTTGCCTGCGGACCAGCTCAGTGCCTCCGCGGAGCGGATGTCCACGTCGGTGTTGTGGGCAGGCTGCGGATTCCTCGCACGCAGCGGGTCGCCCTGCATGGCTTCCTGGACCTGGTCCTGGGTCAGAGCGGTCCGGTAGACGCGGACCTCGTCGATCGTTCCAGTGAAGAAGCGTCCGCCCTCCTGCGTGTTGCCGATCCGCACGGGCATGGTGTCTGTCGTTCCGGGCAGTGTGATTCCGCTGCCGCCGGTGCCGGCGGCCTGGCCGTTGATGAAGTACTGGTGTCCGCCCGCCGCAACCATGGCACAGACGTGCGTCCACTCGCCCGTCGCCACCGTGCCGCTGCTGCTGGAGCCCACATAGGCGCCTGCGGCGGTCGAGGTGGTGCTGAAGTGCAACGTGCCGGCTCTCTGAAGATACAGGCTGTAGGACCGGACGGCGTTGCCCTTGGCGACGATTCCCTGGTAGTCCGCATTGAGAGTGACGGCGTTGATCCAGGCCATCACCGTTACCTCCGAGTTCACGGTCAGGGTGTCGCTGTGCGGGATCTCGGCATAGTCGCTGGCGCCGTCCAGTTCCAGGGCGCCGCCGTCGTAGCCTTCCGCCCACTGGGGACTGTTCCGCAGGGCGCCGTGGTTGTCGTAGCCGGAGGAATCCAGGACGAAGGTCCCTTCCTCCTCGTCCAGCTTCCACCAGCCGACGAGGTTCACGTTGGAAATCGGGAACGCGGGCACCGTGTGGAAGCTCCAGACGCTGCCCTGGGTCCGAGCGCCATGGATGTCGACCTCGTCGATTCGCCAGTAGTAGGTCGTGTCTCCTTCGAGCGTGCCGGGCGTGAACGTCAGCTCGGGCACGTTGCCCTTGAACGTATCGCCGGTCCCGGCGGCGACGTCATCCCGGTTGACGCCCAGGTACACGTCGTGCGTGATCGCGTCAATCGTGGGCGACCAGGAAAGCTCGATGCCGCGCAGCACATTTTGAGCGCCGTCGGCAGGATTCGGTGCGTAGGCCTCGACGGGAATGGCAGTGAAGCTCCAGACGTCGCCCGTATGGACGGTGACCCGATCCGCTTCGACCTCATCCACGCGCCAGTAGTAGGTGGCGCCCGATTCCAGGCCGGCAGCGTAGTAGTGGAACGCCTGGGTCTTTCCAGACTGAACGAGGTTGGCCTCCGTCAGGTCCGGGCTCGTGCCGACGTAGACGTTGTGCGTGACGGCGCCGTCGCCGGCTTCCCACTGGAGCAGGGCAAAGCTCACGCCGATGGCCCCGTCGACGGGGTTGGGGTTCTTGGCCTTGGGCCAGCTCGGCGGAGTGCCCTCGAACAGGCCCTTGACCTCGTCGGCCGTGAGGGCCACGTCGTAGATGCGCGGCTCGTCGATCTTCCCGAGAAAGTAGTTCGACTCCCCGGTCTGACCGATGGTCAGCACCGCGGTCCCGCCGGTCGGGACCGTCGCTCCGTTGGCAAAGGTGCCGGCCGGTGCGCCGTTGATATAGTACTGGTGGGAGTTGTTGACGACCGCGGCGACGTGAACCCATTCGTTCAGGGGCACGGTGCCCGTGCTGTTCGAGCCGATGTAGGCGCCGCTCGGTCCCGTGCTGAAATGCAGCGTCTGGCTCTCATGCGTGTAGATGTTGTACAGGCGAGGGGCGCCTCCCTTGGCCAGGATGCCCTGCCACGCGCCGCTGGGGCCCGGATGGCGCTGGGCGTTGATCCACACGGACACGCTGGCCTTTCCGGTGGTGGGGATCAGCTTGGCGCTGTGCGGGACCTCGATGTAGTCATCTACGCCGTCGAACTGGAGGGCCTTGCCGAGGATGCCGTCTACCCAGATCGGCGCGCCGACGAACCGGCCGTTGTTGCCGTTGCCGGAACCGTCCTTGACGGTCGTGCCGGTCCCTTCGTCGAATGCCCAGTACCCCAGTTGTCCTGCCATCGCACTGGACACGATGCTCATCACCAGCACGGCGGCTACGATCGTTGTTGCCTTCGTCCACATGATCGTTCTCCTACACGTAGTTCGATATGCTCTCGGTCCGATCCTCGATCAGACGCGCGGGTCGACGAGAACGCGTGTCCCGGTTCTGCGGCACGATGTACGAAGTCGGGACCACCGTCGAGAGAATGAAGGCTCTGCTGCCGACCGTCCTCCATCCAAGACAGCATTCAACCTATGATTCTCTTATGATATCCCGCCCGCCCGCGGTTGTCAATCGCACACGCGCCCGCGGTGCAAATGGGGGCGCATGACCGTATCTGCGCGTGCAATAGGGGTTCATACAGACCCTGGAATGTCATTCCCGCGCCAAGCGGGAATCCATTCTCCAGGTCGCGCCCCGTCCCACGGTTCCCGGATTCCTGCTTGTGCAGGAATGACAGCGTCCGGCCCGTGCCTCGTCGCTATGTCAGAGGTGGCAACTACGGTTATCCCCCCTGCAGACGGTGCCCGGCTGGACGTTCGACCTATCAGCGTCTTGCGAACAGGTTGCCGGGGAGTTGCCTGACGAGCCCCTTGAGACGCAGCGACATGACCGCGGCGTTGGCCGCACCTGCGGGCAGGTCTGTATCCGCGATGATCTGGTCGATGTGCGCAGGCTCCTTGCCGAGCGCGTCGTAGAGGGTCTTCTCGTGACCCTTGAGGTTGAACGTGGCCGGGTCGAACAACGGCGCCTCGACCGTCTCGACGGCCTCCTTTGTCGTAAGTGCCGTGTGGTCCTTGAGTTGCTCACCGATGTAGCCGAGGGCCTCCATGATGTCCTCGACCGACTCGACCAGCCTGGCGCCCTGCTTGATGAGCTGGTGGGGACCCTGGCTCGCAGGCGAGTCGATCTTGCCCGGCACGGCCATGACCTCGCGGTTGCTCTCCAGGGCGGTCTGGGCGGTGATCAGGGCTCCGGATCGAAGGCCCGCTTCGATGACGAGGGTCCCGAGCGACAGGCCCGCGATGATCCGATTGCGGGGCGGGAAGTGCTCCGCCAGGGGCTCGGCCCGCAGTGGAAGCTCGGAGATGCAGGCCCCGGAAGCACTGATGAGCTCGAAGAGCTTGGCATTCTCCGGCGGAAAGACCCGAGACAGGCCGCAACCTTGAACCGCGATAGTCCGACCCTGGGCAGCCAAGGCGCCGCTGTGAGCGGCGGTATCGATCCCTCGGGCCATCCCCGAGACAACCGTAAAGCCCGCTGCTGCCAGTAGATGCGCGAATCGCGACGCCTGCTCCTGGCCGTACAGGCTGCACCGCCGACAGCCGACAATCGCGACGCCCAGCGTGTCCTCGCGGGTCAGCGTGCCCTTGACGTACACCACCGGCGGCGGGTCGTAGATCTGCCTGAGCAACCTGGGGTAACGGGCGTCTTCCATGTGCAGGAGCCAGACGCCCAGCTTGGCCGCCAGTTCCAGCTCCTCGCGGGCGTCGAACTGGTCGCGACTTGCGGCGATCCGCTCGGCGGTCTTGAACCCCACTCCCTCGACCTTGGTCAATTCGCTGACCGATGCGCCAAGGGCCGCATCCACCGACCCGAACCGCTTCAGGAGTCGCCCAAACGTCACCGGCCCGACCTCCTCGGCCCGAATCAGCTTGAGCCAAAGCTCGATGTCCTTCGAGTTCTCCAGGATTTGCGCCATATTTCCTCTCGTCGCATATCCTCAAACAACAAGTCAACTATACCCGAATGTGCGCCATTGGTCAATGGTCAACCCCATTTTCCCGACGTGGGCATCCAGAAGTCGGGTTGCCCCCTGAAATGCATACCGATTGAGTGTTTGCGTCTGTCGTCACTCTGATTTAGAATGAGCGCAGGTTGACTGTCACAGACGATGGTGGAATGTGGCTCACAAGGTAGTGGACAACTGGTTGGCGCTGGCCGAGTACGATCTGGCGACGGCGGATGCGATGTTGCAGGCCGGGCGGCTGCTCTATGTCGGATTCATGTGCCAGCAGGCAGTCGAGAAAGTTCTCAAGGCCTGCTACGTGAAATACCGTGGTACGACACCGCCGTATACGCACAACCTGTTTCGCCTGATCGCCGAACTGCCCTTGAAAGACGACATAGACAGCCGAATGCTGGGCATGATCGAGGTGCTGAATTCGTACTACATTGAGTCTCGCTACACCGAGGATATCGAATCCCTGGCAAAGACCATGACAGAATCGAAAGCAGATCAGATCCTGCAATCCACTCGGGGGACATTCGCATGGCTCAAATCGAAGCTGTGATTCGCGAGAAGGTGCTGCGGTTCTACGAATCCGCCAGGCAGTCCCTGGCAATTCGCAAAGTGTTGCTGTATGGCTCCCATGCGAAAGGGCAGGCGCGCGAATCGAGCGATATCGATGTCGCGGTGGTCGTGGATGAGCCGGACCACACAAGACGGATCGAGATTACCGCCACGCTGTTCCATTGGGCGTTTCAGGTGGATCCCGCCATCGAGCCGAAGTGCATCTTTGCCGATGAATATGAGAATCACGACAAGGCAAGTATCCTCTCTGAGATCATTGGCACGAGTGTGGAAATCGTGTGATGCGAGGGGGGCCTGACGGTGAGGACAATAACATCAAGGTTTAGACAAGGAGGAATGGCATGCGTTCACTGAAAGTTGTGACTGGGGTTGCGATGCTGGCGATGGTCTTCTGCCTGGGGGCCCAGCCGGCCAAGCCCTCGCCGATCAAGGTCCTGCTCATCACGGGCGACGACGTCTCCGCCCATCCCTGGCGGGAGATGTCCGAGACCACGCGGGAGATCCTGGTCAACTCGGGCAAGTTCGACGTGAAGATCTGCGAGGACCCGCTCATCCTCGAATCGGCGACCGCGCTGAAGAACTACGACGTGATCGCGTTCCTGATCTACTCGGCGAAACTGGCCGAACTGCCCGCCCAGGCCCAGGAGAACCTGCTGAACTACGTCAAGGGCGGCAAGGGCTTCTTCGTCCAGCACCTGGCGACCGCGTCGTTCCCCAAGTGGGAGGAGTTCGGCAAGCTGTGCGGACGCAAATGGATCATGGGCACTTCCGGCCACGGACCTCGCACCCCGTTCCAGGCGAAGGTGGTCGACAAGCAGCACCCGATCACCGCGGGTCTGAGCGATTTCGAGGTCGATGACGAGCTGTACGCCAAGCTCCAGGGCGACGCCAAGATCCAGGTGCTCGTGACCGCCGATTCAGATTGGAGCAAGAAGACCGAGCCGCTGGTCTTCGTGCAGAATTACGGCAACGGCCGGGTCGTCCACAACGCCTTCGGCCACGACCGCAAGGCCCTGATGACCCCCAACGTCCAGAAGATCATCGCCCGAGGCGCGGAGTGGGCCGCGACAGGGAAGGTCACGGAATAGGCCGATGACTCGCGGCCCGCGTCACGGGGAGTGTAGGGTGGATTCTCAACCCACGCGTGAAGTCTTCATCGACGGGTGGCAGCGCCAGGCGAAGCCTGTTCGCAGTGTGCCTGGAAGGGCATATCTTCGTGTGAAAGGAAGATAACGCCTTACGGCGTCACTACAAACAAGGCCTTCGATCTTGAGGCTGCCGCCCGTCGCCAACGGCATTGACAGGGGAGATCCTCATGAGGAAACGCCCAGGTGTCGTTTGTGTGGTTTTGATCGCAGCGGCGATCTTGCTTTCTTCCCCAGCACTGGCGGACAGCGAGGCTTGGTGGCCCCAATTCCGCTGGCCTGATGGTCGTGGAGTCGCAAATGCGACCTCAGATCCGCCCGTCCAGTTTGGCCCGCAGGAACACGTGCTATGGGCGATAGTCATTCCGCCGGGGCACTCCTCTCCCTGCATCTGTGGCAACCGAGTCTTCTTGACGGGATTCGATGGGGAACGACAGGAACTCCAAACATTCTGTCTTGATCGCAGTAGTGGGAACATCTTGTGGCGTCGAGTTGCGCCGGCGACGCAGATCGAAAAAGTCCATCCCATCAACAGTCCCGCCGCGGCTACCCCTACCACGGATGGGGAACGGCTCTACGTGTATTTCGGTTCCTGTGGGTTACTGTGCTATGATTTGGAAGGCAATCTTCAGTGGAGCGTTGCATTGCCCATTCCCAAAGTCAGATTCGGTAGCGGGACTTCGCCGATTGTCTCCGGCGAACTGGTGATACTCAGCAGGGATGAACAGAACGATCCCTACCTCCTTGCGGTGAACCGGCGCACGGGCGAGGAGATCTGGAAACGCCCGCAGCCCCTGGCGGCTGGATCCGCGTTATCGGCGTTTGGTGCCACGAGTTACTCTACGCCTGTTGTCTGGGGACAAGAGATCGTTGTTCACCGGATGGATGAGGTCGTGGCGTATGCGCAGCAGGACGGTGCTCGTGTATGGTCCGTGAGTGCTGCCACGAACGGCGTGAGCACGCCGGTGGTTGGCGACGACATCCTGTTTGTGGGCGCGTGGCGCAATTTCGGCGAAGCGGACCTCCGCATGAAACTGGCTGATTTCGCGACGTTGCTTGCGCAGTATGACGCGGACGGAGACGCAAAGATCAACAAACAGGAGTTTCCTGGTGATCTGGCGATCTCCCAGCGTCCGGAGACAGGCGACGCGTTCGGGAGCAAGCTCTACCTGAAGACCTTCTTCGATCTTGTCGATGGCGACAAGGATGGCTCGATTGACGAGGGTGAATGGAAGAGGGCCAACGCCTTGGTCTCTGGGCTCTCCAAAGAGCATGGACTGGTGGCAATCAAATCCGGCGGAAGGGGCGACGCCACCGTCACGAATGTCCTGTGGCAGCAAACGACGAATGTGCCGGAAGTGCCGTCCCCCTTGTACTATGATGGTCGTGTCTACATGGTCAAAGATGGCGGCGTGGTTTCCTGCATGGTTGCGGAGACGGGCAGACTCCTGTATTGCGAACGGCTTGGGGCTGCTGGACCTTACTACTCCTCGCCCATCGGTGCTCATGGGCGGGTCTATATCGCCTCTTCCAAAGGCGTCATGAGCATATTGGGAACGGGAGATCAGCTACAGATCCTGGCCAAGAACGACCTGCAGGAACCGGTCTTTGCTACTCCCGCAGTGGTGGAGAATACCCTCTATGTTCGTACTGCCAGACACATGTACGCTTTTCGTCAATGACAACCAGTGTCTTCACCACTTGTCCGTAGTTTTGCGAAGTCCGGGTGATACGCGACCTGAGCGACGGTCTCTGCGAGTTCCCTGCGGACGAGCAGGCTGGCGCGGACCCACTTCCAATTCAGGACGACGTGCAGGGCGATGCCGATCAGCAGGAGCATTCCGCCGCCTTCGTGAATCACCTCGAATGCCTTGTATGAGAGATGTTCGCCGAAGATGACAGACAGCGCCTGCGTGACAACCAACACAGCCAGGATTGGGTTGAGGATCCTCAATACCGCGTTCTTTTGTATGAGTCCACTCCTTTGGACGGTTCACCCGTCCGGCACCGATCCTATCGACCCTGCCGGCTTCTGACAAGTACCGTCGGCGATGTACCGGTCTCATCGGTCCTTGTATTCCCCGGCTCGGTGTGGTAAGTAATCGGTACGTGAATACCTTTGTGACAGGAGAATCACTATGGCTGTTTCATATCCTGCGAGTTCCTCGTCGCCCGTCGTTTCCAGGCCGTATCCCTGTTCCCGGCGGCAGTTCCTCACGTCCACTGCGGCCATCGCAGGCGCAACGCTGCCTCTGTACTCCACCCTGGCGGTCAATACGGCGCCGAAGAGGATTCGGATCGGCGTTGTGGGCGGGGGATTCGGCACGAGCTTCCAGTGGCACGAACATCCGGACTGCGTCGTCGAGGCGGTCAGCGACCTGCGGCCGGAACGACGCGACGGGTTGATGCGGACGTACAAGTGCAGCAAGTCGTATACCTCGCTCGAAGAGCTGGTGCTCGACAAGAACATCGACGCGGTGGCGGTTTTTACCGAAGGGCCGAACCACGTCAAGCACGTCGCGGAAGTGATGAAGCACGGCAAGCACGCGATTTCTGCGGTGCCCGCGTCCCTGGGTGGCGGCGTGGAGGAGGCCGAGCGGCTCCTCCACGCGGTGAAGACCTCCGGCCTGACCTACATGATGGCCGAGACCAGCTACTACCAGCAGCCGACGATCTCCGTGCGGAAGTTCCACGAGCAGGGCAGGTTCGGCGAGATCTACTACTGCGAGGCCGAGTACCAGCATGCCGGTCTGGACGTGCTCTACTTCGAGAACGGCAAGCGGACCTGGCGTCACGGCCTGGCGCCGATGCACTATCCGACGCACTGCACTGCCTTCATCGCCGGCGTCACGGGCGAGCGGCTCACCGAGGTCTCCTGTTACGGCTGGGGCGACGACGACCCGATCTGCAAGGACAACGTCTACAAAAACCCGTTCTGGAACGAGTCGGCCATGTTCAAAACGGATCGCGGGCACGCCTTCCGCTGCAACGTCTGGTGGAAGGGGGCCCATCGCGGGACCGAGCGGGCCCAGTGGATCGGCAACAAGATGAGCTTCTACTGCGACGAGCCGACCGGGCTGCCGCCGGTGATCGTCCGATCGGCCGAGGGACGAAAGGAAAAGGACGACGCGGGTTTCGTCCGCGACCTGCCCGAGATGGAGAGGTACGAGCAGCCCGCCTGGTGGAAGACCGACATGCTGCCCGAGCCCCTGCGGCACGACAGCGGGCATTACGGCTCGCACACGTTCCTGACGCATGAGTTCATCGACGCGCTGGTCCACAACCGCCGGCCCGCGGTGGACATCTACGAGGCGCTGGCCTACACCGTCCCGGGCATCGTCGCGCACGAGTCCGCCCTGCGAGGCGGCGAGCAGATGAAGATCCCCCAGTTCAACCGACCCGCATAGGGCTGAGCAGGAGTCTCCATATCATGATGAAACGATGCGTGTTCAACGCAAGCCCCTCGAATGCCGGGTGCCGCGCCCAAGCGAAGCTTGAGCGTGTCTTAGCGTGTGATGGGATGAATCGGAACAAGCGCGGTCAAACAAGTTTGGCCGTGCCACCCAGAGCGTCGTCTATCGGATTGAATACATATGAATCCGGCCGTGGCGTCTGTTCCCAGGAGTGTTCCAGGTTCGACACGGGCGCGCGAGAGACGTTCGTCCTCCTGGCTCTTGCCGCCATCGTGATCCTGGTTCCTGCTGTCTCGGGGGCGCAGGAGGACCGCGTAGCCCAGCTTGCGAAAGAAGTGGGCGGCAAAGGATGGATTGCGTTCGCGGCCCGCGGGGAGAACGGGACATGGGATCTGTTCCTCATGCGACCGGACGGCTCGGAACGTCGGAACGTCACGAACACGCCGGACCATGAGGAAGGCGGCCCCCGGTTCTCGCCTGACGGCAAGCGATTGCTCTACCGGCGCTTTGCAAAGGGCACGGTTATCAGTCACGACCTCTGGGGTTTCCAGGGAAACCTCGTGATCGCACAGGCCGACGGTTCGAATCCCGTCCAGATCGGCGGCGACCGGGAGTTTCCCTGGGCGTCGTGGTCGCCCGATGGAAAACAAATCGCCTGTCTGAGTCAGAAGGGTATCCAGATTGTGGACCTTGAGACGAAGAAGGTCGTACGCGAGCTGCCGCGAAAGGGCATCTACCAGCAACTCTTCTGGTCCCCGGACGGGCAGTGGTTCTGCGGTGTGGCGAACGCCCGGATCATGTGGACCGTGGTTCGCATGAACGCACAGACCGGCGAAGTGAATATCGTGCACGAGTTTCAGAGCTGCACGCCCGACTGGTTCCCCGATTCGACGCACGTCATCTTCCCCTGCCGGCCTGCTGGCCAGGATGGCTATGGCTTCACGCAACTCTGGATGGGCAAGGGCGACGGCACGGATGCCAAGATGATCTACGGCGAGGACGGCTATCACATCTATGGCGGCGCGCTGTCGCCCGACGGCAAGTACGTGCTGTTCACCCGATGTCCCGAAGACGGCGGCGGCTCCGAGAAGTCCGGGGCGCCGATCTGCGTGATGCGAATGGAGGATGCCCCCGCCATCCATGGGCCGAGCGTCGCCCTGCGGAAGGTGCACCCCGATGCCAAGGACGCGACGGTGCTCCAGCTTGTCGAAGGCTGGGAGCCGTGCTGGACGTATGCGGAAACAGGAGCTCAGAAATGAAGACAGTCTCCACGGGAGTCTTGTTGTGGATCGTGCTGGCGGGTGTTTCCTGTGCGAAGAAGTCGCCCCCTGCCGCGGTGGACCCGAACGTCACCACCCGCGGCAGCATCGAGGTCACCGCCCGGTTGGAGGAGATCCGCGGCGATCTGATCGACGATCCCCTGTACGATTACGCGCACGTGATGAAGTACAAGGTCGTCCAGGTCCACCGGGGCAAGGTGGACGAGGATGTCATCTACGTCGGGCACTACAACCCCGCGGAGCCGCGCAGCAGCGTCGCGGACGCCCGCGTCCAGGAGATCGGAGGCAACGTCAAGCAGTTCCGCGTGGGCGACGTGCATCGTATGGCCCTGGAGGTCCCCATCGACGACTACTACATGGGCGGCATCATCAACAAGTATTTCGGCGACGTGAACGACCCGGTCCATTGGGCGATCTGGACCGACAAGGCCGCGAAGTGATCGATGGCATTCACCTCCCACATATTCCTGTTCTACTTCCTGCCTGTGTTTCTGCTGCTGCATGGGCTCGTCCCGCGGCGCTGGCCGAGGGTCCGCAACGTCGTCTTGCTCGCGGCGGGGTGCGTGTTCTATGCCTGGGCGGACTGGCGGTTCGCGGCCCTGCTGTTGGGGATGACCCTGGCTAACTACGTGCTGTCCCGCGTCGTCGCGGCGACCAGGGGACAGACCGCACGCCTGTTGTGGACGGGCTGCGCCATCGTGATGGGCCTCGCGATCCTGGGCTTCTTCAAGTACACCGGGTTCGTCGAGGAGAACCTCAATCGTATCCTGCTGTGGGCGGGACACGACGCATTGCCCGTCTTCAGGGTCCTTCTGCCGGTCGGCATCTCGTTCTACACGTTCAAGATCGTCGGGTATGTCGTGGACGTCTATCGCGGACGGCCGCCGGCCCGGTCGCTGCTGGATTTCGCCTGCTACGTCTCGTTCCTCCCACAGCTTCTGTCGGGTCCGATCCAGCGGTACAACACCGTCGATCCGAAGGCGGAGCCGACGCCGACCTTCGCCGATCATCTCGCCGGTCGCGAGCACACATTGGACAAGTTCTCGCGAGGTGTTGCCCTCTTCATCGTGGGATTCGCGAAGAAGATCCTCCTGGCGAACGCGGCAGGGCAGGTGGCGGACGCGGTCTTTTCCGCCGCGTCGCCCGGGACGCTGGACGCGTGGTTCGGGACCATCGCCTACTCGTTCCAGTTGTACTTCGATTTCTCCGCGTACTCGGAGATGGCCATCGGCATCGGGCTCATGCTGGGGTTCGAGTGCCCGCGCAACTTCGACGCGCCGTACCGGGCGAGCAGCGTCGCCGATTTCTGGCGGCGCTGGCACATTTCGCTGTCGAGCTGGCTGCGAGACTACCTCTACGTCCCGCTGGGGGGCAGCCGGGCCGGCGTCGCTCGCACCTACGCGAACCTGATGATCGTGTTTCTGCTGTGCGGTCTCTGGCATGGGGCCGGCTGGACCTTCATCGTCTGGGGTGCCTGGCATGGACTGTGGCTGATCGTTGAGCGAGTTCGCAGGGGGATGGGATCGATAGGACGGATAGGACCGATGGGACCCATAGGGCTCTGCGCATCGCGCCTCGCGACCTTCGCTCTGGTCACGCTGGGATGGGTCGTCTTCCGTGCGACGGATCTCTCCGAGGCCGGGCGGATGCTCGCGATTTTGTTCTGGCCCCAGGCGGCCGAGGGCGGCTCCACGCTGCTGAGCGCCCTGATCTACACCCGAGGCCACCTCATCCTCATGGCTCTGTGCTCGCTGCTCGTGTTCCAGCCCGTCCAGGGCTTCGACTGGGTCCGACGGCTCACCTGGCTCAAGGTCCTGATTCTGATCGTTCTGTTTGCGGTTTCGGTGATGACGATGTTCTCGCAATCGTTCCGTTCGTTCTTGTACTTCCAGTTCTAGGGGTGTCGCGTGAGGGCCAGTTGCTCACAACACGTCTGCCTGATCGTCGCCTTCCTGGCGATGGTTGCCGCCGTTGCTGTCAGCCAGGTCGTCTTCGACCTGCGCGAGGGCGACACGCCCCAGATCGTCGAGCTGTTCCGACAACCGCCGACGCCCGCGAGTCTCCGACGCATCGAAACCCGCCTGGAGAATGGGTGCAAACTGGCGCAGGTGGTCCGTCCCTGGATGCAGTTCGCTCGCTTCGTTCTCCTGGAAGACGCAGGGGATAAGGCCCTGCTCGGGCGCGACGGGTGGTTCTTCTACCGGCCCGCGGTGCAATACCTCGTCGAGCCTGTTCGCAGTGTGCCCGTCAGGGCATATCTTCCCTCCGACGAGAAGAAGATAACGCCTGACGGCGTCACTACGAACGTCCGAGACGACCTCTTCGACGCCATCACGTCATTCCGCGATGACCTGGCCAAGCGCGGCATCAAGCTCCTCGTAATGCCCTCGCCGAACAAGGCCAGTGTCTATCCTGAGAAGTTGGCGGCACGAGCGGCTGGCATGGCAACTCCGGTGAATCCGACGACCCGCGATGTTCTGGCGAGATTGAAGCAGGCCGGGATCGAGGTTGTCGATCTGTTCGAGGTCTACGCCCAGGCGAGACAAGCGGCAGGCAGTCCCGCGTGCTATCTGGCCCAGGATAGCCACTGGTCGCCGGAGGGGATGAGACTGGCCGCAGAGACGGTCGCCCGCAGGCTGCTCGACTCGGGGTGCGTGGAGAAAGGCACGACTCGGTACGAACTGAAGTCCGTTGTGGTCGAGCGATATGGCGACGTGCTCCAGATGATCCGCGTGCCGCAGGTCCAGAAGCTCTTCGATCCGCAGAAGATGAGCTGCACACAAGTGATCGACTCGGGGACCGGCAAACCCTGCGTGGACGACCCGAACTCGCCGGTCCTGGTCCTGGGCGACAGCTTCCTGCGAATCTTCGAGCGGGACGAGCCCGGCAGCGCGGGCTTTGTCGCGCACCTCGCGTACAACCTCGGCTTCGGCCTGAGCAGCATCATCAGCGACGGCGGCGCCTCGACCCTCGTTCGCCAGCAGTTGGCGAGGAAGCCGGCACTTCTGAAGGGCAAGAAGGTCGTCGTCTGGGAATTCGTCGAGCGGGACATCCGCTTCGGCACCGAAGGCTGGCAGGTCATCCCGTTGCCACAGATACGCGAATGAAAGGCCGATAGGCGGGAGAATGGAGCGGTATGATGGGCAGTCCTGTTGATGAACAGCGACGTTTCTTCGCTTCGGGCGGCACAAGGTCCTTCGCCTTCCGCGACAGGATGCTCGGGCGTTTGGCCAAAGCGATCTGCGAGCGCCAGGAGGATATCCTCGCGGCGCTGACGGCTGACCTGGGCAAGTCCAGGGTACAAGGGTATGCCACGGAAGTAGGTCTGTGCCTCGCGGAAATCTCATATGTGCGAAGGCATCTGAAGAAGTGGATGAAACCGCGGCGGGTCCCTGGGCCGAAGTTGTTTCCTCTGTCTCGATGCTGCGTCGTTCCGGAGCCGCTTGGGGTATGTCTGGTGATCTCGCCGTGGAACTACCCGTTTGCCCTGGCGATCATGCCTCTGATCGCGTGCATCGCCGCCGGGAACTGCGCCGTTCTGAAGCCGTCGGAGGTCGCCGCGAACACGGAGCGAGTCCTCGCGCAGATGATCTCCGAGTGCTTCGATGAAAAGTGCGCGTCCGTCGTCCGCGGCGGTCCGGACGCCGCGGAGGGACTGCTCCGTGCGGGATGGGATCATATCTTCTACACAGGCTCAGAGCGAATCGCCAGAATCGTGATGACGGCCGCGGCACAGAGAATAACGCCGGTCACACTGGAACTCGGAGGCAAGAGCCCGTGTATCGTCGCGGATGACTGCGACATCGACCGGACGGCCAAGCGCATCGCCTGGGGCAAGTTCCTCAACGCAGGCCAGACGTGCGTGGCTCCCGACTATCTCCTTGTACAGAAAGGCGTGAAGGACGAACTGGTCGCGCGTATCGGAGCGTGCGTTCTGAAGTTCTACGGTGCGGACCCTCGACAGAGCCCAGACTATGGGAGGATCGTCAACGAGAGGCACTTCGACCGCTTGAACGATCTCATGAAGGAAGGACGGGTGATTCTGGGCGGGAAGGCGGATCGCGAGAAGCTGTACGTATCGCCGACTCTGATCGGAGACGTTCCAGAGGATGGGAGAATCATGGAGGAGGAGATCTTCGGTCCGCTTCTTCCGGTTCTGGAGTTCGCAGACGTATCGGAAGCGCTTGCCCTCGTCAACCGAAAGCCCAAGCCGCTCGCACTCTATGTCTTCTCTCGCAGCAGAGACCTCCAACACAGGATTATCTCTGAAACCTCGTCCGGAGGCGTCTGTGTCAACGACACCGTGATCCATCTGACGGCCCCCGCGCTGCCGTTCGGCGGGGTGGGCAAGAGCGGCTTCGGCCGGTATCATGGAAAGGCAGGTTTCGATGCTCTCTCGAATCCCAAGAGCATTCTGCATCAGACCTTGCTCTTCGATATCCCGAGCCGGTTTCCGCCAACGAACGAGAAGGACCTGAGGATTCTGCGCAGAATGCTGCGGTGAGGGTTCTTCAGTCTGCACAACCACGAGCGCTGCCCACAGGGCTTTCGCCTTTGACGCTGCCGCACGGAACTCGTAATATTGTCCGCGTGTCCGGGATTCGGATTGGAGGTGTCATATGTTGACGCATCGGCGTGTCGTCCGTGTGTTTGCCCTCGCGACGATGGTCGGGGTCTTGCGCAGCGCCTCGGTTGCACAGGCGGTGGCAGAGGTTTATCCGGCCCCAGCGGGCGTGGAACCCGCGACGAGCTACCAGGTCCAGGTGGATGGCCAGGACGTTTTCGTGCACGATTCGCCGGTCGGAGCGATTGCGAGTTTCTCCTTCTGGGGGACGGTCCAGGTGGCCATCACGCCGAAACAGGACGTCAAAGCGGTGGACATCCGCCCGAGGAGCTGGGGGATCTGGCCGGCCCTGGAGGGCAACGTCATCCGTTTCTCGCTCTCGCAGCCGGGCAACTTCAGCATCGAGATCAACCACGACCTCAGGAGGCCGCTGTTCCTGTTCGCCAATCCTCCCGAGCGAAGTCGGCCCGAACGAGATGCGAACGGCATGCACTACTTCGAGGCCGGCAAGGTTCACTCGCCCGGCGCGATCGAGCTTCGCGACAACGAGACCGTGTACATTGGCGGGGGGGCGATCGTCCACGGCGCCATCCTGGCAAAGGGGAGCCGAAATATCAAGGTGCTGGGTCGTGGGATCCTGGACGGCACGGAGATGCGAGGCTTTGTGAAGTCCGGCTCCCAGCGATTCGTACACCTGGAGGACTGCTCCGGGGTGACGATGGAGGGCATTATCCTTCGCAACAGCCCGACGCGGCAGATCGTGCCGATCCGGTCGGACAGTATCTCGATTGCCAACGTCAAGATCGTCAGCGGGAGCGACAGCGGGGACGGCATCGACCTCGTTCGCAGCCGCAATGTGCGGATTCGCAACTGTTTCATTCGAACCGCGGCCGACTGTGTGGCCGTCAAGGCTCTGGGCGATGGCTCGAACGTGGGCACGCGGAACGTGGAAGTGAGCGACTGTGTACTCTGGAGCGCCGAAGGCGGGAACGCGATGGAGATCGGATTCGAGCTTCGCGCGGACGAGATCCGGAACATCGCCTTCACGAACTGCGACGTGGTCCATGTCCAGGACGGCGCGGTGTTCGGCATTCACAACGGCGACCAGGCCACGGTCAGCGACGTGCGGTTTCAGAACATCCGTGTGGAGGACGCCCGGCGCAAGCTGATCGACCTGGCAATCGTCCTGTCGCGGTACAGCCACGACCGCCCGACCGATGCGCGGGAGATCGAGCGCCGTTCCCTGCACGGCACCTGGGAGGGCGTCCTGACCGTCCCCGAGGAGCAGCGGGCGGAGTATGCGAAATCCCGGGGCCATATCCGCGACATCGTGTTCCGGGACATCCGCGTCATCGACGGCCTGTTCCCCTTCTCCATCGTCTGCGGCTTCGACGACCAGCACAAAGTCGAGAACGTCACCGTCGCCGGCCTGTGGATTCAGGGCATCGAGATCGCCAGTCCCGAGGAGGGACGGTTCTACGTCGAGAACGCCGACGAGGTCGTCTTCAGGCGGTGAGGCTGCGGGCGGGCAGATCGCGATAGCGAGCAAGGACCTTCCGTCCGAAGTCGTCGGACGGATCGACGCCGCAGATTTGCCTGAGCGTCTCGCCCACGCCTGTTTCCCGGATCATGGCCTGCAAGCGGATCGCGTGGGGATCTTCGCGATGATCGTATCGCAAAGCGGCCGCACAGATCGTGGCGATGTGATTGGGACAAATCCCCTCGGATCGGCACAATTCCGCGGCGCCGACGATCCGGTCCTCCCGGCCCAGCTTGCGGATCGGGTCCCGGGCGACCCTCGCGACCGTGTCCCTGAGCAGTGGATTGCCGAAGCGGATTCGGACATCCTTGCGGAACTCGATATGCTCGCGACGGTCCAGATCGGCAGGATAGCGCCGCAACAGCGCCTCGGTCGTCTCGTCCAGGGCGCCGTCGAACGTGCTTCGCACGAAATCGTCGTCAAACGTCTCGTAGATATACGTGTGCCCCCTCAGGTAGCCCAAGTATGCCAGTGCGGCGTGGCCGACGTTGTTCGTGAAGATCTTCCGCTCGACCTCGGCGAGGAAATTGCCCACCGGATGGAATCCCTGGATGGCAGGGTCGCCGGCGCGGGTGGCCCGGCCGTCGTAAGGGACATCGCGATGCGCGTCCGCGATCACCAGGAGCGGGTCGTCGTCCGCCGAGCGGGCGCCGTCGCCTCCCACGATTCCCGCCAGGCACGTGCCGACGAAACCGATGTTCGTCTCGGTCCAGGACCGGACCGGTCCGTCGAGCAGGCCCATCACCGCACGCGAGAGCTGCTCAGCAGCGTTCAGTGTGTTTTCGCACAGGTAGACATCGAGTGGTCCAGCCTGCCTCTCGAATCGTCTGTGGAGACCCTGCGCCAGCATGGGCGCGATCGAACCGAGGCTGGCCACTCCCGCCGCGGTGGCTGCCACGCGGGCCTGGGCGATCGCCTCGGCGATCTCGCTGCTCTGATGTGTGCTGAGCACCCGAAACCGCCCGATGGTCAGCTCGCGAACGCTCCGAGAGTACGCGTCGAGGACGCGAAGAGGATAGCTGCCTCGCCGGTTCAGGCGGTCCGCGCGGGAGGCGTTGCGGTTCACGAAGACCGTCTCCAGACCCGCCTGCCAGAAGAGGTGGCCCATGAGCCCTCGGCCGATATTGCCGGCCCCGAACTGGACGGCGATGTTCCTGTCTTTCATACGACGAATAGGACCCGTGGGACTCCTGACGATCTCCAATCGACGACAGGGTCATTGTACACATTGCCCTGGGGAAAATGCTTGTCGAAATCCCGAGGATGGCGGATAATGGCGAATCGGCAGGGGCACAGAGTTCTGTGGCTGTCGAAAAGGCATTTGATCGGGATCCCATGGCCAGGGTCGCGAATGTGCAACAACGAGGGCCAAGGCAAGTCCAATCGTGACAGGAGATCACTATGAGTGAAATCAATCGGAAAGGCACGTCACGCCGCGAGTTTCTGAAGGATACGGGCCGTCTGGCCGCGGTGTCGGCGCTGACCGCTGGAATTGCTCCGCGGATGTACGCCGGCGAGAGCAACACGATCCAGGTGGCCCTGGTCGGCTGCGGCGGGCGAGGCACGGGTGCGGCGGCCAATGCCATGAACGTCAAGAAAGGCCCGATCAAGCTGGTCGCCATGGCCGATGCCTTCGAGAACCGGCTCAAGGACAGCTACGCGGGTCTGAAAGGGGACTTCAAGGATAAGGTGGACGTGCCCGAAGATCGCAAGTTTCTCGGATTCGACTCGTACCGCAAGGCGATGGATTGCCTGCGGCCGGGCGACATTGTGATCCTGGCAACTCCGCCGGCCTTCCGCTGGGTGCATTTCACCTACGCCATCGAGAAGAAGCTCAACGTCTTCATGGAGAAGCCGGTCACCGTGGACGGGCCGACCAGCAAGCGAATGCTCGCTCTGGGCGAACAGGCCTCGGCCAAGAATCTGAAGGTCGGCGTCGGCCTGATGTCCCGCCACAGCCGGGCACTCGCGGAACTGGTCAAACGCGTCCAGGACGGCGAGATCGGCGA
>DAOQWL010000025.1:0-66988 GCA_035342095.1 Sedimentisphaerales bacterium | reverse complement strand
CCATCGCCTTAGTCAGCCGCGCAGGCTCGGGGTATTCGCTTGTTTTGGGACTAGCGCCATTGAATCCCACCAGCCCGCCGACATCGTCATCACCTGTAACGCCGCCGGTCGCATGGCACTCGTCGATATGCGAAGCGCGATAGAACGATTTCCAAAGTCCCCCCGTGCCGTATACCGCAAAGTACTCCCCATTCAGTCCCACCAGCCCGCCGACATAGGAACCCCCACTGACAGTCCCGCTGCTGTAGCTCTGAGTCACATCACCACCGAAGTTCCCTCCCACCAGCCCACCGATATTACTGCCGGCTCCCCTGACCGAGGCGGTGCTGTAGGAGTGGATCACGTTCGCGTAAGAGCGGGTCACCGGGCAGTAGGAGATGGTCCCCACCAGTCCGCCGACGAACGATTCGCCAGCGACCGTACCCATGGCGTAGCACTGAATTAGCGTACCATCACTCGACCCTGCCAGCGAGCCGATATGGTGGCCTGAACCAGAGACATTGACATCCACCAGACCCAGGTTCTTGACCTCGGCCCCGGAGCCCAACCGGCCGAAAAGGCCCACAGCGCCTGCACCTTGGATTGTCAGATGCGAGATCGTCAGACTGGCACCTTCAAAGCTGCCTGAAAACCATGGAATGACGGCCGTGCCCCAGTGGATGCCCGAAAGGTCTATAGAAGCGACCAAGCGATAGCTCGCACGCGGATTGTAGTAGGTCATCGCGCCGAGTTCGCGGGCGTCCGATATCAGATAAGGGTCATCAGGCGTGCCTTGGCCCTGTAACGGGGGCGGAGAATATCCGCTCAGTATCGCCAAGACGGGATAGCCACCACCTTGCGGCATCTGCCAGACCTCGGTCGTCCCATTCTCCGCCTCACCGACAAAATCCCAGCCCGCGTCGAGATAGGTCCGTATGTCCTGCATCTCGGCCATGGTCTTGCCCAGGCCGCCCGCGCTCGTGATCTGACCTGATGTTTGGGTGTCCCAGAAGCACTGGACGACCGCACTGCCTCCGGCCCGACCCACCAACCCGCCAGAAGATACGTACTGGACCACACCAGTGCTGTAGCAGTGGGTAACAGTACTCCCGTAGAAGTTGATCCCCACCAAGCCACCAACATCCAGACTTGGTCCCCTCACCGGACTGGTGCTGTAGCAGTTGGTCACAGCGCCAGCGTTACTTCCCACCAGCCCGCCGAAATACTGCGGACCACCCGTGTATCTGCGAGCGCACCAGACCGTACCGGTGCTGAAGCACCGGTGCACACCACCCGCGTTGTGCCCCACCAGCCCACCGACCTGGTTCCCTCCCCCCACCGCACCAGTGCTGTAGCACTGGCTCACAGTGCCATCGTTGTACCCTACCAGGGCACTGACATAGTTGTCACCGGTCACGTTCACATCAGTTACACCCAAATCCTTGATCTCGCCCCCAGATGCCAGCCCGCCAAACAGGCCCACGTAACTTCCACCCGTGATCGTCAGATGCAAGATCGTATGGCCCTTGCCATCAAAGACGCCGACGAAAGGAGTCCCATCAAGATCCCATGCGGTCCCAGGAATGGTATCTGGTGCAATAACAGCCTTGTCGAAGACCTTGCGGCCGGGGAGGTTGGGGTCCAGGTCGATGTCGGCGGTCAGGAGGAAGTGCTTGTCGTAGTCTTCGGGCGTCTCGCCGAGGGCGATCAGGTCGGCGGCCGTGGCGATCTGGTACGGATCGTTCGGCTCCCCCGTCCCGCCGCTGTATTGGGCCGTGGCGGTGGAAACACCCGTCAGGAGAAGGACAGCCGCGACATACGCCCAGGATGTGCATCGAGTAACCATAACGTACCTCCAATCCAGCAGAACCACCGAGTCAAACCACGATCATGCCCGACACCGCCGACAAACCCAGTGCGGCCGTCAGCCGCAACCGAGACTATTCTCAACCACGAATCACACCAATCACGCGAACCAGCCTCAACCGTCCTTCTTCTCCCATTCGTGTGATTCGTGCCATTCGTGGTTTCAAGGAAGCGCAATCCGCCGGCATTCTTCACCTCGTGGCTCCGTGGCGGGTATCGCCAGACCCCAAGCGTCCCCCGGAATCTGCGCGCGCCAGGCATCTTCTTCACCTCCGTTTCAAGAGCCTGGCGTGAACAGCGGCTCGGCGTGAAAACAGCCAAGGGCAGCACGGGAGCAGGGAAACCCCGCTCCCCACCGCTGGCGATGCCTTCATTATACCCACTGGGCCGGGGCAATTCCACTACGGAGAGTGCGTGTATTCCCGGACGGTGGCTCAGAGGGCAGTTTGCGATTGCCAACGCCGGCCGGACCTCTACAATCCATGGGATACAGGCAATGGGCCGCGTGTTCAGTCAACATGAGCCGGGAGCGCGTCAAATGCAGAGCAGGAGATTATCACGTCGATCCTTCATCCGGTCCGCCACCGGCTCGATTGTTGCCCTCTCATCGCCTGGCTTTGCCGACGAGACCCGTTTCGCGCCGGTTCGGGCGATTACCCGCGGTCCCAGGTTCCACTGGTTCGGGTACTATGACAAGCTCCAGTTCGATCCGAGCGGTCGGTACGTGCTCGGGATGGAGGTGGATTTCGAGCATCGCAGCCCAAAACCCGACGACACGATCCGGATCGGCATGGTCGATCTCCAGGACAACGGCCGCTGGATCGAACTGGGTTCCAGCAGCGCGTGGGGCTGGCAGCAGGGTTGCATGCTCCAGTGGCGGCCGCGATCAGAAGACGAGATCCTCTGGAACGACCGCGGCGAGAAGGGGTACATCACCCGCATCCTGAACGTGAAGACCGGCGACAAGCGGACTCTCCCCTATCCTTTCTATACGATCAGTCCCGACGGTCGGACCGCGGCCTGCCCGGACTTTCGCCGGATCAACGACATGCGCCCGGGCTATGGATACGCGGGACTGCCCGATCCCGACTTCGAGGAGCCTGCCCCCAGGAACTCGGGGATCTGGCGACTCGACCTCGACTCGGGGAAGGCGGATCTGATCGTCTCGCTCGCGGACATCGTCGCTTTCGGCAAGATCCCCGACGACCCGAAGCGGGCCAAACACTGGTTCAATCACCTGCTGTTCAACACGGATGGCTCGAGGTTCATCTTCCTGCACCGCTGGCGAATGCTCGACGGCGACTCGCGATACAAGACGGTCGGCGGGTTCGGCACGCGGATGCTGACGGCCACACCCGAGGGCAAAGACCTTCACATCGTCGATCCGTACGGCAAGACCTCGCACTTCATCTGGCGAGACCCGACGCACATCCTCGCCTGGGCCTGGCACCCCTCGCACACCAACGATGCGTTCTACCTCTACGAGGACGGGACCGACAAGGTCGAAATCGTCGGCGAGGGCATCACGGGTTCCCAGACGCGATCCTTCGCGTTTGGGGTCCCCATGACCCGCAACGGCCACTGCACCTATCTGCCCGGCAATGCGTGGATCCTGAACGACACGTACCCCGACAAGCAACGAAGGCAGCACGTCTACCTGTACCATGTGGCGACCGGCAGGACCGTGCCGCTGGGCGGGTTCTACCTGGCCCCGGAGTATCAAGGCGAATGGCGGTGCGACACGCATCCGCGATGCAGCCCGGACGGGCGGAGCGTCGTGATCGACTCCCCCCACGGCGGCAACGGCCGGCAGATGTACCTGATCGATATCTCGAAGGTCGTGTAGTACGGTGTCCACGCTAGTTCGGTGGGCAGCCTATCGGCGTATGGCCTGTTCGGAGTTCCGCGTTTACGCGGGCTCAACCCGCCTGAAGGTGGAACTCCAAACGCTGTCCGCGACATTTGCCCACCGTCTTCAGATGGACGGCGTAGTAGGGTGTGCTGTGCACGCCATCCCCTCTGAGCGGCTTGTGGCATGGCCGCGAGGGCATATCGTGGCATGGGCGTCCCGCCCATGAGTCTCAGGGGCATCTTGCCCCTGTATTGCCACGGGCATCCTGCCCGTGGTACTCACGGCCGTGCTACGAAACGCCTCACGGCGTCACTACAAGCGAGCCGACGTGGCAGCGTGTGGATCATTGAGGCTTCGTGCTTTGAATTTGTTTCGGATTTCGAGTTTCGGGTTTTGAATTTGGCCGCCGGCGGCGGTATTCTCCCTGGAGAAAGAGGTTCATCACAGGAGCAAATCGATGCTGGTCGGCGTCATAACTGCAACGATGTGCATGCAGGGCATTGGCTCGCTCAAGGACAAGCGTCACATCGTCAAGAGCGTGATCGGCCGGCTCCAGAGCCGGTTCAACGTCTCGATCTCCGAGGTCGAGCACCAGGACAGCAAGACCTGCGCGGTCCTGGGCATGGCGGTCGTCTCGAACGAGCGGGTCTTCGTCGAGCAGCAGCTCGACGCCATCCTGAACTTCATGCGCAACGACGGCCGCTTCTACCTCGGCCAGGTCGATCGGGAGATCTTCTCATAGGGGACGCGGATCAACGAGCGAGAAGATGAGCAGGGGGAAGGTCTGGCGGACCCGGATAGTCTCCTGGGAATGCTCCAGCGAGGACGAGGCAAAGGATATCTGATGGCGATGGAGACTCCGCGGGAGGAGGTCTGGCCCCTGCTGGTTGAGTGCGTCACGAACGATCCGCGTTCCGACGACCAATGGAATCCGGACGTGGAGTACCACGCCTCTTTGATCCTCAAAACCGGCATGGATCTCGGGCCACTCCTGTCATTTGTGAGGCACAACGATGCCTCAGAAGACCAAGAATGGAACAGCTACTACTCATTGGAGACCCTGCGGTGTCTCGCGCGTCAAGGCAGCCGCCAGGCACTGGAGTTCCTCCGGGAGTACATCGAATGCGGGTTCGACTTTGAGGAGATCACACGGATCGTTGGTAAATTAGCGGAACTGGAAGCCCTGGAGGGCATTGATGAGATCCTGTACGACCGCATCAGTAGCGATGCTGATGTCTATGAACAACTCCAGGATGAAATCGAGGAGGACTGGGCCAAGTACTGCCAAATGGATGAGGAGTCTCGCGCGGCGTGTCGGCTCGTGCTGCCCATGTGTGAACCCTGGAAAAGCCTGTGCGACAAGAACGAAGGTCTCTCGCAGCTCTTCCTGCGAAATGGACTGCCCTACGATCCACCGCCGGCCGTGTACCGAGTTACCGACGCAGACGTGAGGGACCTGCGGATTCCGCGCGATGGCACAAATGCCTGCCGGACAAGGACGTGGATGTTCCTTATGTCCGGCAGGCAGGTTGTCGTGAGAGCCCCGACCGTGACGTCGATCGGGCCTATCTACAGGCTCGCATGTAGTAGAATCTCCACATGCCGGTCACGGTGCAGTCGACGATCGGGTCCGGGATGCAGGGCGTCTCTTGATACTGCACATAGGCCCCCGCGACGCACGTGCCGCCCTCCAACAGGCTGCAGATATACCGCTCGTGGTAGTACTGAAACGCGCCGTCGCACAATTCCTGAGGGATGAAGTCGCACCAGACGAACTCCATCTCCTGATAGAGTATGTTGCAGTCCCAGTAGCCGCCGGCGATTTCCTTTGCGGCGACGTCGGGAAGCTCGGGCTGCCCGACGGCAAGGGGATGGTTGCTCACGAGCATCGCGGTGCCCACGGGCCAGATCGTCGCAAACTGGTGTACACTTTCGCGATAGTAGAACCGGTCGTTCGACAGGTCGATGAGCCAGACGTAGCGGTCGTCTACGCGGTCGAGGACGACGAGGTGGCTCTTGCCGGGCAGATGGAGGATGGCCTTGGCGGTCCCGAGGGTCTTCAGTCCCGCCAGATCCGTCTTCACGACACCGGCGTACAGGCCGAGATTGCGGGCGGCCCGTTTGAGGTCATACAGGGTTGTCCGGCGGTTCTCTCCGACGAGATCCGTCATCGCGGCGGCGGAGAGGGACTTGCCGAATTCAGACGCTACGTGCTGGAGAGCGAGGGTGGCGCAGTTCTGCGGTCGCACCCTCCCCGCAGCCGCAGCGTCCAGACGCTCGAGCAGCAGCTTGTCCGTGTCCACCTCGCACGAGTTGATGTATATCAGAGGCGAGGTCGTGACGGGCGAAAGGTACTGAACCGTCGCATCGAGTGCCAGGGCCACTTTGAAGCTGCTCAATGACGGGGCAGCGGTGCTCAGCACTCGAATATCGGTCCATGTTTCTTTGGTTGGCGAAGCGTTCTCGCGTTTGATCGCAACGGTCGTTGGGACCCACTGGCCCGAGTACTCACGGTAATCGGAGCACTCGTAGGTCACGACCTGGCCCCTGCGGGTCGTGAAGGTCGCGGCCTTGACGGCGTATTCCTTCGACGAATCCCAGAGGAGCAGTTCCGTCTGCACGCCGTCTTCATACGCGATCGCCATTTGGATGCACAGGGCTCCGTCCTGGTCGATCTCCTGGGCCGAGACCTTCGCGTGCGACAGGCTCGATCCGGAGAATCTCCCATTGCCCCAGGGGATCAGGCCGGCCGTCAGGGGACCGTGAACCTCCGCGGGGAGGTTGTTGGCGGCGTCGACGGTGGCCTGGGCCGAAGAAGCGGCGTAGATCGTGTACTCCGACCCATCATAGGCGAAAATCCGGTGCTGGTTCCAATCCTCATGCATCCGGTAATGACGGGCCATGTAATTGTCGGTGGTCTTGAGATCCGACGGCAGCGCCACCGAGTCGGACCGGTCCATCACGGTGACCTCCCAGTGGAATCGCTGGCCGTCGCACTTGACGATCTCGTCCGTCGTCATCGTGTAGCGGTTCGTCAACTCATACTCCACATTGAAGGGGATGGCGTCCAACTCCAGCTTTCGCGGGTCTTCCGCCAGCACGCCGGGCCAGGTCTTGGCGTCGTTCTCCTGATGGTACTCCAGGAGGGCCTGGGCGATCTTCGCGTTGACGACGGCGGAGTCGGTGGTTTCGGGGCCGTTCTCCTCGTAGTGCGTGCCCTGGATCGTGCCGGCGGAGATCCACCCGCTTCGCGGCGCGCTCAGGAGCTGATCGAGAATGCCCTGAACTTCGGTGTCGCTCAGGATGCGCTGCCCGAATGCGACAGGGGTCAAACAGAGGGATGTGGTCACCAGAAACAAAATGCTCGCAGTTCTCATCGGATTCCCTTCCACTAAAAAGACAGTTGTTAGTCCCAACAACATCTGCTAATCCATCGCTCGAACCCCCGCCATCCTACCGCGATCCCGCACATTCCGCAAGCCCCCTCTGTTTATACTCCCGAAATTTTTCAGAATACCGATATTCTCTGGCGTCTAGCCCTCGCACGGACGTTGTGGTTCGATGTTAGCTTGGAGGCGGGGCCGGGACCGTTGGATTATCGTCGAAGAGAAGGCAGCAGATAGCCGAGGACCATAGTGATGACCGTGCCGACGACGATCAGCCAGGTCCAGCCGAGGTGGAGCGTGCCCGTCCAGATCAGGATCAGCAGCAGGGTGCAGACCGCAGTGCTGATCAGCATGGCCGCGATGTTCGTGCGGTTGGCCTTTCGTCGCGTCAACAAGCCCAGGAGGAAGACGCCCAGCATGGGACCGCCCGGCAGCGCGAACACCTGAAAGGCGAAATCGACGAGGTTCTCCACGGGAGAACAGGCGAAGGCGATCCCTGCCAGGACCAGGCCGAAAAGCCCGACGGCGATCCGCGAAACCAGCAGATAGTGCCTCTCCGCGGCGTGCGTGCGAATCAGTCGGCGGTAGATGTCACTGATGAACGAAGAACTCAGCGAGCTCAACGGGGAGTCGATGCTGGCCATGATGACCGCGCCGAGGACCAGTCCCCTGACGCCGGCCGGCAGGACCGTCCGAGCGAAATGGGGGAAGATCTCTTTGGCCTTCTCGGGGGCGGGCAATTCGGGGTGTTGTGCATAGAAGACGTACAGCAGCGTCCCGACGAGCAGATAGAGCCAGTAGACGGGCAGAGCCGTGACGACGGTCGCGACGATGGTCTTCTGGCTGCTGGCGCGGGTCTCGACGGTCAGCAGTCGCTGGACCATTTCCTGATCGGCGCCGAAGGAGACCAGGCCGGTGAAGAATCCACAGGCCAGGGCCGCCCAGAACGTGCCGGCGTCGTTGAGGTTCAGGCGGAAGTCGAACGTGCTCAGCCGGCCGGCCTCGCGAGCCGTCTGCAAGGCCGACGAGGCGCCGCCGTCGATGTGCCCGATCAGATAGGCGACCACCATCACACCCGCGACGACGAAGAACAAAGCCTCGTACGCGCCCGCCCAGACGACCGCCTTGATGCCGCCGAAGCCGATGAACAGAATGCTCACGACCGTGAACAGCAGGATGGTCGCCCACAGCGGCCAGCCCAGGAGCAGCCCGACGGCCATGCAGGTCACGTAGAGCCGCAGGCCGGAGGCGAGCAGGCGGGTGATCAGAAAGTAGATCGAGGCGGTGTACTGGGTGGCCGGGCCGAAACGATGGCCCAGGAACTCGTAGATGCTCGTGCAGCGGTGCTTGTAGAAGGCCGGGATGAACAGAAACGCCACGATCACGCGTGCCATTGCCAGGCCGAGGATGAACTGGATCCATCGCCAGTCCTCCGCGAAGGCCTTGTGGGGCATGCCGACGAGAGTCAGAGCGCTGATCTCGGTGGCGATGAACGACAGGCACGCGACGATCCAGGGCACCCGCCGCCCGCCCAGGAAGAAGTCCTCGGTGTCTCTCTCCTGACGGCCGAAGACGTAGGAGATGACGAGCAGCAGGAGCACCGCCCCTGCGACGATGACCCCGTCGAGAACGCCCAGCGAGCCGGCAACATGTTGTGCGAGTGTGCCTTCGATAATGCCCCATCCTTCCCTGGAGAAATCCGAAATTCAAATTGCGAAATCCGAAACAAATTCAAAACGACGAAATCCAAATGACCGAAACACTGCCGTTCTCGCGGAAGTCGCGTTTCGAATTTCGGATTTCAGTCATTTGGGCTTGTTTCGAATTTCGGACTTCGTGCTTCGAGTTTCGTCGCCGGCGTTCTCCACAGCCTTCCGCAGCGATTGGCCGCAGGCGTTGAGAATCCCCATTGCCTCCGGGAGAGCGACCTTGCGGACGTGCATCACGACCGCGGGCTTGACCTTGCCCTGGGCTCGCTGCAGCAGCGATTTCGCCCTCGTCCGCGACAGGCCCGTCAGCTCCATGACGATCCGCAGGGAGCGGTCGCGGAGCTTCGTGTTGACCGCCTGGAGATCGACCATGAGATTGCCGTGGACCTTGCCGAGCTCGATCATGGCCGTGGTCGTAAGCAGGTTGAGCACAAGCTTGGTGGCGGTGCCTGCCTTCATCCGGGTCGAGCCGGTGACGACCTCGGGACCGACGACCGGGTTGATGATGATCTCCGCGGGGATCGATCCGACCACCTCCGGCGCACAGGTCACGCAGACGGTTGACGCGCCGAGCTGTCGGGCCCGCCGCAGGGCGCCGTGAACGAAAGGCGTCAGGCCGCAGGCGGCCAAGCCCACCACCACGTCGCGGGACGTGACTCGCTTCTTGTCGAGGGCCGCGGCGCCGTCCTCGGGATGGTCTTCCGCACCCTCGATGGAGCGGACCAGAGCCCGCCGGCCGCCGGCGATGATGCCCTGGACCAGCGACCGTTTGACGCCGAAGGTAGGCGGGCATTCGGAGGCGTCCAGGACGCCCAGTCGGCCGCTGGTGCCAGCGCCGACGTAGAAGAGCCGTCCGCCCGCGCGAAAGCGGTCGACGATCACGTCGATGGCTGCCGCGATGCTCTTTCGCTGGGAGCCGACTGCGTCGGGGACTGTCCGATCCTCCGCGTTGATGAGGTCCACAATCTCGATTGTGGACAGCGTGTCGATCTCGGCGCTTCGGGGGTTGCGTTTCTCGGTGGTGGGCAGGCGTTTGTGCGTAGTCATCGTCCCGGCACGATCTTCCCTAATACGACGGGCTCGTTTGCCCCAGTGACGCTCGGGATGTTGTTGGCGACGCCGTGGATCGTAGCGTACGCCAGCATCGCGAACGAGACGGCCTCCTTGGCATCGACGCTGATGCCGAATTCGTCCATCGAGCGGATTCTAACATCCGCGAGCTGCGACTGCAACATCCGCACGAGCGTCGCGTTGTGGGCGCCGCCGCCGCAGAGGATCATCTCATCAGGCGTCCTGGGCAGGAATCTGCGATAGGCGGTCGCGATGGTGGACGCGGTGAACGCGGTGGCCGTAGCGAGCATGTCTTCCGCGGACAGCTTCAGCCTTCGGGCCTCTTTGTAGAGCCGCTCGCAATACGATTGCCCGAACTGCTCCCGGCCGGTGGACTTGGGCGGCCGGCGCCGGAGGAAGGGATGGCGAAGCATCTGTCTCAAGAGGGCCTCGTGTACGTTGCCCCTGGCGGCCATGGCCCCGCCGCGGTCGTAGTGGCGTTTGCCTTCCGTGATCCGTCGCACCAATCCATCGATAACCATGTTCCCCGGCCCGGTGTCGAAGGCCAGGATGCTCTCCGTAGCACGGGCATCTTGCCCGTGACCTCGAGTCATGGGCGGGACGTCCATGCTGCTGGAACGCCTTACGGCGTCACTACAAGCAGGCAGGAACGTCACATTGGCGATGCCGCCGATGTTCTGCACCGCCCGGCACAGTCTCCGGTCGGAGAAGAGCGCGTGATCCGCGTAGGGCACCAACGGGGCCCCTTCGCCCCCTGCGGCCATGTCTCGCGGTCGGAAGTCGGCCACCGTCGTGATTCCGGTCCGCTGGGCGATCCGCGAGGGCTCGCCGATCTGGAGGGTCGAGCGGATCGTCCGCCCGCGATATCGCGGACCCTGCGGGTTGTGCCAGATCGTCTGGCCGTGCGAGCCGATCAGGTCGATGGATCGCAGCGGGATGCCGCTGCGGTCGCATAGCTTGATGACCGCCTCGGCGAAGACCTCCCCCAGTACATGGTTGAGATGGCAGATGTCGTCAACCCGGGCGGTCTCGGGCCGGCACAAGGCAAGGATGCTCTCTCGCATGGCATGAGAGTACGGGAACGTCTCGAAGGCCAGCAGCTCGACCTTGCGGCCCCGAATGTCCACGATGGCGACATCGACCCCGTCGGCCGACGTGCCGGACATCAGGCCCGCCACACGATGGCTCCTCTTCGCCTGCGATCCTGGCATTGATCCACCCATAGCCATTTGCTCCTGTCTGTGAGTCATCGCTCATGGCCCTTCGGTCCAGGCCGGCCTACCGTCTTCCTCGGTCCGTGCGGTAGACGATCACGGTCCTGTGGCTTCTGCGATCAAGGGCCACCGAGTAGGCCTGTGTCCAGCCGGCGAGCATTTGTTTGGGATCGCCGCGGGCGACTTCCACGACGTAGTCGGCCTTGCGGGAATCTGGATGTCGCTTGTAGAGAAGACCCCGCCGCTGGGCGTAGAAGCTGACTCGACGATCGGGTTCGGCAACCACCGAATCGGTCGGGGTGTTCTCACGCAGCCACTCGCCGGCTTTGCGAAGGCCCACCTTCTCTGACCGCAAGGGGGTGAGCAGGAGCTTGGGCATACAAAAAAGGACGCTGGCTGCGATGAGGAGGCCGAACCAGAACCGCTGCGACCTGCCGCGGAATACCCGGACGCCACTGATCGCCTGCGCCAGGACGTCGAGTCCCGTCGGGAGAACGAAGATCGTCAGCGAGATCACCGCCACCGCGTACCGTCGGTCCGAGCCGGAGGCGAACCAGATCTGTCGAGCCAGCATCAGGCCCAGATTGACGATCAGGACCGCGACGATCAGGACCCGCTCCAGTGACCCCGCTCGATTTCGCAAATGGCAGTAGAGCCCCAGAATCCAGGGCAGGACCACCAGGACCATGAGATTCTCCCCGACGGCGGCGGCGACGGCATTTACCGCCCTCGGCAAGTCGCCGAGCGTGGGCGATCGCAAAGCCATCGCGTCGAGGTTCCAAAGGTACGCTCCGCCGGGCAGCGCCAGGCCGGCATGTGCTGATGTGCGAGGCAGCGGTCTTTCGACTTGGTCGTGCCGGGTCGAGCCGTCGCTTGTGACGCGGACTGTCACCAGTTGGCAACAGGGCAGCCTCCCGTCCGTCGCGATGATGTTCATCGGGTATTCGCCCTGCTGGCCCGGTTCCGGCCGCCAGGAGAATACGCTGCCCTCGACCTTGGCGCCGGCCGGCGGCGTCCCCGCCGGCTGAACGTACCACGCGACGGCATCCTTCTGGACATCCGGCTCCGTCGGCAGAGTCGTTGCCCAGGAATAGCCCCGCCGCGGGTCCCAGAGTCGGTACACTGCGATGGCGTCGGCGGGCCGGTTAGCCTCCCCGAATGCGTAGAACACCGCCCCCTCGAAGACCCACGAATCCGCGGTCGATTCCGCGATGATCGCGTCCTTCTCGGATTCGCTCATCGTGTAGAAATGCTGCTGACGGGTGGACGACCAGAAGCGGTAGACGGGCTGCAGGCCCGCCCGGGCGTCGGCGCTGGCGTAGCCATACCACGCGACGCCCTCGCACTCCCACGTCTCCGAGTGGTGGGTCATCAGCAGGTCCTTTTCCTGCTCCGAGATCGTCCAGAATCGCCTGCCTGGGGGAATCGATCCGAACACGTACACGGGCCGGGACCCTGTGGGAATCTGTGCCAGCGAGAACGACAGTTCGTCGTCGTCCGGATCGCTGGCCTGGATGCGCAGCTCCAGGAGGTCGCCCCGGCGGACCTCGAACTCCAGGGGATTCTCTGCGGCAGGCTTGCGCCCCACCGCGCTGATGACGGGCGGCGTATTGGGTCCCAGAGGCCGCAACTGGTGTGGGAGGAGACTGCCGCTCGCGCTGACGCAGGGTGTCACCATCGCCGCGAAGCCTGCAATCAACAGCACCGCGGCGGCGAATCGTCTTGATGCGCGCACCGAATGCCCTTCCTCGCACGAGGCGCTCCGCACAACGGTCAGCCCGAGCAAGGCGTAAACGAGCAGTTGGGCGGACTCCGGCCGGATCAGAAACCCGAGTCCCGCGTCTACGCCGACCAGTGCGAATGCCCACCACCGCCCGGTCGTCAGCGACCAGTGCAACAGCAGCACGCCGGCGCCGAGGAACAGCACATAGGGCCACTCCCGCAGGATGTCACTCCCGTAGAAGGCCGGATAGGGCAGGACGATGAGCACGAGCAAAGCCCAGAAGCTGTGGCCCGCCCCCGCGAGTCGTTTGCCAAGGAAGTAGAGCGGGACCAGAGCCAGGACACGACACAGCAGTGTGACAGCTCTCGCGGAATTCGCCCACAGCGCCGGGGAATCCTCCGATGCGAACAGGCTCGCGATCCGATGGCTGGTCCACAGGAGGAAGGGATAGCCTGGCGGGCACCGCCGACAGACGCCGGCCGGGTCCTGGGCGAGCCGCTTCGCCTGCTCGACATAGAAGACGCCGTCCGTGGCGATGACCGCGGTCGTGAGGATCAGATAGACGCCGATGGCGGCGCAGAACCCCATGAGCAGGGCCAGCCGGACAACGTCGGACTTGAGCGGTTCGCTGCGATTCATCCCAACCTTCGACCAGGACTCGAAAGACGCCGCTCCCGCCCTCGCGGGAGACCCCGCCATGATAACGTCGTGAAGGCTGCGTTTGAATACCGGGAACGGAGATTCCGCAACTGCCGGGACAGATCGCTTATCGCCGGGGGGGGGGGGCATGACCGGACCATGGTGGCGTGGCCCTGGCGCCCCCCCCCGGCTGCCGAAGAGGGCACGCCCGAAGCGGTCGCGCGGAGGGCATTTGCCGCTTTGGGCCAATGGCCTAGTGACGGAAGAGACCCGGGGTCTCCCGACGTGCGAGAGGCGACGCGCAGCATCGTTGCCATGCTGCTGGCGAAATGCGAGAAATGCCCGCCGCGAAGCGGTGGACTCCGGATCATGTCCGTTCCTTCCTTTGTTCCGTAATCCCATCCCGCTGGTTCAGTCGCAGAAACGGTCATGCACCCTATCGCCGGTTTGCGACGGATCGAGTCTTGACGCCGATGGGGCAATCGTATCTACTGGACTCGCTGACGGGTTTCGCGGAACATGGATTGAAGGCACAGCCGCAGCCGACAAACGGGAATACATGACCATGGGCCAGCCAATCGACAAGATCACGCTGAAGGGATTCAAGTCCATCAAGGAACTGGTGGACTTTCCCCTGAGGAACCTGAACATCCTCATCGGCGCCAACGGCGCAGGCAAGAGCAACTTCGTGAGCTTCTTCACGTTCCTGCGCTGGGCGGTGGAAGATAGACTCCGTTTGCATGTGAACCAGAAGGGCGGGGCAGATGGATATTTGTTCATGGGACCGAGAGTGACGAGGCAGCTTTATGCCTATCTGCATTTCGGGCGTAATGGATATGACTTCGCTCTGGAACCTACTTCCAGCAACGACTTTGTTTTTGCCTACGAACGTGTCTTCTTTGAAGGCAACTTGCGTTTGGTCACAGACGTTCTGGGGGGCGGACACCTCGAATCGAAGTTGAAGGAGCGAATAAGGCCCGATCCGGCCCCATGGGGTATCGGAGACTATGTCTATGATTCAATCTCAAGTTGGATTATCTATCATTTTCACGATACAAGCGACACGTCGCCCATGCGACGCCCGGGGTCGGTGCGCGACAATGAATACCTGCGTCCCGATGCCGGGAATGTGGGGGCCTATCTGCTAATGTTGCGCGACCGGCACCAGAGGGTCTATGAGAAGATCAGAGACACGGTGCGTCTGGCGGCGCCCTTCTTCGACGATTTCAAGTTCCGGCCGAGGCCGTCCAACGGCGATGAGATGCTTCATCTCGAATGGACGCAGAAGGGCAGCGACTATCCATTCCTTGTGACGCAGCTTTCAGACGGCACGTTGCGATTCATCGCGTTGACGACGGCCTTACTGCAACCCAGTCCGCCGGCCACGATTCTGCTGGATGAGCCGGAACTGGGGTTACATCCTTATGCCCTGAATCTGCTGGCGGGATTGTTGAAGAAGGCCGCCACGCAGACACAGGTGATCGTGTCAACGCAGTCTGCGCCGCTGCTCGACAACTTCGAGGCTGAGGACATTGTCGTGGTGGATCGCAAGGACGGGGCGTCCACGTTCGAGCGTCTGTCTTCTGAGAAGTTGCAGGAGTGGCTCAAAGACTTCTCGCTTGGCGAACTGTGGCAGAAGAACGTGATCGGCGGGAGACCCTCCGATGGTTAGGGTCCACGTCCTGGTCGAGGGGCAAACCGAAGAGACCTTCGCCAACAAGGTCCTGCAACCCTGCTTCTCATCGGCTGGGGTCTTCCTTTATCCGCGGCTGGTCGGTAAGCCGGGACACCGCGGCGGCATCGGCGAGTATCCACGGGCCCGCCGGGATATCTTGACCACCCTCAGGCAGGACACGGATGCCTTCTGCACAACCATGTTCGATTACTATGGCATGCCTGCCAGTTGGCCGAATCGGGAAGCCGCGAGGCAGAGACCCTTCGCCGAGAAGCCCGTCGTGATTGAGCAGGCGATTCTGGCGGACATCGCGAGGGAATTGGGCAGTGCGTTCAACGCGGCCCGATTCATCCCGTATGTGCAGATGTACGAGTTCGAAGCCCTTCTGTTCAGTGATCCGACGTTGCTGGCAGACGGCTTGGATCTGGCAGACGACTCGGAAACGCACCGGATCAGGGATCAGTTCCAGTCCCCCGAGGAGATCAACGACAGCAAACAAACCGCTCCGTCCAAACGTATCAAGGCGCTGAGTCCGGGTTACTCCAAGGTGATGGACGGGGTTCTTATCAGTCAGAAGATCGGCCTGAGCAAGATGCGCGCGGCATGTTCGCACTTCAACGAATGGCTCACGAGACTCGAAACGCTGGCGACCGTTGAAAGGATCGCATGACACCGACACGACAGGGTTCCATTCATCTGTTCCGCCTCGCGGGGATCGACTTGTACCTGCACTGGACGTGGTTTCTCGTCGCGTGGTACGGGATCGACCAGCGGGTGGGACGGTACTCGTCGCCGGTCTGGAACGCAGTGGAGTATCTGGCCCTGTTCGCCATCGTTCTGATGCACGAGTTCGGGCATTCGCTGGCGTGCCGGCAGGTGGGCGGGCAGGCCGATCAGATCGTCCTGTGGCCGCTGGGCGGCGTCGCCTACGTGCAGCCGCCGCAACGGCCGGGAGCGATACTCTGGAGCCTCGCGGCCGGACCGCTCGTCAATGTGGTCCTGGTCCCGGTGTTGTGGGTGCTCAAAGCACTCGCCATGCAGACCGGCGTTTTCCACGCGATGCCCAATGCGTACCACCTTCTGCAGGCGATCACCTATATCAACTTTGGCCTGCTGATCTTCAATCTCCTGCCGATCTACCCCCTGGATGGTGGCCAGATCCTCCGCTCGCTCCTGTGGTTCGTGGTCGGACGCGCCTGGAGTCTGACCGTCACAGCGATTCTCGGTCTCGTCGGCGTCGCAGGCCTGGTGGCGCTGGCTGTGTGGTCGGGATCGCCTTGGCTGGGCGTCTTGTGCGTGTTCATCGTGCTGAACTGCTGGAGCGGATTGCGGTACGGATTGCGTCTCCTCCGCCTGGCGAGGGCGCCGCGTCGGGAGGGGTTCGCCTGTCCGAGCTGTCGGGCGGCGCCGCCTATGGGCAGTTTCTGGTCCTGTCCCAACTGTCGGACGGCCTTCGATGTATTCGAAGCCCAACCGGCGTGTCCCCAGTGCGGCACGGTTGCCGCCGCCATATGGTGCATGGAATGCGGCGAGGAAGGCCCTATCTACGCCTGGCGTCCGCCCTCAGCGGTACGAACGGACGTTCTTCAGTCACCCGTCGGCGATGCCTCCGCGTGACACGCGATCGCGGCCTGATACTCCCTGGGTAGATCGATGGAGTCGAAGATCTCGCCGGTCATGTCGATGGCGGAGATTCGGAGCGTTCCCGCCGCGGGATCGACGTCCACGATGCAGTAGTGGTGGATGCTCAGGCCGAACTCGCGGATGGGCGGTGTCTTGTCCGCCACCAAGGTGTAGAGGTAGCCGCCGGCGCCGCCGGTGACGATGTAATAGACGCCGTTGTGGAAGTACCGCTCGTAGACGTGGCTGTGCCCGCTGAAGACGACGTCCACGCCGTACTGCTCGAACAGCGGCACCAGATAGTCCTGGGCGGCGAGATTGTCCGTGTGCCCGTTCGTCGAGGTGAACGGCGGCTCGTGAAAGAATACGACTCGCCACATCGCATTCCGACACGCAGTCGAAGCAAGCTCCCGGACGAGCCATTCATACTGGGGACTGCCTGGGCAGAATGACGCGCCCGTGTGCAATCCGATGAAGTACGCATTGCCGTATTCCAGGGCGAACCATCCGTCGTTGACGGGCCGGTCGAACCAGTAGAAGAACCACGGCGGGCCCAGCCCGAAGTACTCGTGATTGCCCGGGACCGCGACCAGCGGGATATTCGCGAGCAGCTCGGACGCGGGTCTGAAGAACTCCGTCTCCCAGAGGTCGAGACTGCGCCCGCAACTGGTGAGGTCGCCACAGTGGAGAACGAGTCCCGGCTGGCTCTCCAGGATGTCCGCCGCGATCTGCCTGTGCGTGTCTTTGTCCCACTGGGTGTCGCTCAGGACCGCGAACCGAAAGGCCTGTCCCTCGCGCGGCGCGGTGCGGAACGTGCCCGTCCGGGATGCGGTCCCCGATTTTACGACATACGTGTACAGCGTGTCCGGCGTCAGATCGGAGAGGACGACCTTGTGCAAGGTGATCCAGGCGGGATCGGAAACCCCGTTCTGGTCGGCCGAGCTGATCCCGTAACGGACCTCCGCGCCGGACGGGACGTCGGTCTCCCACACGAGGGTCGCCGACTCCTGTGTGATCCACTCGATGGCCGGGCCCTTCACGATCTCGACGACCGACAGGCTGTCCGCGGGGTATGCGTACCACGCGACGCCCTCGTATTGCCAGACAGCGGCATTCTCATAGCTGAGCTTGAACCGTTCGCGGTCGCTCGTCGTGTAGCGGTGCGTCCCGAGCGCGTCCGACCAGAAGCGATAGGCCGGAATCGTACCCACCGGATGGTTGCCCTGGGGATACGCGAAGAACGCGACGCCCTCATAGGTCCAGACATTGGGGTAGTCGATGATTGCCTTGTCCGCCTCCGCGTCGTCGATGGTGTAGAAGTGCGAGTTCAGCGGCACGGACCAGAACCGATGGACCGGCGCCAGGGTGTCGCCGACGGGCTGGTCGAACGCGCGAAATGCGACCTGCTCGTAGACCCACAGGGGCGCACCCTCGGTCAGCAGCAGGTCTCTCTCGGCCGCGTCAAGCGTGTAGAAATCCCGGTTGTAGAGCGACGAGCGGAACCAATAGACCGGCACCGTCCCGGGCGGGATCTGCACGGGACCGTCGCCCGCCGGGCAGGCCGACGGTTGCAGCGAGAGTGGGAGCATCCAAGCCGTGAGAATGCCGAGCGACCATTTCATCTACGACGCCACCGGACCCCTCCCCCGCGACGGGTGTGTCCGAGACCCGGACCTTCGTCAGGTTGCCCCGACCAACGCCCGCCATCCACCTACCCCCATTGTACTCGATCCGCCGCCCTGGTGCAACCGGCGTATGACCGCACTTGCACGCGAGCAATAGGGGTTCATGGAGACCCTGGAATGCCATTCCTGCTTCTGCGGGAATGACGAACTGAGGATGCGGGCACGGTTCGCCTGTGCAGAGCACCGCGTGCCGGGCTACTGGGCCGCTGGGAACAGGCGGACGAGGAGCACGCCGTGACGCGGGACTTCCGCGCCGAATGTGCCCTCGAACGTGCCCAGGTCCTTCTGGCGCCAGAGATCGCGGACCCGCTTCTTGCCGGTAACGCCCAGGTCGGACCACTTGGCGGTGACCGTCTGCGGGGTCTCGTCGCGATTGAACAGGCCCACTGCGGTCGAGCCATCCTCCATCTTCTTGGCCCAGACCTCCAGACCACCATCCTTCGCAACCCGCCTGGCCTGCTCGCCCAGCGGGTCCTGGTTCACTTCGAGGACCTCGTCATTCGTCAGCAGGTTCAGCGTGAACTCGTCGAGCCGCGTCAGGTCGCAGCCGATGAGCAGCGGCGAGCACAGCAGGCTCCACAGGCTGATGTGCGTGTACTGCTCGTTGGGCGTAAGATGGCTGTCGCGGATGTTCGGACCCCAGCCGACCATGCCGACGACGAGCATGTCGGGATCGTTCCAGTGGCCGGGACCTCCGTAGGGGGCCTTGTCGCTCTGGGCGAATCCGATGCCGCTCATGCTGCCCCAGGTGTCGCTGATGTCGCCGGTGGTTCGCCAGCAGTTGCCGCCGACCTCGGCGCCCCATTTCCAGACGTCGCCCATGCCGTACTGGCACAGGCTGTAGACGATGTCCCGTCCGGCACGCCTGAGGCACAGGCCCATGAACAGGTAGGGCTCTTCCATCTGCTCCAGCGTGGGGTTGGACACGATGGAGCCATAGCCGCACCAGTCATACTTGAGGTAGTCGAAGCCCCACTCCGCGAACTGCATCGCGTCCGCCTGCTCGTGCTGCCAGCTCCCCTCGTATCCCTGGCATGTCCACGGGCCGGGCGAGATGTACGTGCCGATCTTCAGGCCCAGGCTGTGGACGTAGTCGGTGAGGGCCTTCATATCGGGGAACCGCTTGTTGGTCAGGATGCGTCCGGCTGCATCGCGGGTCGGCCCGCCGATTGTCGGGTCGCTCTCGTTGGGCTTGACCATCCAGCAGTCGTCGATGTTGATGTACTGCCAGCCGTGATTGACCAGGCCCGACTTGACCATGGCGTCGGCGGCCTCGCGGATCTTTTTCTCGTCCACGGCGCAGCCCCAGCAGTTCCAACTGTTCCATCCGAGCGGCGGGGTCAGCGCGAGCGTGTCGCCCACCACGATCTTCAGCTCTCTCTTGGCTTCGCCCAGGTCGTTCGTGGCGACCAGGGTGATCTTGCACTCGCCGGGCTTGGTGAACTTGCCGGTGATCCGGCCGGTTTCGCGGTCGATCTTGAGCACGGCGGGCAGGTTCTCCGCATTGAACCACATCGGACGCTGGCCGGAGGCCGCGATGGTGTAGAGAACGGGCGAGCCCGGTCGAACACCGAACACGCGAGGACTGTTGATCCGCGGCTTGGCCGAGGGTTTCGGGGTCAGGATCACCGCCTCCTCTTTCGGGGCATCGACCGTCTTGGGGGCCGCCCCGGCGACGGTGAAGAACGCATCGGCCCAGTCCGCGTGGTCGTAGTTCATGTCCTCGCCGGAGCCGACGGACAGCACGAGCATCTGGGCGCCGGTGACATCGACGTCCACCTGCCTGGCCGCGTCGCCGCTCTTGAGCAGGCCACTGTCGTAAACCTGTTTGCCGTCGGCCAGGACACGGAACTCGACACTGCCGCGAGTGCCTGCCTCGTCATCGACGCCGACGAAGGCAGTGAAGCGGGTGCTGCCGCCGCTGAGCTCGACATAGAGGATGCTGTCGGCGTGGGTGCCCAGGCCGCGTTCGAACGTTTTGCCGCCGATCTTCAGCGGGTTGCCGTCCACGGACTGGTTCTTGTGGGGATCGCCCCAGCCCTGCCGGGTCTTACTGATGTCGAGGTCGGAAAGCCAGACTTTCCCGCCGGAGCCCGCGCTCGTGGAGTTGCCCGCGACGGAACTGCAGCCGACAACCAGCAGAACACAGAACGACGCCAAGATACGACCGACTCTCATGACTGATCCTTTCTATTCCACAGTGTCGATGTAGATTGCCCGGGCAGGATACCCCAACCTCTGCGGGGTTTCAACCGCATTCTCCTCTCGCGTGGGCGTCGGGGTGGGCTACGGGTCCTTCTTGCCGCCGAAGAGGATTCGGCCGATGTCGAGGGCCTTGTCGAGCACGTCGGTGATCTGCCCGACAGTCTCTTTGGGCAGGATGTCGCCGCCCTGCTCCGCGACACCCGCGGCGACCGCCAGCAGGACCTTGCCGATCAGGATCTTCGTATCCATCCGCTCGTTGCGACCCAGGTCGGTCATGGTGATCGGAGCGACCTGGAGATCCACCACTCGCGTCTGCGACTGTCCGGTCAGCGAGGGCATCGACACGTGGACCACGATCTGTCCGATGGTGAGCCGGTCAACGACCAGGGCCCTGCCGGTGGGCTTGTGCAAGCCGCGGAGCGGCTCGATAACCTCGTACAGGTTGTTCCGCAGGCCGTCCTGCTCGACGAAGACCTCCATGCCCTCCAGGTGCACGCTGTGAAAGAGCAGCTCGTCGCCCAGCAGCGACCCGACTTCGGCGCTGGCGTCGACGGATTTCAGCGTCAGCAGGGAGGGGCCCCGGTAGCCCGCGGGATTGGCGACCGCGATCTGGTGCAGGCGACCGGACCCGGTCAAGAGGGACGTGCGAACCCTCTCGATTTCGACGCTCACGTTCAGGGTCTTGACGCCGGCCTTCTGGACAACCGCTTTGACGGCGGCATTGGCCAGCGGGACTGCGGCGACGACGCCGACTGCCACCAGAACGAGGAGAGCCACGATCGCAGACCGGATCGCCCTGATGTGTTTCTTCTTCATCCGCACGCCCTCTGCGACAAACCGTCGTGCGCCACGCGCCGTGCGACATGCGAAACGACCTGGGGGACGCAGGTCGCACTCCGCGTAGCGCACGTCGAGATCACACGGTGCCCCCCTCCTCTCGCCAGATCTTGGCGCCGAGCAGGTTGAGCCGCTCCTCGATGCGTTCGTAGCCGCGGTCGATGTGGTACACGCGGTTGATGATCGTCGTGCCTTCCGCCGCCAGGCCCGCGATGACCAGGGCCGCGGAGGCCCGCAGGTCCGACGCCATCACGGGCGCCGCCACGAGCTTGCGCACCCCCGCGATGATGACGGCCGACCCCTCCTTGCGGAGATTGGCCGCCATGCGGTTCAGCTCCGCCACGTGAAGGAACCTGTCGGGAAATATCTTCTCCACGACTACGCTGTTGCCGTGGGCCAGGGCCAGGAGTGCCATGAACTGGGCCTGGAGATCGGTCGGGAAACCGGGGTACGGCTGCGTCGTGATGTCCGTAGGCTGGAAGCTCTCCGCGCCGACGACCATGCACCCGTCGCCGTCGGGTTCCACCGTGATGCCGATGAGTCGCAGGCGATCCACGACCGCCATCATGTCCTCAAGGCGACAGTGACTGATACGCACCTCGCCGCCGGTGATCGCAGCGGCGGCCATGAAGGTCCCCGCTTCGATGCGGTCGGGGATGACGCGGTACTGCACGGGGTGCAGATGGCTCACGCCGTCGATGACCAATCGCGGCGAACCGATCCCGCCGACCCGGGCGCCCATGGCGTTGAGGCAGTTCGCCAGATCGGTAATCTCCGGCTCGCACGCCGCCGACTCGATGATGGTTCGCCCCTTCGCCAGCGTCGCGGCCATCATGACGTTGGCGGTGCCCAGAACCGTGCTCCCGAAGGGACCGCCGAGGAAGATGCTGGCCCCGGTCAGGCCCTGGGGGGCTTCCGCGATGACATAGCCGTTCTTGAGGTGGATCTGGGCGCCGAGCTGGCGGAGGCCATTCAGGTGCAGATCGATGGGCCGGTCGCCGATGGCGCAGCCGCCGGGCATCGAAACCTCCACCCGCCCGCACCGCGCCAGCAGCGGCCCGAGGATACAAACGCTCGCCCGCATCTTGCGGACGATGTCGTACGGCCCGACGGGATTATCGATCTTGGTCGCGTCGATCGTGAGCACGCCGTCGTCGCGACGCTCCACCCTGCAGCCCAACTGGCCGATCAAGTCCTTGAAGACGCTGATATCCGCAAGATGGGGCACCCCGAGCAACGTCGAGTTGCCCGGCGCCAGGAGGGCAGCCGCCATGATGGGCAGCGAGGCGTTCTTCGATCCGTTGACATCCACGTGGCCCGCCAGGCGGACCGGGCCTTCTATGCGAAATACATCCATGTTTCGGTTTGCTATTTCAAATCTGGGACTTACTATTGAAGACCTTGCAGCCAGACCGGCAACCTCTGCGGCCTGCTGCATCCGATGTCGGAAACATAAACGCTCGATCACAGATTGTAAAGAGCAAATCCGCAATCCCGTGTCCCAAGGACTCGAACAACAAGTTCCGCCGACCAGTCCGGCGGATGTGATCCCCGTGGTGATCGGGGTCGCCGTCTTCGCCGGATGGCTGCTGACCACGTCCCTGGGGCGCAAGGCCCTCGCCCGCTCGAAACCCCGTCGCACGAGCATGATTTTCCTGACGCCGTTCGCGGTGTTCTTCGCATGGTTCGCCGGCACGGCCACTCTCGCAAGCCTCGCGGCCCTGTTCACCCGCCGGCTCCAGACGTGGCAAGGCGTGTTCCTCACCCAGTTCGCGGGCACACTCGGGTCGCTGGCAGTGGTCGTCCTGGTTCTCGTCGTCGCCCGGATGACCTTCGTCCGCGGGCTCAAGGGTCTCGGCCTGCGACCGGCGACCATCCCCAAAGACCTGGTTCACGCATTTCTCACCCTGGCGGCGGTCTGGCCGCTCGTCATGGCGATGATGAGTCTGACCATGCTGGTGATGAAGCAAATCGATCCGGAGTTCGAGGTGCCCCAGCACGAAGCCCTGGAGATTATCACAGGCTCCGGCTCGGCGCCCTTGCAGATCCTGATGATCGTCCTGGCGGTGGCAGTCGCCCCCCTGGTGGAGGAGATGATTTTCCGAGGCCTGTTCCAGACGATGATCCGGTCCTATCTCGACCGGCCCTGGGTCGCCATCGCGATCACGTCGGTCCTGTTCTCCGCCATTCACGCCAACAGCGAGCACTGGCCCGCCTTATTCGTGCTGGCGTTGGGTCTGGGCTACTGTTACGAGAAGAGCGGTTCGCTCTTGCGCCCGATCTTCATGCACGCGATGTTCAACGGCGTCACAATCGCCGCCGCCCTGGCGGCGGCCATGGCCTGACGCACCGTGAGAGACTCCCCCGTAGGACGTGACGACAGGCGGCTGACTTCCTGGTGTGAAATCCTAACCTATCGTCACTCGACGAGAATCCGGTCCTGCACTCCACTAGTTGAAGTAGTAGTGCACGCCCAGACACACGGTGATGCCGGAGATGGACGCGTCAAGATCCATCTTCGTGCTCGACGTGTCACCACTGCCGTTGGCCTCACCGAAACGGTAGCCGACTTCCCAGTTGAACCCCAGCTCGGGTATTTCCTGGAAGCGGTATTCAGCGCCGAACAGCGGTCCGAACGCAAAGACATCCGCATCCAGGTCGGCCGTGCCGACATCCAGACTGGCTTCGCCGTATCCCACTTCGAAGCCGAAGTAGAACTTGCTGTTCTCCTTGATGATCGGGGCATATATGATCTTGCCGGACAGGAAGTACAGATCCCCGTCTGCCCCAAACGTATACCTATCGTTCGGATCGTCCAAGTCCACGGTGTCCACATCCAGGTCCAGATTGGCCTGCTGGATGTTCCCTTCAAAACCCCATTTGTCATCGACCCAGGCCCGTACACTGGCGCCCTGGAAGAAATCCCCCAGGAACATCGCCTGGTAGCCCGCGCCCACGGTGACCTCGGCGGTCGCGACGCCACTGCCCACAGACACCCAAAGCAACACTGCTACTGCACCGATACCGAGTTTCTTCATATTCGTCCCCTTCTTAGATACACCAGGAAGTCAACACCACCTGCCGATGCGTTGTTCTTCACACGTTAGATTCCATTCTCCTGTCGCGATGTCACGCGCGACGGTCGCGCTTGACGATCCGGACCGTGACCTGTTCGTGACCTCCGCGTGACATGGTCGTGACATCGCTAACAAAGTCGGGACATCGTATGCTCTTGCCATCCTGGATGCAAGCTCCTTTTCCGACAATCGGCGCGAGCGCCAGGGACATGCAAAGGGGAGGGATCATGCCCGTCGGAGTGTGCAAGAACTACATACTACTCGTGCAACTCATGCATGTCCCAAGGTTCGACGTGAGAACGAGATGGGCAAGACGCCCCCTCCGCCGCGAGGCGGGTCAGCCGGCCAGGAATTCCTTCAGGTCTTCGTTTTCCATCTCGTGCATCGCCTTGGGCGTCACGCGGAGGCTGACCTGGTCCTGAGCGTTGAAGGCTTCGTAGATCGCCTTCAACTCCGCCATGGAGGGCTCGACCGTCTCGTTGTAGGAAGCCGAGTTGTTCCAGGGGGCGATCACGTCGCCTTCGCCATAGTGGAGCCGGATGGGACGCGGGGCGCTCAGGCCCGCGATGTCACTGCGGTCCATCCATTGCAGCACGCCCGGGATGCAGTGGGCTGGCGCGTTGTAACAGCGGGAGAAGACCACGGAGAACGAGCCGAGACTACCGCTGGAGTAGATCTTCCGCACCCGCTCGCTGAGCGCGGGATAGGTAATCGCCAGATCGCCGCCGTAAGAGATGCCCGCAACGTCGAGCGTGGTGATGCCCTTGGCGTCCGCGAGCCACTGCTCCCAGCGGAGCAGGTCCTCGATGGTCTGGCCAATCAGGGTCTTCCCGTAGAGGAAGGCGTCGGTAACGAGCGTGAACTGGTGGCCCCGACTGGAGACCCAGTAGTCCAGGCAGTGGTTCTCCAAGCCGCGGGCGACATCGCCCAGAGCCCCGAACCCGCGAAGCGCCGGACAGAGCACCGCATGGCCCGCGCGGGCGAGGTTCAGCGCGAACGCGTGGTGGTAGTCGTCCGCCGACCCGACGCAGGGCTCCGCCTGGCCGTGGCCGTGGATGGCCATCAGGCCCTTCTTCGAGCCGGACCGAGGCGAGAGGAAATACGCCGGGATCGAGAGGGAATCGTCGACCTGCATAATCCACAGCTCGATGGCAACCTCGCCACAGGTGGTGGTCCGCAACAGGCGGGCCTTGCACGGCGCCGGCGGCGAGAAGCCCAACAGTTCCGCCAGCTTCGCGCGGCAGTCGCGGCGCCACGCGTCGGGCGAGCCGCGGTAGTTGGCGAATGAAAGCCGCCGAGGAGCCTGGCGATTGCGGAACTTCAGCGTCAGTTCCTCCGGCCGGACGAAGAACTGCGGATCAATGGCGGGTTGCCCCTGCTGGTCCTCCGCACGGACACTCAGGCCTGTGGTCAGCGCCGCCACGCCAAGGCCCGCCATCTTCAGGAACTCACGACGTGTGTTGGGCTGCGATGCCATCTGTTTCCTCCCTTTCGTAGCACGGGCATCCTGCCCGTGATCTTGAATCATGGGCAAGATGCCCATGCTACGGAAACGCCTTGCGGCGTCACTATGAACTTGCTCCCCGGCCGCGGGACCGTTCGCATTCTGTGGGTCCTGGATTCCTGGAATGGTCATAGCATTATGTGCGTGCGACCCCGTCCAACTCCACCGCGGACACCGAGGCCGGCGGGAAGGTCCAGAGGCCGGTCGAGGGCAGATCCTTTCGGACCGGCTGGATCTCGCGGGCCTGGGTCTGGATCACCTCGAACTCGGGGTCTGCGGCCAGCTCGAAGACCTGCCCCGACCGTACACTCAGACCTTCGACGGCCAATCGCGTCGTGACGGATCGCTCGCGATGGGTGTTCACGACGTGCAGGTAGACGCGGTCGCCGGTCCGGCTGGCGGTCACGTCGAGTCCGTCGGGCGTCTTCGTCACAGTCACCGCGTCCCGGCCGCTGTGGTGACGGTACAAGGCCATCACGAGCGCCACGGGCATCATGTACGAGTCGCCACCGGGGACCGGGATCATGATCGCGTTGTTCTGCCAGCGCGTGCCACAGAAGTCCGCGAGCGTCGCGATCTTCAGGATGTCGCCATTGCGCTCGTGGACGTTCAGCATGCGTGCGTTGGCGACGCCTGCCGCCCAGGTCGAGAGGACCTCGCATCGGTTCCGCCCAGGGAGGCCGTAGTGGCACTCGGTCATCGCCAGCGGGATGCGGGACTTCGCGACCTGCGACCGCATGTCCGCGATCCGACGCTCCTGCTCCTTGTACGTCCGCATCAGGTACTCCCAGGTGCGGGCGGGGTCTTTGCGGTACTCGATCCCGCGCAAGGGCGAATCCTCCCCGCCGGGACCGAAGCCGTTGTGGAAGGCAAGGTACTGGAGGTGCTCGCCTGCTACCTCAGCCATTCGCTCGGCCCACCCGCTGTCGCCCCAGCCGATGAGGTGGATGCTCGGGTCGGCCTTTCGCATGGCCCTGGCGAACTCGACGGTCTTCTTCGCCGCGGTCTCCACGCTGAATCCGTTCGGCTCGTAGGAGGTCTCATTGCCGATCTGCCAGAGCCGCACGCCGTAGGGCTCGGAGACGCCGTGCTGCCGACGCAGTTCGTTCGCGGGGTCGTTGCAGTAGGCGACCCACTCGCCCGCCTCGATGGCGTCGCCCGAGCGGATGTCCCCTTTGGGCGAACGGGCCCAGTATGCCCGACCATCCGATTCGAAGTTGATGACGAGAAGCGGGTCCACCCCCGTCCTTCGGCAGAAATCGACGAACTCATGCGTCCCGACCTGGTTGTTGTACAGCCCGCCCCACAGGAGGTTCACCATCGGGGGCCGACGGTTCAGCGGACCGACGCCTTCCTTCCAGCGGTAGTAGGAGCAGAAGCATCCACCCCACCGCAGCAGCGTCGGCGCCAGTTCCTTCGTCACCTCGATGACGTCCTCGCGCCAGCAGTCCCTGTTGAAGTCCCAGGCAGCGTCGACCGAGCTGTCGGTGACGCCGAGCGGCTCCATGAACTGCATGTACAGATAGGGAGACAGCTCGAACTTCGGCTTGGGGTCCACGACAATCGCGGGCCTGCCCTCGTCGGCCAGCGCCCGCCCGACAAGGCACGTCGCAGCGCCAGCACCCAGCACCTTGATGAATTCCCGCCGTGTCGTCGCAGCTTGCGTTCTGTCCATACGACTTCCCCTTCGATTCCGATCGCGTCTCTTGCCAAGGAAGATAACGCCTTACGGCGTCACTACGAGCTACAACTCCCAACCTCTGCGATATTCCCGGCGGAGGAGCTTGTTGGCCTCCGGCGAATTCGTGAACTCCATCTTGGCAGTGTCCCAGTGCAGCTTCTTGTCCACCCGCAGAGCGATATCGCCCAGGGCAATCGTTTCCGCGAACGGATAGACGTTCTCGAAGCTGGCGTCGGAGGGCTGCACGCCGCGACAGGCTCGAATCCACTGATCCAACTCGCCGATCGGCCGGGGCAGGGTCTGGGGCGGCTTCACGAACGCCTGCATCCTCTTGGCAGGGATCAGCCTGGGCTCATCGCCCATGAATCCGCCCAGGAGCTTGCCCTGGTCCCCGACGAACAGCATCCCTTCCTCGGGCATGTCCAGACCGTCCTCCTCCAATTCCGCGGGCTTCGGCGGTCGCATCCCGCCATCGTACCAGTGTACCGACACCGGCGGCTTGCCCTCCCGCGCGGGGAACTCGAAATGGACCGCACTCGCCTGAGGGAAGGAGACCATGTTCACCTGCTTCTTCCAGAGGTGGTCGATGATGGCCCAGTACTGGCTGGCGAAGGCTTCGACCGTCGTCGGCGTGCCGAGCTTGAGGACCTTCCAGATCTGGAAGAAGCTGTAGTTGCCCATGTCGCCCAGCGCGCCGCTGCCGAAATCGACCCAGCCTCGAAAGACCGCGTGCGTGTAGTCGGGATGGTACGGCCGCTGCGGGACGGGCCCGAGCCAGAGGTCCCAATCGAGTCCCTTCGGCACGGGCGGCTTGTCCTTCGGCAGCTCCATCATGCCCTGCGGCCAGAAGGGACGCGTCGACCAGTTGTGGACCTCGCGGACGTCGCCGATCGCGCCGGCGCCGATCCACTCGGCAATCGTCGCGGTCGAGCCGATGCCCGCGGAGCAGAACATGTGCGTCGCCACGCCGGTCTTGCGAGCGGTGTCGCGCGAGAGGCGGGCTTCGTACAGCACGTTCGCCAGCGTCTTGTGCTGGATCACGTGCTTGCCCTTGTTCATCGCGGCCACCGCGATCGTGCCGTGCAGGTGCTCGGGCGTCATGATGTACAGGGCATCGACGTCCGTCTCTTTGGCCAGCAGCTCGCGGAAGTCCGTGTAGGTGGCGCAGCCTTTGTACTGGCCGGAGGGCGTGCCCATGCCGTAGTAGCTCTCGATGATCTCACGTCCCACTTCCCGCCCGCACCGGCAGCCGGCGACGCCTTCGCCCCACGCGGGCTTTTTGAGAAACGCGCGGACCTTGTCGCGAATCTCGTTGCGCCCCCACTCGACGTAATCCGTGCTGTCGGTGTTCGGATCGCACACGCAGGTGATCTTGAGATCCTGCTTGGGCAGGGCCTCGATGAGCTGGCGAATCCCCTGCGTCCCGGCGCCGATGTAGGCGACGTTGATCTTCTCGCTCGGCGGGATGCTCTTCGACCCCGCCATCACGTGGCTCGGCACCACGCTGAAGGCCATCGCGGCGCTGGAGGCCGCGAGGAATTGGCGACGATTCAGGTCACTCGTGGGGACGGGGGCGTTCGGCTTCATGGCTCATTCTCCTTCTTCGTGCAGGCCGCCGCGGTCCCGGCTCTCACCAAACCGGCGACGCGACCGATACCGATAGCTTACCCATCCTCGCAACCCGTGCAAAGGGCAAAATGCCCGCGTGTTCGGGTGTCATTCCCGCGGAAGCGGGAATCCACTCATCAGGTCGCGCCCCATCCCGCAGTTCCTGGATTCCTGCTTGGCGCAGGAATGACAGAGTCGCGACGACTGTCCTGTTGGCGTCCTATGTGTCTGGCGCTTGGCGCTCTTGCGTTTTTTGCGTAAAAACCCAAGGACGCCAAGCGCCAAGGTGTGGGGACAGGGGCATCTGTCACGCGCGTTCGTAGTGACGCCGTAAGGCGTTTCATAGCACGGCCGCCTGGGGCGTGAGTACCACGGGCGTCCTGCCCGTAGCGATGTGGGGACAAGATGCCCGTGCTACGATGTGCTCTGACGGGCACGCTACGAGCCAGCCGGGGCTTCGACCGAAGGACGGATCACGGACGTGGCCATCTGGATCACGCCGGCGATGTCCGCCAGGTTCGACGGGACGATCATCGAGTTGTTCGTCTTGGCCAGCTTGCCGAATTCGCTGAGGTACTGCTCGGCGATCCGCAGATTGACCGCCTCGGCGCCGCCTTTGTCGTGGATGGCGGCCGCGATCTTGCGAATGCCGTCGGCGGTCGCCTCGGCCACTCGGAGGATCTCCACCGCCCGGCCCTCGGCTTCGTTGATGCGCCGCTGCTTGTCGCCCTCCGAGCGGGCGATCATCTCCTGTCGCTCGCCCTCGGCCCGGTTGATCTTGGCCTGGCGGTCGCCCTCGGAGACCGCGATTTCCGCACGTTTCTCTCGCTCGGCGCGCATCTGCTTCTCCATGGCGTCCTTGATGCTCTGCGGCGGCATGATGTTTTTCACCTCGTACCGCGTGACCTTGATCCCCCACGGCTCGGAGGCCTTGTCCACCGCGCCGACGATCACGCAGTTGATGTTCTCTCGCTCTTCGAAGGTCTTGTCGAGGTCCAGCTTGCCCATGACGCTTCGCATCGTGGTCTGCGCGAGCTGGATGGAGGCGAACCGGTAGTTGTCGATGCCGTAGGAGGCGAGCTTGGGATCGACGACCTGCATATAAAGGATGCCGTCGACCTCGACCGCGATGTTGTCCTTCGTGATGCACTGTTGCGGCGGGACGTCGATCGCCTGCTCTTTGAGCGTGTGCTTGTAGGCGACCCGGTCGAGCAGCGGCACCAGCACGTGGAAGCCGGCCTCGAGCGTCGTCGCGTACTTCCCCAGCCGCTCGATGATGTAGGCCTGCTTCTGCGGAACGATGCGGACCATCCGCACGAAGACGATGGACACGAAAACCAGCAAGGCGATCAAGATGATTGTCAACGGGTTCACGATCTCTGCAAGCATAAGAAGCTCCCCTTCAACAGAAGTTTGATGTTTGAAGTATGATCTGTGAAGTAAGAGGCGCAGCGGACTCTTCAAATCAGCAATCAAGAATCAACAATCACACTTCATACTCTCTATACGAGCTTGACCCTGAGGGTCAGATTGTCCTTGTCGACGACTTCGACCGTGCGGCCTTCCGCGATCTCTCCGTCGGCTTGGGCCTGCCAGGTACTTCCATGGAACTCGACCCGGCCCGGCATCTTCGGAGAGATTCTCTCGATCACCGTGGCCCGCTGGCCAATGAACTCACCCAGGTCCGCGCTCCCGTCGCTGCGGGAGCCAACGAAGCCCGCGAACACGTTCTTGAGCCAGCTCCGGGCCAGCACCAGCAACAAGGCGGAGGCCATGATGAACAGGGCCAACTGCTGATTGAGGGTCAGCGGGGTACACAAGTGGACCGCCGCGACAACCCAGGCGCCGAGACCGAAGAATGCGACGACGAATCCGGGCACTGCCATCTCGGCGAACAGCAGCACCAGACCAATGAAGAACCAGATCAGCTCCGGCCTGAGCCATTCTCTCCACGCTTCCATCGAAAGCCCTTTCAATCACATGCCTGCGAGAGAGACTCACGACGCGAAACGCACGGTCTCAGTCCGTAGCATTCCGAGCGGTGCGCTGCACTCGCTGGGCGATCACCTGATTGGCGATTGCGACATACTGGTCTCGCGCCAACAGCGGCCGGCTCACCGTGCCCAACGTTTCCGTCGAGATCGATCCGGTTTCAACAAGCTGGCGACCCGCGTCCCGGGCGGCGTCCAGCACGTCCGCGACGGGGATGCCCTGGTCGAGCATGGCCCTGAGCGCCGGACCGTGCGGGCGCAACAGCGCGCCGGCGAACACCGCATCAAGGTTCTTCGCGATGGCCTGGACGTGGTTCACCAGTGCATCGAAGTTGTCCAGCTCCCAGAAGCCGCAATTCGACACGAGCGCCAGCTTCCTGTCCTGGACGGTCGCGCGGCCGGGGTGCCGGCAGTGATCGTCTCGATACTCGATCTTCGGCTCGCCGAGCGGGATCATGCGGTCCACGACCATCTTGAGCGGTCCCGTCATGCCATCCACATACAACGGCGTGGCCAGGACCAGGACATCGGCCGTCAGCAGTTCCGGCAGGAGCTTCTGCATATCGTCTTCCTGGAAGCACCTGCCCGGCGTGCGGAACCAGCAGGCGTACTCGCCCTGGCAGGGTCGGACGTTCATGTCCTTGGTCTCGAAGACCTCGACCTCCGCGCCCGCGGACTTCATGCCCTCCAGGAACGGGTTCAGAATCAAACCGGTGTTGCCCTTGTCTCCGCGAGGACTGCCGTTGATCACAACTGCCTTCATCAGTGCCGACTCCTATAGCTGAAGCTGTGCCATCCATCCTGCGATGGTCTCGAGGGCCAGCGGGGACATCGTCTCCTCGATCTGGGCGTACTCGTCGCCGGCGCCGGTCTTGGCCGTCTGGAACAGGTGATTCAATCCAGGCAGTTCCTTGATGACGATCCGGGTGTTGCCCCCTTCGCGAAGGGCCTGCTCGATCGCAGGGAGATTCTCCTTCGCGAGGACCTGCGTGTCGAGCTGGCCGTTGATCGCCAGGACCGGGCACTTGACCTTCCGCAGCACGGTCGCCGGATCGTGCAGGATGAAGAAACGCAGCCACGGCGATGCGAATCTTGTGACATGGGCTTCCACGAGGGCGGAGTAGTCGATTGTGTTCTTTCTCGCCTCGTCGAGTCTTGCCAGATCATCCTCGATTGCTTTGCGGACTTTCTGTTTTCGAAGCTCGGGGTCCGGTTCCCGCTTGATGATCTCAAGTTCCTGTCCTTGCTTCTGGATGGCGGCGTCGATCTGTGCCTGGTCGGCGTCTGCGAGTTTGAGCACGGTGGCGATCTGTCCTTGGAGGATCCGTTCGCCGGTGATTCCGGTGCCCGCTATCAGGACGATAAACGCCACGTCGTGGGATTGGACTGCGACCATGGGTGCGATGATGCCGCCTTCGCTGTGGCCGATCAGGCCGATCCGCTTGGGATTGATCTCCTTGCGGGTCTTGAGATACTCGACTCCTGCAAGGACGTCTCGTGCGAAGTCCTCGCTGGTGGCCTGGGAGGTGTCGCCCGTGGAGCCGCCCGCCCCGCGGTCGTCCACACGGAGCACCGCGATTCCTCGTCGGGTCAGGTAATCCGCCAGGACCAGGAACGGACGGTGCCCGAATAGGGCTTCATCCCGGTCCTCTCGGCCGGAGCCGGTGATCAGCAGCACCGCCGGGAAGGGCCCGGCCTCGGTCGGCATCGTCAGTGTCCCGGCCAAGGTCACGCCGTCTCTGGCGTTCTGGTATGTTACTTCCTCGTCCCGATATGGATAGGGTCGTTTGGGCTCCTGGGGCCTCTTGAACTCCTTGGGCTTGGGGGCTTCCTTCACCCGCTTCAACAGCAAATCCAGTGAGGCGGGCCCCTGGGTCCACTTGCCGTTGATTTCGGAACCTTCTGCGTTCATCGTTCCCTCGTAACGGCTGCCGACCGTGCTTGCCTCAACGGTGACCTTGTCCTTTTCGATCTCGATCCGACTGATCGGCAGGCCCATCGCGCCCTGGTCCAGACTGTCGAGCGTGCCGGAGAATGAGCCGTCGGGCTTGGCCTGGATGTTGAAGACGAGCCGCAGCGAAGCAGTAGGCGTCACCTTCAGAGTGCCCAGCCAAGTGCCTTCGAGCGAGGGGCTTTTCGCATCGCCCGATCCGGCCTCCGTCCGGAGCGCCGGCACAATCAAGCAGAACGCAGTTACGACCCAGATACTCGCTCGCACGACCTTCATCGTATTCTTCCGCGATTGTGTGTACGGACTCCTATTCGACGACGACCGCGGTGCCGTAGACGAGGATCTCCGCCGCGTGCGTCATGACCTCCGACGTCGAGAAGCGCAGACCAACGATGGCATTGGCGCCGAGGTCCTGTGCATGCTCGACCATTCGGTCGATGGCCTGCTCCCGCGACTCGCCCAGCAGCTTGGTGTACTCGGCGATCTCTCCGCCAACCAGATTGCGCAGGCCCGCCAGGATGTCCTTGCCCACGTGTCGGGCGCGGACCGTGTTGCCGCGGACCAGGCCGAGGTGCTTGGTGATCGTCTTTCCAGGTATCGTATCCGTCGTTGACAGCAGCATGGCATTACCTCCTGACGTCTCTGTAGCGGTCCCGGCTCCAGAAGTACACCCGTTCCCGCAGCACGGAAACGAATAGTATAACCAATCCGCCCAGAAGGGCCAGTAGGCCGATTTTCATGACGACGCCGACGGTCGGGTCCCGAACGAGGCTCTCGATGAGCTTGAAGCCCCCGCAGATGAGCAGGGCAATCGCCGCGATGGAGAACAGGATCCAGCCCGCGCTCCGCTCGATCCGGTTGTAGACGTTGTTCCAGTATTGCTCCCAGACCCGATCCTCCGGCTCGACGAAGGCCACGCAATCGGTCATCCGTTTGAGCTTGCGAAACTGGGCCAGTTCCTGCGTGCAATCTGGACAACGGGCCAGATGCTCTTCGAAGGCTCGCTTCTGCTGCTCGTCCAGTTCATTGTCCAGGTAGGCCATCATGAGGTCTTTGTGATCCTGGCAGGTCATGACGTCTGACCTCCTTTCTCGAGCTCCCCAGCCTCACATTCGTCCAGGGCACCCCTGTGCTGTTCCAAAATCTCTTTCAACTGCTGGCGGGCGTAGAACAGGCGGCTCGTCACCGTCCCCCTGTTGCAGAAGAGCACCTTCGCCATCTCGTCATAGGACATATTTCTGAAGTGCCGCAGGATGATCACCTCGCGGTGCTTGTCATCGAGTCGGCTCATTGCTTTCCAGATGCGATCCTTGGCCTCGTTCCGTTCGGCGACCACCTCGGGGTCGAAGCACTCCTGGCCCTCGGGCTCGGGACAACCACACTGGGAATCGTCCAGCGAACTGGCCCGCCGGACCCGTCTCTTCCGAAGGTGGCTGAAGCACTGGTTCCGCAGGATTTGGTAGAACCACGGGAAGAACTTGTCCTCGCAGTGGAGGTCGTCGTAATGCTCGTAGGCCCGATAAAACGCCTCCTGAGACAACTCCAGAGCATCTTCGCGGTTGCCGACCAGACCCAACGCGATCAGGTAGGCATCCTTCATGTGGCGTTTGACAATGGCTTCAAACGCCTCTTTCCGGCTTGCATGCGCATCCCAGAGGGCCACCGTATTGTCCTGACACGTGCCGTTCACGTTTGCCACCCCTGACCCGCCCCGGGGGTCCCAATCGAGTCGCAAAGTTCAGCGTCTGCCAGTATAGACTCCCGGCGGCACGTTTTCTTCAAAAGAATTGTGACCGAAGCCTCCAATCCGGCCTTCGCCATGGATTTGCTGGCTCGCCGTCCGGACGACACACAGCGCCGTTATGCCCAGGGCGATCCGCTGATCCGGGAGGCCCTGGACCGGGGACGGGTCTTGTATGAACGAAGTCGGTCCCGAGTAGAGTTGGCCGGTCGACGAACTTCGATTGCTGTCGCGTTCAGCGGTCACTTTCCGTTATCCCGGTGAGTCAGCAAATCGGGAGGAAGCCGAAGCAGCGTTGACCGTCTCGAAAGCCATGAGGGAACGCCTGCTTTCACTTCTCACAGCGTATTCACAGAGGATTCACTTCGACTTCGACGACCTCGTTGTTGGCGTCGAACGCAGAATCAGTCAAATGAAGAGAGAACGTCAGGTTCATGATGCGCCCGTTTTCATGAAACAGTTCCGGATGAAGGTACGAGCAATAGACGAGTTCAACCTTCTTGCCCTGCCTGTATTCGGGGACTGTGACGTGAGCAATAGGTTTGCTCCAGGGTCCGAAAGGCTTGTCCGCCGTCAGGAACCAGATCTCACGGGGATGAAACATGTTGCTTGAAGCGGCAAGGACGTACTTGCGGAGGTACTCGTTCCAGACGACCGACGTCTGGCCGTAAACGTCCTTGAGGAACAGGCGTTCTTCGCCGTGATGGTGGGTATTATCGAGAATGTGTCGCGATTGGGCAACACCCAAGTGCGCCCAGCCCCAGGAAACTCAGCACTCGGACACAGCCGGCCTGGGCAATAATCCATCGTCGGCCGCGACTACCCTGGATGGGCGTCCCGCCCATGGGTTCAAAATCACGGGCAGGATGCCCGTGCCACGATACCCCCATTTGGCGGTTGCGTTTCTTGCGTTGGGTCATAGAATGGCAGCCGTGCAGGGCGTGCTGTGCGCGCCCTCTCGTTTGTTATGTTGGAACTCCAGGAAACTATAGCGAAGGTCCAGTCCACAACGGCGTCGCTACGCCGCAGTCTCGCGGACCGCGCGGCCCGCGAGTACTTCGCGACCCTCGATATGATCGGCAGTCCGGCGGCGGGCGATTTCCAGGCCGCCGAGGCAAGGGCCAATGCGATCCTGAAGCAGGAGCTGCTGTCCGCCGATTCCATCGCCCTGGTCAATGGCGGGACGCGGCTGGACGACGATATCGTAGCGACGATTGCCTTGGGCTTCGACACGATCTCGCGTCCCCTGCGGGCGCCGGGACCGGCCACCGGGACCCAGGCGAAGTCCCTCACGCTGGCCCTGGCCGGCGCGGGCGGCGCACTCGGCGGCATGCTGCTCGGCGCCGCGCTGATGCGACTGGTCTACGACATGCGCGACCTCGGCCTGGCAATAGGCGGCCCGCTCGGGGCTTTGCTCGCGGTGCTGCTGATATCGCGGATGACAAGAGCCAGATTCCTCGCGAAAGTGCTGCCCTGGCTGTTCGTAAAGCCCAAGACCCTGAGTGGGGCAGTCCGCAGCGAGCATGAGAAGGCGGTGCGAGTCGCCATCGAGCAGTGGCTGGATTGGGCGATCCCGATGCTGACGGTCCTGTGCCTGAACAAGGCCGACGTACCCCAGGCGAAGACCGACAAGGACAAGGCCCTCCGGCGGCTCGGCAAGCTGATCTACCTGCTCCATCAGGCCCAGGCGGCGGCGCTGCCGGTGGTGGCTCACGAGTTGATCCAGGAAGCCAAGAACAGCGGATTCGAGGGTCTGGAGGGCCAGCCAGCCTTCCTGGAGGCGGGCTCCGATGAGAACGAGGTCCTGACGTGGAGTCCGGACCTGGCGGGCCGATACGAGGCGTTCGGGCACATCGCCGACGGCGACCGCGTGACGGTCGAGCGTCCCGCCGTGGTCTTCGGAGGCCGGGTCGTGCAGAGAGGACTTGTGAGAAAGGTCCGGGACAAAGCGTAGCATGGAATCTCACAACATCCTAGCTATCGATTTCGGGACGACGAACACATACTTCAGCAAGTGTCCGGCGGACCAGATTTCGCCCGTCGGGATCGATTTCGGGACCGGGCGGGACGGACTGCCCACCGCCATCCTCTATCGCGGCGACCGCGAGCCGCTCGTTGGTGAGCCGGCGCTCCACGAGTACGGCGAGGCCTCCGACGGGGAACGCAAGGACTACCGCCTGCGCACCCAGTTCAAACCCGATATCGTCTCCAGCGAGGATGCCGCGAAAGCCGCCACCGATTTTCTCCGCGTCGTGGTCGAGCAGGCGCAGCGACAGCACATCGCCCTGGACCCGGTCAAGCACGACGTCATCATCGGCGTCCCCAGCGAGGCGCACGGGCCGTTCCGAACCAAGGTTTCCCAGATTGCCCGAGAGGCCGGTTACGGCGAGGTCAGGCTCGTGGACGAGCCCAAAGGGGCCCTTCTGCACCACCTTTGGCACAAGGACTTCTCGCCGGAAGAGGCCCGGCGCGGCATTCTCGTCATCGACTTCGGCGGCGGCACCTGCGATTTCGCGTTCCTCCAGAGCCTCCAGGTGAGCCATTCGTGGGGCGACATGGAACTGGGCGGCCGGCTGTTCGACGATCTATTCTTCCAATGGCTCCTCGAACAGAACCCCGGCATACTCAAGACCATGGAAAAGGCGGGCGACACCTACTACGTCCACTCGTACCTGTGTCGGGAGGTGAAGGAATTCTTCTCGCTGACCATGGCCCGGGACCGCTCGGAGCGGGTGAACAAATCAGTGAGTCGCTATGGCAGCCTTCGCGGCATGGATTGGGACGGATTCCTCGAACGGGCGAAGAACTTCCTGCCGAGCCCGACGTTCGTCCTCCAGATGGAGAGCATGGGCGTCCGTGCCCAGCGAATCCTCCAGCGACAGCAGTCGATGGACCTGATCGAGTGGTTCCGCACGACCCTGGCGCATGGGCTGGCGGAGAAGGCGGTGGCGACGGATCAGATCAGTCGGGTGATCCTGGCGGGCGGCAGCAGCCAATGGCCGTTCGTTCCGGACGTGGTCACCGAGACGCTTGGAATCGACCGATCGCATCTGATGCGAAGCGACCGGCCGTACGCGGTGATCTCGCAGGGTTTGGCCATCCTGCCTGCGCTGCAGAAGAACTTCGAGCAGACCCGCGAGAAGCTCCGACGGGACCTCCCGCGATTCTGCCAGACCCGCGTCCGACCCCTCGTCGAGCGCGTGACGGACAACTACGTCGCCGGCGTGGCCTCCGACGTGACCTCCGAGCTGTTCGACCGGACGATCCGACCGATTGTCGAGGAGTTCCGCGAGAAAGGCGGGTCCGTGAAGACCCTGCGGGAGTCCGTCGCGGCCCAGGTCAAGGCCAACGAAGGCAAGTTGCGGGCCATCCTCGAAAAGCGGATGCAGACGCTGCAACGGGGTCTGCCCGGCGAACTCAATGAGCTGCTGCGGACCTGGTTCGAGTCCTACGGACTGAGCGTGGGCGAGAAGCCCATCGGAGAAGCCCAGCGAACGGTGATCGGCCAGGAGATCGTGCAACCGGACACGCCGGACCTCTACAACGGCATCATGGATACCGTCGGCTGGTTCGCCATCGCACTGGCAACCGCGGTCGGTGCCTCGATCACCGGCGGAGGCGGCATGGCCCTGGTCGCGGCCGGGCCGGTCGGCTGGATTGCCGGCGCGGTCATCGGTGCGGCGGTCGCCTTCCTGGCGGTCCGCTACGGCATGTCGAAGGCCAAGGAACTGGCCGACACATGGAGCGCCCCCTCGTGGATCGTCAAGAACGTCCTGCTGCCCTCGCGAATCGCCCGGATGAGGGGGGATTTCCAGAACCGGCTCAAGGAGACTCTGCAAAGCGAGACGCGGGCCCTCCAGGACGAACTCGAGTCCCGCATCCGCCAGGTCACCGAGCGGCAAGTCGAGGGCCTGTCGGAAGTTGCGCAATTGTAGGGATTTAAGGAAGGGGAGGGAACAAAAGAACGGGCTGCACGCCGTGGCAGCGGGCAGCCCGTGAAAAGCTCATGCAAATCGCCACTACAGGACGCTACGTCTGCGAAGCGAGCCGACCAAGCCGGCGCCCAGGGCAACGAGAGCCATCGCACCGGGGACCGGTATCGCCACCGAACCGCCGGACACGGTCAGTTCCGAGTAGTCGAGTACCCAGCCGTCGGAGTAGGTCTGGACTTCGATCGTGTCGTTGCCAGTCAACAGGTATGCGTAGGCCGTGATGTCAAACACGTCCACGTTGGCGAAATTGTTGTACGTCACATACGCAGGTACCCCATCGCCAGATCCGTCCGAATCCGTCAGAAGGCCGATGAATGTGCCGTTGAGATACACTTTGGCTGGCTCATAATTGCCATCGCCGCCGTGGAAGATCTCCACCTCCGCTGACGTGATCGAGCCGCCCAAGCTCGCGAGATCGTATGTGTGCGTCCACGATTGCGTGTTGAGCCACCACTTGTCGGTGCCATCCGCATCGGGGTGTGTAACGGCATTCCAGTTGAATTCCTGGCCGGGCAGCGCACCGATGCCAAACCCGTCCTTATCGCCGATCAGATCGGTTACCGTGGAGCCTGCGATAGCAGATCCGCACAGAAGGCAGATTCCTACCAACACTAGGCGAATCGCTTTGAATTGCATCATCTTCATGTCCTCCTAAAGACACCACAAAACAGTATGCAACCGCGTTGCAAACACAGACCCAGAACACTACCGGAGCGAACACGCAAGGCTTGACGTGAAGTATCCGCTCGCCGTCAACCGACCAAGTGCCACCACAGCATCGCAGGCGTTCATAGGCTACCCGATTCCCCCGGTCTTGTCAAGTCAATCCACTGATCCAGACCGCTTTTCCCGCTCTGCTGGAGGAATACGGAGAATCACTCCGGCGTCCGTTGACATCGGGGGAGCGAGACCGTATGATAGCGGCTGTTGAAAGCTCGGGCATGTCGCCACAACGGAAGTTCCATTCCGGGTAGATTCGTGAAGATTGTTGTATGTATTCCGGCTCGCTATGCGTCCACCCGCTTCCCCGCGAAAGTTCTCGCCAAAGACACCGGCAAGTACCTCATCCAGCACACGTGGGAGCAGGCCCGCAAGGCGAAGCTGCCCGAGCGGGTGGTGATCGCGGCTGACGACGAGAAGATCGTCCAGGCGGCGCGGGAGTTCGGGGCCGAGTGCGCGCTGACCTCCCCCAAACATAACAGCGGGACGGATAGAATCGCCGAGGCGGTCGGCCACAGCGACGCAGATATTGTGGTCAACGTTCAGGGCGACGAGCCGCGAATCGACCCAGACCACATCGACTACCTCGCACGCCTGCTGATCGACCACCCCGACTGCCCCATGGCGACCCTGGCCGCTCCATTTACGTCGGCGGATCAAGTAGCTGACCCGAATGCCGTGAAAGTCATTACTCATGTGTCACCCCCGCCCTCGGGGGTGACTGATACCCAGCCGAGGGCGGCTGGGCCACATCTCACCACTAACCAAACCGCAAAGGCCATCTACTTCTCCCGCTCGGTGATTCCCTACGACCGGGATCGCGCCGGTGTGGGCGACGTGGGCAATTATCTGCGCCATATTGGGATTTACGCCTATCGCAGGGATTTTCTGTTGAAGATCACGTCGCTGCCGCAGACGCCTCTGGAGAAGCTCGAAAAGCTCGAGCAGCTCCGGGCCATCGAGAACGGCTACACGATCCTCGTCGGCAAGGTCGAGCGCACCTGCGAAGGCATCGACACCCCCGAGCAATACGCGGCGTTCGTGAGGCGGCATGGCGGGCATATCACGGAGGAATAGGACTGCGAAGCATGGTACGAATTGAGGTTGGATCTCAGATGGTAGATAGCAAAGAGATGTTGACGAAGATCACCGACACATCGACGGAGAGCGAGTTCTTCGCTCCGATGCCGACGAACTACAAGAAGGGCAAGACCCGCTATGTGTTCGTCATGGGCACGGTCATGAGCGGGCTGGGCAAGGGGATCTTCTCCTCTTGTCTCGCCAAGCTCCTGCAGGACAAAGGGTTAAAGGTCGCGCCGATCAAGCTCGAGGGTTATCTCAATATCGATTCGGGCACGCTGAACCCCTTCCGTCACGGCGAGGTCTTCGTCCTCGACGATGGCATGGAAACCGATATGGACCTGGGCACCTACGAGCGGATTCTCGACCAGGACCTGAGCCGGGCCAACTTCGCCACCAGCGGTCAGATCTTCAGTTCCGTGCTCAGCAAGGAGCGGCACGGCGACTACCTCGGCCGGGACGTGCAGATGATCCCGCACGTGACGGGCGAAGTAAAGCTCCGATTGAGGCAACTGGCCGCCGACAGCAAGGCAGACGTCGTCTTCGTCGAAATCGGCGGCACCGTCGGCGACCTGGAGAACGCCTACTTCATCGAAGCGATGCGAGAGCTGGCCTATGAGGAAGGGCCCGGCAGCAGTTGCTTCGTCGCACTGACCTACATCATGGAGCCACCGGCTTTGGGCGAACAGAAATCCAAGGCCGCCCAGCTCGGCATCAAGCAGGTGATGCAGCTCGGGATTCAGCCGGACATCATCGTCTGCCGGGCGACGAACCCGGTCAACGAAAAGGCCCGACAGAAGATCAGCGTCTACAGCAACGTCCCGCTGGAGCGGGTCATCAGCCTGCACGACTCGACGAGCATCTACACGATCCCCGCCATGCTCCGCGAGCACGGTCTGGACTTCGAGGTCCTGCGTCTGCTCAAGATCGAGGACCGCATCAACCTGCGTCACGAGCGGAAGGCCTGGGCGAAGTGGTGCGATTTCACCGACCGGATCGGGACCGCCAAGTACGAGACGACGATCGGCATCACGGGCAAGTACACCTCGGTCCGCGACAGCTACGCTTCGATCATCAACGCCCTGGAGCACGCGGGCGTCGCACTGGGCACCGACGTCAAGATCAAATGGATCGAGACAACCTCGATCACGGACGCCAACGTCGCCAAGCATCTGGCGGACGTGGACGGCATCATCGTGCCGGGCGGGTTCGGGGCTCGCGGTTCGGAGGGCAAGATCGCCTGCGTGAAGTACGCCCGCGAGAACAACCTGCCCTATCTGGGTCTGTGCCTGGGGTTCCAGATGGCGGTGATCGAGTTCGCCCGGACCGTCTGCGGACTCAAGAACGCCAACAGCACGGAGATGGACGCGGACGCGCCGGAGCCGGTGATCGACATCCTGCCCGAGCAGAAGAGGATCGAGGGTCTCGGCGGCAACATGCGACTGGGCGGGCGGGACATCAAGATCGAGCCCAAGACCATTGCCTGGGACCTGTTCGGGCGCAAGGACGCCGTTCGCATGCGGTTCCGGCATCGCTATGAGGTCGATCCTCGGTACATCGAGACCCTGGAAAAGCACGGCATGGTCTTCTCGGGCAAGGCGCCGGATCAGCCGATCATGCAGATCCTGGAGCTGCCGAAGCATCCGTTCTTCATGGGGACGCAGGCCCATCCATGCCTGACTTCGCGGCCGTTGCGCCCGCAGCCGATGTTCGTGGGACTGGTCGCCGCCGCGATGAAGAGGCATCACCTGGACGGCGACCTGCCGAACTGCGTGGACGCAGTGAAGAAGGTCTGCGCCGCAGCAGAAACGTAGCATCGGCATCCTGCCATGGGTCACAGGGCCATCCTGGCCCTGCCTTCACGGGCGGGACGCTTGTGCTACGGATTGCCTTCCTTTGGCGCGTTCGCTTTCAATTCCTCGATCTCTTGCCGCAGCCTGGCGTTCTCCTCCAGGAGCTTCGTCGTCACACCGCTGACCCGCTCGGCGATGCCCTTTTCGATGTCCTGCTGAAGAGCTTCGATGCGAGCCTTGCACCTGGCCAATTCCTCGTCCCGCTGTCCCAGCTCCTGGGCGTGCTTCTGGCGAAGGGACTCGATCTGGGCCCGGCAGACAGCCAGTTGCTTCTGCAAGTCGGCGTTCTGGGCCGCCAGGAGTCTGGCCTGCTTCTCGTTGGGCGCCTGTGTCTCCTGCTGTGGTTGTTGGCATCCTGCAAGGAACACCGCACCTACAACGAACGCGATGATCGCAATCGCTCCCGGAGCTTTGTCTCTCATCCGATTGTTACTCCGCATCGTTGGGTTCTCCTTGGAATCGATGCATGTCACACGTGGGTTGAGAACCCACCCATACATCCCCTTCGTCCGGCTTCTATTCTCAGCTTATCTCTGCGCCCCTGGGGTCAAGCGTTCTCATTCGAAGAGGACCGCCAGGCGTCTCCTCTCGTCCGGTGCAACGCTGCCCGGATTCGTCCAGGCCGCCAGTTCCAGACTCCTGCGACAGGGACAATCCTCATGGACCAGGGCCGCACTGCTCGCCAGCAATGCACGGATCAGGGCCAGGCAGTTGTTCGTCGCAGTCTTCATGTTCGCGAGGATCTCCTCCAGGAGCCCCTGCTTGCCTTTGGACTTGTCGTGCGGACGCCAGCAGTCGTAGTCGCTGGCCAACGCGATCAGGGCATAGCACATCTGCGCCTCGCGGGCGAGCTTGGCCTCCGGCATGGCGGTCATGCCGATCAGGTCGCCGCCCCAGGCGCGGTGCATGAGAGACTCGGCCCGCGTCGAGAACTGCGGGCCCTCCATACAGACGTAGGTGCCGTCCAGATGGGTCGTGACATCCAGCGGGGGCGCCACGCGCACCACGGCCTCCTTGAGCCGGGCGCAGACGGGCTGTGCCATCTCACAGTGCACCGCCCCGTAGCGGTCGAAGAACGTGTTCCTGCGTTTGAACGTCTTATCGATGAACTGATCGACCAGGACGAGATGGCCCGGCGCGATCTTCTCTTGAAGCGAGCCCACCGCACCGCTGGCGATGACCGCGTGGACGCCCAGCGACTTCAGCGCGAAGATGTTGGCGGCGTACGGAACCTCGCTCGGCGAGAGCGTGTGCCCTTCGCCATGACGGTTGACGAACGCGACGCGCCTGTCGCCCAGCGTACCCAGGAGGATGGGCCCGCTGGGCCTGCCGAACGGGGTCTCGACCGCCCGAAACTCGACCTCGGACAACTGCCCGGCGAGCGCGTCGCCCAGGCCCGTGCCGCCGATGATACCGACCAGTTCATCTGCCATGCTCAACTCCCGTAGCACGGGCATCTTGCCCGTCATTCTGCGTGGCATCAGCATCCTGCCGATGCTTCATGGGCCGGAAGCCCATGCCACTTTGTCCAGCCATGATAACGGCTGCGCCGGCGGCTGTCGAGCCTTCCCAAATCGCGCCGGCGTGGGGTTCCACCAAACCTGGGAATGACCTTGTGGGGTGCGCACCACGCACCCTACGCAATTCATTCAGGACGGCTGGAGGGCCTCGCCAATGCGGATCACAATCCGTATAATCGTTCATTTCGTAGAACGCTGGTCGAACAAACCGCTAGCTGGGACATAGTACAGGAAAACCGAAACCCGTTGTCAGGAGTCCGAGCGTATGGATCTGGTCATTACTGTCAAAGAGGTCAAAGGTCATTGTCCCGTCCACAAGGTCGGCGATTCGTTCACCCTGAAGGCGTGCTACCAGCTCGTCAGCGAGATCCCGGTCTGCATGCACGGCCTGGCGTCCCTGATGCCCTGGTACAACGCTTTGCGGGTCTCGGAGCCCGCCGACTGGGGCCTCGACGGCAAGAAGGACAAGACCAAGGCCTACGTCCAATGCCCCGATGTCTGCCAATACACCGACGGCGGCACCGTCGTCTACGAGATCAGCAAGATCAGGACGTGAGGCAAGCGGCTCGTGGCCCGTGACTCGTGACCCAAGCCCGGAAAAAGGCAGATCGGGCCTGCTTTGGGAGGGAAGAATCTCCCTCTTCGATCTTTCCCTCCCAAAACTCCAGCCGTGCGTCGCAAGCCCCTGCCTGTCCGCTACTTCGTCGAGAACTTGTGGATCGTCTGGCTGACGAACTTCGCGCCGGGCTCGAGGACGGTGGACGGGAAGGCCGGCTTGTTCGGCGAATCGGGGTAGTGTTGTGTCTCCAGGCAGAAGGCCGCGTACTTGACGTAGGCCTTGTCGCCCTTGCCGAGGAGGGAGCCATTCATGTGATTGGCGGTGTACAGTTGCACGCCGGGCTCCGTGGTCCAGACTTCCATGATCCGGCCGGTCGTGGGCTCGTGGACCTTGGCGCAGAGCTTCAGCTCGCCCGGGCGGCCGTTGAGGATGTAGTTGTGGTCGTAGCCGTTGCTGAGCTGGCGGATGCGAGAACCAATCTTCTTCGGCGACAGGAAATCGAGCGGCGTATCCACCACGCTGACGGTCATACCGGTCGGGATCAGACCCTTGTCCACCACGGTGAACCGGTTGGCATTGATCATCAGCTCGTGCCCGAGGACGTTGCCGTTGCCCTGGCCGGCCAGATTCCAGTAGGCGTGATTGGTGAGGTTGACGACGGTCTTCTTGTCCGTCTGGGCTTCGTAGTCGATCCGCAGTTCGTCGTCGTTCGTCAGCGTGTAGGTGACCCTGCACTGCAGGTTCCCCGGGTAGCCCTCCTCGCCATCCTGGCTCAGGTAGCTCAATCGGACCCAGGCCCGGTCCTCGGAGGCGGTCACCTCCTCCTGCTTCCACACCTTCCTGTCGAAGCCCTTCATGCCGCCGTGGAGATGGTTGGGCCCGTTGTTGGCGGCCAGCTTGTACTCGACGCCGTCGAGGACGAATCGTGCGTTGCCGATGCGATTGGCATATCGGCCGATGACCGCCGCCGCACAACCGCCTCGCGAGAGGTAGGTTTCCAGGCTATCGTGGCCCAGGAGGATGTCGTCGAGCTTGCCGTGACGGTCCGGCACCGCCAGCGAAACCACGATCGCCCCGTAGTTCATGATCCGAACCCGCAGCCCCTTGGCGCTGGTCAACGTGTACAGGGAGATCTCTTCCCCCTCGGGCGTATGCCCAAACGATTCGGTGTGAATATTCATCGATCTATTCTCCTTCGTTATCGATCCAGTCCCGGAGTCCATCGAGCTCGTGCTGTTCTGCGCGAGCCCGACGGTGCAAGCCACCCCCGTCGCGACGACACCCACCAGAAGTCTCACGTTCATTCCTGCACCCCACTCGGGATTCGTTGTTCTCGATGTACTGCCTGCCGTTCATGTGCCGTGCAAAGATGGTAAACCATGGATGGCAAATCATCAAGAGGTTACAGGACTGTGCTCCTGGATATACGTATTAGTACGTATTTTGGCGGGGACGACGGTTCGGCCCGCACGAACTGCTCAAGCCGTGGAGATGCTCCGCCGAAGGATGAGGATGACGGGTGGTCTTCCACGCGAGCCCATTCCGTTCGAGTGAATCGGGATGGCCGTTGCAGGTCGAGGGAGCACAGAAATGAATCGAGCGAGTTGCATGAAAGCGAGCCAAGGGGCCGAGTGGGTCTGCGACGATCACACGCTGGAACAACTGACGGCCAAGGATGTGATGCAGTACGGCGTGGTGAGCATCGACAGAAGAGAGCCTGTGCACAAAGCGGTGTCCCTGCTGATCGAGAAGGACATCAGCGGTCTGCCCGTGACGTATCAGGGCCGTCTGTGCGGGATGTTGTCGGAAAAGGACCTGCTCCGCCTGGTCTGTCGGACGGAGTACCTGCCGGGGTCGGTCGGAGACTATATGACCGAGAACGTCGTCAGCTTCGACGTGGATGACGCGCTGCCGGCCATCTGCAAACAGCTTGTGGAGAAGCCATTCCGGCGTGTGCCGGTCCTGCTGCACCGCCAGACCCTGGCGGGCATTATCACGCGGGCGGACCTCATTCGGATGTACAAGGACAGATTCCGACCGCTGGGCGCGGCCTCGTATGCCCCACATGACGCAGGACTCCTGGCGCAGGACGTCATGACCGCCGGCCTGCTGACCCTGCCGCCCGACGCGTGCCTCTATGATGCCATGGAAATGATCGCCCAGCGCCACGTCACCGGTCTGCCGGTCGTGGACGATATGATGCACCTGCTCGGCATCATCACCGAGAAGGACGTGCTGAACTGCTGTATGCGTCCCTGCCCTGCGGATGCCACAGTGGCGGCGTTCATGACCCGCGATGTCGTCGCGTTCGACCGCAAGGCGAGCCTGGACCTCATCTGCGAGTGTCTGATCCAGAAGGACTTCCACCGTGTGCCCATCGTGGACGCGGGCAGGCTGGTCGGGATCATCAGCCGTTCCGACATCCTGCGAAGCCGAGCCAGCGCATTCAGAGGGTAGCTTCCGCGAACCGGGCACAAGCGACGACGGAGCGAACAGGACACTGTGCGATCCCCCGCTCCTCTCCCCCCCAGGGAGCGGGTTGATGCGGAAACAGCCGGGGCTCGCGTCTCCACGACGCGAGCCCCGGGTCTGCCGCACAATCGCCGATCTTCGGCGTCGAAGCATCAATCCTACGGCCTCGTCAGCAGAATGCTGTCGATGAAGACCCGGCCCTTGCCGCCGGCCTCGCTCGCAGCCTTGTCGCCAACACAAACGTACATCTTTCGCACACGGTCCATCTTCACACCCTGGCCGGCGAACTCGCTGAACGGGATCCGCCATTCGATCCAGTTCTCGGCCATGACCACCTTCGGGTCAGGGTGGACGACGGAGGCAGACTTCTTCGAGGAGTCCTCAACCGCGACGAACAACGGAGCAGCCGTGTTGATCAGCCGGCCCTGCACATAGAGAACCAGCGCGTCGGTGCCGCCGGCCGTCCAGTCCTGGGCGGTCTCGAAGTCCCGGTAGGCCTCGCTGTAGAACGGCGACTCCACGTTGTTGTAGTCGAAGGGCATCGACTGGTTCGCATCGTGCACGATCGTCTGCTCGGTATACGGTGCGCTGAGGTATCCGACGGTCGAGCCGTTGTCCTGGGTGGTCAGACCGTCGATCCAGGTCTGGTAGATTTCGCCGCCCTCTTCGTCCGTATAGTTCTCGAAGTCGTCGATGACCAACGCCGTGGTGAAGCTCCAAACCGGCCCGGTCTGGATACCACCACCTGTCACCGTCTCATCCACGCGCCAGAAGTAGGTCGTCAGGCTGTCCAGGTCGCCCGGCTGGAAGGCCGCGTCGACAACAGCGAACGTCCCCTGCTCCGTGCCCGGCGCTCCCTCGGCAACCGCGTTCGCGTCGAGTCCGAAGTACACCGTGTGCCCGGTGGCGCCAGTGCCCGACAGCCAGGTCAGGGTTGGATGGGGCAGTACGGTGTTGGCCCCATCGGCGGGAATGGGATAGTAGGCCGTCGGCGCCTGCGCCAGGAAGGTCCACACATCGCCTGTGTGGATTGTCACACCATCCTTCTCGACCTCATCCACGCGCCAGTAGTACCTGGCACCGGGAGTGAGCCCCGGCGCATGATAATAGAATGTCACGGATTGCGGCTGGTGAGTCTTGACGCGGTCCGCTTCCGTCAGGTCCGGGCTGGCCCCCAGGTATACGTCGTGGAACGCTGCAGTCTCGCCACGAGTCCACTGGAGCAGGGGAACTGACGGGTCCTTGTCCAGGGCACCATCCGCCGGATTGGGATTGTATGCCTTGACCTGAACGGGAACGAAGGCTTTCACCTCGGCAGCCGAGAGCGCCCGGTTGTAGATGCGAACGTCATCCATCCGCCCGGTGAACCAGTTGCCGGAAGAGTCCCAAACGCCGCCGCCGCCGATGTTGACGGGGTACGTCGACGTCCCGTAGTTGGTCGTGCCGGCCCCGGTGATCAGCAGCTTGCCGTCGACGTAGATCTTCATGGACGTGTCGCCGACGACCGCTGCGTGATGCCAATCCTTGTCGCTGTACGGCCACTTGATGGTGGTCGTTCCGGAGACAGCGCTCCAGATCTCGATGTTGGCGCCCATGAATCCCATCTCGAGCTGGTCGTTCTGCCCGACCAGTCCGGTCCGGCTGGGTTGCGTCTTCCAACTCACGACCCAGAAGGAAATCGTGAACTGCGACACGTTGTCCAGCAGAGACTTGCCGGTGCCGACATAGCCGTCGATGCCGTCGAAGTCCAGGGCCGTCCCGCTGTAGCCGGGAATCCGGTACACGCCGCCATACAGGGAGGCGTCATTCCCCTTGCCCGAGGAGTCTACAGCCACGGCGCCGCTGCCCTCATCGAACTGCCACCATCCGATCAGAGCAGGATCCGGGGCTTGTGCCAGGACTGCCGGGCCCGCCGCAATCACAATTGCGGCAACGAGAACCACTACCTTTGACATAGCATTTCTCCTTCCCACACACACGTATTCCTCGTCAGATCTGAGGTTCTCCGGTCTACCCTCCGGAGAGCACATCGATCATCAACCGCAACACGGCAATCTCTACGGCTTCGTCAACAGAATGCTGTCGATGAAGATCAGGCCCTTGCCGCCGGGGCCCGCGGCACTCTTGTCGCCCACCCCGATGATCATCGACTTGACGCGGGCCATGTTCACGCCTGCCTCCGTGAACTCGCTGAACGGGATCGCCCATTCGACCCATTTCATCCGCGTTGTGATCTTCGGATCGGGATGGACCACGGTGCCGGCCTTCTTCGACTGGTCTTCGATAACCACGTAGAGCGGCTCGGGGTCGTTCTTCATCTTGCCTCGGACGTAGAGGACGAGTGTGCCGGCGTCCCCGGCCGTCCAGTCCTGGGCGCTGTCGAACTCCCGCTTGGCCTCGCTGTAGAACGGGGAATCCACATTGTTGTAGTCCAGGGGCATCGACTGATTCGCATCGTACACAATCGTCGGCTCGGCAAACGGCGGCGAGAGGTATCCAACGGTCGAACCGTTCTCGCCGGTGGTCAGGCCGTCAATCCAGGTCTGGTAGATCGTGTGGCCTTCCTCGTCCGTGTAACTCTCGAAGTCGTCGATCGACAGATAGGTCGTGAAAGACCAGACCGGCCCGGCCTTGACCCCGCCGGCAACCGTCTCATCGACACGCCAGAAATACGTCGCCAGGGGCTCCAGTGTGCCGGGGGTAAAGGCCGTGACTGCCAATTCAAGCTCGCCGCGGTCCGCCTCTGTAGCCCCAGCAGCGACCGCATCCGCATCGGCTGCGAAGTAGACGTGGTGCCCTATGGCTCCGATGCCCGTCATCCACGTGAGCGTGGGAGTAGGCGAGACGTCTCGCGCGCCGTCGGCCGGATTGGGATAATAAGCCGTGACATCCTGCATCACGAAGCTCCAGACATCACCCGGGTAGATCGTCACGCCGTCCTTGTCGATCTCGTCCACCCGCCAGTAATACGTCGCGCCGGGCGTGAGCCCCGCCATGTGATAGTAGAAGGTGGTGGTCAGGCGAGTCCCCACACGGTTGGCCTCCGTCAGGTTGGGGTCGGCGCCCAGATAGACATCGTGCCTTGTCGCCGTATCCCCCTTGGTCCATTGGAGCAGCGGCGAGGTCACGCCGATGGCGCCGTCCGCCGGATTCGGCTTGCTCGCTTTGAGCCATGTCGGGAGCACGCCGCCAGCCACCTCGCGCACCTGGTTTTCGCTCATGGCACGGTTGAAGATATACAGTTCGTCCACCAGACCGGCGTACCAGGACCGACCGCTGCAGCCGGGGTCGCCGCCGATGTACAGATTCTCCAGGCTGTTGAAGGGAAGAGCGGCCGCGGTACTGTCCTGCCACTCTCCATTGACGTACATCGTCATCGTCGTGCCATCGTGGGTGACGCCGATGTGTACCCACTCGCCCGCGACGGCCTGCGCCTTGACCGCTGTGTAGGCGCTGAAGCTGCCGGTGCGAATCCCGAACACGAACTGATCGGTATACAGAGTCGCATCCGGCTCGCACCCCTGAACCCCGAGGAACCAACTGGCCCACGTGGAACACCCCAGGCCATGCATGAGAATGCCCTGAGCGCTCAGAGTGTTCGTATTCACATAGAGGGCCACGGAGAATTCCTTCGTGCCGAGCAATTGGATGCCCGCGTTGTTCAAGATCTGGAAGTAGTCTCCCGAGCCGTCGAACGCAGCGGCCTGGCCGTACATCCCGGCCGTGTAGCTCACGTCGCCGGTGGCCGCCGCATTGTTGTGATTGTCGCTCGCATCCTGACCATTGCCTTCGAACGCCCAGTGTCCCACCAGTGTCGCGGCATAGCCGGTTGAGGACATGATGCAGCACAATCCCGCGACCAGAACCAGACATACGGATCTTCTACCCATGATCGTTCTCCTTGCACAGTCCTGGCAGGGCCAAGACGGCCCTGCGATTCATGGACAACATGCCCATACTACGACGACTTGCCTTCTCATCTACGTTCTTAGGGTTTGACCAGTCGAATGGCGTCGATGTAGATCAAGCCTTTTCCGCCCGCCGTCGGGTTGGCCCGGTCGCCTACGCCGATATACAGTTTCCTGACGCGCGTCATCTTCACCCCGGCATCGGAGAACTCGCTGAACGGGATCTGCCACGTGACCCATTGGGCCGCGGTCCCCACCGACGGATCAGGATAGAAGACGATGCCGCTGTTCTGCGATTGGTCTTCGATCATGACATACAACGGTTCCGGCTTGTTGGTCAGCCTGCCGCGCACGTGCAGGACCAGGGCGCCGGCGCCATCGACAGTCCAGTCCTGGGCGCCGTCGAAGTCCCGCTCGGCTTCGCTGTAGAACGGGGAATCCACGTTGTTGTAGTCCAGAGGCATCGACTGGTTCGCGTCGTACACGATGGTCTGCTCGGCAAACGGCGCCTCGAGGTACCCGACGGTCGACCCGTTCTCCTTCGTGGTCAGGCCGTCGATCCAGGTCTCGTAGATGCGGCTGCCCTCCTCGTCGGTGTAGCTCTCGAAATCCTCGATGGGCAGACAGGTCGTGAAGGACCAGACCGGTCCGGCCTTGATCCCGCCGAGAACGGTTTCGTCCACGCGCCAGAAGTACGTCGCCAGGCTCTCCAAGGTGCCGGGGGCAAAGGCGGTGTCTGCAGCCGCGGACTCGCCCTGGTCCGTCTCCGCAGCCCCCGCCGCGACCGCATTCGGATCGTCCCCGAAGTAGACGCGGTGTTTCGTCGCGCCGATGCCCGGCATCCACGTGAGCGTGGGAGCGGGCAAAACGTCGCACGAGCCGTCGGCGGGCACGGGGTGGTATGCCTTGACATCGCGCGCCACGAAGGTCCAGACGTCGCCCGGGTAGACCGTCACGCCGTCCTTGTCGATCTCGTCCACGCGCCAGTAGTACCTCGTGCCTGGCACGAGACCCGCGACATGATAGTAGAAGACGGAGGTGCGGCGAGACATCACGAGATCCGCCTCCGTCAGGTTCGGGTCGGCGCCGAGATAGACGTCGTGCAACGTGGCGGTCTCGCCTTTGGTCCATTGGAGCAGAGCTGAGGTGACATCGAGCGCCCCGTCGGCGGGGTTCGGCGCGAAGGCTTTCGTAAACGAGGGGATCTCTCCGGCCGCCAGGCCCGCCACCTGACCGCCGGTCAGGATGAGATCGTACAACTGCACGTCGTCGATGATCCCGGTGAAGGAGTCGTCGCCCCAGGAGTCGGGCCAGCCGATCCACAGGCCGATCCCCAGGTTGTTCTGCACCTTCGGAACGACCACCGAGTCGGACCGTTCGCCGACCAGCCCGCCGTCCAGGTACACCTTGCGCTGCTTGCCCGCAACGTCGAACGTCATGACGATGTGCGACCATTCGTTCTGGGGGATCGTCACATTGGAGAGGACCCAGTCGCCGCCCCAGATGACGGACTTGAGCTGCAGGTCCGTCATGAGGGCCATGCCATAACTCTCGAACTGGCCGATGAGGCACGCACGCCCGGTGTCCTTGGGGAAGGCCCAGCAGGCCATCGTCGCACCCTTGGCAGGGGTCACTGCAGGCCAGTAGGGAATCTCGATTCGCGCCTTGACGCCGTCCAACTCCAGGGCGCCGCCGATCATGCCTTGCGCCCAGACGGGCCCGTCGACGAGTTGGCCGTCGTGGCCCCCGCCGGAACTGTCCTTGGCCACGACGCCGGCGCCGTCGTCCAACGCCCAGTGTCCGATCAAGCCGGCAAGCGCATCCCCTTGCAGACTCAACGCCGCTCCGACAACCACCAGAAGAACTCGTCTGATCGCCATGGTTCTCCTCCCTCTCGCAAGCCGCAAAGCAGTATCGACCGCCGCACCACCCTGGGCGCCGAGAGCAAATGCCATCCTCTTCTTCTCCATCCGGAATCGTTTCCCCCCAGCCAACCCACACAGTCGGTCTCCACGATGGACCCGGCATGCAAACGCATCTCATTTGGCACTTCTGGAACTGGAATGTGGCAGGACTACAGGCCTCCTTCCCGACCGCCTCAAAACCCATTCAAGGGTCCCGACGCAGCCTACGATAGACTCTCCTCCCGGGATGCGCTCGCACACGTCTCATGCCCCTCAGCACGAGGCATCCGGTCTCCAACGCAGGTCAACTACATTTTACTTTTATACCACCACGAACCCGCGGATTCAAGCAAAATCGCCGGTTCCGCCGTAATCGGCCCGTACAACGCAATACACAGCGCGACCGGCTGCGCCGCCGATCATCCGCACCCTTGTATGGATCGCTGGGAATGGGGTTGACCTTCCGCGTTCTCTCTTGCCACGGGATACATCGTCCCATAGATTGTCCCGCATGGTCTACCTGCTGCTCATCCTGCTTGGTTTCGGCGTCGGTGCGTTCGGCACTCTGATCGGAGCCGGCGGCGGGTTCATTCTGATGCCGATTCTGCTGCTGGCCTATCCGAACACGAATCCTGCTGCCCTGACGGCGATCTCACTGGCGGTCGTGTTCTTCAACGCCGCCAGCGGATCTTATTCCTATGCCAGAATGAAGCGAATCGACTTCAAGTCCGGCTGGCTGTTTCTGGTACCGGGCGTCCCCGGCGCGATCTGCGGCGCGAGCATCGTTCATTCCATTCCCCGACAGGCGTTCAATTTCGTGTTTGGACTGTTCCTGCTCGGGGGAGGATCGTTCGTTTTCCTCCGCACTCTCTCCCGACGCGAGTCCGGCGGCCTGTTGGGCGGCACGTTCCAACGGAGTTTCACCGATGCGGAGGGGACGCATCATGCCTACCGGTACAACCTGGCGGTCGGCATGGCCTTGAGCTTTGCGGTGGGCGTGGTTTCCAGCATACTCGGCATCGGCGGCGGCATCATTCATGTCCCCGCCATGACCACCCTCTTGGGTTTCCCGGTACACATCGCCACCGCCACCAGCCATTTCATTCTGGCGGTCATGTCCCTGACAGCCACGACGATGCACGTGCTGGATGGGGTCCTGGGGTGGGCGGAGGCGCCCCGCGTGCTGGCCATTGCAGTCGGCGCCGTCAGCGGCGCTCAACTGGGAGCAAGATTATCCAAACGCATTCACGGCCGTTGGATCCTGCGATGTCTCGCCATAGCCCTCGGACTGGTCGGCGTTCGCATTCTGCTCGTGGCCTTCCGGGGGACCTGAGGATGCCGGATGTCAGCCGAACAACTCGGCGAATTTCCCGGCGATGTCCGGCTGCTCGCACAGGGTCTGCCCGATGAGGACGGCCCGCACGCCCATGGACTTGAGCTTCTCGACGTCGGCTCGCGTCTTGATGCCGCTCTCGGAGACCAGCTCGGCGCTCTCGTCCAGCAGGCTCGCCAGCCGGCCGGTCGTTCGCAGGTCCACCTGCATCGTGGTCAGGTCGCGATTGTTGATCCCGAGGACGCTGTAGCCTCTCTTCGGGAACCCGATCAGGCTTCGGACCGCCAGGAGGGAATCCAAGTCGTGGACCTCCAGCAGAATGGTCAGGCCCAGCTCGCCCGCGGCGATCATCAGATCCATCAGATTGCCCGGCTCCAGCGCTTCGGCGATCAGCAGAATCGCGTCGGCCCCCGCCGCCCGGGACTCGTACACCTGCCAGGCGTCGATAATGAAGTCCTTGCGCAGGACCGGCAACGACACCGCCTGCTTGACCTGGTCGACATATTCGAGCCGGCCCTGAAAGTGCTTCTCATCCGTCAGGACGCTGATGGCATCAGCCCCGCACTCCTCGTAGGTCCGCGCAACAGCCACGGGATCGAAGTCCTTCCGAATCAGGCCGGCCGAGGGCGACGCCTTCTTGACTTCCGCGATCACGTTGATGCCCCGACGGTTGGGCTTCGTGACCGCCTTGTAGAAGTTGCGGCATCGGGGCAGACCCGCGATCCGCTCCTGCAGCGCCTCCAGAGGCGTTTGCGATTGCCGCCTTCGGACCTCTTCGCGCTTGTCCGCAATGATCTGGTCGAGAACGTTGGCCAAGAGCTTCAATCCTCAGTTACGGCTGCGACGCAAGCTGGTTGGCCACGCTGACGAACCCCATCCGCAGGTCGCCCAGCGTATCCTTGAGCATCTTCTCTTCCTGCGGGTCCAGGTTGCCCTTGGTCTTGGTCGCGAGGGCTTCGAGCATGTCGATGTTGTAGCGGGCCATCTCCAGGTCCGGCCCGTGCTCCTCTTCGCCTCGAATCCGGAGCAAGCCCAACGCGAACAGCGCCTGCGTCGTCAACATGCTGACCAGGGCAGCGAAATTCCCCTGGGGCATCGGCCCGCCGGGACCCGCCTCCGCCCCTTCCGCCTCTTTCTTCTTCTCCTCCTGCTCCTTGGCGGCCATGACCTCCTTCTCCCGCTGGGCCTTTTGCTTCCAATCCTCGTCGATGATGAGCTTCTTCTCTTGGTCTGCCATGTCTAACGTCCCCTGTATTTCTTCATGTCCCGGTCGAGGTCGCGTTTCTGTGCCCGCTCGGTGATGCTCTTTCGCTTGTCGTATTGCCTCTTGCCCTGGGCCAGCGCCAGCTCCACCTTGGCCAGGCCCCGCTGGCTGAAGTACAGCCGCAACGGGACCAGGGTGCAGCCTCGCTGTTCCAGCTTCGTCCAGATCCGTCGAAGCTCCGCCTTGTGCAGGAGGAGTTTCCGCTTGCGGGACGGGTCGTGGTTCATATTGCCCGCCTGCTGATAGGGCGCGATCTTGGCGCCAACCAGCCAGCACTCGTTGTCCTGCATCTTGGCGTAGGAGCCGGTCAGGTCGGCGGGCGCTGCCCGGAGCGACTTGACCTCGCTGCCCCGCAGCTCGATCCCGGCCTCGTACTTATCCACGAACTCGAAGTCGTGGTAGGCCTTCTTGTTGACCGCGACCGGGCCTTGCTTCTGGTTGTCGGAGTCCTTCTTCACCATGCGGGCCATGATAGCCGCAGCCCCTGGCCTTTGCAAGCCAGCACAAGCATGCCGGTACACCAGCCAGATTCACGCTTTGCCGCCTCGCCCGGCCTTCAGGAGATTGCCGAGCAAAGGCACGAGCTTCTGCATGGCATTGCCGCGATGGGAGATGGCGTTCTTTTCCTCGTCGCCAAGCTGGGCGACAGTCCGCCCGAGCGACGGCACGTAGAAGACCGGGTCGTAGCCGAACCCGCCCTCGCCCGCCGGTTCGGTCGTGATGAGCCCCTCCACGCTGCCTGTCGTCTCGATGAGCACCTTGTCCGGGCTCGCCAGGCACAGGCAGCAGACGAATCGCGCGGTCCGCTTCTCTCGCGGGACGCCCGCCAGCAGCGAGAGCAGTTTCTCCCAGTTCCGTCGGTCGACGACCTTGCGGTCCATGCCTCTGGCTTTGTCGCCGGAGAATCGAGCGGAGTTCACGCCCGGCGCGCCGTCGAGTGCGTCCACGACGAGTCCCGAGTCGTCGGCCAGCGTCCGCAGCCCGGTCGCCTGGGCGTAGCCGGTCGCCTTTTTGCGTGCGTTCTCCGCAAATGTCGCGCCGTCCTCCTTCACCTCGTCCACGCCGGGGAAATCCGCCAGGCTCTTCCACTGGACACGGTCGCCCAGCAGAGCCTGAAGCTCACGGACCTTGCCGGGATTCGTCGTCGCTACAAGAATCTGTCTCTCTGTATTTCCCATTCTCTGAAGTCCAATCTGCTCATCAATGTGCTTTGTCTGTCGGACTGAATCTCACCACCACGTCGAGCGTGCCGTGCGTGGCGTCCTTCCGGATCGCGATGCGGCTGTGCCTGTCACCCTCCGCTAGGGCGAGTTCCTCGACGCGAATCGCACAATCGTCCGGCATGGTCAGGGTCACGGTGCCGCGAGCACCACGGACTATGACCGTCCTGCCCTGCTGCTCCACGGGGAGCTTCGTCTGCCAGTAGAACTCAACACCGGTCCCCCTGCCCAACTCGTACTCGTCGCGGATCACGAGCACGTCCGGCGACGAGGAATCCCATCGCCGCACCCACTTCTTGTAGCAACCTCCCCAGCCCGCTGTCGCGTCGATGGTCGCATGGAACACCTGATCGTCGCCCTGTCCGCCGGGCTTCACGTCGAAGGGCAGCGGGTTCTGCGGACAGGCCCTCACGGAGGTCCCGACCGGGACGAGCATGTTGTGACGCTGGCAGTGCTTGTAGACCGCGTGGGTGGGGTCCGAGTAATCGCAGATGCCCAGGTCCATCGCGAACGTCTCGCCCGCGTATTCGAGCACGAAGCTGCCCTTGTCCTCGTGCGTATGGCCCGCGCCGGCCTTGTTGCCCAGGACGAGGATCTTGACCCAGTCATCCCCTAGCTTGCGAGTCGAAGCGATATACCCGGTTTCCGGCAATTGGACATAGGCGGGCAACGGCGGTCCCGGCGGCTCCAACGCCGGTTTGCCCTCGCGGACACGTTGCTTGCTCAACATGGTCGTCCAGTAGCTCTGCGGCATCAACTCCGCCAGGATGCTCAGACTGTCCCCACGGAAGCTGGCGCCCGAGTCGCAGATCGCGATCACGTCGTCAGTCGTGGTCGATGCGACGACCGCAGCGTAGTCCGAAGTCCGCTTCAGCACGTCGGGGACCAGCTCGGACACATCCCTGCCCCTGGCCCTGGCGTAGAGCTTCAAAACGGTATAGTTCTCCCGGGCGATCGGACTGAAGTAGCTCGGACCTTCGAGCGTGCCGCCGTCCGGCTCGATCACCGTTTCGAGATTGTCGATTGCGTCGCGATAGGCCAGGTCGGCGTAGGGTTTCACTCGCGGCCACTCGCGTTCGAGAACCAGATAGGCGGCCATCCGGCCCGTGTTGAAATAGGCAAGCTGGTTACAGTGGAAGACATACTCGTGGCGCCACGTGACGTAGTTGATCGGGCCGACGCCCTCTTCCGCGAGGCGACGCATCAGGTAGTTTCGTCCCGCGTCGGTGAAGACCTCGCCCGCCAGGTCCAGGATCGTCGCAATGTCCTCCGCGGTGTACGAACGACGAAACGCCCGGTCCTCCCACGGTCCGCCGGGGAAGACCGACATGAATCCCGTCTCCCAGTGCTCGCTCATCGCCAGGCACAACGCATATCGCGCCGCCATACGCAGCAGGTCCGCGTCGCGAAGCACCAGCCCTGCGACCGCCCAGTCGGGACTGCCCGGCAACTTCGGCTGGCTCTCGTCCCGGACACGCGTGTGGGCGGAGGTGCTGCCGCCGCTCTTGACGAACTCGTGTATCCCCGCCTCCGGCCGGCACTGGCGAGCCGCCGCAGCGAGGTCCGTGTAGCGTGATCGGCCCCCCTTTTCGACAGCCTCGCGGTGCTCAGATCGGAGCTTCTCCAGCTCCTCCACGGTCAGGAAGATACCATAACGGGGCGCGAAGCTCGGCGCGAACTCGTCCTCGCGGATGTAAGCGTCCCACCGCATTCCCGCGTAGTCCCACTGAGCGAAGTACCGTGGCAGCAGCGACGTGTTCTGCAGGCCGATCCATCGCAGCCAGCCTGCGGCGCTGCCTTCGGCGCCCGCTGCGATCTCCAGTGTCAGCGAGTCGATCCGCGTCGCTTCGCGAAGATCGATCGCGTACTCCACCCGCTTCTCGGTCGCGGGCTCGGAGACGAATGCCCGCTCGCCCTTGTCCGTCTGCACGGCCACGTGGAGCACGCAGCCCTTCGGCAGCGACAATCGCACGAGCAGGCGGTCATAGTCGGAGCAATCGACGCTGAAGTCCCTCGTCATGCACAGGGCCGGTCCCGCCTGCGGCTTCGACGCCCACTCGAAATCGACCGCGCTCCAGTTCTGTCGGATGCGAAGGCCGTGACCGGCCCCGGGCTCGACCCGCCACTTCGGGAATCCGCTCAGCTCCGGCGTCCAGAACGGCTCGATGATCGCTTCCGCGACGTTGATCGGCACCGGCTTGAGCAGAGTACCCAGTCCGTCGGGCCCCTCGGATTGCGCCGGGGCATTGCCCGCGATGAGCACCGCCGACAGTATTATGCACGTCAGGTACATGGATGACCTCATGGCAACAACGATGCGCCGCGTTCGTAGTGACGCCGTACGGCGTTATCTTCTCTGCTCCCGAAGATATGGCCTGATGGACACACTGCAAGCTATTTCCCCACGCAGAACCGCGAGAAGATCCGGTCGAGCACCTGCTCGTCGAGGTGCTCCTGCTCGATGCCGGAGATCGTCTGGCAGGCGGCCCGGATCATCATGGCAGCCACCTCATCGTGGCCCGACCCCGCTTCCGCGACAGCCTGCCGGACGTTGTCGAGGGCCTCTGTCACAACCTGTCCGTGACGCGCCGTCAGCGTCACGGCGTTCGCATCGGCCGCGCAGGGTGTGCTGTACACGCCGGCCTCGATGGCGTGCAGGAGGTCCGCCAGGCCGGCCCCCGTACTCGCAGACACAGACTGGAACCCGACGCCGAACGCGGCGGCAAGCCCGTTCAACCTGCGAGGAAGTTCTCTGTCGGAAGTCAGATCCGACTTCGTCGCCACATGGATCGCATGCTTCGGCTCGATGAGCCCACGAATCGCGAGGTCCTCGCTCCAGTCGGCCTTTGCGGAATCGACACAGAACACAACCGCGGCACAACGATTGAGGACCTCGACGGCCGCTCGCTGGGCCAGTTCGTCCAGCACGTTGTCCGGCGCGGAGATCAGGCCGGCACAGTCGAACAGCACGCATTGGAACGGTACGCCGGAAGGGCCGTTCGTAGTGACGCCGCGAGGCGTTTCGGCGGCATGGGCGTCCCGCCCATGATTCCGAATCACGGGCAAGATGCCCGTGCTACGGGATGCCCCACGAACAGTCGTCAGCACGCCGGTCAGGACGTCCCTCGTCGTCCCGGGCTGCGGCGAGACGATGCTCCGCTCCCAGCCCAGCAGAGCGTTGAGCAGGCTGCTCTTGCCCGCGTTCGGCGCCCCGGCGATCCCGACTGCAGGCACGTCCAGCAGTTCCTCGCATCGGATGCTCCCAGCCAGGAGACGCTCCATGCTCGCCTGGATGTCCGAGAGTCGCGCGACCGCCAGTTCTCGACTGATGAACTCGATGTCCTCGCTGCTGAAGTCCAGTCCCGCTTCGATCAGGCTCAGCGTGTCCAGCAGGGCCGAGTGGATCTCTTCAGTCGCCTGGGTTAATCGACCACCCAGGAGCCTCTCGGCCGCCTCCAGTTGGAGACGGTTCGAGCTGGCGATGACCTCGTTGACTGCTTCCGCCTGGGCGAGGTCGAGCTTGCCATGGAGGTAGGCGCGGGCGGTGAACTCGCCCGGTCCCGCGGCCCGGCAGCCCTGTGTCAGCAGCGACGACATCAGCGCCTCGACGAGACAGGGGGCGACGTGGACGTGGATTTCGGCCAGGTCCTCGCCGGTATACGAGTGCGGCGAGAAGAACACATAGAGCGAGGCGCCCGCGCTCAGGCCATCCGCGATGCGGACCGTCCCGGCCCGGACGGCGCGGTTTTCGACTTGCGATCTACGATTTGCGATTTGAGAACCCGGACCAAGTTCGAAGATCCGCTCGCAGACCAACAGCGTCTGCGGGCCGGTGATGCGAACGATGGACCGCACGCCCCCGGCAGCGGAACTGACCGCCACGATAGTGTCCGTCGGATCGTGCATACCTCAGCGATCCCAGATCGACAATCGCAGGTCTCGTCAGAATCGGTAGAACGGCTTGGGCTTCTTCTTCTTGACCTTGCCGCCGGTCTTGCTCGTCACCGAGACAAACCCATCGGGCCCCTGCTCTTCCTGCTCCTGGATGTGCTTCTTGATAACGTACTGCTCGATCACGCCGGCGAAGGTGCTGGACATGATGTACAGGTTCACGCCGGAAGGCGCGGTGTACAGCATCAGCGGAAACATCAAGGGCATCATGATGTTCATCATCTTCTGCTGCTGGGCGAGCTGCGGATTGGTCGCGGCGGAGGCCTGCTGCGTCGGCGTCAGCTTCTGTTGCAGGTAGAACGCGACGCCCATCAGGATCGGGAGCAGGTTCAGCGATCCCACCTGCCAGCCGAGCAGCGGGATCGTGAACGGCGCCCAGGCAAGCAGCCGGTCCGGGACCGACAGGTCGGTGATCCAGAACGGCAGGAAGGGCGCCCCACGGAGGTCGATGCTCGTGTAGATGGCGCTCCACAGCGCGATCCAGATGGGCATCTGCACGAACATGGGCAGGAATCCCATGATGGGCGAGGCCCCCTGCTGGCGGTAGAGTTCCATCAGCGCCTTGTTCATCTCGGCCTTGTTGTTGCCGTACTTCTTCTTGATCTCCTCGGCCTTCGGCGCCAGCTTGGTCATCTTGCTCATCGAGATCTGGCTCTTCTTGGTGATCGGGTGCAAGACCAGACGCATGATGAAGACCAGGATGATGATGACGATGCCGTAGTTGCCGATGAACCCGTACATCCATTTCATGATCGCCAGAATGCCGAAGGCCAGCGGGTTGATGAGGGCCGCCGGACAGCAGCAGTTCATGAAATCGATCGTCTGGACGAATCCCAGCTCGCGATAGAGCGCCACCTTGTCGAACCGGCTCTTGTCTTTCGGGCCGATGTAGAACCGGAACTGGTGCGTCTGCACACTGTCCGCCTGGCCGGTAGGAGCCAACGTGACCGGGACGCTGGAGACCATGAAACCGAGGGATTCGTCGCCGGTGTTGTGCTTGTCGTCCTGGTCGGGATTGTAGTAGACGCCCCACTTGCCGCCGACCCAATTGCCGCCGGGCTTGCCGTCCGCGGTCGTCGGGACCAGGATGGCCGCGAAGTACTTGCTCACCGCCGCAGCCCACAGAAACGGCGAGCCCTCCGCCAGTTCCCGCTCTTTCGCAGTGCCCGCCTTGGACAGGGCCTTCATGTCCTTTGCGACGCTGCGGATTTCGCCCTTCGGCGTCTTGAAGGCGGCGACAACCCGCCGCATATCCATGCGATAGCCGCCGTCGGGCGCCAGACCGACCGGGCCGTTCAGCGAGTAGTAGAGCCTCTGCTGTTTGTCACAGAGGTTCTGGATGTCGATGGAGCTGTCGAGCATGTAGTCGTCCGGATGGATGCGATAGGTCTTGGTCAGTTTCAGGACCGGATGATCGTTCCCATCGATAATCGTCGCTTCGAAGGCCGCCGCAGCGCCCCCATCGTCCAGCTTCTGCTCGCCCAGCGACTTCCAGGCCAGGCGGTCAAGGTGGAGCTTGAGACCCTTGTCGACGAGCACCAGTTCCCGGCTGGCCAGGGAGAGCGCCTCGCCGCCATTCAACGTGATGGGCGACAGAAACGTCAGGGGTTTCGGCGCCTTGGGATCGCGGTCGTCGAACTCGCTGAACGTGGCGGTCCGAATCGCGGCGCCGCGGGAGTCGAGCACGAGTCGGTACTTGAATGGGCTGGCCTTGTCGGCCGAGCCGATCTCGACATCCACATCCTCCCCTCCGACGGCGCCGTAAGCCTCGCCGACGGCCGCCTGAAGCTGCGGCTGCGATGGCGGTTGCGCCGGCTCGGGCGCCGCGCCACGCGCGTTCGCGTCGGCCGGCGGGGCCTGAACCTCGGCCGTCTGCTGCAGGAGGATGCAGCCGTTGGACAGCGTGCGGAGGAAACCCGATTCCACGATCAGCCCGCCGCACAGCAGGAGATAGCCGACCAGAATCACGATGATGATATTCTTAGCACTCATGTGTCGCTTCATCTCGCAAGTCAAATTCCGAAAACCCGATTCCCCCGGCGTTATCGCCCGTCCTTGAGCCGCTCGGCATGGAAATTGTCCAGGCGGTCGATCGCGAGGATCTTCTTCATGGTCGTTTCGTAGTCGTACTCCAGGCGCACGAAATGTACCTTGTTCTCCTCGACATAGACGTAACTGGCGCGGTTGTCCTTGTCGCGTGGTTGGCCGACCGAACCGATGTTGATGATGGCCTTCTCGTCCTCGATGATGGGATAGACGCCGCCCAGCTCGTCGGGGAGGTAGAAGTCCGGCTCGTCGAGGAACACCCCTGGCATGTGCGTGTGCCCGATGAAGCACACGTGCTCGATCCGCTCGAACAACGTGCGGACCTTCGCGGGGTTCGTGTAGACGTCGTCCGGAAAGATGTACTCGTTGATCGGCCGGCGCGGCGACGCGTGGACGAACTCCATCGTCGTGTTCGTCGGTCCCAACTGGGTCTTGACCAGGTGCCGCATGGGCAGCTCGCCCAGGAACCGCCAGCGACGGTCGCTCTTGGGCCCGGGCTCCTGCATCTCGAGCACCTCGCGGGTCCAGAAGCTCGCCTGTTCGGCGCCGTAGTTGAAGTTCGTCGGCTCGTAGAACACCGCGTAGTCGTGGTTGCCCAGCACGCACCATTCGGTCTTCTCGATCATCAGATCGAGGCACTCGACGGGATTCGGGCCGTACCCGACCACATCGCCCAGGCAGTAGATCGTCTTGATCCCCCGCTGCTCGATGTCCGCCAGGACCGTGCTCAGGGCCTCGATGTTCGAGTGTATATCGCTCAGAATCGCAAACATAAACCCTTGGACGCCAAACAGTAACAGTATCTCCAACGCGGCGAAACAACACTTCATAGCACAAAACCGCACCGATTGCCAGAGCAATTTGCCGGGCAGTCGCAAAGGCCCGTTTGCCTCGCTGCAAATGCCGGTTGCCCAAGGCCGGCCCATTCCCTATAATACGGCTTTGCCATAGCTTACGGTACGTACGAGGTGTGTCTTGGCAGGCATTACCCTTCTCGAAACACAGGATTTGATCAAGCGCTATTCCGGGCGGGCCGTCGTCAACGAGGTTTCCGTCCAGATCGACCAGCGCAGCATCGTCGGCCTGCTCGGTCGCAACGGGGCCGGCAAGACCACCACCTTCCGTATGATTATGGGCATGATCCGCCCCGACAAGGGCAAGGTCGTCTTCGAGGACCGCGACATCACCAGGCTGCCCATGTTCAAGCGGGCCCGCCTGGGCATCGGCTACCTCTCGCAGGAGCCGAGCATCTTCCAGCGGCTGAGCGTCCGCGACAACCTCCTGGCCATCCTGGAGACCATGTCGCTGACGCGAAAGGAACGCCGGGCCAAAGCCGAGGCGCTAATCGAACGGTTCGGCTTGACCGAGGTGGCCAAGAGCCACGGCCGATTCCTCTCCGGCGGCGAGCGCCGCAAGCTCGAAATCGCGAGGGCGATGGTGACCGACCCGTCGCTGATCCTGCTGGACGAGCCGTTCAGCGGGGTGGACCCGATCGCGGTCGAGGACCTCCAGCAGGAGATCCGGCGGCTCGTCGCCTCGGGCGTGAGCATCCTGATCACCGACCACAACGTCGAGCGGACCCTCGAGGTCGCGGACAAGGCCTACATCATCGACCACGGCAAGGTCATCGCCGCGGGCCCGCCGGCCGAGATCATCCGCAACGAGCTGGTCCGAAAGAGCTACCTCGGCAACACCTTCGCCGGCCACGAGTTCGACGAACCCGAGGCCACAGAGGGGGTCGAGAAGCGATAGGGATTGCATCTATGGCGATCACAAACATCAGAGTCTCGAACTTCAAGAGCTTCAAGGACCTCGACCTGGACCTGGGCCGTTTCAACGTCGTCATCGGCGCCAACGCCAGCGGCAAGTCGAATTTCGTGGAGATCTTCCGGTTTCTGAAGACGCTGGAGCGGGAGGAACTGGCCGACGCGATTTCCCTACACGGCGGCTCCGACGCTGTGGCGAATCGTCGGCTCGGTTGCGCTCACCCTCTGCGGATGTCCACGACGTCCGACCAGCCGATGAGTTGGGCCGGTTTGTTGGGAAGCCTTCAATCGCACGAGAACACGTACGATTTCAGCCTGCGACTTGCGAGTCCCCCAAGGAACGGGCTGCTCATCGAGGGTGACCGTCTTACCCAGAGGTTTCGATTGCCGGGAAGTGACAGGAGCGCGGAGGTAACACTTAGCGTCTTTGCGTCCGAAGGTAAGCCAAGGGTTGATATCCATCCGCCGGATATACTCGATCAAGGCGAAAGTTGTTTTGCAGCGTCCGGCGATTACTTAATGACGTTGAAACCACTGGTAGAATCTCGGTCGCTCGGGACGTCTTTGCTCATAAGACACGGTTTCTTTCGCCTCGTGGGACCATCTGAGAATCTGTTCAGCGGCGTAGCCATATTCGACATAGACCCCCGTGCCATCAAGAGACCGCACGAGACGGCGGGGATACCGCGCCTGGAGGAGAATGGGGAGAATCTCTCTCTTGTCCTCAAGCAGATTCTGGCTGATCCCGAGAGAAGCCGCAAGTTGCACAATCTCTTGCAGTATATGCTCCCCTTTGCGAAAGAGGTCGGGGTGGAGCAGTACTTGGGGGTGTCCCTCCTTTTGAAACTGCGGGAGGAATACTATGATGACAGCCTGCTCGCCGATTTGCTCTCAGATGGCACCGTCGATGTCGTCGCCCTCATCATCGCACTGTTCTTCGAGGACAATGACGTGGTCATCATCGAGGAGCCGGAGCGGAATCTCCATCCCCATCTGATCTCCGGGCTGATGAGGCTGATGGAAGATGCGTCTACCAACAAGCAGGTCATCATTACCACGCACAGTTCCGAAATTGTCAAACACGCAGGAGTGGAGAACCTGTTGCTGATATCAAGGGACAAAGATGGCTTCTCCGCGGTATCCCGACCCGCCGAGAAGCAGGATGTGAAGGTATTCCTTGAAAACGATCTGGGCCTTGATACGGTTTTTGTCCAGGAACTCTGGGGAAGATGATCGGTCATGTACAGTCGCATGCACGTCTTGGTGGAAGGCCGTGATGATCGCGAGTTTGTCAACGCGGTGATAAGACCGATGCTCCAGAGGCAATACGATGACGTGCAAGTGTGGGAATATGCCGGTGAGACGATCACAAGAAGGATGAACTATATCAGGTCTATTCAAGCGACGAATGCAGACTACCTTTTCATGGCCGATCTTGACACATCTCCTTGCATCACGGAAAGGAAGAATAATCTGGTCAATGGCCATAGAGGGATGATTGACGCCGAGTGTGCGGTCGTAGTTGTAAAAGAGATAGAAAGCTGGTACTTGGCCGGTGTGGATGAGCATGCGTGTCAAGAGTTCGGCATCCCAAACGTGCCTCACACCGATCATGTGACAAAAGAGCAGTTCAGAAGCAGGGTGCCCAGACGATTCAACAATTTCGTGGTCAACTTCATGATGGAGATCCTCCGTGGGTTTCAAATCGAAGTCGCCAAGGGTAGGAATCGGTCGTTTGGCTACTTGATGAACCGGCTGGAGACGAGGTCGAAAGAGGTTGAATGATGGGGCAGATTGACGTCGAGAAATGCAGGATCACGCATTACCCGGCTCCGGTACTGCGGGCCAAGGCTGCGCCGGTGGAGAAGATCGACGACACGATCCGCCGGCTGGTCGAGAAGATGACCGACATCATGTTCGAGAACAAGGGGATGGGCTTGGCCGCCCCGCAGGCGGGGGTCTCGCTGCGACTGTTCATCATCACCCTGACGGGCACCCGCGAGGGCGTCCGCGCCTACGTCAACCCAACGGTGACTCCGCACGGCGAGATGGAAACCAAGGAAGAGGGGTGTCTGTCCGTGCCGGGGATCTGGGCCAAGATCCGTCGGTACAAGCAGGCCACCGTCACCGCCACCGACCTGGACGGCAACCCGTTCACCGAGGAGGCACAGGATCTCTACGCTCGCTGCCTCCAGCACGAATACGACCATATCGAGGGCACCGTGATCGTCAATCGGATGAGCCAGACCGCCCGGATCGCCAACCGCCGGCAGCTCAAGAAGCTGACCGAGGCACAGGACAACAAGCACTCCTGAGCCTTCTCCGATAACCTAAGGTATTCTTCGCTTTTTTGTATCGGACCATGAAGTGGTCCTCCTGAAGGGAC